>JBKYFG010000005.1:0-66160 GCA_047027955.1 Blautia sp.
GCATCTGCCTTACAAGCAGAGGGTCATAGGTTCGAGCCCTATAGGCCCCATTTTTTCAATTTAATATGCCGCAGTGGCGGAACTGGCAGACGCCCGGGACTTAAAATCCCGTGGGTAGTGATACCCGTACCGGTTCGATTCCGGTCTGCGGCACGATTAGAAAGTCTCAAACTCTTGTTTTTGTAGGGTTTGGGACTTTTTGTTTTGGTAAAAATGTGAAAAATGTGAGGATTTAAGAATGATAATTTGTTAACAACTTCAGACTTTTTTTCTTGTATTCCGGAATATTTTGCTATATACTGTGATGAAAGACATCGAAAGGTGGTCAGACCAAAATTGGACGTAATAAAGACATTTGGAAATTATGTGGAAAAATGGTGTGAGGGACACCCGGAAAGAGCACGTTGGCTTCTGAAAACAGGCTGGGAGGCAGAAAACCTGAAATTTACCGTGGCACCATCGAAGCGAATGAATCCATCAGATCAATATCTTGCAAAGTTAATGATGAATGTCATGCTGCAGCCATTAAAACATCCGGAAAGTTCTGTTTTGGTAAGTGTATTCACTCCATGTGAGCTGATACAGGAGGCAGGATTATATCCATATAATGTGGAAAGCTTTTCTTGTTATCTGACTGCATCTCAGGCAGAGCGTGCATTTCTTCAGAATGCAGAAGACTCAGGGCTTTCAGAGACTCTCTGCAGTTATCACAAAACGTTTATTGGAGCAGCAGAGAAAGGGCTTCTGCCAAAACCGAAATGCATTGTATATACGAACCTTGCATGCGATGCAAATCTTCTTACTTTTCACAGATTGGCAGAATTTTATCATGTGCCGGTCTTTTCGATTGATGTGCCATCCAGACAGACAGCGTCAAATGTAGCTTATGTAGCGGCACAGCTGAGGGCTTTAAAGAGATTTCTTGAACAAACGACAGGCAGATTAATTGATGAAGATCTGCTGGCTGAGAGAGTTGCGAGAGGTCGGGAAACACTGGAAGAATTCGAAAAATTTCAAAGTGCAAGGGCGGATCGTTTTATTCCTTCTGATTTGGTATCGCCACTGTATAGTGGGATGACCAATAACATCCTTCTTGGTACGGAAGAAGAAAAGTTATATACAGAGAAATTACTTAAAGATATAAAGAATGCACCGCCTAAAAAAGGAAAACACATTTACTGGATGCATACCATTCCATTTTGGTCTGATGCAGTGAAAGAAGCGCTTCTTCTGAATGACAGTGCACAGATCGTAGGGTGTGAACTGTCTCAGGTTGCGGATCTGTCCGTTCATTCTGAAGACCCATACGAAGAAATGGCGATGCGACTGGTATATCATGCGCTTAATGGACCAATCTCACGTCGAATTGAGGCAGGTATCCATCATGCGAAACAGGCAGGCGCAGACGGTGCAGTCTGGTTTAATCACTGGGGTTGCAAACATACCCTTGGCGGTTCAAGAATTGCCAAAAAGCGATTTGAGGAAGCTGGTATACCTATGCTGATCCTGGATGGGGATGGTTGTGACCGTAGTCATGGAGGAGAAGGCCAGACATCGACCAGATTGGGAGCCTTCCTGGAAATGCTGGGGGATTTTGATCATGAGTAAGACATATTATGTATGTAAGTATACACCAGTAGAACTTCTGAGGGCGCTGGGTGGAGACTGTGAAATATTGAATGAAATGCCGGAAGGTTTTGACAGGGCAGAGCAGGTGGCACATCCTAATATCTGTGGATTTGGCAAATCGGTTCTGGAAGAAGTACTGGCGGGAAATATTAAAGAACTGGTACTTGTAAATTGCTGCGATACAATTCGTAGTGTTTATGATATACTAAAAGATAGCGGACAGATGGATTTTTTGTATATGATTGATATGCTTCACTGTGATATAGAATGCAGTCGGGAGCGTACTGCAGCCCAGTTAAAGGAACTTGCGGAGACTTATGGGGCATATAAAGAAAAATCTTTTGATAAGAAGGTTTTTCTTGAAGCATTTCAGCCGAAAGAGAGAATACAAAAGCCTCATCTTGCTGTTTTGGGCGCACGTATGGGGCAGGAATTATTTCAAATGACAGAGGCTGCCATGCCTCTTCCTGTTGTGAATGAGACCTGTGTATATAATCGTTCTGTTGGTGAAAATTTACCGACAGAGGAAATGGATTTTGACACACTGATGGAATGGTATGCAGGAGAACTGCTTCACCAGATACCGTGTATGCGAATGATGGATCATGCAGGTCGTAAAGTATTGTATCAGGATCCAAGCCTGAAAGGAATCATTTATCATACGGTTAAATTCTGTGATTTTTACAGTTTTGAATATGCAGATATTAAGGGACATACAGATGTTCCATTGCTCAAGATTGAGTCGGATTTTACACTGCAGAGCAGTGGACAGTTGAGTACCAGGCTGGAGGCATTTGCAGAAAGCCTTGGGATTCAGGATGAGACAAAAAAGGAGAAAGTCATGGGAAAAGGATACTATGCCGGGATCGATAGTGGATCAACAAGTACAGATGTGGTGATCCTGGATAAAAACAGAGAAATCATTTCCAGCGTGATCATGCCAACAGGGGCAGGGGCAGCCAATGGTGCGGAGCGAGCGCTTGAGGAAGCACTGAAACAGGCAAAGTTAAATCGAGAGGATCTGGATGCAGTGGTAACTACCGGTTATGGAAGAACTGCAATCTCTGATGGAGATAAGAGTATCACAGAGATTACATGTCATGCAAGGGGTGCTCATTTTCTGGATCCGCGTGTACGTACAGTTGTGGACATCGGAGGTCAGGACAGCAAAGTGATTCGACTGAACGAAGATGGATCTGTGAAGAATTTTGTTATGAATGATAAATGTGCGGCAGGTACAGGAAGATTCCTGGAGATGATGGCGAAGACAATGGAAATGAGCTTGGATGAACTGAGCCAGGTGGGACTTTCCTATCAGGAAGACATTACAATTTCCAGTATGTGTACGGTTTTTGCAGAATCAGAGGTGGTTTCGCTGATTGCTCAGAATAAACATACAGATGATATCGTACATGGATTGAATAAAGCAGTTGCGGCCAAAACTGCATCTCTGGTTAAACGTGTGGGTGGAGAGGAAGCATATATGATGACTGGTGGTGTAGCGCAGAACAAAGGTCTTGTAAAGACTCTTGAAGAAAGACTTGGCACCAGTCTGGTGATCAGTCCAAAATCTCAGCTTTGCGGTGCACTGGGAGCGGCATTGTTTGCAGCAGATATGTAACCTGACTTAATTGATCGTGGATAGATAAAAGGGGAGGAAAGGAAGTTGGCTGATTCCAATATTACAAAAAGTGCACTTGCATCAGCACTGAAGGAACTGATGGAAACGACACCTTTTGCAAAGATTACTGTTTCAGATATCTGTGCAAAATGTAATATGAACCGAAAAAGTTTCTATTATCATTTCAAAGACAAATTTGATCTGGTGAACTGGATTTATGATGTGGAATATCTGAGTCATGTGCAGATTGGAGAAAATCTGATCGGATGGGACAGTGTACTTCATCTTTGTGATTATTTTTATGAAAATAAAGATTTTTACAGGAAGGTAATAAAAGTAGAAGATCAGAATTCTTTTATTAATCATTTCAGGGATATTGTGAGTCCCCTTATGGAAGAAGATATCCGTGAAATTCTTGGAGAAAAAACAGATGCGGAATTTTATGTGAATTTTTTCTGTGATGCAGTAATCTGTGCATTTGGCCGATGGATCTCGCAGAAAGAACCGATGCCGCCAAAAGAATTTGTGAATATGATGAAATCCTGCATCAAGGTTGTTGCAATAACGCAGGAAAGAATGGAGAACGAATAATAAAAAGCAGTTTCACAGGATTTACCAGAAAATATCATGGTAATCTTTTGTGAGACTGCTTTTTTCTTATGATTCCTGATTTATCGAGAATGATTCCTTCAGGATATCTCTGAGAGATTCATTAAAAATATTGTGCTCCAGAGGATTTCCATCGCTGCCAATATTGTAGATGCTTCCATCTGGTTTAAAACCAATTATGCTTGAAGGTGGTGAAATAATATTTCCGATCCGTTCGATATCATAAAACAGATCAATAGGAATGGTACGGTATTTCTGGGCAACACGGGCACCAACCACTGCCTTGTAGACATTTTCTCTGACGGATGCGCTGCAACCGGGATCGGCAAGGACTGTGACAAACGGGCAATGCATTTCTTCAGCGAAGCGGGCATAGGAACCGGACAGGATCTCATCGCTTTCAGTATCTGTATACATCCGATAGATGGAATACAGAAGACGGTGATCTCGTAGTACAAGGCAGGCAGTATCTGTATTGTCATCATATGCAACTCCGATCAGCATATTATTCAGAGATTCTGCAGCTTTTGCAAAGTCTTCTGTTATAGCGGCAGAATTACATAACAGAATCATAGCACAGTCCGGATTATGCTCTATAAGAGGAAGAAGTTTTTCCGGATCTCCATCAGTGTAAAGACAATAAACATAGATTCCAAGTTCTTTACCCTGGTCAAAGATGGCCTGATAACGGGAGTGCAGATCTGCGTAGGAAGAATCAATATTTAAGAAAAAAAGCCACGGGACATTGATATTTTCGGTTCGCTTGATCTTACGGACGATATGTGCCCCCTGTGTGCAGCCGTTATATCCAAGATTCATGCCAAATTCGATCAGTTTTTCCTTGTCCATATGTCGGAGAGTATCTTCTATAAGTGAATAGTAGGGACTGTTGTCGTTATTCAGCATAGCTCTTGCCATTTCAAAAAACTCCTGCTGAAAACGCCCCTTGGAAAAATGAAGAGCCATATCCACAAGATTTCTGGTACAACGTTCTGGTGATTCATCAGCATCTTTTAAGGCAGTTCTAACGAATGTTTTTATAATAATACGAGAAGTTTTTGCTGTCATTTGTCATCCCTTCAATATATAAGAATATACAAAAAATACAGACGGAAAAAATACATTGACCGTCTGTATTTTATCTACTTCTCATTTAAACACAAAGTATTTTTGTGTGCAATAGACACTATAGTTAACGTGTCCAAAAACATGTCAGCAATAGGTGTTTAACCTTTGACAGCACCTGCAGAAACACCTTCTACGATAAATTTGGAAAGAAGGATGTAAACGATGATAACCGGGAAAATGGAGAATGCAATCATTACATAAACCTGTCCCATATCGAACTTCAGGAAGTCTGCGCTACGAAGCTGTGCAATCAGTACCGGAAGTGTTTTCTTCTTGTCCGAATGAAGTACCAGTGCAGGGATAAAATAGTTATTCCAGCTCTGTACGAATGTGAAGATGGCCTGAACTGCGATGGCCGGTTTCATAAGCGGGAACACGATTCGATTAAAGGTTTTGAATTCACCGGAACCGTCAATACGAGCCGCTTCTACAAGTTCCAGAGGAAGGTTGCTTTCCATATACTGTTTCATATAGAAGAAAGTAACCGGAGCTGCGATACTCGGAACGATCAGTGGAATAAAGGAATCGTCCAGATGCATCTTACCAAGCAGCTGCAGGAAACCGAGTGCAGTTACCTGCGTAGGAATCATCATGACTGCAAGGATAAAAGTGAACATAAATTTTTTGCCTTTAAAATCATATGCGTGGATGGCATATGCAGTCATGGTGGAGAAATAGGTACATAAAACAGCAGAACAGGTAGCAATGAAAACACTGTTGAACATACCATTCCATACCGGAAGTGTTCCGGCAAGCAGGCTCTTCCAGTTTTTGATAAGAAATCCACCAGGGATCGCTGTGAAACCTTTTTTCAGTGCACCGTTTGATCTGGTCGCATTGATAAACAGTACATAAAACCAGAACAGGCAGAAGAAGGAGATAATGATCAGTACTATATAAGCAAGAGTACGCTGACCTTTCATGCTCATTCCTTTTTGGGTTTTTTGGTCTTTTTCATTCATCCTTCTCACCTCCCGTCATTCGTCTTGTTAAAGCGGAATACAATCAGACTGAGCACGCCAGTAATGATGAACAGGAATACGGATAATGCACCGCCCATTCCATAGTTCTTGCTGAACAGATGCTTGTTCAGATACATGATTAGTGTCATAGTGGAACGCATTGGATCACCGGTTCCGTTTGTCAGGATCTGAGGTACATCGAACATCTGCATACCACCGATCAGAGATGTGATCATAACATAGATCAGAATCGGACGAAGAAGCGGAAGAGTGATCTTTCTGAAAATCTGCGAAGCAGTGGCTCCATCTACTTCGGCTGCCTCATAAAGTGATGGATCAATACCCATCATGCCGGCCATAAGAAGGATTGTCGTATTACCAAACCACATAAGGAAGTTCAGGACTGCAACAAGCGTTCTGGCACTCCAGGCATGACTGAAGAAGGAGTAAGCCTGTTTCAGTATTCCTGCCTGTATCAGCATTGCATTGATCGGGCCGCCGTCTGCAAATAATGTAAAGAACAACATTGCAAAAGCAGATGCCATGATCAGGTTTGGAAGGTAAATTACGGTCTTAAAAAATCTCTGACCTTTAAGTCGAAGACTCGGATTGGAGAACCATGCTGCAAGGAGCAGAGAGACCAGGATCTGAGGAACAAATCCCATAACCCACATGATCATAGTGTTTTTAAAATAGATCCAGATCTCTCCACCCTCGAAGAGTTTGACATAATTGGCAAAGCCTACAAAGTTCGGTCCAATCTGCGTCAATCCAGATCTGTAGTTTTCAAAGAAGCTGTTATAAACTGTACTAATAAGCGGAATGAGCTGGAATATGAGATATACTACTACAAACGGTATCAGGAAGATATATCCCCATTTGTTATAGCTGACCGCTTTATGGTTATTATTCTTTGCCATTATCTTCCTCCATAATCGAAAGATGTGCCTGCCTGATGGTCAGGCAGGCACATCTTTTTACTCAATAATTATTCAACAGAATCTGTCTGCTTTGATTAGTAAGAAAGTTCTGGATATTTTTCTACAACTGCTTTGTAGAACAGGTCGAGAGCTTCATCATATGTTGCGTTGCCTTCAAAGTAGTTCTTCATAGCGTTCTGGAATTCCTCGTTGCAGCCCTGATCGTAGATGCTCATATTGCTGAGGTCGATCTTGTCTGCACCGGCACAGAACATTGCCAGTGGGTTCTGTCCGCCAAGAACAGCATCGCCGTAGCTTTCGTCTGCTGCCATTTCTTCCATAGCCGGTTTGTTGTTTACGAAGTCATTATCAGCTGTAACGATTTCTTTCATAACGTCAACGTTAGTTGTCATAGTTCTCATGATATCAGCAACCAGTGTCGGGTTATCTGTTCCTGTAGCTGCTGTGATCCATGTTCCGCCCCAGTAGAAGCCCTGTGGTCCTTCTGTTGCAGCCCATCCGCCGTCTTTACCAACAGAACCATCCTGATCAGCACTCATAGAGAAGTCGATGAACCATGCTGGTCCGAAGTATGCAAATACGTTACTGTCTTTGAAGAAGCCTTTGCTCCAGTCATCACTCCAAAGTTCGTATGTAGCAGTTTCACCTGCGTCAACCATTTCCTTGGACATATCAACCCAGTTCTTGATGTTGTCATCAACTGTGATCTTTCCATCAACTACCCACGGAGTAGATACGTTGTTGGAGAATACACGGTAACTGTCGTTTACAGTAGAGGTCATCTGATAACCTTTTTCTTTCAGTTCTTCAGCTGTTGCTTTGAAGGTATCCCAGTCAGCAACTTTCTTCTGAACTTCTGCCGGATCATCTGTTCCGAATACTTCTTTGGCGATATCTCTTCTGTAGATCATGGTTCCAGGGCAGCCCTGCCAGGAAAGACCTTTCAGATTTCCATCAGCATCTGTCATAACATCTTTTGTATACTGATACTGATCAGCAACTTCGTCTTCTGTGATTCCGAGATCTGCTACCGGCATTGTGTAATCGGTATTTACATATTTCAGTGCGTAGTCAGCTTCTACCAGGAAGAGGTCAATCTTGTCATCTGCTGATGCATCAGCCTGTTTCAGAAGTGTTTCGTCCAGGTTATTCTGATATGCATTGTCATCAGATGGAGTGATGTTCCATACAACATCTACATCACCGATCTTGCCATGGGTTCCATCTACTTCTTCGTATCCCGGGTAATGATCGGTCAGACGGGATTTGAATTCTTCATTCCAGCAGTAAATGTTTAAAACTTTACCTTCATCGGAACCTGCGTCATCAGCCCATACCGGAACTGCTGCCAGACCTGCAAGCATAGCTGCTGTTAATGTGACTGCAATAATCTTTCTCTTCATGTTGTTACCTCCCTGTGATAAATAGTTTTTGTTTTATATTTTTTCCATATTTAATTTTCTATTTTGCCAGATTTCTGACTGATGCTCCTGGGAAGAGTGTTCCATCTACGGTGAACTTATCGATGATCGTAGCTTTTGGATTCTCAATCAGATCAATCAGTTTCTGTGCGGCAAGCCGTCCGATCGTTTCTGTGTCCTGACACAGAGTTGTCAGCCGGGGCTCCAGGATGCGTGCAAAAGTGAGTCCGTCATATCCTGCAATGGAGATATCGTCCGGTATCCGGAGCCCACGTTCATGGATCTCGTTGATACCGCCCAGAGCAGAAAAATCATCCGGATATAGAATGCAGGTGGGTGGATCTTTCAGATCAAGAAGTTCTGAAGTTGCCATCGCTGCCGCTTCCGCATCGCGATAGGGGATGACCGGCATATATTCATCAGGTACATCAATCCGTTTTTTCTGGAGAGTTCTGTAAAAACTTCCGAGTCGGCTTCGCGTAACGGAGGAATCTTCTCCGTGAATATAGGCGATCTTTCTGTGCCCCCGTTTCAGAATATAGGAGACGAGATCTTCCATTCCCTGAATGTTGTTGGAAACAACAGCAATTCTTCCATCAAATACATGATCAATCGTGACCACTGGAATCTCGGATTGTACCAGCCGTTGAACTTCTTCGGTAAAAAAGTTGATACAGGCGATCACAACTCCATCGACTCCTCTGTAACGACAGTGTTCATAATAATTGAGACGCTGTCCGGAGAGATTACCACTGGTGAAAGTGATATCGTATCCTTTGGATTCAGCAGTTCGCTTAAAACTTTCGAGTACATGATTGAAGTAATCATGTGTGAGACCACTCATGGCTTCGTCTACAAAGAGTACGCCAAGATTGTAACTTCGTTTGGTTTTTAATGCTCTTGCTGAAGAATTTGGAAGATATCCCATTTCTGATGCAGTTTTTAAAATAAGCTGCCGGGTTTCTTCGCTGATATCCGGATAACCATTCAGAGCTTTACTGACACTTGCAACTGATACGTTGCACTGTTTTGCAATGTCTTTCATGGATACCATATACATGTCCAGCCTTTTCTGTTTTTTGTTCCTAAATCGTTTTCGCAAGCTCATCGTACATTGTTTTCGGACAATTTTCAAGACATTTTTGTAATATTCGCATAATTTATCCCTGTTGCACAAAAAAGAATTTATAATAATTTATCAATTTCACAAAAAATGCATTATGTTTTAACGAAAATTTTCGCTAAGGTTTCGCGAAAACAGGAATTGTAATTGTGAGATATTTTAACGTGTAAAAATATAGTTGATTTTTTGGATAAACTGAATTATACTGAGGTCAATCCAATCTAATCTATATTATAGCTATAAAAATTCTAAACTTATTCGTTTTCGCAAATCTGTTTTCAGTCTTTAATTCGTGATCGCTTACCCGTATTTATATATATTTAGTAATTTAATTGTTTTCTCTTTCAAGGAGGTCCTTCAATGAAATATGGATATTTTGACGACAAAGCCAAAGAATATGTAATCACTACACCACATACACCATTGCCGTGGATCAATTATCTGGGAAGTAATGACTTTTTCTCACTGATCTCCAATACCTGTGGTGGATACAGTTTCTATAAAGATGCGAAACTGATGCGAATCACGAGATACCGTTACAATAATATTCCGGTAGATTCTAACGGAAAGTACTATTACATTAATGATGATGGTGTGATCTGGAACCCGGGAACCATGCCATCCATGACAGAGACAGATACATATGAATGTCGCCATGGATTGGGCTACAGTCGTTTCCATTCTTCTAAGAATAAACTGGAAGCAGATCTTCTGGCATTTGTACCATCGGATGCAGCCTGTGAGATTAACTGCCTGAAGCTGAAGAATAATTCTGATTCCGAAAAAAATATCTCTCTGTTTTCGTATGTGGAATTCTGTTTGTGGAATGCAGTTGATGACGGATCCAACTTCCAGAGAAACTTAAGTATCGGCGAAGTGGAAGTGCAGGGAAGCACAATTTATCATAAAACAGAATACAGAGAAAGAAGAAGACATTACAGCTTCTTTACTGTTAATACTCCGGTTCACAATTTTGATACAAGCAGAGATGCTTTTCTCGGCGCTGGTAATGGAAATGCTTTTCCGGAAGCTGTACGTAAGAAAAAATGCAGCAATTCCATAGCAAGTGGATGGTATCCGATCGCAGCACATCAGATCGATATCAAACTGGTACCAGGTGAAGAAAAAGAATTTGTATTTGTGCTGGGATATTGTGAGAACCCGGCAGATGATAAATGGGAAGCACCGGGAATCATCAATAAGACACCGGCAAAAGCCCTGATCGAACGCTTTAATACAATGGATAAGGCTATGGCGGCTTTTGCAAAACTGAATGATTACTGGGAGAATCTGCTGGCACGTTTTGCAGTATCCAGTGAAAATGAACACATCGACCGTATGGCAAATATCTGGAATCAGTACCAGTGTATGGTTACGTTCAATATGTCCAGATCTGCATCCTATTATGAGTCTGGAACAGGCCGTGGTATGGGATTCCGTGATTCCTGTCAGGATCTTCTGGGATTTGTACACCTGATTCCTGAGCGTGCAAGAGAGAGGATTATTGATATCGCGTCCACACAGTTCCCGGATGGAAGTGCCTATCATCAGTATCAGCCATTGACGAAACAGGGAAATCTGGATGTTGGAAGCGGATTTAATGATGATCCATTATGGTTGATCGCAGCAGTGGCTGCATATATCAAAGAAACCGGAGATTATGGAATTCTTGAAGAACAGGTACCGTTTGATTGTAAGAAAGGTTCAGAGGTTCCGCTGTTTGAACATCTGGACAAATCTTTCCATTATACAGTAACACATCTTGGACCGCATAAACTTCCTCTGATCGGAAGGGCAGACTGGAATGATTGTCTGAATCTGAACTGTTTTTCCAGTGAACCGGGAGAATCTTTCCAGACGACCGGACCGTCTGAGGGACCGGTAGCGGAATCTGTATTTATTGCAGGTATGTTTGTAAAATATGGAAAAGAGTTTGAAGAGCTCTGCAGACGTACAGGTCATGAAGAACTGGCAGCAGAGGCAGAAAAAGCAGTCGATGAGATGTATCAGGCAGTTCTGGATGCAGGATGGGATGGAGAATGGTTCCTTCGTGCATATGATGCGCAGTCCGAAAAAGTTGGATCAAAAGAGTGTGAGGAAGGAAAAATCTTTATTGAACCGCAGGGCTTTTGTGTTATGGCAGGTATTGGAAAAGAAGAGGGACTGGCAGAAAAAGCATTGGATTCTGTACATGAGCGTCTGGAAACAAAGTATGGAGTCATGATTCTTCAGCCGGCATACACGAGATATCATCTGGAACTTGGGGAAATTACTTCTTACCCACCGGGATACAAAGAAAATGCCGGTATCTTCTGCCATAATAATCCGTGGATCTCTATTGCAGAGACTGTGATCGGAAGAGGAGACCGAGCTTTTGAAATTTATCGTAAGATATGTCCATCGTATATTGAGGAGATCAGTGAGATACATCGAACAGAACCTTATGTATATTCACAGATGGTTGCAGGTGCAGATGCACCGAGATTTGGGGAAGCGAAGAACAGCTGGCTGACAGGAACAGCAGCATGGACTTTTGTAAACCTGTCTCAGGCATTGCTGGGAATTCAGCCGGATTATGACGGACTTATTGTAGATCCGTGTCTCCCGGGTAAGTTTGGTGATTTTAAAGTGGATCGTCGTTTCAGAGATGCTGAATATCATATTGAGATTCACAAACCAGAGGGTGTACAAAAAGGTGTCAGCTGGATTGAAGTGGATGGAGAAAAAATTGCCGGAAATCAGATTCCGCTGGTTGATGGTAAAAAAGAATATCATGTAATCGTACAGATGGGATAATAAGGCGCGTATGAAAAAAACACTTCACAGGATAAAACCTGTGAAGTGTTTTGCGTTATATCATTTTGTAGAGGCAAGTCCTTCTGGAAGAATCGTTCCTCCACCGAGAACCATGTCTCCATCATAGAGAACAGCAGCCTGTCCCGGAGTAACTGCTCTCTGTGGTTCTTCGAATGTGATCTTGAGCAGATCATCACCAAGCTGTTCTACAGTTGCAGGCTGTTCCGGCTGACGGTAGCGTGTCTTGACTTTGCATTTGATCGGCTTGTCCAGATGATCCCATGGAATCAGGTTAATGTCGTTGATGTAACAGCAGGTGCTCATCAGATCCTGTTTGCCGCCAAGGATAACCTTGTTGGAATCCAGGGATTTGCCACATACATAGAGGGATTCCGGTGCAGAAATTCCAAGACCGCGGCGCTGACCGATTGTATAGTGAATCTGACCTTTGTGTTTGCCGAGTACGTTGCCCTCTTTATCCACGAAATCACCAGGTTCCGAAGACTGTCCGGTATACTGTTCAATAAAGGAAGCATAATCTCCGTCCGGTACGAAGCAGATATCCTGACTGTCCGGTTTATCTGCATTGATAAAGCCCTGTTCCTGGGCAATGTGACGAATCTCTTTTTTGGTGTAGCTGCCAAGTGGAAACAATGTATGCGCCAGCTGATCCTGCGTCATGGCGTAGAGAACATAGCTCTGATCTTTTGTCGGATCGAGGCCCTTTTTCAGAATAAAACGTCCTGTTTCCGGATCCTGTTCACGACGTGCATAGTGTCCGCTTGCGATGTATTCACAGCCAAGTTCTCTTGCTTTGTCGAGAAGGGCAGAGAATTTCAGAAAACGGTTGCAGTCAATACACGGGTTCGGTGTGCCACCGTGCAGATAAGTATCGGCAAATTTGTCAATGACGCTGTGACGGAATTCATCATGCATTGGGAAGACGTAATAGAGCATTCCAAGTCGTGCGGCAACGCTTCTGGCATCTTCAGTATCAGATGGGGTGCAGCAGGCACGGTGTCCCGGGAAACTGCACTGTGGATTATCATAAAGCTTCAGAGTCGCACCGGCACAGTCGTAGCCCTCCTTAACCATCAGGTAGGCTGCTACGCTGGAGTCAACTCCGCCGCTCATGGCGATGATTGCTTTTTTCTGCATATATATTTCTCCTGTTATCTGTTGATTCATATTGTTTACTATAGTATGACTGATACTTGGTAACCAGCCATTTAAGAGTATCCTATCATTATAGAAAAATAGTGTCAAGCAGTTACTGTGAACGTATGCACAGTAATGTCAGGCATGGAAAAACTGCTGAAAACAAAAAGTTGAAAAAGGTGTTGACATATCCAAAAAGTAGTAGTATATTAAACCTATCGAAAAGATAGGAAATAAAAACCGAGAGAAAACTATCAAGGAGGAAGAATCATGTTTACAAAGAATGCAGAACAGAGAAATGTCATGTGTATGATGGATAAGGAAATGCGAATGTACATGTGTATGTCTAACTGTGCTTTAATGTATCGGAAACTTCCTGTGGCATCAGCGGATCAGAGTAATGCAGTCTGAATAAGATGTCAAGAATGTGAATATAAATGTATCGATCAGATACAATGTAGATTACATGAACAGGAAAATCCGACATGGGTTCCTGTTTTTTTATTGCCTTTTGAAGCTTATCTGACAGGTAATCCGAACTTACAACTGAATATAGAATACAATTGAATAGAGAAAAATAAAACAAAATATAAGAAAATTTAAATAGAACGAGAAAAGAGAGGGAATTTATTATGAAAAACACAAAAATTATCACAGTATCACTTGCAGCAGCACTGGCAATCGGAGCAATCACAGCAAACGGCGTTCTGGTAAGCGCTGATGCAGAAAAAGGAACCATTAAAGTAGCAGCATCCGCTACACCACATGCAGAAATCCTTGAAGAAGCAAAACCAATCCTTGAAAAAGAAGGCTGGGACCTTGAAGTAACTGTATTTGACGATTATGTACAGCCGAACCTGGTAGTAGAAAGCGGTGATTTTGATGCAAACTATTTCCAGCATATCCCATACCTGGACAATTTCAATGAAGAGCAGGGAACACATCTGGTAAATGCAGGTGGTATCCATTATGAACCATTTGGAATTTATCCTGGAACAAAGAAATCACTGGATGAACTGGAAGATGGTGATACCATTGCAGTTCCAAACGATACGACAAACGAAGCGAGAGCACTTCTTCTTCTTCAGGATAACGGTGTGATTACACTGAAAGACGGAGCCGGACTGGAAGCAACTGTGAAAGATATTGAAGAAAATCCGAAGAATATCAAGATCGAAGAACTGGAAGCTGCACAGGTTTCCCGTGTTAAGGATGAAGTCGCATTTGTCGTGCTGAATGGAAACTATGCTCTGCAGGCAGGATATTCCGTATCCAAAGATTCTATCGCTCATGAGACATCTGATTCTGAAGCAGCAAAAACATATGTAAATGTAATCGCGGTCAAAGAAGGAAATGAAGAGAGTGAAGCAATCAAAGCACTGGTAGATACTTTGAAATCCGATGAAATCAAAGACTTTATTAATGAGAAGTATGACGGAGCAGTTATACCTTTTGAAGATTCCGCAGATGCAGATGCTGATAAAGAAGAAACAGCAGATGTTACTACAGACACAGAAACAGAGACTACAGAAGAAGCTGCAGAATAATACGGCTGGGAGTATTGATGAATAAGTTGTAACACAGATATTTCAAGGGAACGGGGGAACAGTTTAAATGGAACCGATGATACAGGTAGAAAACCTTTGTAAAAGCTTTTCCACAAAAAACGGGACGGTAGAGGCGGCCAGAAACATCAGTTTTTCCATAGAAAAGGGAGAGATTTTCGGCATTATCGGTCTCTCCGGAGCGGGTAAAAGTACACTGGTGCGATGTCTGAATCTATTGGAAAGACCAACATCCGGAACTGTCCGGGTGAATGGTAAGAATCTTACGAAACTTTCTGAAAAAGAACTCCGTAAGGAGCGTCAGAATATAGGAATGATCTTCCAGCATTTTAATCTGCTCATGCAGAGAACTGCTCTTGATAATGTGTGTTTTCCGATGGAAATTGCGGGAATCAGTAAGAAAGAAGCACGTAAAAAAGCTCTGGAATATCTGAAAGTAGTAGGACTGGAAGAAAAAGCTCTTTCTTATCCATCACAGCTTTCCGGTGGTCAGAAACAGCGTGTTGCAATTGCACGAGTTCTGGCAAGTAATCCGAAAATCCTGCTCTGTGACGAGGCGACCAGTGCACTGGATCCACAGACAACAAAAGCAATTCTGGAACTGATCAAAGAGATTAACCGTGATTATGGAATCACTGTCGTAGTTATCACACATGAAATGAGTGTGGTACAGGAAATCTGCAATCGTGTAGCTGTTCTGGAGAGTGGAACACTGGTAGAATCCGGAACAGTAGAAGAACTGTTCAGAAGCCCGAAGACAGAAGCGGCACGCCGACTGGTATTCAGTGGAAGAACGCAGATTCAGAAAATGGAAGGCAAACGTCTGGTTCGTGTAACTTTCCGGGATAAATCTTCTTTTGAACCGGTCATTGCCAATCTGGTACTGACCTACCGGACGCCGGTCAATATTCTGTATGCTGATACCAAGAATATTGGTGGAGCGGCAGAAGGTGAAATGATCCTGCAGCTTCCCGAGATCGAGGAAGTTGCAGATAAGATGATTCAGTATCTGAAAGATACAAATATGGGAGTAGAGGAGTTGAAGTCTGATGTGGGATAATACAACAATTACAATGCTGCTGGAAGGAACCAGAGATACTTTGTATATGACGCTTGTATCCACATTTTTCGGATATGTGCTGGGACTTCCGCTGGGAATCCTTCTTGCAGTAACAGACAAAGAGGGGATTCATCCGAATGCAGTTGTTTACAAAGTACTGGATGTGCTCACGAATATTTTCAGAAGTATTCCGTTTTTGATTCTCCTGATTCTTGTGATTCCACTTACCAAACTGATCGTGGGACAGAGCTATGGCTCCAGTGCAACGATCGTACCGCTTGTGATTGCAGCGGCTCCGTTCATTGCCCGTATGGTGGAATCTTCGCTGAAAGAAGTGGAACCGGGAGTGCTCGAGGCAGCAGTCAGCATGGGCGCAGGAACACCGACGATCATCTGGAAAGTTCTTCTTGCAGAAGCAAGAACTTCTCTTCTTGTCGGAGTAACAATCGCCGTCGGAACAATTCTTGGTTATTCCGCTATGGCAGGAACTGTTGGTGGCGGCGGACTTGGAGATATCGCTATTCGTTATGGATATTACCGCTATCAGACAGACATCATGATCATAACGATTGTAATTCTGGTAGTGCTTGTGCAGATCCTGCAGGGACTTGGCATGATGCTCTCCAGGAAGCTGGATAAGCGAAAAGCATAAAAAGATATTTGACAGAAGATTGTAATCACGAAGAATAAAGTTTATTCAACAAATATAAATATTTATTTTAGAAATTTTAGAAATATATTAGAAAAAGGACAAAAACTCCTCACATTTATATTGTATGATGTACTTGTCTTAAAGGAAACCCCCTTTAAGAAATCCGGTAGCGCTTCAATGCCGGGAGAGTTGCCGGAACTCTTTCCTTTCCCTAAAAAATAAAACAGAACACTAAACAGCCGCCACCTGGCAAGAACGTCAGGAGGGCGGCTGCTTTCGTTATCTTGCAGATCAAAAGTTTTGAATAAACTGTTCAATATAATATATGGCAGCGCCGACTGCTGCTGCTTCTGTGCGATAGTGGCATACGCGTATATAACTTCCGTCTTTTTCAAATGGATTTAACTGGATTGCTTTTTTGCGGAAATCATCAATATAATCTGCCATATAAGCACCAACGTTTCCGCCAAGTATAACATCACAGTCAAAGCACATTCTTAGATTATTTACAGCAATCGCCAGGTAATCTGTATAGTCTTCAAACACATTCTGAATTCCTTTATTGTTTCCTGTCTTTAAAATATCAAAAAATTCTTTTAGATTTCCGTCTGTAAAATCAGTCAGGGTATTGGCGGTGCAATAAGCATCAAGGCATCCGTATCTGCCGCAGTAACAACGCTTTCCGTGTGGAACAATTGTCATGTGCCCAAATTCGCCCCCTCTGTTGTTAGCACCGGCATAGATCATTTTATTATTCATATATGCACCACCAATACTGCTGCTCAAGGAAAGATATGCCACAGCATCGGTATAATCTCCTTTCCAGCTCTCTGCCAGGCCGGCAGAGCTTGCATCGTTAAAGAATAAAAAAGGCGCATGTATATAGTCACTGAAGAAATTATAAATATTTAAAGATAGTGGAATTACTGTTGCATATGTCACGGTTTTACGATCTTCACCAATAATTGCGGGCAGAGAAATTCCTACACCCAACAGTTTTGAACAATCTGGCATGTTTCTGGAAATAATGCTCTCAAGTTCCTGTTTCATAACGGAGAAGTATTCACTGTTTTCATGAAAAGGAATTCGAAGTCTTTTATTATCAATGATATTTAAAGTGAGATCAATCAGGACAATAGAAAGATGGTTTTTTGTAATGTCAATGCCAATTGCATATCTGGAATCAGGTATACACTGATAGCGGACAGCCCTTCGTCCACCAGTTGACTGGAATTCACCGGCATTTTCGATAAAGCCAGATTTTTGGAGTGTATTGAGGCTTCGAGTAATAGTAGGAAGACTGATGCCGAGAGATTGTGAAATTTCCTGTCGAGAACTTTGCTTATTCAAGTATAAAAATCTGAAAATGTCTCCGGATATTTTTGATTTATTAAGATACTCTTCCATAGTAGATTCCTCCTGCAATACAAAATACATAAAAAACATACTTTTGATATTTATATATTATCATTTTTGTAAATGAAATTCCAGATGATAAATAAAACTTTTGTAAAAATATTAATCTAAATAGTGCGAAAAAATATCAATATAAAGAACAAATACGTGCTAATTGTAAAAAATATACAAAAAAAATAATTAGAACATTGCATAATTAACAAACTTAAATAAAAACATTGACATAAGCAAAACACAGGAATATACTATTAAATAGAAAAAACAAAAATACAGTTGTTGCAAACTTGAAGGAGGAAAAGATGGCATTTTTTATGGGCACGATTTATTCAAAATCAATGTTACAGGATACTGCATTTAATGTAATATTGCCACACGATGGAAGAAGATATATCTGGACTGAACCGCCAAAAACTCTGATACTGCTCCATGGACTATCAGACAGTGCTGCTACCTGGATTCGAAGAACAGCAATTGAACGCTATGCAGAAAGATATAATCTTGCCGTGATCATACCTGAAGTTCAAAGAAGCTGGTATCAGGACATGGTATATGGAGTAAGGGCATTTCATTATATTACGGAAGAGGTTCTGGATATTGCTGAAAAAATGTTTCATGTTTCAACAAAAAGAGAAGATGTTTTGATTGCGGGATTGTCAATGGGTGGATATGGAGCTCTGAGGTGTGCATTGGAAAAACCAGAAAAATTTAAATATTGTGGAGCTTTTTCTGGAGCTTATGACCTAAAAGATATGTATCGGATGGCAACAGAACCAGGCGGTGAGAGTGTTTTGACAGGGCTGGTGGAAGATTATGGTGCAATCTTTGGTGAAAGAAAAGAAGTTCCAAAAGAAGTTGAAATTCCGGAAATTATTTGCAAAGTAAAAAATAAGCCTGTCCAGCCGTCGGTGTATATGATGTGCGGAACAGAAGACTTTCTATATAAACAGACCTGTAAAGTGAGAGAACTTTGTGAACAGTCATTATCTGACTTTTGTTATGAAGAATGGCCCGGTCATCATGAATGGGATATGTGGGACGAGGCGATAGAAAGGATGCTTAAACTTTTTCTAGGCAAAGGAAGAATAGATTTTCAGAATCAAGATAAATAATGACTGTTATGTATAGAAAAGATACATACAAAATAAAGAAAAAGAAAATGGAGGAAAAGAAAATGAGAAAGACACACAGAACAAAAGCTTTGATTGCAACAACGGTTGCAGCAGCTGTATTATTAACGACTCCGGTGTGGGCGGATGAAGCAAAGAAAGACACAAAAGAAAAATATAAGGTAGGATTTGTAGTACAGAATCAGACAATTAATTATTTTTTGAATGTAATAAAGGGAATTGAGGATCATGAAGAAGAGTACGGTATTGACTGCCAGATTGTAGATGGTCAGTCAAATATTGAAAAACAGGTTACAGGAGTTGAGAATCTTATTGCAAGTGGGGTAGACTGCATTGTAATCTGTCCGGATTCTCCTGATGCAATGGTTGACGTGGTAAAACAGGCACAGGATGCAGGTATTCCTGTTGTAAGCTGGTCAGAACATATAGAGGGATCAAATAGCTGGTTAACTCTTGACAATTATCAATATGGATATGAAAACGGTAAAATTGCAGGAGAATGGATTAAAGAGCATTTTGATGATCCTTCTGATGCGCATGTAATGTATGTGTATGTACATGGAAATGAACAGTTGGAGCAAAGAGGAAAAGGCATGATGGATGCAGTTAAAGATATTGTACCGGATATTACGATTTCTGATGCTGATCAGTCTGGAAATACCACAGAGGCAGGTCAGAAAGCTGTAGAGAGTGTGATTCAGAAAGATCCTGATCTGAATGTTGTGGTCTGTGCAAATGACTCAATTGCATTGGGAGCTTATGAGGCTATGAAAGCAGCTGGAAAAAGTGATGAGGATTGCTGTATAACAGGATGCGATGCAGATGAAGAAAATTTAAAAAATATTGCAGCAGGTACAATAATTAAAGGAACAGTTGATATTGGTGCTTATAATCAGGGCGAAAAATTCTGCGAAATTGTACTGGATACTATTGAGGTAGGTGCCAAAGGTTCTATAAAAGATCCTGTATATGTGGATTTTACACCAGTTACTGAAAAAAATGTAAAAGATTTTTTAAATACTGATAAGTAAGATACTGGTGAGTGTTTACAGACTGTGACGAATGGTAACAGATACTATTACGAGCAGTAGTTCTATGGGACTGCTAAAGTATAGGCAGTTCCATAGAACAAGAATATAGATAAGGCTGAGATTAGGAGTGACAGATATGGGTAAGAAAATTTTATGCCTCAATGGTATTACCAAAAAATATCCTGGTGTTATTGCATTACAAAATGTGAGTCTGAGTTTTGATGAGGGTGAAGTTCATGCGATTGCAGGTGAGAATGGTGCGGGAAAATCAACGTTCATTAAAATTATCACAGGAGCTATTCAGGCTACATCCGGCACAATACAGTTTGAGGGACAGGAAATAAAAAATAATACACCAGATAAATCACTTGCATTAGGAATTGCGGCAATTTATCAGGAATTTAATTTGTTTCCTGCATTATCTGTTGCGGAAAATATTTTCCATGGCCGCTATCCAAGAAAACATGGGATGATTGATAAGAAAAAAATGTATGAGGAAGCGGATAAGATTCTGGAAAGTCTTGGCCTGGATATTAAATCGGATATTTTGGTAAAAAACCTTTCAGTGGGATATCAACAGTTGGTTGAAATAGCGAAAGCTGTTTCACGAGACACAAAACTATTAATTATGGATGAACCATCAGCCCCTTTAACAGAAAATGAAGTTCATCATCTTTTCAAAATAGTAGATAACTTGAAAAAAAGAAAAGTAACAATTCTTTATATTTCTCATCGCATGGAAGAAATTTTTACAATCTGTGACAGAGTTTCTGTTTTTCGTGATGGACAGTACATTCAGACGATGAAAGTCTGTGATACGAATGTAGATGAATTAATACGTATTATGGTCAACCGTGAGCTTGGAAATCAATATCCTTCTAAAAATTACAAAAAAGGCAAAAAAGTTCTTGAAATAAAAAACTTTAACACATCTATATTAAAAAATGTTAGTTTGGAGGCATATGAAGGAGAAATATTGGGATTAGCAGGTTTGGTAGGAGCTGGAAGGACAGAAACGGTACGTGCACTGTTTGGTGCTGACAAACTGATTAGTGGAGAGATTTATCTTCATGGGAAAAAAGTTAAAATTTCCTCTCCCAGAGATGCTATCAAATATGGAATTGGTTTGATACCAGAGGATCGAAAAAAACAGGGAGTACTTTTAGGACTTTCAATTCGACATAATATATCTTTTGCAAACCTTAATGAAATAAAAAAGAACAATATTATCAGTATGTCAAAAGATATAAAAGCATCAAAGAAATATATTGAAGCACTGGAAATAAAAACACCATCAGAAGAACAACTTGCAGGACTGCTTTCAGGAGGTAATCAGCAAAAAGTAGTTTTGGCAAAATGGCTTTTCAGAAATTCAGATATTTTAATATTTGATGAACCAACCAGAGGAATTGATGTAGGTGCAAAACAGGAAATTTATAAATTAATGATTGAACTGGTTGCACAGGGAAAAGTGATTATTATGATCAGTTCAGACATGCCTGAACTGATTGGAATGTCAGACCGTATTATTGTGATGCATAAAGGAGAAATAAAAGGTTCTCTGACACGGAATGATTTTTCACAGGAAACAATATTATCACTGGCATCAGGAATTAAATAAAAGAGGACAGAGGAGATAAATAACATGAAGAAAAAAATTGATTTATCACGGTTTGGAGTAATCATAGCTTGGATTGTGCTGATTATTATTTTTACTGTCTGCAATCCGGCGTTTTTAAAAATGTCCAATCTATTTACAATACTGAGACAAGCAGCTGTTGTAGGTGTATGTTCAGTAGGAATGACATTTGTTATTCTTACAGGTGGGATGGATCTTTCTGTTGGTTCTGTAATTGGTGTGAGCTGTGTTGCAGGAGCACAGCTTCTTGCTAAAGGGATTCCAATACCGCTGGTAATAATAATTGTGCTGTTTATTGGATTGATATCCGGTATGTTTAACGGATTTTTTATCAATGAACTGGGAATTGCACCAATCATTATGACACTTGGTACTATGACGACTTTAAGAGGCGTAGCGTATCTGTTATGTGGCGGCTTTGCAGTTTATGGAATACCGGAAAGTTTTAAATATATTGGACAGGGTTATCTTGGAGTGATTCCTTTCCCGGTTATTATCATGGTACTGTGTTTTGCAGCAGGCTGGTTCATATTGAACAGACTGGGATTTGGACGCGAAGTTTTTGGTATTGGCGGTAATGTGGAAGCTTCCCGTCTTTCGGGTGTAAATGTAAAAAAGACTCTTTATAAAGTATACGGACTTGCAGGAGTTCTCTATGCTCTTGCGGGATTAATCCTGATGGCGCGTGTAAATTCTGGTCAACCTAGTTCCGGAGAAGGATATGAGATGGATGTTATTACAGGTGTTGTCCTTGGCGGAGTAAGTATCAATGGTGGAGAAGGAAGCATTCTCGGAGTAGTTGTAGGTGTACTTCTTATGAGTACCTTACAAAATGGTATGGTTCTTATGAATATTTCGGAATTTTGGCAGAAGGTAGTCAAAGGTATCGTACTTATTCTTGCTGTGAGCTTGGATCGGATTGTACAGAAAAGTAAAGCAAAAGCAAGTGAAAAAGTTTGAATTGAATAAAGAAAGGGAAAATATAATGAAGATGTTACAGAAGAGTGCTGTTATGAGAGGCACTGATAATATGGTTATCAAAGAGATTCCTGTTCCACAGATTAAAGATAAAGAAGTTCTTGTATCTCTGGAGTATGTTGGAATTTGTGGATCAGATGTACACTACTATCATAACGGATGCTGCGGAGCATACAAAGTGGATCTTTCAGAAGATTTTATGTTAGGTCATGAATGTGCCGGTACAATCGTTGAAGTAGGCAAAGAGGTTGAAAAACTTAAAGTTGGTGACCGTGTTGCACTGGAGCCGGGAATTACCTGCGGAAAATGTGAATTCTGTAAATCAGGACATTACAATTTATGCCCGGATGTTGTATTCCTTGCTACTCCGCCGGTTCAGGGATGCAATGAAGAGTTTATTGCTTTCCCGGAAGATATGTGCTTCAAACTTCCTGAAAATGTATCTACAAAAGAGGGCGCTCTAATCGAACCATTATCTGTAGGTTTCTATGCAGCAGAACAGGGAAATGTAGGAACTGGTGATACTGTTGTGATTCTTGGCTCAGGATGCATTGGTCTTGTAACATTACTGGCATGTAAGGCACATGGTGCGGGCCAGATTATTGTAGCCGACCTTGTACAGGCCCGTCTGGACAAAGCTATGGAACTTGGTGCAACAGCTGTTATCAACAGTGGGGAAGAAGATGCTCTTGAAAAAATTATGGAGCTGACAGTGGGAAGAGGAGCAGATGTAGTATTTGAAACTGCTGGCTCACCTGTAACGATTGCACAGACTCCGTTTATTGTAAGAAGAGGTGGAACGATTACATTGGTAGGAATTTCTTCAAAGGAAGAGATTAACTACAACTTTGCACAGATTATGGATAAAGAGGCAACAATCAAATCTGTATTCCGTTACAAAAATATTTATCCGAAAGCTATAGCAGCGGTTGCAAGCGGAGCAATTGATGTTAAAAGTATTGTAACGCATGAGTTCGATCTCGATCATATTAAAGATGCATACGATGAAGCAGTAAATAACAAAACAGATCTTGTAAAAGCTGTTATAAAGGTAAAATAATCTATGATTTATATTGGCGTTGATTTAGGAACATCTGCTGTCAAATTACTGGCCATGGATGAAAATGGAACTATAATGAAAACTGTATCAAAGGAATACCCACTGTTTTTTCCACATCCGGGCTGGTCCGAACAGAACCCGGAAGACTGGTTTACCCAGAGCGTTGAGGGAATGAAAGAACTGACAGAAGGAATTGACCGTTCTCAGGTAGCCGGGATTGGTTTTGGAGGACAGATGCATGGACTGGTCACACTGGATAAAGATGATAATGTTATCCGTCCGGCAATTCTCTGGAATGATGGACGTTCCCAGAAGGAAACAGAATATCTTAACAACGAGATCGGTAAAGACAAATTATCCCAGTATACAGCAAACATTGCTTTTGCAGGATTCACAGCACCAAAGATCCTGTGGATGAAGAAAAACGAACCGGATAAATTTGCGAAGATCGCAAAGATCATGCTTCCGAAAGACTATCTTGCATACAGACTTTCAGGATCTTTCTGCACAGATGTTTCCGATGCATCCGGCATGCTGCTTCTTGACGTAAAAAACCGCTGCTGGTCAAAAGAAATGCTGGAAATCTGCGACGTAAAAGAAGAACAGCTCCCGAAACTGTATGAGAGCTGGGAGGTTGTCGGAACACTGAAACCGGAAGTTGCCAGGGAGCTTGGATTCTCTGCCGATGTCAGGGTTGTAGCAGGAGCAGGAGACAATGCAGCGGCTGCAGTCGGAACAGGAACCGTCGGTGACGGACAGTGCAACATTTCCCTTGGAACTTCCGGAACCATTTTTATCTCCAGTAAGAAATTCGGCGTTGATGAAAACAATGCGCTGCATTCTTTTTGCCATGCTGATGGAAGTTATCATCTTATGGGCTGTATGCTGAGTGCTGCATCCTGTAACAAATGGTGGGCAGAGGAAATTCTTCAGACAAAAGATTTCACAGCAGAACAGGCACCAATTAAGAAACTTGGAGAAAATACTGTATTCTTCCTCCCATACCTGATGGGGGAAAGATCTCCGCATAATAATCCTGACGCGAGAGGCGTATTTTTCGGAATGTCCATGGACACTACAAGAGCGGATATGACACAGGCCGTTCTCGAAGGTGTAGCATTTGGACTTCGTGATTCCCTTGAAGTTGCACGTAAACTCGGAATCAGGATCGAGCGTACAAAGATTTGTGGTGGCGGTGCAAAGAGTCCTCTGTGGAAGAAGATCATTGCAAATGTCATGAACCTTAAAGTGGATGTACTTGAAGTAGAAGAAGGACCGTCCATGGGAGGTGCGATGCTTGCAGCAGTCGGATGCGGAGCGTATCCGGATGTTGAGACGATCGGGAAGAAGATGGCCCATGTGGTTGATACCGTAGAACCGGAAAAAGAACTTGTGGCGAAGTATGAAGAACGTTACCAGAAATTTAAAAAAATATATCCTGCATTAAAACAACTGTTTTAATGCAGGAAAAACACCGCAAATTAAGAATTGCGGTGTCAGACTGTAGACAAACTTGGTGTTGGGTGTTATGCCCAGCACCATTTTTCTTTTAAAACTTCTTTTCTTTTTATTTTCTTCAAAATCAACAAAAATCTGGCTGTATTCCAGCCTCGTTTTTCCAGAATCTTTGCCAGTTTTTTCAGATTCATGCATGCAAAGGTAAGCCCGGCTTTCATCTCCATCCGTGCCTTTCCTACATATTGCGTATATCGAAATCCATGTTGTTCTTTCGCTGTACCGAATATCCTCTCTATGGTTTCTTTTCTTAACTGATAGATCTGTCTGTTTCCTATCGTGTGCCGAATGTCTTCTGCCACTTCCATATATTCTTCCCATACATGACGTGTGATCAGTTTTACATGATCCTTACTTTCTGTGCATTTTGAAAGATATTGGCATTCAGCACAATGTTCACCGCAGCTTTTATACTCTTTATATCCACTTCTGTTTGTTGTACTGTATGTCAATATATGTGCTCCCGGACATATATAACAATCATAGTATTCATCATATGCGAATTCGTGTTTTCCGAAAAAGCCTTCTTTGGTCTTGGGACGGGTATACGGAAAAAGTGGTTGAATTCCATCTTCCAACAGCCGATGGGCGATTGCCGGAGTTTTATATCCTGCATCTGCAACTACCATCTGCGGATTCAGTTTAGATATCTTATCGTATAATGCCTTAAAAGTACGACTGTCATGCTCATTACCAGGATGTACTGTATATCCAAGGATCCAGCCATGTTTATCACAGGCAGTTTCTACTGCATATGCAAAAACGTGTTTATGTTCACCCTTTCGAAACCATCCACTTTCCGGATCGCTGATGCTACATTTTTGTGTTTTCACATCTTCAGGAAGTTCTTCAGATATAGAATCCTTATCATTTCCGGTTCCACCGGATGCAGGTGGCTGGTTATCATCTTTTTTCTTCAATGGCTTTTTTCCATGTGCCAGACGATCTTTTTCAATCTCTTTATTTAATTCCTCTTCATACCAGAGAGCCTGTTCGTGTGCAACCCGCTTACGCATTTTTTTACTGTTTGCACAGGCTTTTACATGTGTTGCATCCACGAAGATCTGTTCTGTATTTACAAGCTTATATTTCATACAATCTTCCAGAATCTTTGAAAAGATCTGCTCAAAAAGGTCTGTATCTTTGAAACGGCGGGTATAATTCTTTCCAAATGTAGAGAAATGAGGTACTGGATCTAACATGTCTAGTCCGAGAAACCAGCGGTATGCAACGTTTACCTCGATCTCTTTCATGGTCTGACGCATGCTTTTTATCCCATAGAGATACTGAATGAATGGTATCTTTATCAGCATGACGGGATCCATACTGGGACGGCCGTTATCCGGACAGTATTTTTCTTCAACCAGATCATAAATAAAGTTCCAATTGATTGCTTTATCAATCAATCGCAGCATATGGTTTTGAGGTACCATGTCATCCATGGAAAACATCATCATTTGTTCTCTTTTTTTATCTGCATTTTTCGTCATCATAAAAAACACCGCCCTTCTGATATTTATTATATCAGAAAAGCGGTTCCAACAATAGCAAAACCCTGCAAAAGCAGGGCTTTGTCTACAGTCTGACACCGCAAATTAAGAATTGCGGTGTTTTTTCCCCCAGATCATCTTCTATAGCGATTAAAACAGGAATAGATTTCCTGTGCTCTTGGCAGGGCATATCCACATGGCAGATAAGAACCGTCAGCGAAGGCGATAAGGCCTTTGGCATGAATTTGATCCTGCAGATAGGCAACAATATCGTGAATAGTTTTCTGTCCGTCTGCCAGATGCTCAAGAGCATATTTTAAGAGCAGTCCCAGCGCAGCGGTCTGTTCAGAGTCTACAATCTGCTCAACGTAACGAAGATCTACTTCCTGTTTTCCAAGCAGAAACCCGTCTTTTCCATGAACTTTGATCTTCAGCCGATCCGTCTTGCCTGCTCCATGCCCCTGTGAGCGGACTGTCGGAGTATTTTTCTGCATGATGCGGTGACTGGCGGGTATGGTAAAGGACGGTGTATTAACTGGATTCAGCGGATATTTTCCACATAATTCTCTGACTTTATCGGTGATATCCACAGGATGATAACAATCCATCTGTATAATTGTATCCGCAATGTGGAAAAATGCACCGGAACTTCCGGCAACCAGAATCGTGGAGATTCCGGCATTTTGGTACAGGGCGCGGGCTCGATCCAGAAACGGCGTGATCGGTTCCTTTTCGCGGGAGATGATTTCCTGCATGAAGGTATCCCGTACCATGAAGTTAGTAGCAGAAGTATCTTCATCCAGAAGAAAAACTTTGCTTCCGGCTTCCATTCCCTCGACAATACCGGCCGCCTGAGATGTGCTGCCACTGGCATCCGCTGTAGAAAAACAACGGGTGTCTTTTGGAAGATCGTTGATGAACAGAGAAATATCCACATCTTTGATAGAACGTCCGTCCTCGGCGCGAAGCTTCAGGGCGGTGTCATCTGTGATCACATATTCTCGTCCGTCTCCGGCAATATGATTGTATACACCAAGTTCCAGGGCATTCAGAAGAGTGGATTTGCCATGATATCCACCGCCGACGATCAGGGTGATGCCCTGTGGAATTCCCATTCCGATAATTTTTCCCTTATGCGGAAGATTCATAGTTACACGGAGCGATTCCGGAGAAATAAACGGGACAGAATGCTTCATCGGACGGGAGGAAATACCACTTTCCCGTGGGAGTATAGCACCATCTGCAACAAATGCCACCAGTTTTTTTTCTTTCAACTGTTCCCGGATTGCCTGTTGATCTTCGGCGAGAAAAATGGTTTGTTCCAGTTCTTCCTGGTTTATGTTTTTGTAAAAGAAAGTGTTTTCTACACAGGCAGGAAGAAAATCGAACAGAATCTTTTCCAGTTCGGGTGCATTAATGGTACGGCCATTTGCAGGAAAACCAATAAAAAATCTGGCAGTGATGCCTTTGGATGTGATTTCACATGCGGTTCTGGAAAGGATTTCCTGTCCACAGTGGCTGACGGAAATCAGACCGCTTTTACCAGAACCTTTTGCACGGAAGGAATAGTGGTTTATCTGCTGTTCAAACTGGCGCGTCAGATGGTCGGCAAGGGTGATACATGTGAGATTGTTTTTGCTGTAGGCATCCGGAAAACCGGCATCTTTGCGGGAAATATGGACACTGATGTGGGAGGGAGATGCAAAAGGATCTCCCTGTACATGATCGATGGAAAGGATATAATGCCCAAACTGGTAACTGCCTTTCAGAGATTTGTAAGCGGGATAACTTTTTCTGTGGATGGATTGAAGCTGCTTTTTTAATTCAGTTGCCTGCTGCATGAAAAACTCCTTTATAAAAAGTGTGATTTATCTGTGTATTTAAGGTACATTTAAAGTCCGGCTGTAACTATTATGAAACCGGAAGCATTCTTGAAAAAACAAAATTATTATAGAGCGGGAAGATGCAGAAATGCAAGCGATTCGGGATATAATAAAAAAGAAACTGTGAAGAAAATGATAGGAAGAGCCAAATTCCTTATACAAATCTTATATCTTTATTAAGAATCTGGAAGAATGTAGAAATATGTAGAATATTGGGGTATAATATTGAAAGAATTTTGAGAATCAAACGAAAGGTGGTTTTATATATTATGGAAAGAAGAAATGCATGGCTTTCTTATGAAAAAGCAGATGAGAAAGAGCTGGAGAAACTTGCAAAAAATTATCGCACATTTCTGGATGCCGGTAAGACAGAGCGAGAATGTGTTCTGGAGCTTACAAAAGAAGCGGAAGCAGCAGGATATGTTTCATTAGAAAATAAAATTGCATCTGGTGAGAAGATAAAAGCAGGGGATAAGATTTATGCAGTTGGCATGAAAAAAATTATGGTTATGTTCCACATCGGAGAGGAACCACTTGAAAAAGGAATGAATATTCTTGGTGCGCATATCGATTCCCCGAGACTGGATGTGAAACAGAATCCTTTATACGAAGATACAGATCTGGCATATCTGGATACGCATTATTATGGTGGTGTGAAGAAATATCAGTGGGTAGCACTTCCGCTGGCAATCCATGGCGTGATCGTGAAGAAGGATGGCACGGTGGTCAATGTGAATGTTGGAGAGGATGAAAATGATCCGGTTGTATATATCACAGATCTTCTGATCCACCTTGCAGGTAAACAGCTTCAGAAAAAAGCATCAGAAGTAATCGAGGGCGAGAACCTTGATATTCTGATCGGCAGCAGACCTCTGAAAGAAGAAAAGGATGAGAAGAAAAAAGAAGCTGTAAAAAACAATGTTCTTCGTATTCTGGGAGAAAAATACGACGTGGAGGAAGAGGATTTCCTTTCGGCAGAACTGGAAATTGTTCCGGCAGGAAAGGCCCGTGACTGTGGACTTGACCGCAGCATGGTCGCAGCGTACGGACAGGATGACCGTGTCTGCGCATATACTTCTTTTGTGGCAATGCTTGAGATGGAAGCACCAAAACGTACCAGCTGCTGCCTGCTGACAGATAAAGAAGAAATCGGAAGCGTCGGGGCTACCGGCATGCAGTCCAATTTCCTTGAAAATACTGTGGCAGAGCTTCTGGAAGGTATGGGATGCTATTCCGGACTGGCACTTCGGAGAACACTTAAAAATTCTTTCATGCTTTCTTCTGATGTAAGTGCAGGCTACGACCCGGCCTATGGAGAATGCTTTGAAAAGAAAAATGCAGCATATCTTGGAAGAGGAATCGTTCTTAATAAATTTACAGGTGCAAGAGGAAAGTCCGGATCTAACGATGCCAATGCAGAGTATGTGGCAAAAGTACGTGGTATTTTTGATGACAGTAATGTTGTCTTCCAGACAGCAGAACTTGGCAAAGTAGATGTGGGAGGCGGCGGAACGATCGCTTATATCGCAGCACTTTACGGAATGAATGTGATAGACAGTGGTGTGGCGGTCCTGAGTATGCATGCACCGTGGGAAGTAACAAGCAAAGCCGATATTTATGAGGCGAAGAAAGCATACAAAGCGTTTCTTGAAAATGCATGACAGAGATTCTGGTGCCAGAAAAAAATAAGCATAATACAGAAACAATAAACAGCGACATCAAAGGAGAATGCAGAATATGAATGATACGCTGATCAAAGTGGAAGACCTTTGCAAGATTTATAATCCCGGCGAAAATGAAGTAAGAGCGCTGGATCATGTGAGTCTTGAAATAAAAAAAGGAGAACTGGTGGCAATCATCGGGCAATCAGGTTCCGGCAAGTCAACTTTTATGAATATGCTTGGGTGTCTCGATGTGCCTACCTCGGGAAAGTATTATCTGAACGGGACTGATGTGTCTGAAATGACGGACAATGAACTTTCGGAGGTAAGAAACCGTGAAATCGGATTTATCTTTCAGGGATTTAATCTTATTGCAAATCTGGATGCAATTGAAAATGTAGAATTGCCGCTGATCTATCGTGGAATTGATCGTAAGACGAGACATGAACTGGCTATCGAATCCCTGAAAATGGTTGGCCTGGAAAAACGTATGGATCATAAGCCAAGTGAGATGTCCGGTGGGCAGCAGCAGCGTGTGGCAATTGCAAGAGCAATCGCTGCACAGCCTCCGGTCATTCTTGCAGATGAGCCGACAGGAAACCTGGATTCTGCATCCAGTAAGGAGATTCTTGCAATTTTAAAGAAAATGCATAAAACAGGAAGAACAGTAATATTGATCACGCATGATAATGGTATTGCAGCACAGGCAAGACGTGTAGTGCGTATTATGGATGGTAAGATAGAATCGGATACAATCAATCCGGATTTTGACCAGGAGGAGGCATAATGAAAAAGAAAAAGTCCAAAAAGAAACTGGTGATCGGAGTTGGGATTCTGGTCGTGGCAGTAGTAGCCGGTGTCAATATCTATGGCAGTATGAATGCAGCGGATTCGGCAATTCCGCAGGTGAAAACAGTATCAGCTGTCCGCGATAATGTTCAGCAAACGGTAGAAATCAGTGGTACAGTAGTAAGTGAAGAACAAAAAACATATTTTTCTCCTGTCAATGCCAAAGTTGATACAGCTGCGTTGAAAGAAGGTGAAACTGTAAAAGCAGGAACTAGTCTGATCGAATTTGATCAGAAAGACCTGGAGAGAGAAGCGAAGAAAGCTGATCTGAATGTAGAGTCCGGAAAACTGGATATGAAAAATACTTTAAATAAATCGGATAAGGCGGTTCAGAAGCAACAGAATGCGGCAGGTGATGCGGCAAGTCTAAAACAGCAGGTTGCCGCTCAGGAAAATTATGTTGCAAGTCTGAAAGCAAGGATTTCGCAGGCAAATGCCAATGCACAGGCAGCATCTTCTAAAGCTGCAGCAAAGAAACAGGCAGATGCAGCTGCCGCACAGGAGGCACAGCAGCAGGAAATACAGCGTGAATATGCACAGGCACAGACTACATATCAGAATGAAACCCTTCCTGCGTATCAAAATCAGCTGAATACACTGAACAATGAAATGAATCAGGCACAGTCGGATTACAATCAGGCAGAGAACAGTTATCAGATGGCTTTTCAGGCGTGGTCTGCAGACCAGAGTGATGATAATGAAAATGCACTTGAGATAGCAGAGCAGATGAGAAGTGAAGCGCAGATTACATATCAGAATGCAAAAACAGCTTATGAAGATTATAAAGCGCAGAAGCCGGCTGCTCCGGTAATGTCTGACTTCACCGGCGAGGCTGACATTGTTTCTGACGGAACGTCTGCAGATGTTTCTGCATCTGCTTCTTCCAGCACGGATGATACTGCTGTGACAGCGGATACTACTGCACTGGAGAATGAACTTGAAAAAGCAAGTAATAATCTTGCAGAACTTCAGTCAGAACTTTCCTCGAAGGAAGCGGCTGCAGAAGCAGATACGGGTGCTGTGACTGAAGAAGAAAAAGAAAAAATGGAAATTACCAATAATCTTTCTGAACTGGATCAGATGTCTGCACAGGAACTTGTAGAAGCAGCAAAGAAAGGAATCAAGGCTGATTTTAATGGTGTGGTTACAAAAGTTTCTGTGGTTGAAGGTGCAACTGCAACACAGGGAATGGAATTGTTTACTTTACAGAATACTGATAAAGTAGATGTGAATGTAAATGTTTCGAAATACGATTATGATAAAGTGAAAGAAGGTCAGTCTGCGGACATCACCATTGCAGGAAAAATTTATGAAGGTGAAGTAACGAGTATCAGCCATGTTGCTACTCAGAATGAAAAAGGTGCTTCTTTGATTTCTGCGGATATTCGTATCAAGAATCCGGATGAAGATATTTTTCTTGGTGTGGATGCCAAAGTAACGATTCATGCAGAAGAGGTGGACAATGTAGTTGTACTTCCGTCTGAAGTAGTTAATATAGGAAAAGAGGGCTCTTTCTGTTATGTACTTGAGAATGGGGTTATTACCAAAAAGGATATCACAACAGGAATCAGTTCGGACGAATATGTAGAAGTGCTTGACGGCATTAAAGAAGGTGATGAAGTTATCCGTGACCTTGGTTTCCTGGAAGAGGGAATGCAGGCAGAAGCTGCTGATAGATCCGGAGATGTGAATGGTGAAAATACAGAGACAGATAATGCAGAAGAAGGTGTCTGATGGGCGGATTATATGAATATATAAAAATGGCTGTCCAGAATATCCGGGCAAATAAAGGACGTTCATTTCTTACCATGCTGGGAATTATTATTGGCATTGCTTCGGTCATTGCAATCGTTTCCATCGGCGAAGGAACGAAGAATCAGATGAACAGTGAGATCGATGGAATTGGCTCAGGGCTGATCGCTATCGATGTCAGTAATGATGCCATGACGGAAGATGAATGGATCACACCGGATGATGTACAGGAAATCCGTAAGCTCGATACAGTAGGTGGTGTTAGTGTTTCAAACAATTACGATGGTGAAACGGTGACCGGTAAGGGGAATTTTTCTATCATGCTGACAGGTGAAGGTCCCGATGCCAAAATGATCAATAATTCCGATATGAAATATGGAAGTTATTTTGGCGAGACAGAGATTGAAGAGGGCAAAAATGTATGTGTAATCTCAGATACAGATGCCAGGCAGCTTTTTGGTACAGATGATGTTGTTGGTATGAGCCTTGATATTACCTGTTATGATTCTTCAAAATCTTTTCGCATCATGGGTGTCACTACGCAGAAAGAAAATGGAACATTCGTAAGTTATACTTATGATGGAATGCCGGTTACGGTAAATGTTCCGTATTCTTCCATGGATGATCTTGTGGGTGGAACCGATGAATTTTATTCCATTACAGTGGTTCAGGCAGACAAAACACTAGATTCACAGATCGTTGCAGATCAGGTCGTGCATCTTTTGGAGAAACGTCATCAGTGCGCAGGGGAAGACTATTTTCATGTGCAGAGTTTCCAGGATGTCCTGCAGTCAATGAATGAAATGCTCGGTATGGTGACGGCATTTATTTCATTTGTTGCCGGAATTTCTCTTTTGGTAGGTGGAATCGGTGTTATGAATATTATGTTGGTATCTGTTACAGAAAGAACACGTGAGATTGGAATCCGTAAATCACTTGGCGCCAAGACCTCTTCTATTATGTTACAGTTCCTTGCGGAAGCGGCAATCCTTACAGTTATGGGAGGCGTGATTGGAATTATTCTTGGAATTCTTGCAGGTTATGGAATCTGTTCTATCATGAGTGGAAGCATGGGAATGACGATCACACCGGGAATCAGCCCGACAGTGATTCTGGCGGCAACACTTTTCTCCTGTGCGGTCGGTGTATTTTTTGGAATCTATCCGGCGAAGAAAGCTGCAAAACTCAGTCCGATCGAGGCTTTGAGACGAAATTAAGTTGAATAGTTTTATAAAAACAAAATGGCTCTTCGGTATCCTTTTATAAGGAATATCGCAGAGTCATTTTGGCTTTTAAGGTTGAATTAAAGTTAATTCACACTATCACCTTTTTTCTGTTTTATATTTTATAGAAGAGGGAAGAAAAAGCCCGGGAAGTTTTATCAAGACATAAAGGATGATAAACTTTCCAGTATGTTTTTGGGTTTAGCTGCATATATGACAGGCTTCGCAGGCGGACGGTGCAGTTGCACAGCCGCCGAGGGCGGTTTCGCGTAATTCGGCAGGTAGTTTTTTGCCTACAGTGTACATGATCGTGATCATCTCATCAAGGGGAATGAGCTGCGTGATTCCGGCAAGTGCCATTTCGGCAGCAACGAGAGCATTGGCAACTCCGGCAGCGTTTCGGTTCTGGCATGGATACTCGACAAGGCCGCCGACCGGGTCACAGACAAGTCCAAGCATATTCATCAGTACGGTAGATGCTGCGTGGGTACATTGCAGGGGTGTTCCGCCAAGTAATTCAGTAGCTGCAGAAGCAGCCATGGCAGCAGCAACACCTGTCTCTGCCTGACAGCCACCGACTGCACCGGCAACAGTTGCATTTCTCATGGCAAGATAACCAATGGCACCAGCATTAAAAAGTGCTTTTTGGATATATTTGTCAGAGTAGTTGTAAACTTCCTGAAGGGCAAGTAAAAGGCCTGGAACGATTCCGGCAGAACCCGCAGTCGGAGAGGCCACGATTAGCCCCATGGAAGCATTGGTTTCCAGAGTTGCCATAGCGTAGGTGATGGCTTTTTCAAGCAGTTCCCCGCAGATCCCTTTGCCGGAAGCCTGATGAAGGAAGAGTTTTTTTGATTCACCGCCAATCAGTCCACCCATGGATTTTACAGGGTGTTTGATTGGTGAAAAAGCAGCTTCTTTCATAATCTCAAGAACATGTGTCATGCGAGCGTTTACTTCCTGTTCTTGCATTTCACCAATTATAATTTCTCTCTGGCGCATAATTTCAGAGATTGGAAGATCTTTTTCTGAACATAAAGCCAGAAGTTCTTTGGCATTTTTAAATTCTCTCATCATATTCCTCCTACATCTGTACGATCATCACTTCGTGGATATGCTGATTCTTGCGAATCGTATTTCCAATATCTTCTGGAAGACGTCCATCGGATTCGACGATCGTGTAGGCAATCTCGCCTTTGGACTCTCTGAAAAGGCGCATAAAGGCAATATTTACATTTCGATCGCTGAGACATTTGGTGATATAGGCAGCTACACCCGGTTTATCCTGATGGATGACGATAATAGCGCTGTATTCGCCGGAGAAATCGACCTGTACAGAGTTGATCTTTACGATGCGGACTTTTCCGCCGCCAAGGGATTCGCCGCGGACAGTCATTTCCTGACCGTTGTTATTGACCATATGAATGTCAACAGTATTAGGATGAATGTCAGTTTCTAATTCATTAGGAGTAAATGAGAAGGTAAGACCTTTTTCTTTTGCAATTTCAAAAGAGTTACGGATGCGCATATCATCGGTGGAAAATCCCATGATACCTCCCAGCAGAGCCCGGTCAGTACCGTGTCCTTTAAAAGTCCTTGCAAAAGAGCCATAAAGAGTAAAGTTTACTTCTTTTAGTGGACCATTGATCATTTTCTGGGCTAAAAAACCGATGCGGGCAGCTCCGGCCGTATGGGAGCTGGAAGGTCCGATCATGTTTGGACCCATTACATCAAATATGCTGATAAAAGACATGTTTTTTCTCCTGATTGTATTTTATTTTTATAGTATCTGTATTTATGAAAAAAATACAGCGAATGTCCTTATAGATATATTGTACCATCCTCATCAAAATGAAGCAATTTAATCAGGTAAAATGGATATTGATGAATAAAAAGAAAAATTTAAAAAAATTAAAAAAAGGTGTTGACAATTTGATTACTTTGCAGTAGAATACATTTTGTTGTGAGCGACAAGTACTCACAAATCAATAAAATGTGCGTTTAGCTCAGCTGGATAGAGCGTTTGGCTACGGACCAAAAGGTCGGGGGTTCGAATCCTCTAACGCACGTCATATAAAAAATGGGACAGGACATAAAGTCTTGTCCCATTTTTTGTTCGAATCCGGTCGGACTCGAACGGGTTCGATCTACATTTCATTTCGGTCGCTGCTAAACGCGTGCCACCGGCACGCAGCAGCCTCTAACGCACGGTTCAGTGAAAAAAGGACTATCAAATATTCTTTTAAAAAAGATCCCCTTCGGTATAGTTAAAATGATTTTACCAAAAAAATCAGAAAAATACGATAGAAAAAACTGTTATTATGAAAAGCAATTGCGGATAAAGCGAAGATATTTGTTAGTTTTATAAAATATGCATGTTATAATAGGATCATCTTAAGTAGTAAGTAAAGGAGCATGCAATATGAACAGTATTTTTCATAGAATCAGCGTAAGAAAATATGAAGACAGACCAGTAGAAAAGGAAAAAATCATGGAGATTCTGAGGGCGGGAATGCAGGCACCGAGTGCATGTAACCAGCAGCCATGGGAATTTTATGTGGTGACAGATAAAGAAAAAATCCAGAAATTATCCAAAGTGACACCATACACCGGTTGTGCAACAGGGGCACCTGTAGTAATCGTTCCTGTATATCGTACAGAAGGGCTTGTGGCACCGTCTTTTGCACAGATTGACATGGCGATTGCACAGGAAAATATATGGCTGGAAACAGATGCGCAGGGGCTTGGCGGTGTATGGTTTGGTATTGCACCAGTGGAAGAGCGTATGGAAGAAGTACACAGACTCCTGGAACTTCCGGAAAATGTGAAGGTATTTTCTATGTTTGCACTGGGTTATCCGGCAGAAACAAGACCTCAGCAGAATCGCTTTGAGCCTGAAAGAATACATTTCATAGAAAAATAAAAAGTTATTACAGATAATAGAGGGAGAGAAATTTATGCAGGATATTTTAGTTGTGGTAGATATGCAGAATGATTTCATTGATGGCACACTTGGGACAAAAGAAGCTGTCGCAATTGTTCCCAAAGTAGAGGAGAAAATCAGAAATTTTAAAGGAACCGTTCTTTTTACACGAGATACTCATGAAACATGGTATCTGGATACTCAGGAGGGAAAGAAACTTCCAGTACCACACTGCATCCGGAATACAGAAGGATGGCAGATCAGAAGTGAACTGGATAAGCTCAGAAAAACAGAACCGATTGATAAAGATACTTTTGGTTCTACAGATCTGGCAGATGAACTGGTGGCAATGAATATCGATGATGATATAGGAAGTATTACATTTGTTGGTCTTTGCACAGATATCTGTGTGATTTCCAATGCACTTCTGGTAAAAGCATCTCTTCCAGAAATTCCGATCATAGTAGATTCTGCATGCTGTGCGGGTGTGACACCGGAAAGCCATGAAAATGCATTGAAGGCTATGAAAATGTGCCAGATAGATATTGTTGGATAAAATGAAGGGCTGGCGCACAAGCAGTCTGCCGAGAGAATGGAAGGATAAAATTTTGAAATGTAACAGGGAAGGAAGATAGTATGAAAGAGTTTGTATGGGCAGTATTAATTGCTATATACCCAACCGGTCTGGTGATAAAATAGAAATAGACATGATAATGTTGTGTCAAAAAGGAATTTATGTAATAGAAAATAAAAATTATTCAGGATGGATATTTGGTGACGAAAAAAGTAAGAACTGGTGCGAAATACTGAAAGGAAAAAAATATTTTTTTTATAATCCAATAAAGCAAAATAAAAGTCATATTAAAAACCTGGAAAAACAGTTACAGGTAGGTGATGATAAGTACGTTTCGCTTATTACATTTAATGCGAATGCAAATCTAAAAAAAGTTTCTACAGAGAGTTCGGGTATATACGTGGTTGGATATAAGCAGTTAAAGAAGTTTATGAAAAAACAGACAGATAAGCCCGATATTTTAATTGATGAAGAAATAGAAAATATATATCAACAGCTTCTGCCGGGGACTAAACTCAGTGATGAGGAAAAGCAGGAACACGTAAACAGAATAAAACAACAATATAAAAAATAACTATTTGACAAGAGGGAAACAGTGCAAATGACTCATGTTTCCTGAATATAAAGCCAGAGAATCAGTGAAAAAGTTGATTTTCTGGTTTTTTATTTTATATGTATTCAAATATATTGACAAGTACATCGAAGTGAGATATAACATGACTATCGAAGTACGATATATCGCACTGAAAGGAAAACACTTATGGATGCGCACATAAAAAAGGTTTATGTTCCCATGACGGAGACAAGCTTTTATATATTGTTATGTCTCCGTACCCCGAATCATGGGTATGGGATTGTACAAAAGGTAAAAGAGCTGACGGATAATGAAGTGGTGCTTGGTCCGGGAACTATGTATGGAAGCCTTTCGAAGATGGAAAAGGATGGTCTGATTCATTTTATCCGGGAGGAAGACAAGAGGAAAATTTATGAGATTACAGAACTCGGCACAGAAGTTCTGGAGCTTGAACTGAAGAGAATCCGCAGGTTGTATCGGAATGCACAGGAGGTAACGAAATGAAAGAACTCAAAAAAGAATTTCGCTGGTTTAACATCATGGAGTACGAAAAAGAAGAAAATTACCTGAGTAAAAGACACCAGGAAGGCTGGAAATTCAAGAGAGTGACTTTCCCTGGTGTGTATACATTTGAGCGGTGTGAGCCTGAGAAAGTGATTTACCAGTTGGATTACAATAAAGAAGGAATCAAACACCAGATGGAATATGTGCGGATGTTTGAGGATTGCGGCTGGGAATACCTGACAGAGTTTGATGGCTATAATTATTTCCGCAAGCCGGCAGATAAGATGCAGCAGAAAGAAGAAATATTCTGTGACGACATCTCCCGCCTGGACATGATGAACCGGATTTTCATAGGAAGAGTCATTCCGTTGGTTGTAATTCTTTGCGGTCTGATCTGGCAGCTTTATATATCTGCGACAGACCATAGCGAACGGGGTTGGTTGCCGGTATTTATGGTACTAGTGGTTATATACATTATTATTTTTTTGCAGTTTGCAGTAAAATATTTTGCATTTCGGAAAAAGGTAAAATAATAGCATTCGTTTGACGAAGCATTAATAGAAAGAGTTCATTATCTGGGGAGCAATGACCTCAGGTGATGGACTTTTTCTGATTTTATAAAGAAATTTGAATGTTTTTGTTACCATTCAGGCTTTTTTACGATATATAGTATGAGTAGGAAATTTCCTTTCGAAACACAAAACGAGGAGGACAACCCGTAAATGAAAGACAATGAGATCATATCTTTGTTTGAGGTAAGGGATGAGCATGCGATTGAAGCATTGAGCGACAAGTATCATCCTTACTGCTATAAGATTGCCTGGAATCTGCTTACAAATAAAGAAGATTCGGAAGAATGCCTGAATGATACCTGGTTTTCGGTCTGGTCGCTGATCCCGCCGAAGAAGCCTTCTGTATTATCACATTTTTGTGGCAGGATCACGAGAAATTTAAGCATTGACCGCCTGCGCAAAAAATATGCTGACAGGCGCCCGGATTTGCACATGGCAGATGTCCTGGGAGAAATGGATCATTTAAGTGTTACTTATACCATTGAAGATCAGCTGGCAGAAAAAGAACTGCTGGAAATTATCAATGATTTTCTTGGAAAAATGAATGCAGAGGACAGAGATATTTTCGTGAGAAGATACTGGTTTTTTGATTCTGTTGCGGCGATTGCCAAGAGGCATGCGGTGTCCGTCGGAAGTGTGAAAATGAATCTGTACCGGAGCAGAAAGAAGCTGTTGAAGGTCTTAAAAAAGGAAGGAAAACACTTATGAAAAAATTCGATTTTTCAAAAGAATTTGGCAATATTGATCCGAAATATATCAGCGAAGCAGAGGGAGAATGGAAAGGGAAGAAAAAAGCCTGGACGCCATCATTTTGGAGTAAACTGGTGGCTGCCTGTGTGATCCTGGCTTTGATTTCAACGGTTTTATCGAATCCAAAAGTACAGGCCGCGATTAAAAATCTTGCTTTATCTATAGGAGAAACTCTGGGATTTCAAAAGGAAATTGAGCCATATACGGAAGCTTTAAACATTTCCCAGACGGATCAAGGGATTACTGCAAACATAAAAGAAGTTGTTCTGGATGAGGGTGTTTTGCTGTTCAGGGTGCATGCAGAAATTGATAATACCGAAGAAAATGAGAAGAAGAAAACTGCGAATATTTCATCTTTTAGGAATACGGGGATCACACTTGATATGGGTAAAACTACAATAAACGGACAGAAGCTGGATGAATATATGAATGCGGAGTATTCTCCTTATTCTGTAGATGATTTATTAGATGCAGATGCAGATAGCGATGAAAAGGAATATGACCGTGTACAGGAGTACCGCTTTCATGCACCGACAGATCTCGGAGAAAATCCGGAGATACATCTTGTACTCAATGCGTTTGATTATGATGACTGGGAAAAATCAGTGGCAGAATTTACATTTGATTTTAACATTTCGCGTGAGAAAATCCTGAAGCAGACAACGAATAAAGAACTGGAAAATATTTCTGTCCAGACAGAAGAAGGTACGGTGACACTGAAAGATATTTTCCTGAACAAGTTACAGAGCAGTATCTCAGCAGACGTGCCGGAGAAATTGTTCCAGAAGTATGAAGTTGAGTTGCGTGGAACGGACAGCAAAGGAAATAAAGTGCGGTATGAGCTGAAGGATGATGCAGAAACGGAAGCCATAAGTCGTAACTGGAAATTCAAGACAGATTTCTGGAGAACTTATGGAAGTGCAGGAGATGATGAAAGACCGGAGCTTCCTGATCCTGACAGCAAATACCTGGAATTACAGCTTTATCTGAAATCCGATGATATAATGGAAAGCAATATTACTGAAACGTATGATTTAGATGACGATACCTATGCCGAAGAAGAAGGAAAAGTGTACGATGTAGCAGATGATTCCGAATGGAAAGCTGTTGGAGAGAAGATACGGATTAATATCAGATGAAAGTAAGGAGGAACTGAGAAATGAAGAAAAAATTGATTGCATTAATCGTGGCAGGGGAATTGTTAATATTCAGTGGAGTAGTCCTGGGATATTATCATCCGGTTGCAGGAAGTATCTTTGAAATAATTGGAGGGCTGTTGAACCTTTGCTTCTTTATACTGCTGCTGGTATATGCTAAGAAGAATAAAAAGAAATAAGAACTTTCAACAAGAGGTGACAGCATGAATTTTGATACATACAAAATCAAGGATGAATTGTTAGAAATTTATAGTGGCAGTGAAGAAACTTTCTGTGTCGGTAAAATTCTGTCCAAAAACAGGGATAGTATTCTTTTCAGATCTTATGATGCGCAGGGAAAGAACGATGGGTTACATTTTATAAAAAGCAGTCATATCAGCGAAATAAAATCAAACACACAGTATTTAAGAAAAATGCAGTTATATTTAGCATACTGGAGAGAACAGGAGGATGCACCTTTAACTAACCCATTTAAGAAGCATCCTGCATTGTCTGGGCTATTGGCATATGCGATGGAGAATAAGAAGATAATTACTGTTTTCTGCAGTTCCAAACCGGACGAATTGCTTACCGGTTATGTAGAGACATATGACAATAAAAAAATTAAATTGAACTGTGTGGATATGGAAACTGCCTGCATTTATGAAACTGCAACGCTGCTTAAAGAGGATATTTTTTATCTGGAAGTTGACAGTTTGGACAATGAATTACTGAAATATGCCAATGAGAAAATAGAGAGGTAAACGATTAATCAGGGAAGGAGTGAACAGATGAAAAAGATGATCATATTTGCCTTAATTATGGCTATATCCGTAGCAACACCAATCCAGGCAATGGCAGAAAGTGTTACACAGTCTGACGTGGAAATGCAGCCTTCGGAACAGAACATTGAGCAGATCATTGATGAGATTACGTCTGAACCGCATCCAATAAATTCTGATACGATCCAGAATGTAAAGGAATACATCATCCAATATTGGGGTGATTTGGGATATGACGAGATAGAATGTCAGAAGTTTGAATATAATGATGAAAATAATGAGAATGCAATACGGCGTTCCTCACAGGTAGATGTATTTCTGGCACCAACGGCCGAAAATGCAACTATTGACGGCACTGGTGAAAATATTATTGTGACAAAAAAGTCATCCACTGATATGACGAAAAATCTGATCATAAGTGCCCATTATGACAGTGCAGAAGATTCGGTAGGAGCCAATGATAACGGTTCCGGAGTGGCAGCAGTACTTGAACTGGCAAGAATTTTAAAAGATACAGAGATGCCGTATAATGTAAAATTCATCCTGTTTTCGGGCGAAGAAAAATATATGCTGGGTTCAAGATGGTATGTTGGCAATCTGTCTGAGGACGAGCGGAAGCAGATCATCGGAGTAATAAATATTGATACCATCGCAGAAAAAAGTGATCTGGGTTATATGGCGATGATCGAAGGAAACAAACGACCAGATGATATAGAGTATGACGATGAGGGATTGAAAAAACTGGCCGAGTTAAATAAAAACAGCATGTCAGATTTATTTACATCCAGTGACAGATTCTACCTGACAATGGCAACTAACAGTGACCATTATCCATTTGCTTTGGTGGATATCCCGGCAGTTTCCATTGTCCAGGACTGGCAGGATGGATTGAACGTGAATGACAGTTCTGATGTAAAAGAGAATATGGATATGCAGAGGATTGTGGAAGTGATTGAGAAGGTTACGGAAGTGCTTTCTGAGATACCATCAAATAATTAATAAAGAAGAGAGTAAAGCAGAGCCGGGATTCGAAAGGATCCCGGTTTTTTGCAAGTTTAAATGACAAAAGAAATTCTAATTTTTTTGTTACCACCCGGGATTTTTTACGATATATAGTATGAGCAGGAAAATTTTCTTTCGAAATACAAGACAAGGAGAAACAAAACGATGAAAAAAGGAACAATGATGGTTTTTTCGGCATTATTGATGAGCTGCTTTTTAGCAGTTCCGGCAGAAGCTAAGAGCATCGAGAATAGTACTTACCGCGTATGCAAAAACGATATTTTTATTGACTATGATCAATTAAATTGCAAAAAGATCGTTACGAAAGTAAAAGATGACGGGTCTTTCACTGCGATTGATTTGGGAGAGTGGTTAGAAGAACAGGATATTTATGATATTTCGGTAATTGAAGATGATGAAAATACCGGCTATAAAACAATGTTTTATGAAAGAAATCTAGAAAAAGAGGCATCAGATGAATTTTATGATTCAGAAGATACTTCCTGTATTGATTTCCAGGGATTGGTGTATGAGGGGGATGTTATCCGCAGTACGGATTCTTTCCAGGAAACGGTAACGGAAGTAAGTTTTGATGGAAGCTTCTATACGGAGACGGAAATGACAGGTCTGTATGTGGAGGGAAAGACAACTCGAATTAAATAATTTATGGAGAATAGAAGGGGCTATCGTGATGATATGCTCCTTTTTCATGCTATAATTCAAAAAAATATAAATTTTTTGAGACGATCATCAAAAAAATACGACTTTATAATTGAAAACATTTTTGAGGAGGTGAACATCATAGACGATATAAAAATCATAGAGCTTTATTTTGAAAGAAATGAGCAGGCGATTAAGGAAACGGATATAAAATATGGGAAGTTCTGTCGTAATATGGCCTATAAAATTCTGAATAATCACCAGGATTCGGAAGAGTGTGTAAATACCACTTATTTAGAAATGTGGGATAGAATCCCACCGACAAGGCCTGCCAAATTTAAAGCTTATATTTCCAGAATTGTCAGAAGTACTTCTGTAGATAGAGTAAGGCATCTGACAGCTAAAAAGAGGTCGGCTGATATGGTTATGGCATTGGACGAACTTACAGATGTACTGCCGGATGAAAGGTATGCTCCTGGAAGGAACGATGAAGAGATTGGAAAATTGATTAGTATTTTTCTACGTGAACAAAAAGAAGAGGTTCATAGGGTGTTTGTTCTAAAATATTTTTATTTCGAATCTAACAGGGCTATTGCAGAAAAATATGGTTTTACTGAACGCAAAGTAACAAATATGCTGGCCCGCACCAGAAATAAATTGAAAAAATATCTGATTGAGGAGGGAATCTACATATGAATATACCAAGAATTGTAGATGCTATCGGTTATATTGATGATGACCTTATCACGGCAGCACTGGAAGATCCGCCGAGGAAAAGGCATAATCTTATGATTAAATGGATGTCGGTTGCCGCTTGTTTGGCGCTAGTCATGATTGCAGGTATTCTTGTTCCACATTTTTTACGGACTGCTACAATAGCTGAAAGTAAATATAAATATCATGTTTCTGAAAAAGAACGAGCGATAGAATGGCCATGGAAATACAAGACTCCTGCTGAAAAGTATCCTGTTGTTAAATTTAATGGAAAACAGTTTACTGCGAAAAGTCAGAATTCTATTCATACAGAGGTAATGGGGGAGGTAATTGGCAACTGTGTGGCAGAAGGGCTTGATTCTGATACAGGAAAGGCATACACGGAAACATTTGAGGTGCGGAAGATTAAGGGCATATCAGAGGAACTGATGATTGCCGTAGGCAATGAGGATGGATTTTATGTTTATGCGGCTGATGAAGAGGCGGTTCCAGATACGTTAAGTAAGTTACTGGAACTTTATGAACTTTCTCAAAACTTAGAGTTGAACTATGCGACAAAATGTGAAGGTTATGAGGAAAAAGAGGAGCTTTTGCTGGATAATGATGAGAAGATCTGGCGGATCCTTTATGGCTGTGGCGATGCAAAGCTTGATGATACAATTGACTTCTTTGAAAGAGAGAATCGAAGATGTCTGGCTTTTACGGCAACTTCTGAAGCATTGGGTGTCTATAACCGGGTGATCTACATTTCTGAGGATGGTTACTTTGCTACTAATATTTTTGATTATGAATATAGTTATTTTATTGGAAAAGAGGCAGCAGGACAGATCATCAGTTATATACAAAAACATTCCACGGAAACAAAGTCCAGTACCAGTCTGCCAACCATATCCGGAACTGTTACAGAAATAGGAAATGGATATATTATGGTTGATGACACCGTTTTATGTAAGAAATCAAAAGCAGGAAAGAAATATAAGGTATATACAGATGATATAAAAATAAGAAGATGGATTGAAAGCGGAGAACTTAAAGAAGGGGATCTGGTAATTGTTGAATATGAAGGTGAAATTTCCAGTAACTATGAAGTAAAGGGAGCGTATTCCATATTTACAGGAACTCTTGAAGAAAATGGTATTTTAAACCAGGAATAACAAAAACAGGAAAGGGAAGGTTACAGATGTGAAGATAAAACGAAATTATTTGATAAAGATTGCACCGGCCGTTTTATTAGTAGTTGGTGCTTACTGGCTCCTCGGTTCTGATTTTTTTACATTTCTGATCTGGTGGGAAATGATATGCCTACTAGGTCTGGTATTTATGCCGGTAACATCCCGTATATTCAGGGGCTTTGATGATAATGGCTGGATGTTTTCTAAAGTACTGGCAGTCGGTGTATGCGGATATGTGCAGTGGCTGCTGGCCTGTTTAAAAATCACTCCATTTACGGGAATGACCTGTGTTATCATCACGGTTATTTGTTGTTTGGGCAGTATTTTGTATGGAATCAAATGTAAGAACAGAATCACGGATTCTCTTCCCTGGGAACAGACAACCCTGGTTTACCGAGAAGAAATTCTGTTTTTTCTGGTGTTTCTTTTCTGGACATATCTGGCGGGATTTCATCCGGCGGCTCATGGAACGGAAAAATATATGGATTTTGGTTTTATGCAGTCCATGATGAGAAGTACAACCTTACCAGCCCAGGATATGTGGTTTGCCGGAAAGACTTTTAATTATTATTATGGTGGGCAGTATCTTGCCGTATTCCTTACGAAGCTGACCGGGACAAGCGTGGAGGTCACTTATAATCTGATGAGGACTATGGTCGCCGCTTTTGCCTTTGTTCTTCCCTTTAGTCTGGTACGCCAGATGCTGAAGGACAAATTAAGGACTGGGAGAAAATGGTCTTTAGATCTTGGTGGTATCCTGGCAGGGATGGCGGTGTCTATGAGTGGGAATCTCCACTATATTATTTATGGAATCATCCTTAGACTGCTGAAAATAAAAACAGATTACTGGTTTCCAAGCTCTACCCGTTATATTGGTTTCGATCCGGCTGTAACCGGGGATGAGACGATCCATGAGTTTCCGTCTTATTCGTTTGTACTGGGAGATCTTCATGCTCATGTAATAAATGTCTTTCTGGTCCTGACGGTACTGGGAATCCTATATTCATGGATGAAGACAAATTCAGGAAAAAGCTGGAGACAGAGAGAAATCGGATTTCTCGGACTGTTTCTGGGAATGTTCCTTTTTTCTAATACCTGGGATTTTATGATCTATTACGTTGTAATCTGCGGAACATTGCTCTTGGGAAATCTGAAACGTTATTCCTCTGATCCTTTTATAAGCCAAGCATTGAAATGGAGTGTGATACAGTGGGGTGAACTGCTATCTGCTGCTTTCCTTGCATCACTTCCATTTCATCTGTCTTTTGAAAATGTAATGGTCCAGGGAATTGGAATCGTAAAAATACATACTGCTTTTTACCAGTTCTGTGTATTATGGGCATTCCCGCTTTTGGTCTGTGTACTATTTGTTATTGGAATTCTGAAAAAAATACGAACATTTCCAGATAAAAAGATACGAAGTTTTTTTAGCAATGTAAAGTATCCTGATTTGTATGGGCTGGTTCTTGTACTTTGTGCTATGGGACTGATCTTTATTCCTGAAATTGTTTATGTTCGGGATATTTATGAAAAAACAGCTCCAAGAGCCAATACCATGTTTAAACTGACTTATCAGGCATACATCATGTTTGGAATTATGATGGCATATATATTGGTTTCATTTACAGTAACCAGGATAAAAAGATGTAATGGTGCTGACAATGCTGTAATATGTAAAGGACTGCTGAGGTGCCCAAGACGTCAGGTCCTGACAGGGATCATTGTGATCCTGCTTCTGATTTCAACTTGCGGATACCTGGAAAATGCAACCATTCATTGGTTTGGAGGATTCCCGAAAAGAAGTGCATACCAGACACTAAACGCAACGAACTATTTGGAAAATGCGATTCCTGATGATGCCGCTGGAATCCGCTGGCTAAATGATAATGTCAATGGACAACCTGTTGTTCTTGAAGCCAGTGGGGACAGTTATAAGGATTATGATAACCGTGTTTCGGCAATGACAGGACTGTCAACGGTTTTAGGCTGGTATGTGCATGAATGGCTGTGGAGAAATAATTTGGAAGAGGAAAATCAACGAAAAGAAGATGTGCAGACCATATACACTTCAAGCAACGCTGAGCAAATAAAATCCTTGATAGAAAAGTACAAGATTTCCTATTTATTTATTGGAAGCTGTGAAGTTGAGAAGTATGGAGAGATCAATAGCGAATTCTTAACTTCGCTGGGAAAAGTTGTTTTCCGACAGGGTGAGACGATGATAATTGAGGTTTTCGATGGGGAGAGGGGTGATTGATATAAAAAAGATAAAATTTTGTAAAATGTGTTACCTTATGTAAAAAAATACGATTAATTATATAAATGGCAAATTTGGGCAAAGGAGGTTATGCATGATTGTTTATCAGCCATACAGAAAATGAAAGGAGTCTAATCATATGAAACATAAGGTAAAGATTATAATACTCAGTGTTTTAGGAGTTTTGCTTGTGGGATCATCAGTGGCATATGCATACTCACAAAAAGGCACTCTGATCTCACAGAAAACAGAGGAGCTGCCTGACGGAAATATTTATGTTGAAGAATTATATGAAATAGATCAGTAAGACAGAAACAGAGGGGATGGCGTATTGATACGACATCCCCTTTATATGGCGAGAGTTGTTAATTACTCTAAAAATAAGTTAAACAAACTGAAAGTTAGCTGAATATGCATTATATAAGCAAGAATGTTTTTTTCGAAAAACGAATAATGTTAAACTCAATTCGCCATTCAATATCGTCTGATACTGGTTTGAAGTGTAGAGCGGAGTAAGCAACATGGAGATTTGCCTGATTGTTGTTGCCACACAGGATTATAGTTGGCTCGTCCGCACCACCGATAATATCAATACAGGCAAGATCAGTTTGTACTTCCGGTGAAAAAGAGTCTGTTGCAGGAGCAACTTCTAAAGGTTTATCGTTATCAGCACAATCATGAATCGAAATATCATTGTCCGGTTCAGGAGAAAGTGTATAGCTCATAGTGGTAAAATGTGTGGGATACAACCAACGGTCAGAGTCCATGCGGTTTTGAGAAAGTGTCTGCTGTTCCAATTTTTGCACAGTTAATGTATATTTTGTTTCACTGACCGGATGGGAGAAAGCAAACTGGTCACCGGGAGAGTGTATCTTAAAATGCGGTCCAGGCATACGAAATGGTTGTTGCTCTATTGTAAGCGAAAGAGATTTTATTGCAGGACGGCGTTTATCTGGCCACAGAAATGCCGCCCTAAAAATCATCCATCCATAGGATGTATCCAATTCGTAGTGTTTTAATACCCATTTTGCTTCCGGTTCATTGTTTATTTCGTCCGGTAAACATGGATTAAAGACTACTGAACAGCTGTGAGAGGCCTGCATTGTTGTTCCATTTAATTTTAAACAAGGAATAATATCAAGGCAAAGCGAGTTGTCTAAATCTATTTGCAGTTGTTGTTCTTGTGTAAAATTTAAACAGGAGTCATTTTCGGGGGTTAAATCCCATTTTTTCATAAATTCGCGAATATCCTCTGCCAGGGTACACATACAAAAATCCAAGACAAGACCCTTGTTGCAAGAATATGCCGCGGGAATAATCCAATGATGTCCAGCCCATTCAAATTGCTTATCCAATCGGATTTCTGTTCCGGCACGGTCTTTTCCTGAAGGCTCCCAGAAGTTTCCGTCAAAATAAACCTTCCATTCAGGGATAGGCGCTTCTGCATCCGGGTTCATATCAATATCATGTGTATTATCTTCACAGCACCTTGCTCTCACAGAGGAAAGGTCAATTACGCTTTGTAAAAATTTCTGAAATATTCTGTTCATAATGATCTCCATAATTCTGATTTTCTGAGTTACTTCTTGATGATATCATAAAAATGTTTTATTTCACATTTTCATTTATTTTCTATGTCTTGGATCTTGAAAGGAAATATTCTACTCATACTACATATCGTAAAAAATTTCATATGGTAACAAAAAAATCCATTTTTTTAAATCAGAAAAAAGTCTACTACTCATTCAAGTAATGGGCTCCTTACTTTGGTTTGTTAAGATATACTAGGTAAAAAGGAGAACAGTGTTTGAAGCATTTTTACTTTATGTGATTACTTGTATATGGGCAAATATAGAATGGTACTTTAGAATGGGCTATGGTAAAATAAGACAAAAGCTTAAAAGGTTTTTGAAGACAAAATAACGTTAAAATATTTTAGACATACAATGTCTGGTTGAAAATTAGTGGATTCTCGTTTTATGTCGTGGTAATTTGGGAGCATGTTGGTAAGCTGTAAGTGAAAGAGAGGTAGGAGCATGGACACGAAAAAGATTGGAGCTTTTTTAAAGCAATGTCGTAAGGAAAAAAATCTGACACAAGAGCAGCTTGCTGAAAAGTTTGGAGTATCCGCAAGAACAGTTTCCAGATGGGAAACAGGAACAAATCTGCCGGATCTTAGTATACTTGTTGAACTTGCTGAGTATTATGATGTTGAAATGGAGAGCTCCTGGATGGAGAAAGGAGCCAGACTATGAATAAAGAGATGAAAGAAACTCTGGACAAAGTTGCAGTGTATGAAGAATGGGCGAAACGAAAAGCATTAAAAGCTGGAAATCTTGCATTTGCATCAATGTTTATGATTGGTGTTGCGGCAATTATTATTCAGATGCTATTGACAGTGGATATTCGCTTTGTTTTAGGAGAAACAATAAGCGTTTTAGTAGGAGGAATCCTGTATGCAGCTATTATGGTATACAATGGAATATGGGATAAATGTCTGCCAAAAAGTGCTACCATATGGAGAGATTTTCTTACCAGTGTGATATGTGCAGAAATTTTTTCTGCCATCTATGGTGTATGTTTGTTAAGAATGGGAGCTACAGAAACACAGATAACACGATTAGCATTGGAGTTTTTGATTGGCATTACTATTGTGGCATTTATTATTCTTAGAATCTTGGCATTTATCAATCAGAAAAAGAATCAAAGGCCAGCAAATGATCAGGATGAAAAAGCGGCTTCATTATCTAAGATGGAATATATTAAGATTTACAATGCACAAAATATAGTAGAGACAGAACAAATCATGGAAATGTTAAAGCAAAATGGAATAGTAGCTTTTTCGCAGGAACCAGGTGCGAATGTTGCGATGCATGTGGTGTCTGGATTTGGAATATATGGTGTGGATATATTCGTAAAAACCGATGATGCAGAGAAGGCAGCAGAGTTGGTTAAGGAGATTAGGAATCAAGAGAACGAATAAAATTTTTGACATTTTCACAGATGCGTGCTAATATGATTATAGAAAAGGGTGCTACCGATAGACGGTTAGTCCACATATTTATTGATTACAAAAGTAACCGCTTAGTTTTGCAGACAGGGCGGTTATTTTTGTGTCTTATTATTATCCTTGCCGAATGTGTATCCGGCACAAAAGCAGGTAATGCCGAAGCTCACAACTGCAATAAAGTCCACAATACTCATTGGCTTAGCCCTCCTTTCCAATGGATTCCCCTACAGGATTCTATGTAATCAGAGGGTCACAGTCCCTCTGTTGAAGGACTAACCGCCTACCGTTATGGTAGCACCCATGTTTTGAGTATAACAGTTAGTAGTCGCAGGTGCAATATAAAGTAAGTAGAGAAGTGTGTATAAAAGAATTTCATAGTGAGCGTATATGGAGGGAATAATGGAAGTTTGTGCATGTTTAGGATATAATGAGTCGTTAAAACTACCCGAAAGGAATTGAAAAAATGAAAGTTTACATATTAGCTTTACAGAATAGAATATATTTTGCAGAGAAGCTATTGGAAGATATTAAAAATGCGAGGATTATTTCAAAACCGTTTGTAGATGAGACAGTTACAGAAATAGCTACTGATGTAAAAAGAAGAATAGCAGGCGCAGATATTATTTTAGCAATCATAGATGAAAAATCTAACAATAGCGTAATGTTTAATACAGAGCTTCAACTAGCTTTAATGGAGAGTAGAAAAAATAGAAATAAAATGTTGATACCTATTATTTTGGATGATGTGGCTGTTCCCGTTACAATAGAAGATACACTGTACATTAAGTGTAACTCTGAGTCTGAAGAAGATTTAGAAAAAACAAAATTAAAAATTGTGAGGATGATGGAGCATAAAAGATATATTGTTAAAAAACAAAAGTTAAGAGAGAATAAAAGTAGAACATCTTCAATGGTAATTTTGACTTTAGCGATTGAAGTGTTTGCAGTATTATTTATAGTTTTGCTTATTAAAGAACCGTCCTTTAATATAGGGCATTGGGATGATAAAGGCATAATGATATCATCATTAGTGGGTATAATGACAACATTATCTATTGCTACACTTTCTACGAGCTATTTATCAATTATGAAACGAAGAAGGCAGGAAGATGAAGAAGAAGAAATAGAATTTTATTCAAGACGATTAAAAAGAGCAATAGTTCCAGAAGAATCAAAACAACCGCAAAATAATAAATCAGGAAATGAAGAAACGAAAAAAGAAATAGATGCACTAGGCAGGATGATGATAAATCTTGAAGATATTAAAGAGTTTTATACATGGAGCCAGAAACAAGCCAAAGCTTCATTTATTTTAGCCGTGTCAATGTGCATTTCTGGATTTGTTTTGATGGTAGTAGCTATTCTTTTGCCAGTTGTATTCAGATTGAGTTTTCAGATGTCAATTATTCCTGCTGTAGGCGGAGCTATAACGGAAGTAATTGCGGGAACTGCATTGATAGTATATCGTAATTCATTATCACAGCTTAATCATTATCATAAGGCTTTACATGAAGATGAACGTTTTTTGTCAAGTGTAAATTTGCTTGGGAAATTTAGTACAGTTGAAGCTCGAGATGATATGTTACGAGAAATCATAAGAAGTGAAATACAAATGAATCTAGCTGTAATACATGAAAATGTAAAATCAGATAGTTCAAGTATAAAAGAAAATTCTAAAAAATAGGTACATAAGGTGTGTCGCAGTAAGATATCCATACATATAGACGTGAGATATAAAAAAAGCTATACTGTAGAAAAAGTACCAGAGGTGGTAGCAGGAATGAAGAATAAAATTTTGGTAATTGAGGATGACCGCGCAATTTCAGAATTGTTGTGCATGAACCTGGAAGCGTCAGGATATGAGACTGTGGCGGCTTATGATGGGGAAGAAGCCCAGCGGCTGCTCTTATGGCATGAGGATGCGGATCTGGCAGTAGTGGACATCATGCTGCCGGGGAAAGACGGGTTTGCACTGATGGAAGATTTTAGAACAACAGGTCTTCCAGTGATTTACCTGACCGCAAAGGATGATGTCGCTTCCAAGGTAAAGGGACTAAAATTGGGTGCAGAAGATTATATGGTAAAGCCCTTTGAGATGCTGGAACTTCTGGTGCGCATTGAGAAAGTACTGGAGAGGACCGGACGGGCCAGGAAAGTCCTGACGATCCGGAATATTATGGTGGATGTGCAAAGCCACCAGGTTTTAAAAGACGGAATCCCAGTGAATCTGAAACCAATGGAATATGATCTTTTTGTGCTGCTTCTCCAAAATAAAAACATTGCCCTTGGAAGAGAAGAGCTGTTGAAAAGAGTCTGGGGAGAAGACTATCTGGGGGAAAGCAGGACGGTAGATGTTCATATCGGACAGCTCAGAAAAAAACTGGAACTTTATGACGAGATCAAGACGATCCCGAAGCTTGGATACCGTCTGGAGGAATAGGTATGAAGCTGTGGAAACGGACAGTATTTCTTATGCTGGTAACTTTATTGTGTGCTTTGATCCCGGTGAGTGCATTAAGCATTTATGTAACAGGAAAACGAAGCCTGAATAACGCTGCTGAGACTTACGGAAGACAATTGGAAAACGGAAAGGCACTTCTGGAACAATTTTGGGACAACAGCAAATATGAACAGATGTCAGAGACCGGAAAGAAAGCCTATATGGGATTTCAATTCCAACGATGCTGTGGGGCGGGCATGGCGTTGATCGATAAGAAAAGTAATGCGGCCATTGAAAACCTGACAGATTATGAAGTTGTAGGAATTGAAAATCTGGGCCTGAAGAATGAAAATGATCCATATGCCTACAAGATACAGAAACTGGGGAAGAAATATCTTCTTCTTCAAAAAGTAGTTTTATCTAAACCAGAAGGATACGAAGTCCTCTCTGTCCGGGAAGTCACAGGACTCTTTACAGAGCTGAAGCAGACAGCTGTCTGGTTTGCGGGAATCTATCTGGCAGTGTTTCTGATCGCCGGTCTTTTTATCTACATGATGATGAAGAGGACTGTGGAACGGATGGAGAAACTGCAGGAAGTGGCGGAGAAACAGGAACTGCTCATGGGAGCGCTTTCCCATGAAATGCGTACCCCGTTAACGTCCATTATCGGGTATTCGGATACCCTGCGCCATGTAAAGCTAAAAGATGAGCAGAAAGACCGGGCACTGGAACACATCAACCGGGAGGGAAAACGTCTGGAAGCCCTTTCGGGGAAAATGCTGCAGCTGCTGGGACTTTACCAGAACCACGCCATACAGATGGAAATGACCACGGCAGATGACCTTTTAAACCATGTCATAGACATGGAAAAAGAACCGGCAGAGAAGAAAAATGTGCAGCTGAAGACGGAATATGAAGCATTTTCCATGAAGATGGACGCTGCTTTGATGGAAAGTCTTCTGGTAAATCTGATTGACAATGCCCTAAAAGCTACAGTTGCTGGTGGAAGCATTTGGGTAAAGGCCTATGAGAAAGCTGGAAAAAAGATCTTTGAGGTGTCGGATACTGGAATTGGGATCCCAGAGGAAGAACTGGGAAAGATCACAGATGCGTTCTATATGGTGGACAAATCACGAAGCCGAAAAGAAGGCGGCTCCGGGCTTGGTCTGGCACTCTGTGTGAAGGTAGCAGAACTCCATGGCGGATTCCTGCAGATCGAAAGTCAGCCGGGAGAGGGGACAACGGTAAGGGCTGTCTTCTGATTTACAAGTTGTTTACATTTTGATGAATACATTGGAAAGGCAATATGGTACTCTTTTCTTATAAGAAGAGGGTACCTTTTTTAATACCGAAAGGAAAGGACGGAAAAAGGATGAAGAAAATAAAAATGTTTATGGGAGCCGTTCTGTGTATGAATCTTCTGGCGGTATCAGGATGTGACCGTGTTGTCCAGTCTGCTGTTGTAGAAGAAAAAGATGAAACAGATCAGAAAAAAGAGGAGAACAAGAAAACAGTTCAGGAAACAGTTGCAGAACAGGTAGAGGCACCGGAAACTTATCGGGCAATAATCCAGGCGGATTTAAGATCGGCGGATCGGGAGGATAAAGAAAATCCGATGAAGTTCACCCTGACAGCGGATGCACCGGTAAAAGTGCCGGATGTAGATGCAATCTGTTTAAAAAAAGTAAAAAGAGTGGCGATTTCTGAAGAAGAACAGAACAAGATAAAAGATACATTTGGCAAAGGACAGCTTATGCAGGAAGAGAACAACGAGAATGAACAGGCGGGGACGTATACGGTAGATGGACTGACCTATCAGTACTCTTATGTAAAGAGTGAGCAGGAATCTGATGTGGAGGAACTTGGATTTCAAATAGCGAAGTTTATTTTTGACGATTGTGGAGACATGACTCTGGCATCGAGCGAGAAAAAAGAAAGGGAAGAACGCTTTCAAAATTATATAAAGGCAGGAAGCGGGAAAGTGTCTGAAAAGGAAGCAAAGGAGAAGGTTTCAGGTCTTGTGTCCGGAGACTGGGAGCTATTTGAAAGTTCTTCAAAAGCACTTACCGAAGGAAACACTACTTTGGAAAAAGATGATTTTATTTTTGAACGGGCGCTAGACGGGATCCCGGTTAATTATGTAAGGGAAATCTCTCTGCCTGTTAATGAGCAGGCCCTTGAATGGGAAAACGAAGATGGAACACTTCATGAAGGACAATCTGAAGGTTGGGAAAATGAAGTACTGACGATGGATTTTTGTAGTGGGACAATTCAGAGCTTTTTACATAGAAATCCCATTGAAGCATCGAATGTTTCCGATGAGAGGCTGTTCTTACTTCCTTTTGATGAGGTCAAGGATATCTTTGAAAAAACAATCACTTTGCAGGTCATGACAGAAGACAAGAATCGGATGATTGCTGTCGATGGAGGAAGCAACTACCGTTATCCGTCCATTGATGCACAGAGCGCGGAGATAACCATAACAAAGGTACAGCTGGGTTATATGCGCATGCCAGACAGTGAAGACAGCGATACCGAAGCAGTCCTAGTCCCGGTGTGGGATTTTTATGGAACCTGGACTTCCGAAGAACCAGAGTATGAGTACGGAAATGGGGAGGATGGATTGGTCATGGGAGACGTGACGATGGATGATGCAGGTGTTCCACTCCTTACGATCGATGCACGCGATGGCAGCGTGATACAAAGGATTCAGGCGGGGTGGGCAGTTTCTACGGGAGACAAGTAAATATTTATCCAATGTGTCGTAAAACCCCTTGCTTTAGCTATGGGGATATAAGACACTTCCATCGAATTTACGCATGTAATTGAAGATAGAACAAAATGTTCTTGTATTAGAATTTGAAATAATATATAATACATATATGAATACTGTATATAAATCTAATAGCAATATAGTCTATTCTTGCAAATACCATGTTGTGTGGTGTCCTAAGTATAGACGCAAAATTTTAACAAATGGAATAGATACCCGATTAAAGGAACTTCTTTTTGAGTATGCTGCAAATATTTCTGTAGACATCATGGAAATGGAAATCATGCCAGACCATGTACACATACTCATGGAGGTAGAGCCTCAGTTCGGTATTCACAAAGCAGTCAAATCATTAAAAGGATATACTTCAAAAATTTTGAGAGATGAATATCCGTCATTAAAAACAAGAATGCCGTCATTGTGGACCAACAGTTATTTTGTATCAACGGTTGGTGGTGCTCCGCTTGATGTAATCAAGCAGTATATCGAAAATCAGAAAACCTCGCAAAGACAAAAGGATAAACTGGGATAATGCAAAAAGGTATCAAATTTAGAATCTACCCAAACAAGGAACAGCAAAATTTAATCAATCAGACTCTTGGCTGTTGCAGACTAATCTACAACAAAGGACTTGCTATGCGTAATGAAGCCTATGAGAGTGGCAATAAAATTGGCTATGCTCAGACTTCGGCTATGCTGACAGAACTTAAAAAGTGTGAAGACTTTGCTTTTCTTAAAGTGGTAGATTCTATTGCATTACAACAGTCTTTGCGTGACCTTGATAGAGGATTTGTAAACTTTTTTCAGAAACGTGCAGCACACCCAACATTTAAAAGCAAACATAACCGACATCAGTCGTACAGGACAGTAAATCAAGGTAATAATATCCGTATTGCCGGGAAATACATTAAACTCCCTAAACTTGGCTATACCAAAATACGTCAGTCTATGGAAGTAGGAAAAATCAACAATGTAACGATTAAATGTACTCCTGCAGGAAAGTGTTTTGCAGTGCTTAATGTGGAATTTGAACCACAGCCAAGAGCCAACAATGGAGGTTGCATAGGCATTGATGTTGGTATTAAAGATTTTTACTCTGACAGTAACGGGAAGGTTGTGCCAAACCCAAAATATCTTGAAAAATCAATGCGTAAACTCACTCGTGAACAACGTATGCTGTCGAGAAAACAAAAAGGCTCAAATAATCGCAATAAGCAGCGTGTCAAAGTTGCCTTAGCCCACGAAAAGATTACAAATCAGAGAAATGATTTTTTACAAAAACAGTCTACCATGCTGATTCGTGAAAACCAAACAATCTGCATCGAAGATTTAAAAGTAAAAAACATGATGCGTAATCATAAGCTGGCACAGCACATCGGTTCTGCATCCTGGAGTAAGTTCTTTGATATGCTTAAATATAAGTCTGCCTGGTATAGAAATGATCTAATCAAAGTGCCAACAATGTATCCAAGCAGTCAGACTTGTTCCTGCTGTGGGTACAAGAATCCGCTGGTAAAAAATCTAGCAGTCCGAGTATGGGAATGTCCAGACTGCCATACCATACATAACAGGGATACCAACGCAAGCATAAATATTTTAAACAAAGGACTGCAAATGCAGTCAGCATAAGCATAAATAAGACTGCACCGTAGGGCATACGGAAACAGTATAATCTAGCTTGTGGACACTGTGTAAGACATTGCAATACCACATGGTATCATACAATGCAGTAGTGGTTGAAGCAAGAATCCCCCTGCTTTAGCTGTGGGGAGTGTCAAAAAAATCTGCTATTACGAGAAGTAATTTGCCTGTATATGCATCTAATTAGTGTAAAACAAAAACGTATATAAATCCGGCCGGATAAAAGGAGAAGACAAAGTTATGACAAAAGATGCATTTTTCACTGAGGTTATCCAATGCATAGATGAAATAGAAAAAAATTGTTCTGGAAATATGCCTGTATTTGATGATAAAAATTTTCGTGCTCTTTTCTTTGATTATTATAAGCAAAAAAAAGAATATCGCTGTTATTACCAGAACATTTCAGAAAGATTATGCAGGTTATACAACGCGAAGAAACAAGAAGGATAAAGAATTACAGAAGAAAATAATGAATATTACAGGCCTTGGATTTAATGAACGTCAAATCTGTGTTTCAAAAAAAGAATGTATTAAATCAACAAAACTAATATATAATGAAGAAGAGGTGATTTAATGTTAGATAAAGAATTGTTCTTTTCATTGTGCGAGAAGTATAATGTTGAATTGAGTAAAACTGCTAAAACTCCTATAATAAGAGATGCAGAGGGAGTGCATGCAATTACAGAGGAAGATGTAAAACAGATTTTGACGCCGCCTCAGAAGTATTTTGATTATTCGAATAACAACATTAATACAAGTAATGTAAAGCCAGAGTTTGATTTTATGGATGATTACGCAACTGCATGCTAGGAGAAAAAATATGGAAGTCAGATCTAAATATGAAAGTGCTCTTATTTTAGACAAAATTGAAATTATAGAAAGTAGTTTTAGAAAAAAAGATGGATCGTTAGATGATCTGGAGTTAGGAGTTCAGGTTGATCATAGTCTGAATAAAATCGGTGATGATAAGTTTGAACTTATTCTTACAACTAAAGTTGCAGATCAAGATGAAAAAGTATGTGTTTGGGTAAAAGGAAGAGCAATATTCAATACTCAGCAGGAAAACATGAGTATTCTTGAAAGAAATGCTATTGCTATTCTGTTCCCATATATTAGAAGCTATATTTCTACCATAACAACTCAGCCGGGAATGGCACCTATTTTATTACCGGCAATGAATATTGTTGCGATGCTGAATGATCAAAAGAAAAATTAACATAAATGCTGTTTACATCAGTATATGGATTATAGTACTCTTAAAAAAGAAAGAAACGGGTTTGTTACCGTACGGCTATTGCCTGGGCGGGGGACTCGTTTCTTTTTTTATAAAAAATATAGTTGTTGACCTAAAAACTGCATGCTACATAAATTTATAGATATTTATAATCAGAAATGAAGCATTTGTGCATGCCTTATTTTTTGTTCTTAGCATCAGAAATTTTTTGTGAGAACCTATTTCCCTCCTGATGCATCTAATCAGTGTAAAAGAAAAAAAGCAAACATGTGTAGTAATCCAGCTGGACAAAAGGAGAAGACAAAGTTATGACAAAAGATGTATTTATTAAGGAGGTTCGGGATGCAGAAGCCATGCTGTATCATATATCAAAGTCCATTCTGAAGAATGACTCTGATTGTGGGGATGCTGTGCAGGAAACAATTCTTAAGGCATATGAAAAACTTCCCACCTTAAAGAAAGAAAAATATTTCCGAACATGGATCACAAGGATATTGATCAATGAATGCAAAGGGATTCTTCGGAAAAGAAAAAATGTTATTCCATATGAAGAATATATGGACAATATGAGGCTGACTGAGGAGGACAGATACAGTCATCTGTATATGGCGATTATGGAACTTCCGGAGGATCTGAGGATTTTGGTAACATTGTATTATTTAGAAGAATTCTCACAGAAAGAGATCAGTGAGGCTCTGGATATTCCGGAAGGAACGATTAAAAGCAGACTTTCCCGTGCAAGAGAGTTTTTGAAAGCACAGTTATCCGATGAAGAAGAGAAAAGACCGATGCCTGGGAAAAACAGCAAACCATCAAAGAGAATAACAGGAAAGGGGAAAATGTCATGTTAGAGAACAAATGGAATAATATAGCACCGGAAGTACCACAGGATTTTCATGAGAAATTTGAAGAGACACTGAGACATATTGAGCAGGCAGATGCAGTTAATAAAAAATACAAAAGAAAAAGAATCAGTGGCCGATTACTGATTGCAGCAGCAGTGATCTGTACAGGCATGGGAGTCACAGTGGCGGCAAAAGAATTCTTTAAATGGAATGACCATCTGTTAAAAAGACTTGAACCATCTGAGAAACAGCAGGAAACGATGCAGGAATCAACCTATATTCAGAATATAAACCAGTCTGTAACGCAGAACGGTGTGACTGTTACCCTGACAGATTCTATTCAGGATCAGGGATTCCTGTATGCATTTTTTGAAGTGGAAACAGACGACAATATTCCTATGACTGATCATACTTCTTTTGAGGAGATGGCACATTTTAAGATTGATGGAAAAGAAGTATATGCAGTGGACGATAACAGATTTGGAAGTTTCAATACTGGGGTAGGACAGGATATGTTACTGAAAACAGATCAAAATTCTACACATCTTAAATATTTTAACGCCTGTATATCTTATGACGGTGATTATGATCTGAGTAATAAAACAGTAGAAATCACATTAAAGAATCTTACGGAGGAAGGAGATTATGATACGACTGTTATTACAGATGGAACATGGGACTTTAAATGGACTCTGGGTGCGGTAAATCTTCCGACAACTCTGGAAGTGAACCGGAAATGTAATTTTGGAGGTTATGAAATCACAGTGAAAAAAATGGAAGTAACGCCCCTTTTATGGTCATTATATCTTGATTATGATGAAGCTATGAAGGTGTATGAAGATGAGAAAAACAAGTTTGAGTACACAGGTACAGATTATGGCATGGATCTTTATGGCAGAGCTAATATTGACCAGGTGCGTTATAAAGATGGAACGGTTTTAACACTCGATCTGACCATGGGAGGCATCGCTGGCGGTGGAGAAAAACAGGATAAGGAAAATGGTGTCATGATCATCAGAAACAGTTTCCCGCAACTGGTTGATGTAGATAACCTGCAGGCGGTACATTTTGGGAACATTGACCAGTGGCTTGAAGTGCGGGAATAGGAATGTGCTGATAACCACTGAAATTTAAGGAGTCAACAACATATGATAAGAAGCCGGAAAATCAGTTTTTCATTACTGATTTTCCGGCTTCTTGTAGTTGTCAAATCAATATCCAAGTGTGTCGTTAACGAGGATCACGTGGATTCTGTCAGTGTGTCTGGAGAATCTGGTAATCAGGAACTGGCAGCAGATAGTATCCATGGATTTGCAGTCAAAGCATTTGGGATACTCCCGATACAAGTTTTGTTTATGCGTTTCCAAGTACAGCTGAGATTTTAATTTCTTTTTCCTCTTCGCAAAGATCAAACGCTTCATTATCCTGTACGGTAAAGTGAACTTCGTATAATATATTGTCAGATAAAGTATCTGGTGTTTCACCAGCTTCTGTCTGAATATGCCACAATTCTGCAGGGACCTCTTTTAAAGAACCATCTGTTTCATAGGAATAAAGTTTAAGACTTCCAGTTTCTCCGGATATACCCTTCATACGCAGAGCAACCGTAGTATTTGGATGAACATTTTCAACTGTGACAGTATTCAGCCATCCTGTTACAGTTCCCTGTCCGCCATCAGCCTCAAACTTATCCTGACTTAAAACGTTTCGGTTAGCCTTGTCCAGATTGACTTTACGATAAGGCATTTCCGGAAGATATACAAATCGATCCTGTAATCTCAGAAGTTCAAGATATCCGGTTGGACAATAGAGGGCATTTCCACTGTTTCCTGCATACATGCCAATCGCCATGTTATTATATCCAGGTTTATTTGATACATTCATCGTGAACACAGTTTTACCGGTCTCAAAATCAAGCATAATATACTGCCACATGCTGGTTTCCATATCCTGAACATAACCGTAAATGTATCCGGTCGCGGTAGAAAGCTTCAGCATAGAAGTGTCAGAGAGATCACTTCTGCACCAGATGCTCTTCATTTCATAACCATCATCTGTTTTTATTGTATCTACGCGTTCCACACCAGGAGCAATCATGCTGTTTCCCTGTCTTAACCAGTTTACATCATAAATATTTTCATAGCTCTGTATGGATGAGTCGCTGTCTTCTTTCCCAAGGTTGGCACTTCCAGCACCAAACCAGTTGCACACGATCGTACTTACTGTTCCGGATCCGTTATCGTATACGATTGCTGAGTTTTCAACAGATACCTGTACATCCTCAGGAAGTTCATCGATGACTGGCATGGTTGCCATTGTTTCACCGGTTTTCATGTCCAGTGCAAGCAGATTTACCGGGTTCTGGTTGTCTGTAAACATAACAAGATCCTTTGTCAAAGATGGGGAACATCCACTTCCCCATGCAAGACAGCCACCGGTTGTAGAATCTCCTTCTTTGCTCTCTTTGGCACCGACACTTTCATAAGCAGTCTGCCATACTTTATTTATTCCATTATCTGCCTGGAACAGATAACAGTTTGTATTTGTAAGGATTACAGCGCCATCTTTTGAAGCAGAAATTCCGTTTTCTGCACCTTCACCAGGAGTTAATTCGTATACAAATACGGCATCTGACAGGTTTATTTCTTCACCGTTCAGAATAGAATCAATGGCCGCCCGGGAAATATAACCAACTGCCCCTTGCTGTTTTCGATCAGGATAAATACGGAATCCACCTGTTGCAAACCACAGATTTCCATCATAATCAAATACGACAGAAAGAAGATTCTGATCCAGTGTTTTTCCAAGTTTTTCTTCGGCAGCTGTTTTTATATCAATATCAAGTACCTTTTCAAATTCAGGAAGGACATTACCTTCGTCATCAGTTGCCTTCAGCATAAGAACATGATTGTTGCTGGTAGGACATACCAGACGGTTGCTCTCATCGACAAAGGAATAGGAACTCTGGATCATATAACCACCACCATCATGCTGTTTTGGAGAAAAGCAGCCCAGTGTCTGAGTTTCATCAGCATTGATGTCGCGAATGGCGAGCCCGCCAAGGAACGGAACTACGGCATGTCCGTAAGTGTCAAAAAAGATTGCAGGAGAAGCATTTGGATTTGTCTTCTCATAAGAAACATTGATTTCTGAATAGATATCAACAGGAAGCACCTCATCTGTAGAGTCAGTATTGTAGCAGTCATGGTGAATATTGGAATCACTTTTTGCCATATAAGGATTTTCATCCACTATTTTGGCTGTCAGAGATTTTATTGGTAATTCTGTTGATTCAGAGGTTTCGGCTGCTTCTGTTGGTATTTCATCGGCATATACGGCAGTCAGGCTGCCTCCAGATGTCATAGTGATCATTAATGCTGTCATTGCAAGGAATAAAGTTCTTTTCTTCATTCATTTTCCTCCTGAAATTATATTGTTTAAATGATTGTTTTTTTCAATCTGAACCAGGCTCTGAGACCTTCCTGGATTTCATCGTCCCTCACTGGTTCCAGAAAAAAGTATTCTACACGAAGCCTGAAAGCATGAAGTGAAAAATCTAAATTGCTGCACCAGATAATTCCACAGCCAGGAAATAAGGAGCGCAGATGTTCTGCCGCATTGAGTCCATCTACTCCAGGTAGTACAAGAAGTACAATATCTGGTACATGTGTTTGTATCTCTTTAAAAAAAACTTCCTGATTCTGATAAGTTTCAAGTAATGGAAAAAGCTTTTGATTTATGCAGTAATCATTAATTACTTTTGCGTAATGTTCCCCTTCATGTTTTAAATCAGTTAATACTGCAATACGATACACAAATCTCCTCCTTTCACCTATATTTAAAAGCATATTTAGTGGAATCAAGTAAGTTATTGTGAGGGATATTCGTTTGTTTTATTATATGAAAAGTAAGAAGAATTTCAAGAATTCTGTCACGAAACAGCAGAAAATGGCACGAATTGCAAAAACACTTTCATGGATTGGATAAAAAAATTATGCTATACTCTTTATATGTTTCAGAAACATGAAGGGGGGAGCGACTATGAGAATTGCGATTGTCGATGATATAAAAGAAGAGCGTGCGGTATTGTATGGATGGCTTAGTAACCAGCTTTCAAAAAGGAATATTCCTGGTGATTTCGTTGAGTTTGAATCAGGAGAAGAATTTCTGGCGGCAGCAAAAAAACGCCCTTTTACCGTAGTGTTTTTGGATATTTATATGAATGGCGCAAATGGAATTGAAATTGCAAGAGAACTTAGAATGTCAGATTCAGATTGTTTCCTGATTTTCACTACCACATCCACAGATCATGCATTGGAAGGATTCAGAGTCAGGGCACTGCATTATCTTGTAAAACCATATAACGAAAAAGAAATTTCAACACTGCTTGATGAAATACTCTCCAGAATTCCAGATTCTGGAAAGTACATTGATGTAAAAGTGAATGGAAGTAACATACAGATCCCTTTTAAAAATATTATTTACGCAGAACATTTTTCACACATGATCCATATACACACTACGGGTGGAAAGGAGATGCTCACCCGTCAGTCTTTTGAGGCATTTACGGCTTCGCTGAAAATGGATTCTCGCTTTTATTCATGCAATAGAGGGATTGTTATCAATTTGGAGCATGCGGTTGATTTTGATGGAAATATGTTTCTTATGGATGATGATAATAATATTCCTGTCAGTCGTAAGCTGCTTAAAAATGCAAGGCAGACTTTTATGGAATTTTTGTTTCAGTGAGGAAAATAAAAATGAGTGAAATAATGCGTCCGATATTGGAAATTGCTGTAATTATTCCGGGTATGCTTCTTGCATATCTGCCGGTAAAGACCTGCCTGAGGCAGGCTCCTTTTAAACTTGGATTATGGATGTTTCCGCTGCTTTTGGGAATCAGCCTGTCAGGAGGTATTGTCTGTTATTATTTTCAGATTATGACTACTTTGTTTTTGATTCCTGTATTGCTGTTTCTCATGCTGCTTTATCATAAAACTCTTCAGATCTCCATTTGGAAATCCAGTAGTATTTTTCTGGCAGTCTGTGCTGTTTTTGCGTGCGTAAAAAGTCTGTCCAGGGCAGTAAATGCTATTATGATCTTTGAACCTGATATCGCAGAAAAACAATTATGGTTATGTGTGAAAGCAGGGATTTTTTATAATCTCATCTGTCTGAGCTTTGTATTGATTGCATGGTATCCTGCCACGCATATGGTACGGATTCTGATAGCAGATGAAAATTTCGCTCAGACGTGGTATATATTCTGGATCCTGCCGTTGATTTTTATCGGATTAAATCAATTCATGGTCCCAAAATATCAGAGTACTTTATATACAGGGCGGATTTTACAGATTTACATAGTAGTCAGTATTGTTCTTTTAATAATTCTGACTCTCTTTTATGCGATATTTCTTATGATGGCATTAAGTCTGAATAAAAATGCAAGGCTTCAGCAGGAAAATCATTTCCTTTCTCTGCAGCGCTCCAGATATGACAATCTTTGTGCGGCTATTGAAGAGACAAGACAGGTACGTCACGATATCCGGCATCATTATCTTCAGCTGGCTGCATTGGCAGAAAAAGGTGATATGGAAAAAATTAAAGAATATCTTTCCAGTGCCGATAGAAAAATGCCAAGTTTTGATTTCCATTTCTGCGATAATCAGGCTGTGGACAGTATACTTGGATATTATTCGAATCATGCAAAACAAGAAGGTATTCCTTTTCTGGCACAGATTGATATTCCAGATAACTTTTTGGGGGATGAGATGGATATATGTCTAGTGCTCTCAAACCTTCTGGAAAATGCAATAGAGGCAAGTCTGAAGACAGAAGATTCCAGAAGAAAGATTGTTATAAAGATGTATTTGCATCATACACATATTCTTCTGATTCAGGCTGAGAATAATTTCGATGCAAAGATACTGGAAAAGAATGGTGTTTTTCAGTCTACAAAGCATTCGGGAAATGGAATAGGAATTCAATCCATACGCCATATCACAGAAAGAAATGGTGGTGCTAGTAACTTTACATATAAGGATGGTGAATTTACAGCAAAAATCATGCTTCGAATATAAGCAGCAACGATAAAAAACAGACATTTTTTGATTAGTAAAGCAAGAATGAAGTAAAAAAATACCGGGCTACCCATCAGGACAGTCCGGTATTGATTTTTAAATTATTCGCAAAGTTTGGAGAATTCGTCATCTTCTCTGACAGGAGTTTTCAGATCGAATTTCTTGATTGCAAACTGGAAGGAAAATATTTGAAACTGCCTAAGATGACGGCTGTCAGAATGAAGCTTC
>JBKYFG010000005.1:66594-102291 GCA_047027955.1 Blautia sp.
ACCGGACTAATAAAAATCGCGGGGCACGCGAGGATAGCTTGTAGATACTTGGCTCTGTAGAGCCATTGAGCAAGAAGCCCCCACTTCAAAATCAGAGATTTAAGTGGTGGGAGCATGTCACAAATTATTGTTAACATTTATTGACATTTTCGCGTCAGAGAAACTTATTCAGGAAGAAAATGCAGGTGCTCTTTCCATAATTCTTTGAAGAGTGCTTCTACGGTCCAGAAAATATTTTGAGGAGTAATGATTGCTTTTAAGGGAACTGGCTGAGCACCAGTCTGTTTGTAGTCTGCCAGGAAGGTATCTATCTGTGCGGAATCTATTCCAGAGAATACAATCATTTCCAGAGGAAAATCCGGGCCGTTATAGATTACTTTTTCTTTAGCAAATCCCTGAATCCCGGCGAGGGCACCAAGTTTCTGATTATAATCTTTTCGAGAGATTTCTTTTATCTGAATTCTGTTTTTTTGAGCAATACTGCGGACTACCTTGATTTTTTCTTTTCCAAGTCCAAAAGTTAAGATAATCTGAGCCATTTTTCCATCCTTTATATGTTGAATTTATAATGAGAATTATTTAGCATTCTTTTATAAATATTCTATAACATTTTTACATGTAATGGCAACAGAAAATTTCTGTATGTCATTTGACGATCGCAGTAATTGTAATTTTCTGAATTTCAGTGTAAGATATCCATATCTTAGGAAAGTGAAAAAAATAGCATGAATGATAAATTTGCAGTATGTATTGGAAAAGGTGGACAACGGGACCAGGCAGAATCTTTTGCACGGAAAACGGAGAGCATCATTGCAGATAAACCAGGAAAAAACCTGACAGTTTTGTTCGATTCGAAAGGTATTTCTCTGACGGGATATGGATTAACCTATCAGGGCGATTTTGAAAATATGCTTCACCGTGTCACAAACGGGAGATTGCAGCATGAAATGCTGGTGCGGGCTGCCAAATCAGAAAAAGAAGGACGCAAGGCGATTGATGCCACGGCAGGTATGGGAGAAGATGCCTTCCTGCTTGCAGCGCAGGGATACGAAGTAACCCTGTACGAGCAGAATCCGGTCGTTGCTGTCCTTTTGAAAGACGCACTGCGGCGCGCAAAGAAACATCCGATATTGAAGGAAATCGCAGTCCGGATGAAACTGGTCGAGGGAGACAGCGTAGAATGTATGTCCAAACTTCTGGATCCGGTAGATGTTATTTACCTCGATCCCATGTTCCCGGCACGACAGAAATCCAGCCTCATCAACAAGAAGCTACAGCTGATCCAGAAACTTGAACCACCATGTTCCGAAGAGACGGATCTCTTTGATGCAGCAATCAAAGCTACACCGGAGAAGATTATCGTAAAACGTCCGCTGAAGAGCGAATTCCTTGCCGGAAGAAAACCTTCCTACACGTTAAATGGAAAAGCCATCCGTTATGATTGTTATACATTATAAGGAAATTAGACTAAAATGTAAAGATGATATTTGAAGTATTCAGGAAGGGAACCTCTGGATATACAGATATCCCTTCCGTCATATTTATTTCAAGAAGAAATGAATCAACTTATCATTAATTCTCTTATATGGCTGGTATCTCATTGGCAGATCCAGCCATGTTTTTTTGTCCACGATACTCTTATAATGGGAGAAAGTCCGGAAGCCTTCATGGCCATGATAACCACCCATACCACTTTCACCAAATCCCCCAAAAGGCATTTCACTGGTCGCGAGATGGATAATAGTGTCGTTGATACAGCCACCACCGAACTGGCACTGAGAGGTGACCTTACGAGCAGCCACTTTATCACGGGTAAAAAAGTACAGAGCAAGCGGATGCGGCATAGAATTGATTTTGTGAATCAGTTCATCCAGAGAATCATAAGTAAGAATCGGCATAATCGGTCCGAAAATCTCTTCCTGCATCACTTTATCTTCATAAGTCACATGATCCATGACAGTAGGAGAAATCTGTAAAGTTTCTGAATCTGTCTGGCCTCCAAAGACGACTTTATTTTTATCAATCAGGCCGGAGATTCTGTTAAAATGTTTTTCATTAATAATTTTTCCGTAATTTGAACTGGAAAGCGGCTGTTCCCCAAATTGAAGTGAAATCTGTTTTTTTACTTCTGCAAGAAAAGCATCCTTAACAGAACTGTGACAGCAGATATAATCCGGAGCAACACAAGTCTGTCCGCAGTTCAGATATTTACCAAAAACAATCCGCCGTGCAGCCAGTTTCAAATCAGCAGATTCGTCAACAATACAGGGACTTTTTCCGCCAAGTTCAAGCGTTACAGGAGTAAGATGTGCGGAGGATTTTTTCATCACTTCTCTGCCGACATTCTGACTACCGGTGAAAAAGATGTAATCAAAATGTTCTTCCAGCAGGCTGGTGTTTTCCGCACGTCCACCGGTGACAACTGCAACCATCTCCGGAGAAAAACATTCCCGGATCATTTTTTCAATCAACTTACTGGTATTCGGTGAATAAGCACTTGGTTTCAGAATCACGGTGTTTCCGGCAGCAATTGCGTCAATCAGTGGATCAAGAGAGAGCAGGAACGGATAATTCCATGGACTCATGATCAGAACGACACCATATGGACCTGGTTTGGTAAAACTCCGGGAATGAAACTGCGAGAGTGGTGTGTGCACCCGTTTTTCACGTGTGAATCTGCGTATATGTTTCAGCATATAAGAAATTTCACTTAAGACCAGACCTGTTTCACACATGTAGCTTTCGAAGTTACTTTTGCCAAGATCTGCTTCCAGGGCCGTTGCGATTTCTGCTTCATTTTTCTGGATACATGTCTTTAGTTTTTTCAACGCATGAATGCGTTTTTCTATATTTAAAGTTTCATTACTGTAAAAATATGCTCGCTGTTTTTCTATAAGTTTATGAATGTCATTCTGATTCATTCGAAGTGTCCTCCTGTTTTTTGTCCATGAGAATATAATAAAATTTTTCCAGTTCGTGTGCATCCATCAGTACCGGCACCGGATAGAGAGGATTTCCTTCTTTGTCTGCATAATGAGCCAGTTTTGGAATGTCTTCTTCTTTGATTTCTGGTATAGTATCCCCGATATTGAAACGTTTTTTCATATCTTTGACTGCCTGGATAAAAGCATGCGCGGCTTCTTTTTCAGGTGTACTGCTGTCAGCAACACCGGCTGCCAGGGCAAGTCGGGCGAGTTTGGAATGAATCGTATCTCCATATGATTCCAGTACAAATGGAAGAAGTACTGCATTTGCAAGTCCATGAGGAACATTATACTGGCCACCAAGGGTATGTGCAACTGCATGAACATATCCAACATAAGATTTGGTAAAAGCACAGCCTGCAAAATAAGAAGCTCGGAGCATATTTTTGCGAGCTTCCTTATCCGAACCGTTTGTATAGGCACGGTCCAGATTTTCGAAGATCAGCTGTACGGCATCCAGTGCATTCTTTCGGGTACCAGGTGTTGTAGAGTTCCCGATATAAGCTTCGACAGCATGAGTTAAGGCATCCATGCCTGTGGTAGCAGTGATAAATGGCGGAAGGCTTAAAGTGACTTTCGGATCCAGAACAGCGTATCTTGGAATCAGAGGAAAGTCATTGATCGCATATTTGTATCTTGTTTCTGCATCAGTAATAACGGCTGCAAGAGTTGTTTCACTTCCGGTTCCGGCAGTGGTAGGAATGGCGATCAGAAGTGGAAGTTTTTTGTGTACTTTCAGGATGCCTTTCATCTGTGCAAGAGACTGATTCGGTTTTGCAATGCGCGCAGCAACTGCTTTGGCGCAGTCCATACTGGAGCCACCACCAAAACCAATGATTGCTTTGCATTCAGACTGGTACCAGAGGTCTTCAGCTTCTTTTACATTGACAGTAGTTGGATTGGCAACGGTTTTGTCATAAATGGAATAAGAAATATTGTTTCCTTTCAGGGCTCTTTCCAGGCGGTCGGTCAGTCCCAGATTGCGGATGCCTTTATCTGTGATGATAAGAACGTTATCGCATTTCTTTTTGAGAAGAATTTCAGGCAGGGACTTCACGCTTCCGATAACTTCAGGATTGCGATATGGAAGGAATGGAAGTGCAAATTTAAAGGCTTTCTGGAAAGCACGACAGTAAATTTTTCGTAATGTATTCATAAATCTAAAATCCTTTCGATGATTTAATTATTTGAATTGCAAAATATTTGTATTCAAAACATTCCTATTATAGCATTCAAATTGTCGTTGTAAAGAAAAATAATACCGAATATAAAAAAGATTCCCGACTGAAATTTTTCAGAACAAAAACACGTCAGAAACAGTATGGATGTCATGTCAAGATATGTGCAGACGATAAAATCTATAAAAATATTGACTTCAACCATACTTCAAGTATTATTATAGTTATTGAGTGATAATACTTGAAATATTTTTATATTAGGAGGATTCAGACATGGAAAAATCAACCGTTTATTTTACTGATTTTCGCTGTCCGGTCGGAACGAGTCAGTTGGATAAGTTAAGAAAGCTCTGTGTGGCAGCCGGTATCAAAGATATTGATATGGATGGAAAATTTGTAGCAATTAAGATGCATTTTGGTGAGCTTGGAAATATGGCATTTCTTCGCCCGAATTATGCAAAAGTTGTTGCGGACCTGTGCAAAGAGCAGGGTGGTATGCCATTTCTGACAGACTGTAATACACTTTATCCGGGAAGCAGAAAGAATGCACTGGAACATCTGGACTGTGCAAACTTAAATGGATTTAATACGATTACAACAGGATGTCAGATCATTATCGGTGATGGCGTGAGAGGTACGGATGAAGTAGAAGTACCGGTAGTGAATGGTGAGTATTGCAAGACCGCACTGATCGGACATGCAATCATGGATGCAGATGTTTTTATCAGCCTGAGTCATTTTAAGGGACATGAAGCAACAGGCTTTGGCGGTGCCCTTAAAAATATTGGTATGGGTTGTGGAAGCCGTGCAGGAAAGATGCAGCAGCATGCAAGTGGTAAGCCGGCAGTCAATGCAGAAGTCTGTCGTGGATGTCATCGCTGTGCCAAAGAATGTGGAAGTGACGCAATTACATATGTAAACAATAAAGCTGTGATCGATTATGATAAATGTAAGGGGTGTGGAAGATGTATTGGAGCCTGCAGCTTTGATGCTGTCTATAATCCAAACAGCAGTGCAAACGAGCTGCTTGACCGTAAGATGGCAGAATATGCACAGGCAGTCTGTCATGGACGCCCGCATTTCCATATCGCACTGGTTCAGGATATCAGTCCAAACTGTGATTGTCACGGTGAGAATGATGCACCGATCCTTCCGGATATTGGAATATTTGCAAGCTTTGACCCGGTTGCACTGGATCAGGCATGTGCAGATGCCTGTCTGAAGGCAACACCGATTGCAGACAGTCAGCTGGGTGAACATCTGGCAGAGCCGGGATGGCATTGCCACCATGATCATTTCAAGGATTCCAATCCGAATATTGAATGGAAGGCAACTCTGGATCAGGCTGAGAAGATCGGTCTTGGAACAAGAGAGTATGAGCTGAAGAGAATTAAATAAATCAGAAAGACCTGCTGTTTTGATCGAAAGTGTACAGCAGGTCTTTTTATGGATTGAATGTTTAACAGATCACAATGATCTGAATTGGAGGTTTTTACTGGATCGGCTCGAAGTCTACGGCACCGTGTTTACACAACGGGCAGATGATATCTTCCGGAAGTTCATCACCTTCGTAGATATATCCGCAGACCTTGCAGACAAAGCCTTTCTTTCCTTCTGTCTGTGGTTTTGGTTTGACATTGTTCTGGTAATAGGTGTAGGTCATGGTCTCCTGGTCACTCATGACACGAGCTTCGGTGACACTGCAAATGAACATGCCGTGGGTTCCGAGGTCAACATACTGTTCTACTTTGAGAGACATGAATGCGTTGATGTATTTGTCAAGGAATACAAGTCCGTTACCGGAACGGTTGACTTTTTGACCTTCAAATTTATCTACAGTTCTGCCGGACTGGAAACCGAACCTTTCAAAAACAGAGAACGGTGCTTCCACGGACAGACAGTTTACATTCAGGACACCTGTCTGCTGGATTACGTGGTGAGAGTAATTGGCTTTGTTGATGTTAACTGCTACACGGTACGGATTATCGGTCAGCTGAGTAACAGTATTTACGATCAGTCCGTTGTCACGTTTTCCATCGTTGGAGGTTACAACATAGAGACCGTATCCAATACGGAAAAGTGCAGACATATCATTTTTGTTTGCAAGAGTATCGCTTTTGGCAATGTATTCTTTGCAGAGTTCATCAGTCATTGCCTCAATTTCTTTTCTGTTTTCTTCTTTTACAGCAGACCAGATGTGAACGTTGTTCTTTAACCAGTCGATTTTTTTGCATGGAGCCATCATTTCTTTCATGACTTTGGCAGCCAGAGGAGCCCAGGAACCGTTTTCGATGATGCCTACGGTGCGGTTCTGGAAATTGTGTTCCACCAGTCTGGTGATAAAGTCATTCATAAATGGATAGATACTTGCATTGTAAGTGGTGGTCGCAAGAACCAGTTTAGAATAACGGAAAGCATCGCTGATTGCCTGTGACATATCATCTCTTGCAAGGTCATAGACAAGAACTCTCGGGCATCCTTTGGATTTGAGCTTTTCTGCAAGAAGATATACAGCATCTCTGGTGTGACCGTAAACAGAAGTATAGGCGATTACGATTCCATCTGCTTCTGGTGTGTAGGAAGACCAGGTATCATAAAGCCCGATATAATGGCCAAGATCTTCGGTAAGGACCGGGCCGTGAAGAGGGCAGATCTTCTGGATATCCAGTGTTGCGGCAACTTTGAGAAGTGCCTGTACCTGTTTTCCATATTTTCCTACAATACCGATGAAATAGCGTCTTGCTTCGTCATCCCACGGTTCCTCTGCATCAAGAGCACCAAATTTACCGAAACCGTCAGCGGAAAAGAGAACTTTTTCTGTACTGTCGTAAGTTACCATAACTTCCGGCCAGTGTACCATCGGGGCAAAAACAAAAGTAAGCTGATGATATCCAAGAGAAAGTGTGCCACCATTTTTTACTTCGATCTTGCGTCCGGTGAGATCCAGATCAAAGAAATTTTGGATCATGTTGAATGCTTTCATATTGGAAACAACCGTAGTGTCTGGATAAACTTTGAGGAAGTTTGCAACGTTTGCGGCATGGTCCGGTTCCATATGCTGTACGATCAGATAATCTGGTGTACGTCCATCGAGAATCTGCTGGATATTGTCCAGCCATTCATGAGTAAAGTTGGCATCTACGGTATCCATAACTGCAATCTTGTCATCCAGGATTACGTAGGAGTTGTAGGACATGCCATTCGGAACTTTGTACTGTCCTTCAAAAAGGTCAATCTGGTGGTCATTTACACCTGCGTATCGGATTGTATCTGTAATCTTCATTTCATTCCCTCCAGTTTGTTATGAGTTTATGTAAAAAGGTTTCTTATCTGTAACTTTGTTAAAACTATAGCAGAATATCAGGGAAAATTCTGTTGCAAAAGTCACAAAGATGCGATTAGTTGAGAAAAATTGTGTTATAATAATGGAAAACAATAGCGGAAAATGAGGTGAGAAACGATGGAGCATATTACACTTTTTACAGATATTCTTCCCGAAGAACAGGAAAGAATGCGAATCTGTTTCCATGCGAGAGAAATGACATTTCGAAATGGAGAGACCATCATGGAATATTCCAGTTCCATGAAAAAGATCGGGCTGATTCTTTATGGCAGGGCAATCCTTTACTGTTGTGATACGGAAGGAAACCAGTACCTGATCGACGAATTTAATAAAGATGCAGTTTTTGGGGAACCGTTTCTTCTTCCTGCTGATTCACAGCATTATTATGTCTGTGCCGCAGAGGAGACAAAAATCATGTTTATTGATTATGAACATGTGATCAAACGCTGCGACCAGGCATGCTATCACCACAGCCAGATGGTCAGTAATTTGCTGCAGCTCACCGCAATCCAGTCCCGGCAGCAGAATGAGCGGATCTACATGCTTTCCAGATCCAGTACACGTAAGAAACTGATGGCTTATCTCAATGCACTTTCCACAGAAAAACACAGCAAAGATCTCAAATTACCTATGTCTTATACCGCACTGGCACAGTATTTAAGTGTCGATCGCAGTGCGATGACAAGAGAACTGAAGAATCTCGAAATGGAAGGAATCATAGAGAAAAACGGAAAGCAAATCCATATAAATTGACATATTCTGAATTGGTGGAGTATACTGAACATAATTTACTTTATGGGGAAAGACAGTAGATCAAATATATTGTGGAGGATGGGGAAAGTGAATGATAAAACAGGAAGAAGCAGTAAACTCAGATTATTGCTTCTGTTTCTGATGCCGGGGATTATCATACTGACAGTAGTTTTTGAAATACAGACAAATATAGAAAAAAACAGAGCCAATACAGATGCATCAGTCATCATTAATTTTATGAAGGAAGAATGTGTTCGTTATGAGAAGATATATGCACAGGATGATATGGAAGACCAGTTCAGTATCGAAGATATCCTTACGGGGTACAAAGTAGAAAGAGCAGGAATTATTGTTCTTACGGATGGAGAAAGAATCATCAGTTCGAATGATCTGACTATGCGGGGAAAAACAGTGGCAGAAAATCCATATATCCAGGCATTTAATTCTTATCAGGAGTCGAAGAAGCTTGTTCGCATATCCAAAGATGGAAAGGTATATTATGGTAAATATGCAAAATGTGGACAGTATTCTATTTATGTTTTTCTTCCGGAAAGTGAAATATTTATAGAACGTGGAATGGTGATGGCATATGTTGCCGTGTTCTATCTTGCAGCCTGGTTTGTGCTGATCTGTGTTCACCGGAAACTGGAGAAGCGGCGGATTGTAAATCTGGAGTATCAGCATAACATTATTGATGCAATCAGCAGAATTTATGTGACCAATTATGTGGTCGATCTGAAGCAGGACAAATTTGAAATAATCCGCGCGCCAGAGCAGATTTCTCAAATTGCACATCATTTTAAAGGAGCGCGACAGATTACAGATGCAATAACTCAATATTGTATCGGTAAAGACTATCAGGAAGGAATGAGAGAAGCTACAAACCTGGACACTCTGCAGGAAAGACTTCGTAATAAAGAATATTTGAACTATACATTTCAGGATACGGTTGGGGCATGGCATATGTTGACGGCTTTGCCGAAAAGAGTCATGGCGAATGGAGAGATTGAAACCGTGATTTTTGTTGTTCAGAATATTGATGAGCAGAAAAGAAGAGAACTGGAATACCAGAACCAGATACTGGAGACAGCAGAAGAAGCCAGACGTGCAAATGCCGCCAAAACAGAATTTTTACGGAGAATGAGTCACGATATCCGAACACCGATCAATGGTGTCATGGGAATGCTTAATATTGGGGATCATTTTCCGGAAGACATGGAAAAGCAGAAAGAATGCCGTGAAAAAATACGTGATGCAGCCATGTTCCTTTTTGAACTGGTTAATGATGTGCTTGATATGAGTAAGATGGAATCTGGTGAGATTGAATTGGAGCATGTTTCGTTTGATCTGCGGGATATTTTGAAAGAAGTGTCGTCTCTGATCGAAGTGCAGGCGGTAGAAAGAGGAATTGCTTTTAATTACAGGCCGGAAGAGGGAAAACACTGGAATCTGATTGGAAGCCCTCTGCATCTGCGTCAGATTTTGTTGAATATTGCAGGAAATTCTGTAAAATATAATCGTGAAAATGGAAGCCTGAACCTGTTTTGCAGAGAAGTATCCGACAGTAATGGATATGCGATGTTTGAATTCGGATGTGCAGATACAGGGAAGGGTATGAGTGAGAAATTCCAGCAGCATATGTTTGAACCTTTCAGTCAGGAAGAAAACGGTGCACGCACAAATCTTGGTGGGACAGGACTGGGATTATCCATTGTGAAAAAGCTTGTAGAAAAGATGCAGGGTGAAATTGATGTGGTGAGTGAAGTGGAAAAGGGAACTACATTTACCATCCATATTCCATTTAAGATTGATGCAGAAGAAAAAGAACGGAAACCGGAGAAAGAAGAGCAGGAGCAGTCCATTGCAGGGGTAAGAATCTTGTTGGTAGAAGACAATGAACTGAATATGGAAATTGCAGAATTCCTACTTGAAAATGAAAATGCTGTGATCACAAAAGCATGGAATGGAAAGGAAGCGGCAGACATTTTCCAGAAAGAACCAGAGGGTAGTTTTGATGTGATTCTGATGGACATCATGATGCCGGTGATGGATGGATTAACTGCAGCGCGGACAATACGTGCAATGTACAGAAGAGATGCAAAGACAATTCCAATTATAGCTATGACAGCAAATGCGTTTGATGAAGACCGGAAGCGAAGTCGTGAAGCAGGAATGAACGGACATCTTGCAAAACCGCTGAATATACAGGATATTATAGGCACAATCGCAGAATGTATACAGTGCACATCAAGTTGAATATGTAATAAGATCCAGGGTTATCAGACGGCCCTGGATCTTTGCATATAGTAATTATTTTGAGCTTCCTTCCAGAAAATCATAGGCGAACTGTGCACACATGGCGGCTCCGCGTTTTAAGACACTTTCATCTACGGTATAGTGATCGTTGTGATTTTTGGCGGTGATGCCAAGAGATTTATTCTGGCTTCCAATCAGCCCGAAGACACCAGGAACTTTTTCCATATAGTAGGCGAAGTCCTCACTGATCATCATTTTCGGGAATGGTTTCAGACAATCAGTACCGTACATTTTGGCAGCGGCATTTCTTGCAATCAGTACCAGATCTTCATGCTCATTGATGATCGGAGCCGGAAAATATTCAAAAGTCAGAGTAGCCTTTGCTCCCATGGAATCAGCTGTATTTTCAGCGATTCTGCGGAGCAGAGGCTCTGTTTTTTGGCGCATTTCAGGGGAATGGGTACGCGTAGTTCCCTCCAGAACGACCTTATCAGCAAGAATATTAAAGCGCTGTCCGCCTTCTATCTTACCGACGGTGACAACCAGTGGATTCAGAGGATTATTCATACGGGAAACGATTGCTTGAATTTCTGTGATGATATAAGCGGCAGTCAGAATCGCATCAACACCCTGATGCGGGGTGGAACCATGAGAGGAAACACCCTCGACTTCAATGCGGAAATTATCGCAGCTTGCCATACGTGGACCAGTTTCAAAATTCATATAAGGAGCATCCAGCTCTCCCCAGATATGTGTGCCGTAAATGGCATCTACATCGTCCAGAAAACCATGCTCGACATAGTACTGTGCACCGTGGCAGGATTCTTCAGCAGCCTGGAAAATAATCTTTACATTTCCTTTTAGGTCTTCTTTTTTTGCCATCAGCATACGGATTCCGCCCAGAAGCATGGCAATATGGCAGTCATGTCCGCAGGCATGCATGACACCCGGATTCTGGCTGCAAAATGTAAGCCCGGTGTGTTCTTCGACAGGAAGTGCATCGATATCTGCACGGAGGGCGACTGTCTTGCTGCCAGGGGTGGATTTTCCCCCTTTGATTATTGCCCAGAGACCATTGTAATCCGGGTAATAATGTGGCGTAAGTCCCATTTCTTCGAGGCACTTTCCAATCTCATGCGTTGTATTTTTTTCTTCGAAAGAAAGCTCTGGATGCGCATGAAAATAACGCCTCTGCTCGATGATCCAGTTTTCGTTCTGTTCTGCGATATCTCTAAAGTTCATGGTGTTTTCCTTTCTGTTTTATCTATATAAATACAAAACTCCTGTTTGCAATAACTTCTTTGGAATGCTATGATAAAGTCATTAATTATTATAAAAATAAACAAGATAAAACGCAACAGGGAGATAGGAAAATGGAATTCTGGGATATTTATGATAAAGATAAGAAACCGACCGGACGTACAATGAAACGCAATGACTGGTGTCTGAAAGACGGGGAATATCATCTGACAGTACTTGGCGTAGTTGCACGACCGGATGGAACATTTTTGATCACAAAACGTGTCATGACCAAGGCGTGGGCACCGGGCTGCTGGGAGGTTTCCGGAGGAGCAGCACAGGCAGGTGAAGAGTCACGCGAGGCTGTTCTTCGCGAAGTAAAAGAAGAGACCGGCCTTGATGCACGGGATGCTGATGGCGGTTATTTGTTTACTTACAAACGTGAAAATCCGGGCGAGGGTGACAACTATTTTGTCGATGTATACCGCTTTATTATGGATGTTAAAGATGAAGATCTGCATCTGCAGGAAGCAGAGACAGATGGCTACATGTTTGCAACTCTGGACGAGATCAAAGCCTTTGCGGCAGAGGATAAATTCCTTCATTATGACAGTATCAAACAGGCATTTGAATTCTGATAAAGCTGTCGTATCAAACATGGCAAAATGTGATAAAAGCAAGTGCAATCTATTCGATATCTTTTAATACAAAACTATTTTTGTGATAGTCCAGAAGCCCTTCTTTTTTCATTTTACTGAGTTCTTTTGAAAGGGCGCTGCGATCCAGGCTGAGGTAATCGGCAAGCTGCTGGCGGTTCAGCGGAATGTCGATGTAACGGTTTTTCTGCAGTCCTGCCTGATAGGAAAGATAGGAGAGCAGGCGATCGCGGATCTTCTTGGAAGAGGTGTGTAGGATGCGGCGTGAGAGCAGCAGGTTTTTGCGTGCGCTGATTATCGTCATATTGTGGATCAGATGCGAATATTCGCCTTTTCCGGCGGCGGAAAGCCTGAAAAGTTCCGGCACATTCAGAAAGAGGATTTCTGCTTCTTCCATTGCTATGACATCGACCATCATCGGCTCACCGGGAACACAGGCATAAGCTTCAGCAAACACTTCCCCGGTGTGTGCAAGACTGATGATATTTTTGTTGCCCCACAGGTCGTTGTTTTCAATCTGGACAGTACCGTATAATACGATTCCTATGTCAGTGACAGGAGTTCCGGCAAGATAAACCGGGGCTCCTTTTTTATATTTTTTTGTAAAAGTTTTCAGCCCGTGCAGAAGCTTTTCTGTCTCGGAAGGGGAACAGCCTTGAAATAGTGCAGTCTGGGAAATCAGTTCATAATCCATAGCAATTCTCCGTTTTTGTTTATTTTGTGGTTATAACCACATATTTTTTCTTATTAGTTTAGTATTCTTTGTGTGTAAGGTCAAGGCACCAAAAGAAAAAGAGTAAGAAGAAACCAATAAAAATAAATAACAAAAACAGGAGGATATCTTATGATCAGAAGAATTATTCATATAGACGAAGAAAAATGCAACGGATGTGGTGCGTGTGCGGCTGCCTGCCACGAGAGCGCAATCGGAATGGTTGACGGCAAAGCGAAGCTTCTGCGTGACGATTATTGCGACGGACTTGGTGACTGTCTGCCAGCCTGTCCGACCGGTGCGATCACATTCGTAGAGAGAGAAGCAGCAGCTTATGATGAAGAGGCTGTACTTGCAAATCAGCGAAAAAAAGCAGGCGAGAATAAATCAGCACATCATATGAGCGGTGGATGTCCGGGAAGCCGTATGCGTCAGATGAAGCGTGAGACAACAGCTCCGACTGAAAATAAAATGGAATCTCAGCTGCAGCAGTGGCCGGTGCAGATTAAGCTTGTGCCGACGCAGGCACCGTATTTTGAGGGCGCGAAGCTTTTGATCGCAGCAGACTGTACTGCCTATGCCTACGCAAATTTTCATCAGGATTTTATCAGAGGGAAAGTTGTTTTAGTGGGCTGTCCGAAACTGGACAGTGTAGATTACAGTGAGAAACTGGAAGAAATTATCCAAAGCAATAATATCAGCAGTATGACGGTTGTGCGTATGGAAGTTCCGTGTTGCGGCGGTCTGGAAATGGCAGCAAAAAAAGCTCTCCAGAACAGCGGGAAATTCATTCCGTGGCAGGTTGTTACAATCTCCGTTGACGGAAAAATTCTGGACTGAAACAACACAAACAACAAATACCTGCTGAAATAATAAGCAATAAGCATTGCCAATTTTGACAGAATCCCTTATAATGTGACATAGGAAATGACATTTTTTATGGAGGGATTTCAATGGGAAAGACCGTGACGATCTGTTTTACCAATAACAAAGGCGGAAGTGGCAAATCTACCACCTGTTCAAACCTTGGTGCAGCTATGGCGCGTGCCGGAAAGAAAGTTTTGCTGGTGGATGGAGATATGCAGCTGAATCTGTCGCTGGCATTCTTCCCGGAAGACTGGGTGCTGGAGCATGCACAGGGAGAGAAGAACCTTTATCATGCGATTGGGAAACAGGAAGATCTGACTGATTATATCGTGCATACACCGTACGAGAATCTGGATCTGGTTCCGTCCTCTACCCTGATGAGTTCGATTGAATACGAACTTTTTACTAAATGGCAGAGAGAGTTTATCCTTCGGAAATGCCTGCAGAAGGTCAAAGATTCAGAAGTTTATGATTACATCCTGATCGATGCACCGCCGACACTTGGCGGTTGGGTCATGAACATTCTGTGCGCTTCGGACAAGGTGATCATCCCAGTAGAAGCGAGCCCGTGGGGGATGTTTGGCCTTGCAAATATGTTCGAATTTCTGAATGAAGTAAAGCAGATTTCGCCGGATCTTGAGGTTGCCGGAATTGCAGTGACCAAGGTGGATACCCGCAAGAATTACTTCAAACAGACAATGGAAACACTGCATCAGCTGGAGAGTATTTATGTATTTGAGCATGTGATCCGTGTAGACAGTTCTGTGGAATGGTCTCAGGATAACAGCATCCCGGTTGTAGAATACAGGAAATCCAGCAGAAGTGCAAAAGAATATACAGAGTTGGCAGAGGAGGTAATGAATCGTGTCAGTAGGTAAAGACAGCATCCTGCGTGCAGCAAACGCAGATGCCAAAAAAACAGAAGTAAAGGTAGAAACAAAACCAGCAGAGGAAGTAAAGGCAGCGGCTAAAGCCGAAGCAGCTCCGGCGGCTAAGAAGGCTCCGACAAAGAAAACAGCGGCAAAGAAGACAACTGCAGCCAGAAAAACAACAAGAAAGGCTCCGGCAAAGAAAGCAGTGAAGACATCCGTTCTCACACCACAGAATTCCGAAGAGCTGGAGAAAGCATTTGTGAAGGGCGAGCAGCCGGAAACAGTGAATGGTCCGGTTCATATCAAAGACGAACTTCCGATTTATCTTCTGTAATCAGAAGTACCTTTTTATCGGAATTTGCTGGATGGATATTCTGAATAAGTACAAACAAAAATCTGGTCATACAGGAAATCTTTTGTGATTCCTGCAGACCAGATTTTTTGTGCAGTTTTCCTTTTATAATAACTGGCTTATTCAGCAGAAACAGCTGCATCCTGTACTCGTTCATTTTCTCTGAAGATATGTCTGAAGATAAAACGAACGATTGGTCCGGCATAGATGAGCTGCCAGAAAAATGCCGCCGGGAAATTCATAGCTGTCGTCTGAATCCATACAGCGATGAACTGACTTCCTGCATTCTTAAACAGGATTGTGGCAGCAAGGCTCATCAGTGGGCACATAAATGCCACAGATGGTACAGAAATAGCAAGAATCTTACTGAATGGATGACAATTTCTGAAATCTACCATACGTGCTGCACACATAAATGCAAGTTTAGATACGATGAAAAAGTCAAGAATGAAAGCAATCGGTCCCATGATGATAAGTTCATGGAATGCAGAAAGGAATACTTCGTTTGACATTCCGCCGATGTTCAGTGAGATGTTGTAGCAGATCATGGCATAAACCATGAAAAATACCATAATAATTGTAAAAATTACTTCCTGAAATTTGTTTTTGGGCATAAAAAAATTCTCCTTGTTCTAATTAATGATAACTACAGGTTACTGTTCACTCCGTTCACAGTAACTTGGCCAAAATGCATATAGCATTTTGCCCTGTATCCATTACTGTTTACGTAAGTCACAAGAGCATGTGTTGTTCGTTAATCATTCCGAGGGGAATGTACGTTTCCAATTAAACCATATTCATTTTTTGCGTTGATTATATTATCACAGAGATTTTAGAATGTCAACTGTAGATTTTGTTCTGCTTTGTATAAAAAATCTGCCCACAAATTGTGCCACATCTTGTATTCTATAAATAAAAAATCATATAATATAAATGGTTAAATAATCCGGCGCGTATGAGAATGAAAAAGCACCCACATGATTGTAGATTCAGAGAATCCACGGTCATATGGGTGTTTTCGTTTATATGGATATATGCAAAAATTAATCTCTGTTGTCCTGCAGGTCGTGAATGATCTGGTCAACCAGTTCCACTGCTTTTTCGGTAGAATAGTAACTGGCTGGATTCATATGCTCCAGATAGTCACGAAAAATACTGACCAGGCAGGTTTCCTCTATGTTCAGTACAATGATCTGCCCGGTGTTATTTCTGAAAACCATACTTCCCATAGTCCCGCGAATACAGAAGTGAAGGTTGTGGGGCAGATGGCTTAAAGGTTTCTGAAGGAATCGATAGACACCGGTTTCGCAGCATTGGCGAACACCATTCAAAATCTCAATACGTTGTTCCACAGTTAAAGGGTGATAGAAAATCTCAGGGATTTCATCTGTGAGTCCGGTTTTTGCAAACTGCAGAAGTCCTTCCCGAGTAGAATAGATCAGAAACTGCTCATTCTGGATTTTAACCATATTCATCTGAAAAGCCTGCTCTGCTGCCGCAAGGATAGCATCTGCCTGCGGAAGATCATAATTAAATATTTCATGTAAGAGGTTTCCGGTAAAAAAAGGTGTCAGACATGGTTCAGGCTGAATACCGATCAAATCATTCTGGTCATAGAAGGTATCAAACATGCTGTCAATAACTGCCTTGTGATTTTCGGGAGTAAGAGGAGCAGGTCTGAAAAAAAGACTGCACTGTTCTTTGTAGGATATAAACTGATTCCATAAAAGCTGTACGACATCAGGAGATTTGATGAATATGCCATTCTGATAATCGGAACTGCAGAGGATAGCAGCATCAGATGTCAGAATCATACAAGGAAAAAGATTAAAATTGTAATAATGTGACTGAATTCTGTCGTAATAATACCAGAGGGAATAATTCAGTCCAGCCATATATAAAGGAAAAATTTCACGAAGATATTTCAAATTGATCAGCTGGTGATCTTTGGTAAAGGCATATTCGGTTCCAACACAGAAGATGTGGTCAATCTTCAGCGATGCAGATGCATGCAGACTGGCGAGGAGACTGAAAAGAAATTTATAATCCGGTTGAATGAACATGGCAATTTTGCCATCTGCATGAACGGATTCAGAAAGTATCATCTGATGTACATAATAGTCGATATGTTGCTGAGAGACCAGTGAAATACAGTCAGTCTGGCACTGCTCAGATACAGGATCCGGTGAGAAGGAACTTCCTGTGATATCGGTGGCAGGCTGATCCGGAAACTGACAGATAAAATTTTCTACACTCTTTCGAGTGTAATATGTATCGGGTCCAACCTGAGTGATCTCCAGTGTTTCTTTCAGAAAGTTGTATTCTATAGGTGTAAGATGCATGAACTGTGTCATCTTTTCAAAAACTTCAGAAGATGGCGGGTTCCGTTTTCCATTGAGGATTTTGTACATGGTAGAACGATCCAGATTACAATATTTTGCCAGAGAAAAGACTTTTATATTTTTGTGTTCGATATAACGGGTAAGTGTATCAGAAAAAACAGACATATAAACTCCTTACAACAAATTTCATATATTTTAGAAAGAGAAAGGCAGGAATGATCACTCATCCCAGCCTTCGTAGAATCTGATATTTACGGAAATATTTCGTACAATATCTCCATCTTCCAGTTCCAGATCATCTTCATCAGAAACCGGAGGCAGCTGACAGTCATCTTCATCAAGCTCCAGAGAAATCCAGTTATAAGCAGCTTCGTTGGCTTCTTCTATAGCTTCATCCAGAGTTTCACCTTCACCGTAGCATTCAGCCAGATCCGGGAAAAAGCCTTTGTAAGTTCCCCTGTCTGTTTTGCGGAAAACCGCAGGATAAATAAATTTCATAATCTATATACTCCTTTGTATACACTGTTTGAGTAACAGCTGTAATCTTTCTAGTTCTTTAGTATACCATATTCTGCAAAGTTTAAAAGAGGAAATCCTGCATTCTGAGTGGAAAAAAGTATGCAATTTTTATATAATAGAGGATAACAGAAAAAGATTTCACAGCCTGCGAAAAACAGGCCTGTACATACAGAGGAGAAAAAATTGAGCATCAGATTAATTGCAAGTGATCTTGACGGGACTTTGTTGACAGATTGTAAGGAATTATCACCAAAAACAAGAGAGGTACTGGATCTGGCAGTACAGCATGGAATATATATTGTACCGGCAACGGGCAGATCTTTTCATTCCATACCGGAAATGATCCGAAATTATCCGGGAGTGGAGTATGTGATCACGGCTAATGGAGGTGCTGTTTATTCGGTAAGAGAAGGAAAAAGAGTCTATCAGTGTCTCCTGGAAAAAGAGTCGGTGGAAGCTGCTATTGCAGTGCGAAAAAGAGAAAATATGGTCCTGGAAGTGGTGATTGACGGAGTGCCTTATGCAGAAGAGGCATATGTTAAAGATCCGATACAATATCTGGCGACAGAGTATGGTGCGAAATACATTAAAGCTACCAGAAAGCCAGTAAAAGATATCTGCAGATTTGCACAGAAACATGCAGAAGAGCTGGACAGTATTTCTTTTGTTTGTCGTTATGAGGACAAAGAACGACTGTATACTTCGTTGGACAAAGAAATCCCCAATATCTATGTAACTTCATCTGTGCCAAATCTGATGGAAGTCGGACATATAGATGCAGGAAAGGGAAAGACGCTTCTGTGGCTTTTGAAAAAATTGGAGATTTCAACAGAGGAAGCAATGGCTTTTGGAGATGCGGATAATGATATCAGTATGCTGACGTCTGTAAAATATGGAATGGCGATGGGAAATGGCACAGAAAACTGCAGAAAAGCAGCCCCTTATGTGACAGATACGAATGAAAAGGATGGTGTGGCGAAGGGAATTTTGAGGTTTCTATCAGAAGTAGAATAGACTTTGCAGGCGGAGAATAGTGATGAAAATGTAAAATTTGTCTGACACTATTGACAATGACAAAAAAACATGATATTTTATAAAAAATTTAATTTAGCTAATTAAACCGTTGAAGCGGAGATAAAAGCAGTTATGCGCGCACAGAGAGTCCGGGAGGGTGAGAGCCGGGTGGAAATGCAGGTTGCTAAATGGACCGCTGAGGGCACAGGGAAAGGCTTTTGCTTAGTATTCTGTGACGTAAGGCATACGTCAGTTGCCGGGAATATGCAGGTATTCCGCAAAGTGCACGGGTCGTTCCGTGAATCAGGGTGGCACCGCGGGTGAATTTTAACGCTCGTCCTTGACAGAAGCAGGATTCTGTCATGGGCGGGCTTTTTTATTATGACAGTTAAGGGAGTGCCTTTGGCACGGAACAACTGTCTTTCATTTTTTCAGAATCAGAAAAGGAGGTAAGATCCATGTATCCTACGATAGAAGACATCAGAAAAATTGCAGCAAAAGGACAGTACAAAAGAGTTCCGGTCTGCCGCGAGGTATATGCAGACAGATACACTCCGGTAGAGGCTATGAGAACCTTAAGAAAAGCAAGCAGACATTGTTATCTGCTTGAGAGTGCCAGCCAGACAGAAGTATGGGGAAGATATTCTTTCCTGGGATATGAACCAACAATGGAGATTACCTGTACGGATGGGCTTATGAAAATCCGGCATACAGAAGTGGCAGACAAAGAAGAAACTGTAAAAAAGGTAATGCATCCGGGTGATACATTAAGAGAAATCTTACGAGAGTATAAAAGTCCGGTGATAGAGGAGATGCCTCCATTTACGGGCGGACTTGTTGGATATTTTTCATACGATTATATCAAATACAGCGAACCCAAACTGAAGCTCGGAGAACACGAAGATCCGGATTTCAGAGACATGGATCTGATGCTTTTTGATCAGGTGATCGCGTTTGATCATTACAGACAAAAGGTACTTCTGATCACAGGTGTTATGTTGGATGATTTGGAAAACTCTTACCAGAAAGCAGAAAAAAAGCTTGCAGAAATGGCAGATCTGATTCGAAATGGAGAAAAAGAAGAGTTTCGGCCATTGCAACTTGGCTCAACGATCAGTCCTCAGTTTCCTAAAGAAAAATATTGCAAAATGGTAGAAAAGGCAAAGCATTATATTCATGAAGGGGATATTTTTCAGGTGGTGCTTTCCAACCCGATGAGAGCAAAAGCCGAGGGTAGCCTGTTTGATACTTACAGGGTTCTGAGGGCAACCAATCCGTCTCCGTATATGTTCTATTTTTCCAGTGATGATATCGAAATTGCAGGTGCTTCCCCGGAAACACTTGTCAAGCTGGAAGACAAAAAACTGACTACTTTTCCACTGGCAGGAACAAGACCGAGAGGCAAGACAAAGCAGGAAGATCAGGAACTGGAAGAGGGACTTCTGAAAGACGAAAAGGAACTTGCAGAACACAATATGCTGGTGGATCTTGGGCGAAATGACATCGGAAGAATCAGCAGGATCGGAACGGTAGAAGTAGAAAAATATATGAGTGTGGAACACTTTTCACAGGTAATGCATATTGGTTCTACGGTTGCCGGAGAGCTTCGAGAAGATAAAGATGCGGTAGATGCCGTGGACTCTATTTTACCGGCAGGAACGCTTTCCGGAGCACCGAAATTCAGGGCATGTCAGATTATTGAAGAACTGGAGCAGAGCAAACGAGGAATATACGGTGGAGCGATCGGATATCTTGATTTTGCGGGAAATCTGGATACCTGTATTGCAATCCGCCTGGTATATAAGAAAAATGGTGAGATCTGTATCCGCTCCGGTGCAGGAATCGTGGCAGACAGTGTTCCGGAAAAAGAGTTTGACGAGTGCTGCAACAAAGCAAGAGCCGTAGTTCTGGCAATCGAAAAGTCACAGGAGGGATTGGAATGATCGTACTGATTGATAATTATGACAGTTTTTCTTATAACGTATATCAGTTGATCGGTTCTGTAGAACCTGATATAAAAGTTGTTCGAAACGATGAATATACAGTCAAAGAAATTGAAGCAATGAGACCGGAAGCCCTGATCATTTCACCGGGCCCCGGAAAACCGTCAGATGCAGGAATCTGCATAGAGGCAATCAGATATTTTGTAGGAAGACTTCCGATTCTTGGGATCTGTCTGGGACATCAGGCAATCTGTGAGGCTTTTGGCGGAGAAGTTTCTTATGCGAAAGAGCTGATGCATGGAAAGAAAAAAAAGATTTATACGGTAGGAAAGAGCAGGATTTTTGAGGGACTGGGAGACAGCTTTCAGGCAGCCAGATATCATTCACTGGCAGCATTAAAAGATAAATTGCCGGATGTACTTAAGGTTACGGCAGAGGCAGAAGATGGCGAGATTATGGCGGTAGAACATACAGAATATCCAATTTATGGAGTACAGTTTCATCCAGAATCTGTTATGACGCCGGATGGAAAAAAGATGATAGAAAATTTTATAAATGTTGTAAGAGCATAGACAAGGAGAAAACTAAAATGATCAAAGAAGCAATCATAAAACTTTCCCAAAAAGAAGATCTGACATATCAGGAAGCAGAAAGCGTTATGGACGAAATTATGAGTGGACAGGCAACACCGGTTCAGATGTCTTCTTATCTCACGGCACTTTCCATGAAGGGAGAAACGATTGATGAGATTACTGCTTCAGCAGCAGGAATGAGAGCACATTGTATCAAACTACTGCATGATCTGGATGTTCTAGAAATCGTTGGAACCGGCGGTGACGGAGCCAATTCTTTTAATATTTCGACGACTTCTTCTCTGGTGATCGCTGCAGGAGGAATATCGGTTGCAAAGCATGGAAATCGTGCCGCATCATCTAAAAGTGGGGCAGCAGATGTCCTTGAGGCACTTGGGGTAAATATTACAATTCCACCGGAAAAGAGTGCTGAACTCCTGAAAAAAATTAATATCTGTTTCCTGTTTGCACAGAATTATCACATTGCTATGAAGTATGTAGCACCAATCCGTAAAGAACTTGGAATCCGTACTGTGTTTAATATTCTTGGACCTTTAAGTAATCCGGCAGGAGCAAATATGGAACTTATGGGTGTGTTTGATCAGACGCTTGTAGAGCCACTTGCGCAGGTTATGGCAAAGCTTGGCGTGACAAAAGGAATGGTTGTTTTCGGACAGGATAAACTGGATGAGATTTCTATGAGTGCCCCAACTTCTGTATGCGAGATCAAGGATGGCTGGTTCCAGTCTTATGAGATCACGCCGGAGCAGTTTGGATATGAGAGATGCAGTAAAGATGATCTGGTAGGTGGTACACCGGCAGAAAATGCAGAGATTACAAAGAAGATTCTGAAAGGTGAAGAAAGGGGACCGAAGCGTCAGGCAGTCTGCCTCAATGCAGGAGCGGCTCTGTATATCGCCGGTAAAGCAGAATCTATAGAAAAAGGTGTACGAATGGCAGAAGAGCTGATCGACAGTGGAGCAGCTTTAAGAAAATTAGAGGAGTTCATCACCTGCTCCAATGCTTAAGTGTTATAATAAAAAAGTCAGTGTATTAAATAAGAATATGAGATACCTGGACTTTATAAAGAAAAGAGAATTCAAAGATGAACATATTAAATGAGATTGCCGAAAAAACAAGGGAACGTATCGAGAAAGACAAAATAGAAATGCCAAGAGAAGACCTGATCCGTGAGATTCAGCAAAAAAAGGTACAGATGCTGCTGAATCCGCTGATCCAGTCGGAGACAGCAAAAACACCGCACAGTTTTTATCAGGCACTGAAAAAACCTGGAATGTCCTATATCTGTGAGGTCAAAAAAGCATCCCCTTCCAAAGGACTGATTGCACCGGATTTTCCGTATCTGGATATTGCAAAAGAGTATAAGGCGGCCGGAGCAGTAGCAATTTCCTGTCTGACAGAGCCATTTTATTTCCAGGGATCAGATCAGTATTTGTGGGAAATTGCATCCGAAGTGGACATTCCGGTACTTCGAAAAGATTTTGTGATCGATGATTATATGATTCTGCAGGCGGCCGCTTATGGTGCCGCAGCTGTACTTCTGATCTGCGCGCTGCTTGATGATACACAGCTTCGTGAATACCGGGAAATGGCAGAAGATCTTGGAATGGATGCTCTGGTTGAAGCGCATGACGCACAGGAAGTAGAAAGAGCTTTAAAGAGCGGTGCCAGAATCATTGGAGTGAATAACCGTGATCTGAAAACGTTTGAGGTGGATATGGCAAACAGTATCAATCTTCGTAAACTTGCACCGGAGAATGTGATCTTTGTTTCAGAGAGCGGCATCCGCACATCAGAGGATATCCAGAGACTGCATGACAACAAGATCGAGGCTGTGCTGGTCGGAGAAACACTGATGCGAAGCCCGGACAAAAAAGCAGCACTGGAAGAATTAAATGGAGCACCGTTGACTGAGGATTGAGAAACAGAGAGATGCAGAAAATGACAGACGGGAATGATAGCGGGACTAAGATAAAAATATGCGGACTAAGGCGCAGGGAAGATATCCTTGCAGTCAATGAAGCGAAGCCGGATTACTGTGGATTTATCATAGAATTTCCCAGTAGTTTCCGGAGTGTAACGGCAGATGAAGTGAGAGAACTTGTGAAGGAACTGGATCCTGAGATCCGGCCGGTCGGAGTATTTGTGAATGCTCCAATGGAACTGGTAAGAACACTTCTGGATGACGGAACACTTGCACTTGCACAGCTTCACGGACAGGAAGATGAGTCCTATATCAGAGAATTAAAAACATATACAGACAAGCTGATCATCAAGGCTTTTTCCATAAAAACAGCCGAAGATATCGAGAAAGCACTGCAAAGCCCGGCAGATTACATCCTGTTGGATCAGGGCGGCGGAGGAACGGGAAAGACTTTTGACTGGTCCTTGATCCCTGAGATCCAGAGACCGTTTTTCCTTGCAGGAGGGATCGGAGCCTCCAACCTTGGGCAGGCGATCCGGGAAATTCACCCTTATGCGGTGGATCTGAGCAGCAGTGTGGAGACTGAAAAGCGGAAAGATCCGATGAAGATCCGGCAGGTTGTGGATATTGTAAGAGAAATAAGAATAATAAATTAGAGAGAAATAAGGTGTTTTGAAAAGAAACACAGAGGAGGATATAAATGTCAAAAGGAAGATTTGGAATACATGGAGGGCAGTACATTCCGGAGACACTGATGAATGCAGTGCTGGAACTGGAAGAAGCATATAATCATTACAAAGATGATCCGGAATTCAACCGTGAACTGACAGATTTACTGAACAATTATGCAGGTCGTCCGTCACGTCTGTACTACGCAGCACACATGACAGAAGACCTCGGTGGAGCAAAAGTTTATCTGAAACGTGAGGATCTGAATCATACCGGAGCACACAAGATCAACAACGTTCTGGGACAGGTTTTACTTGCCAAAAAGATGGGAAAAACGCGTGTTATCGCAGAGACCGGAGCCGGACAGCACGGTGTTGCGACAGCGACAGCAGCCGCTCTTATGGGCATGGAATGTGAAGTCTTCATGGGTAAAGAAGATACCGAACGTCAGGCACTGAACGTATACAGAATGCGTCTTCTGGGAGCCAAAGTACATGCCGTTACATCTGGAACTGCAACCCTGAAAGATGCCGTTTCTGAGACGATGAGAGAGTGGACAAACCGTATTTCCGATACACATTATGTGCTCGGATCTGTCATGGGACCGCACCCATTTCCGACAATTGTTCGTGATTTCCAGGCAGTTATTTCCAAGGAGATCAAAGAACAGATTCTGGAAAAAGAAGGAAAACTTCCGGATGCTGTACTTGCTTGTGTTGGCGGTGGTTCCAATGCAATCGGAACTTTCTACAACTTTATTGAGGACGAGGGAGTTCGCCTGATTGGTTGTGAGGCAGCTGGACGCGGTGTCAATACCGCTGAGACTGCAGCAACGATCGCAACCGGAAAGCTTGGTATTTTCCACGGTATGAAGTCTTATTTCTGCCAGGATGAGTATGGTCAGATCGCACCGGTTTATTCCATCTCCGCCGGTCTGGATTACCCGGGTGTTGGACCGGAACATGCACATCTTTATGATATCGGCCGAGCAGAATATGTGCCGGTAACAGACGACGAAGCAGTAGATGCATTTGAATATCTGTCAAGAACAGAAGGTATTATTCCGGCAATCGAGAGTGCTCATGCAGTTGCCTACGCGAGAAAGATCGTACCGCAGATGCGCAAAGAGCAGATTGTAGTTATCACCATTTCCGGACGAGGAGACAAGGACTGTGCAGCAATTGCACGTTACAGAGGGGAGGAAATCCATGAATAAGAAAATTACAGAAGCATTTGCAAAGGGAAAAGCATTTATCCCGTTTGTTACCTGCGGGGATCCGTCCCTTGATGTTACCGAAAAAATTGTTTATGCGATGGAAGAAGCAGGTGCAGATCTGATCGAACTTGGTATTCCATTTTCTGATCCGACAGCAGAAGGACCTGTTATCCAGGGTGCAAACCTGCGTGCTCTGTCCGGTGGAGTTACCACAGATAAAGTCTTTGATATGGTAGAAAAAATCCGCAAAAATAGTTCCATCCCGATGGTATTTATGACCTATGCGAATGTTGTTTTTTCTTATGGAATAGAGCGTTTTTGCAAGAGAGCAGCAGAGGTTGGAATGGATGGAATGATCCTTCCGGATGTTCCTTTTGAAGAAAAAGAAGAGTTCGCATCTGTTGCAGAGAAGTATGGACTGGATCTGATCTCTTTGGTCGCACCGACTTCTCATGAGAAAATTTCAATGATCGCAAAAGAAGCAGAAGGTTTTGTTTACTGTGTATCTTCACTTGGAGTTACCGGTATGCGAAGTCAGATCACGACGGATATTGGAGCTATGGTGGAACTGGTTAAGGCACAGAAAGATATTCCATGTGCGGTAGGATTTGGTATTTCTACACCAGAGCAGGCGAAGAAGATGGCGGCGCAGGCTGATGGTGTTATTGTAGGTTCCGCGATCGTCAAACTTTGCGAGACGCATGGGGCTGAGTGCGTGCCATATATAGGAGAATATGTGAAGTCGATGAAAGATGCGATAAGATAAAATAAAGGATTCCCGGTGAGACCACTTATTTTCCCTTGCTTGTAAAAGGAATATCTTCATGTTATGATATAAATTAATTGAAAATAGTTAATTTTGTTTGTATAAATGTCATCAAAAACGATTACAGGAAAGAGGTTATGACATGGAATTCCAGCATGAACTGGTGATCCCGGATGAGGGATTGCCGTTTAAATTTTTCTTATTTGAAGGGAGCCAGGGGAATTATGTGAGAGAAAAACACTGGCATACATCCATCGAAATCTTTGCCGTGATGGAAGGCTCTCTTACATTTTATTTAAATGATGAAAAATATCCGCTCAAAGCAGGGGAGCTGATGATCATTAACTCCAACGAAGTACATTCGATAGATTCCCCGGAGGAAAATCATACAGCAGTCCTTCAGATTCCGCTGAAACAGTTCGAGGATTATTTTACCGCACATCGTTTTATCCGATTTGCAGCAAATGAGCAGGAGACGGATTCACAGCTCTGGCGGTTGATACGGGAAATGTATAAATTATACGGCAAGCGAGGAACCGGGTATGAGTTTAAGATTCGTTCCTTTTATTATGATGTATTGTATCTGCTGGTCAACCATTACCGTCTGGATGAGGCGGGAGAGCAGGAAGTGCGCCACAGCCGCCGTCTGGATGCGCTTGCAAGAATTACTTCCTATATGAGAGAGCATTATCAGGAAGAACTCAAACTGACTGAAGTGGCGAATATGTTCGGTTATTCCGATGCATATTTATCCAGAATGTTTCAGAAATATGCAAATGTCAATTTTAAGACGTATCTGCAGGATATTCGTATGACCTATGCGTATCGGGAACTTCTGAATTCTGATAAGACGATCAGCCAGATTGCAATGGATAACGGATTTAGCAGCAGTCGTGCATTTACAAGAGAATTCCAGAAACGATATGGTGTTTTGCCAAGTGAAGTTGAAAGAGAAAAATAAAGAATAAAAATACAAAAACAGGCGAATCAGAAACGCCTGTTTTTTATGTGTTTATCAAACTGTTTATGAAATTGGAAAAATACAAAGGTCAAAAAAGTGCACTAAAGAGGACAAAAAAACTGGCGAAAGGAAAAGGACTTCATGATATGATGGTTTCAACATAAAAATAAAGGAGGTAACTTCAGGTGAAGATTCAGAATGTAGCAGATGACGCGTTCCGTAGATATGGTAAAGTACTGGAGGGGTATGATTTTACGGAACTCCTGAAGGAAATGAAGCATACTCCGGTGCCGGAGGATGTAACTTACGTTCCTTCCGTAGAAGAAATGGAAGCACTGCCGGTTGCAAAAGAACTGCAGAACAAAGGATATGGCGGTCTGCCGATCGAAATCGGATATTGCAACGGACATAATAAGAAATTAAATGGTCTGGAATACCACCGCAGCTCCGAAATCAATGTTGCAGTGACAGACCTGGTATTGCTGATCGGACATCAGCAGGATGTAGAAAAGGATTATACATATGACACATCCAAAGTAGAGGCGTTTCTTGTTCCGGCAGGTACAGCAATTGAAGTATATGCAACAACACTTCATTATGCACCGTGTCATGTAAATGAAAGTGGTTTCCAGTGTGTTGTAGTTCTTCCGAAAGGAACAAACACAGAACTGACTTTTGAAAAAGCAGCAGAAGGAGAGGACAAGCTCCTTACCGCTAAAAATAAATGGCTGATCGGTCACGAGGAAGCAGCTATCGAAGGCGCATTCAACGGACTGAAGGGTGAGAATGTCGGAATCGATTAAAAAGGTCGGAATCGACTGATCGTGAACTAAGAAACGAAACATAAAATATCTACTATATAAATATGGAGGAATTTTTATCATGAATAACATGCCAGAAGTAAAAGTTGGAATCGTTGCTGTAAGCCGTGACTGTTTCCCGGAAAGCCTTTCCGTAAACAGAAGAAAAGCTCTTGTAGAAGCTTATGCTAAAAAATATGATGCAAAAGACATCTACGAATGTCCAATCTGTATCGTAGAGAGTGAAATTCATATGGTTCAGGCTCTGGAAGATATCAAAAAAGCAGGATGTAATGCACTTTGTGTATATCTTGGAAACTTCGGACCGGAAATCTCCGAGACACTTCTTGCCAAACATTTCGATGGACCGAAAATGTTTATTGCAGCTGCTGAAGAATCTCAGAATGACCTTTGCCAGGGACGTGGAGATGCTTACTGTGGTATGCTGAATGCAAGCTACAACCTGCAGCTTCGTAATGTAAAAGCATACATTCCGGAGTACCCGGTTGGTGATGCAGAAGACTGTGCAGACATGATCCATGACTTCCTTCCGATCGCAAGAGCAATTGAAGGATTAAGCAACCTCAAGATTATTAGCTTTGGACCACGTCCGACAAACTTTCTTGCTTGTAATGCACCAATCAAACAGCTTTACAATCTCGGTGTAGAGATTGAAGAAAACTCTGAACTGGATCTGTTTGAAGCATTCAACAAACATGCAGGTGATGAGAGAATTCCGGAAATCGTTAAAGAAATGGAAGAAGAACTTGGTGCCGGAAATAAGAAACCGGAGGTTCTTGCAAAACTTGCTCAGTATGAACTGACCCTGAAAGACTGGGTAAGAGACCACAGAGGATATCGTAAATACGTAACCCTGACAGGAAAATGCTGGCCGGCATTCCAGACACAGTTCGGATTCGTTCCTTGCTATGTAAACAGCCGTCTGACATCCCAGGGCATCCCGGTATCCTGTGAAGTTGATATCTATGGTACATTAAGTGAGTTCATCGGACAGGTAGTAAGCAACGATATCGTTACACTGCTTGATATCAACAACTCCGTACCGAAGGATATGTACAAAGAATCCATCGAAGGAAAATTCGATTATACACTGAAAGATACATTCATGGGATTCCATTGTGGAAATACTGCTTCCAGCAAACTTTCCTTCTGCGAGATGAAATATCAGATGATCATGGCAAGATCTCTTCCGATCGAAGTTACAAACGGAACTCTGGAGGGAGATATCAAACCTGGAGATATCACATTCTATCGTCTGCAGAGCACAGCTGATAACAAACTTCGTGCTTACATTGCACACGGCGAGGTTCTTCCGGTTGCAACTCGTTCCTTTGGAGCAATTGGTGTATTCGCTATTCCGGAAATGGGACGTTTCTATCGTCACGTACTTATCGAGGGAGGATTCCCGCATCATGGCGCAGTAGCATTCGGACACTTTGGAAAAGCTCTCTTCGAAGTATTCAAATATATCGGCGTTCCGGTTGAAGAAATCGGTTACAATCAGCCGGCAGGCGTAAGATACCCAACAGAAAATCCTTGGGGCTAAATTTAAAAAAATAAAATAAAACCAATACAGGCATCCCGGGAGTTTTCCTGGGATGTCGTAGTAAGGAGGAAATATGTACTATATCGGTGTTGACCTTGGTACTTCCGCAGTAAAACTTCTTCTGATGGAAGAATCAGGAAAAATCTGTAATATCGTATCAAAAGAATATCCACTGTTTTTCCCACATCCGGGCTGGTCAGAACAGAATCCGGAAGACTGGTTTACCCAGAGTGTTGAGGGAATGAAAGAATTGACCGAAGGAATTGACCGCTCTCAGGTAGCCGGAATCGGCTTCGGTGGACAGATGCATGGACTGGTAACACTGGATAAAGATGACAATGTCATCCGCCCGGCGATCCTCTGGAATGATGGACGTTCCCAGAAAGAAACAGAATATCTGAACAACGAAATTGGAAAAGATAAATTATCTCAGTATACAGCAAATATCGCTTTTGCTGGATTTACAGCACCAAAGATCCTGTGGATGAAAAAAAATGAGCCAGAGAAATTTGCAAAGATCGCAAAGATCATGCTTCCGAAAGACTACCTTGCATACAGACTTTCCGGATCCTTCTGCACAGATGTTTCTGATGCATCCGGAATGTTGCTTCTGGACGTAAAGAATCGCTGCTGGTCTAAAGAAATGATGGAAATCTGTGATGTAAAAGAAGAACAGCTCCCGAAGTTGTATGAGAGCTGGGAAGTTGTTGGAACATTGAAACCGGAAGTTGCAAAGGAACTTGGTTTCTCCGCAGATGTCAAAGTCGTAGCAGGAGCAGGTGACAATGCGGCAGCAGCTGTCGGAACAGGAACAGTTGGTGACGGACAGTGCAACATCTCTCTTGGAACCTCCGGAACCATCTTCATCTCAAGCAAAAATTTCGGTGTTGATGAAAATAATGCACTGCATTCTTTCTGTCATGCAGATGGAAGCTATCATCTGATGGGCTGCATGCTGAGTGCAGCATCCTGTAATAAATGGTGGGCAGAAGAAATTCTTCAGACAAAGGATTTTGCTGCAGAGCAGGCACCGATCCAGAAACTCGGAGAAAACAACGTATTCTTCCTTCCATATCTGATGGGAGAAAGATCACCTCATAATAACCCAGATGCAAGAGGCGTATTCTTCGGAATGTCTATGGATACCACAAGAGCAGATATGACACAGGCCGTTCTGGAAGGTGTTGCATTTGGACTTCGCGATTCACTGGAAGTTGCACGTAAACTTGGAATCAAAATTGACCGTACCAAGATCTGCGGCGGCGGCGCAAAGAGTCCACTGTGGAAGAAGATTATTGCAAATGTCATGAACCTTAAAGTAGATGTACTTGAAGTTGAGGAAGGACCATCCATGGGTGGTGCAATGCTTGCTGCTGTAGGATGCGGAGCTTATCCGGATGTTGAAACCATCGGAAAGAAGATGGCTCATGTAGTTGATACCGTAGAGCCGGAAGAAGAACTTGTGGCGAAGTACGAAGAGAAGTATCAGAAGTTTAAGAAACTGTATCCGACCCTTAAACCTCTTTTTTAAGGTACTTCCTTAAGAACCGTCAATGATTTTGGCAAATAAGAAAACCCTGAGGGGGACTATCTCACAGTTGCGAAGGCCGAAAGTCCCCCTCAGACTCTCCCTGTTTGGCCACGCTAAGAGCAAGTAAGAATAGGAAAATGTAGTTTACTGGGATTAGCTAAATATCTTTTAATAGTTTGTCAGTAGAATGATAAAATGCCAGGAGATCTTCCCCATGTGAGAGAGAAGAGTCCTGGTATTTTTCTATTTATTTCATATTTGATGTACAAAGGGAGATATATATCTTTTAGCCCAGGGGAAGTCCCCTTATGTTTATTTATTCACAAAGGAAAATTTTCGAAAATTTGTCAACATCATATTTGTGTAAAAAATATACAAAATTAAAAATCAATTTTTTGTACTTTTGTTAAAAGAAAAGAAAAAAATTGACAATTTCTTGACAACCAAGAGCGTTTATGATACTATTTTCTCATCAAGTTAATAAAGTCTCTGGTAACTGGCGGAGTAGTGGAAATCACCACATGGGAATCAGAGATTTGCAGAGCCGACCGTCTGGGCAGTATTTGAGAAATTCTCAGATACTGCTTTTTTTAACCGGAAGAATGTTCTGGATGGGGATAATGACAGATGCCCGGGATATTCGAATATGTGCAGAGGGTATATGGTTAGAAAGGGACGTGGCGCTTACAATGAAAGGAGACAATTATGGGATTCAAAAGTGACATCGAAATTGCACAGGAGTGCGAAATGCTGCCAATCACAAAGATTGCGGAAAAAGCAGGTATTGATGACAAATATCTGGAACAGTACGGAAAATACAAAGCAAAAATTGATTACAATCTCCTGAAAGAGAGTGACAAAAAAGATGGAAAACTGATTCTTGTAACTGCAATCAACCCGACACCGGCTGGTGAAGGAAAGACTACAACAACAGTAGGTCTTGCAGATGGTATGCAGAAGCTTGGAAAGAGTGTTATGGTTGCTCTTCGTGAGCCATCTCTCGGACCGGTATTCGGTGTCAAAGGCGGCGCAGCAGGCGGTGGTTATGCACAGGTAGTTCCGATGGAAGATATCAACCTTCATTTTACAGGTGACTTCCATGCGATCGGTGCAGCAAATAACCTTCTTGCAGCAATGATTGATAACCATATCTTCCAGGGCAATGCACTGAACATTGATCCAAGAAAGATTACATGGAGAAGATGTGTGGATATGAATGACCGTCAGCTTCGTAATGTAGTAGACGGACTTGGTGGAAGAACAAATGGTATGCCTCGTGAAGACGGATATGATATCACAGTTGCATCTGAGATCATGGCAGTTCTTTGCCTTGCAAGCGATATCAAAGACCTGAAAGAAAGACTTTCCAAGATTATCATCGGATATACATATGGTAAAGTTGCTGAGCAGAAACCGGTAACTGCTGGTGATCTTCATGCAGAAGGTGCTATGACTGCACTTCTGAAAGATGCCCTGAAACCAAACCTTGTTCAGACACTGGAACACGTTCCGGCAATCGTTCATGGTGGACCATTCGCAAACATCGCTCATGGATGTAACTCCGTAACAGCTACAAAGATGGCTCTGAAACTTGCTGATTATGCAATTACAGAGGCTGGATTCGGTGCAGACCTTGGTGCAGAGAAATTCCTGGATATCAAATGCCGTATGGCAGACCTGCACCCAAGCGCAGTTGTTATCGTAGCTACTGTACGTGCTCTGAAATATAATGGCGGTGTTGCAAAAGCTGACCTCAACAACGAAAATCTGGAAGCACTGGAGAAAGGTATCCCGAACCTTCTGAAACATGTAAGCAATATCAAGAATGTATACAAACTTCCTTGTGTTGTTGCTATCAATGCTTTCCCGACGGATACAAAAGCAGAGCTTGATTTTGTAGAAGCAAAATGTAAAGAACTCGGTGTAAATGTAGCTCTTTCCGAAGTATGGGCAAAAGGCGGCGAAGGTGGAATCAAACTTGCTGAAGAAGTTCTTCGTCTGGTAGAAGAACCGAACGACTTCTCCTATGCATATGAGCTGGAAGGCTCTATCGAAGACAAATTGAACCAGATCGTACAGAAAGTATATGGCGGTAAGAGAGTGGTTCTGACAGCAAATGCTCAGAAACAGGCAAAACAGCTCGAAGCTCTTGGCTTTGGCAACTGCCCGATCTGTGTAGCTAAGACACAGTACAGTCTGACAGATGACCAGACCAAACTCGGTGCACCGACAGACTTCGAAGTTACTGTACGTAACCTGAAGATCTCCGCGGGTGCAGGCTTCATCGTAGCTCTGACAGGTGAGATCATGACTATGCCAGGACTGCCAAAAGTACCGGCTGCAGAGAGAATTGATGTAGACGAGACCGGAAAGATTACTGGACTTTTCTAAAATGGTTTTATGATTGCCTTATAAGGCAGGGAAATTCAGTTTGGAAACTGCTACCCACCGGGCCACGCTGAAAAAATTGTATTGATGAAAGAGTGTAGACCTGGATTATCGGGCCATGCTGAAAAGAATTGTGGTAATATATAATTATATCATTAGAATGTAAAATAACAGGATATCTTCTCCATACGAGAGAGAAGAGTCCTGTTATTTTTATATACTGCTATATTATTTATAAGAAAGTCTTCAAGGGAAGTCCCTTTGCGGGTCAGAGGGCAGTTCCCTCATGTACGAATCGGTTGATATAATGCAGTGCCGCGCCAATAGCCGGAGTATATTGTCCATGTGTGCCGACCAGCAGTTGATCAGCTGTGAGAGTGAATGGGTTATTTTCATTGATCAGATGCAGTAGCATATTGAGATCTTCCGGAACCAGGTAAGGGGCAAGATATCCGCTGATAATGATAGGGCTGTCGATGATCATATTCAGATTTCGCATCGCAAATGCAAGATGTTTAAGATAATCCTGCCAGATTGCATTCAGATTTTGGCTTACTGTAGAAAGTCCCATCTGCAGATCCTGCACGATCTGCAATTTGGAAGTCTGTTTTTCACGATAAATATACTGATAGACTTTTTCACGATTTATTTTTTTTAATGTAATAGTGGTTACGCCTTTTTCCTTCATTTTTATGAATTAGCCAGAGGATGATAATTGCCGCTGGCATTTCCTTTCTCCCGATTCAAGAGGGGAATTTTTGTATTCCGGATTGATAAGCTTCATCCGATAATGATTAAAAGTTTTGCTTATATCATAAAACTAAGATTTGAATTTATTTTAGTATACCAAAAAAAAGAGGAGGAGCGGATAGTTTAACATAACATAGCAAGAATTCTCCTTCCTCTATAGGTGGGAGATGAATTGTAGATCTGAGCATAAATGCTCAAAAGAATTTTATAAACAAAAAAAGAAAACACTTGTTCGCGTGTTGGAATTGTATTATAATAATAAAAAGAGAACATATTGTTCAAAAAACGATGATTGAAATCATTCATATGTAGGAATAAGGTGAGGAAAATAAATCGGGCAGTAAAAATAAGAATCTATCCAAATGCAGAACAACGTGTGCAAATAGAAAAAACAATCGGCTGCAGCCGATTTATCTATAACTGTATGCTTGCTGACAAAATGGAACATTATAAAAAAGAAAAAAAGATGTTAAGGAACACACCAGCCAGTTACAAGAAAGAATATCCCTGGCTGAAAGAGGTGGATTCATTGGCGTTAGCAAATGTACAGATGCATCTGGAAAGCGCATTCCATAAGTTTTTTCGTGAACCATCTGCAGGATTTCCGCGTTTCAAATCAAAGAAGTCATCAAGAAAATCTTATACAACAAACGTAGTGAATGGAAATATCTTTCTGGAAGGAAAATATTTGAAACTGCCTAAGATGACGGCTGTCAGAATGAAGCTTCACCGTCCGGTATCAGAAAAATGGAAACTGAAATCTGTGACAGTCAGCAGGGAGCCATCCGGAAAATATTTTGCCAGTCTTTTGTTTTGCTGTGAAAACCAAACAGCAGAAAAAAGACCGGCAGAAAAATTTATTGGGATCGATTTTGCGATGCAGGGAATGTGTGTGTTTTCTACCGGTAAAAGAGCTGAATATCCGATGTTCTATCGAAATACAGAGAAAAAGCTTGCGCGGGAACAGAGAAAGCTGTCCAGATGTCAGAAAGGCAGTCAGAATTATAAGAAGCAGAAGAAAAGAGTTGCACTGTGCCATGAAAAGATCCGAAATCAAAGAAAAGACTTTCAGCATAAACTCAGTGCCAGTCTTGCTGAGAGCTTCGATGCAGTATGCGTGGAAGATCTGAATCTGAAAGGGATGGCAGGAGGACTTCATCTTGGAAAAGGTGTACATGATAATGGATATGGCCTGTTTCTGTCTATGCTGGAATATAAACTGGAGGAACGAGGAAAATATCTGATCAAAGTAGACCGTTATTTTGCATCCAGTAAGATTTGCAGTGTATGCGGAAAGAAAAAAGAAGAATTGTCTTTATCTGATAGGATTTATTACTGTGAATGCGGTAACAGAATGGACCGTGATGTAAATGCAGCAGTTAACATCATGAATGAGGGAAAAAGAATCTTTGCAGAATGTGCATGACAGCACAATAAAAAGTCCGTAACCGGACTAATAAAAATCGCGGGGCACGCGAGGATAGCTTGTAGATACTTGGCTC
>JBKYFG010000005.1:102301-107924 GCA_047027955.1 Blautia sp.
TTGAGCAAGAAGCCCCCACTTCAAAATCAGAGATTTAAGTGGTGGGAGCATGTCAGTGCGTCCAGCTAAGGGTGAAGCATTTAATGGGTGGAAATCCCATCCGGTAAGGTATTAGCCACACTGCCGGTAACGACCTTGAGCCAGCCAGAGCAATCGGGAAGGTTAAGCGTAGGAAGATAGGTAATAGGGATAGTGATTGAGCATCGAAAGACCCTAATCCAGCAGGCCGATGCTGTTGATATAGCAGAAGGCTATAGGTAAGTTTATCGTTATGGCAAGATTTCGTACTCTGCTGCGGTGTCGTAGAGCTATTCATGTTACACAATGATGCTGCATCAACTGGAGAGAACCTGTACGTTCCATAAATACTGCGTATAGATATGGTATGGCAAACAAATAAATAAGGATGTCAGATGACGTACAGGTAGTCGGAGGCCCGAATAGTACCAGTGAAAGCATGAACAAGATAAGTGCTGGAGGGAAGTCGAGAATGAACTATTCCTCATAGTTCAGGCCTGCGGAACTATATCGAAAAGGAAACATTATCTATACTCAGAGATAGGAACAATAATGGAAACAAAATTGGAGAGAATATCACAATTATCCAGAGAAAATCCAGATATGGTCTTTACATCCATAGGACACCTGATTTCAACATCACTGCTGAAAGAATGTCATAATAAGATGGATGGAGATAAAGCAGTTGGAATTGATGGGATAACAAAGAAGGACTACGATAAGAACCTTGATAAAAATATAGAAAACCTTGTGGACAGACTGAGGAAGAAGGCATATAAGCCGAAACCAGCAAGAAGAATAGAAATTCCGAAGGATAATGGGAAAACAAGGCCTCTTAGCATCTATTGTTATGAAGACAAACTGGTGCAGGAAGCACTGAAACGAATACTGGAAGCAGTATTTGAACCATGCTTTTATGATGAGATGATGGGATTTCGTCCTAACAGAGGATGTCACATGGCTTTGAGAAAACTTAACTATATGATTGAAAGGGAAAAGAGTAGTTATATATTAGATGCAGATATCAAATCGTTCTTCAATCATCTTGACCATAAATGGATAATGAAGTTCGTAGAATCAAAGATCAAAGATCCTAATATTGCCAGACTCCTGAAAAGAATATTAAAATCAGGAGTGATGGAAAACTTTCAATATGAGGCGACGGAAGAAGGATCAGGACAAGGCTCAGTCTGTTCACCAATAATATCATGCATATATATGCATTATGTACTGGTATGGTGGTACAAAGAGATAGTTGTTCCTAAACTTAAAGGATATAGTGGTCTGGTAGTATATGCGGATGATTTTGTTGTATGCTTTCAATACAAAGAAGATGCCGTAATGTTCTATGAACTACTTAAACGTAGAATGAGACACTTTGGATTGAGCCTACAGGAAGATAAAAGCAGACTGATACAGTTTGGACGGTTTGCAAAAGAAAACTGTGAGAGAAATGGACACAAGCCAGAAACTTTCACATTCCTTGGCTTTACGCATTACTGTTCTTGTAATAAGAATGGGAAATTCAGAGTGAAGAGGAAAACCAGCAGAATAAAATTTAATAAAAAGTGCAAAGAAGTTCGTCAGAAAATTCGGTCAATGAGAGCGAATAAACTGAAAGACATTATATCTAAGCTGAATCAGATACTTGTTGGTTATTATCATTACTACGGCATTACTGATAATGGGCGGAGTCTGTCTGCTTTTAGATACCAAGTCATTAGAAGTCTTCATTACTGGCTTAATAGAAGAAGTCAGAAAAAGAGCTATACATGGTCAGGATTTCTTGAAATGATTGATACAGCCTATCCTTTAGCGAGGCCGAAAATATATGTCAGTATTTACGGATAATTGTTGAATAATGCGTTTCGTAAAGAGCCGGATGCGGAAAAGCCGCATGTCCGGAATTCTGTGAGGGATACATTCGGTAACGGATGTATCTACTCGACCCGCTGGTCATTGACAAATAGTTGTATTCTGTTTACCATGGACAACAGATACAGAGATTTATCCAGTAGATATTCAAATAAAATGTGGATAAACATTTGAACGGGGAGGCCTGAAAATGAAGATAACAGAGCGATTGAATGTTCTTCGAGAGTTAATGAAAGAAAAAAAGATAGATGCCTATCTGGTGCCAACGGATGATTTTCATGGATCTGAATATGTGGGTGATTACTTTAAATGTAGAAAATATATCACAGGTTTTACAGGATCGGCGGGAACAGCTGTGATCATGCAGGACATGGCTGGGTTGTGGACCGATGGCAGATACTTTATTCAGGCGGCAGATCAGCTTCGTGGCAGTACGATTGAACTGTTCAGATCGGGTGAGCCGGGAGTACCGACGGTACATCAGTTTCTGGCAGAAAAGCTGGAAAAAAGTATGTGTCTGGGCTTTGATGGACGTACAGTCAGTGCAAAAGAAGCAGAAGAATTGGAGAAACTCCTGGAAGAAAAAAATATCACATTTGCTGTAAATGAGGATCTGATCGGAGAAATCTGGAGAGAACGTCCGGCACTTTCCTGTGAGCCGGTTATGGAGCTGGATGTGAAATGGGCGGGCGAATCAAGAAAGGATAAAATTGCAGGGATTCGAGAGCAGATGAAGGCAAAAAAGGCGAATATTTTTATTCTTACTTCACTTGATGATATCGCCTGGTTACTGAATATTCGTGGTAATGATATTCATTGTTGTCCGGTAGTTCTTTCTTACCTTGTAGTGACGGATGCAGAACTTCGATTATATGCAAACGCAGCTGCTTTTTCAGAAGAAATCCGTACAAATCTGGCAGCTGATGGAGTAAAAATCTATCCGTATGAGGATGTCTATTCTTATGTTCAGACAGTCGCAGAGGATAAAAAAATCCTGCTTTCCAAAGCCAATGTCAATAGCCGCCTGGTAAGTAATATTCCATGTAATGTGACGATTGTGGATGAGCCGAATCTGACACTTCTTCCGAAGGCAGTCAAAAATCAGACAGAGATGGACAACGAAAGAACTGCACATATCAAAGATGGTGTTGCAGTTACAAAATTCATTCGCTGGATGAAAACAAATGTGGCAAAAGAGAGAATTACAGAACTCGGCGCAGCAGAGAAATTATATCAGTTTCGCAGTGAGCAGGAGCATTTTATTGGAGATAGTTTTGATCCGATCATTGCCTATGGAAAGCATGCGGCAATTGTTCATTACAGTGCAACAGAGGAGACAGATATTCCATTAGAGGCCAGAGGGATGGTACTTGCAGATACTGGCGGACACTATCTGGAAGGTACGACCGATATCACAAGAACGATTGTATTGGGACCGGTCACAGAGAAAGAGAAGAAATATTTTACTGCAGTTCTGCGTGGAAATCTGAATCTCGCAGCTGCGAAATTTAAATACGGATGCACCGGATTAAACCTTGATTACCTTGCCAGAGGTCCGCTTTGGGAACTTGGCGAAGATTATAATCATGGTACCGGACATGGGGTAGGATATCTTCTGAATGTGCATGAAGGGCCTAACAGTTTCCGATGGAAAAATCTTCCGGGAAATCCGGCACCGGTGTTGGAAGAAGGTATGATTACATCCGATGAACCAGGATATTATCTGGAGAATGAATTTGGCATCCGTCATGAAAATCTTGTTTTATGTAAGAAGGCAGAAAAAACTCCTTTCGGGCAGTTTATGTGTTTTGAGTCACTGACTATGGTACCGTTTGACCTGGATGGAGTTGATACGGAACAGATGTCGGACCGTGAACGAAAACTGCTGAACGAATATCACAAAAAAGTCTATGTTACCATAGCACCATATCTAGATGAGGAAGAAAAAGCATGGCTGAGACAGGCAACCAGAGAAATCTGACAAAGGGTGAAAAAACATCGACCAGCAAGAGCCGTGAAGATTTTTCAGGCGCTTCGGGGGTGGTGGAGAAGCTTCGGCAGTATTATCACAGGGATAATATTACTGCATATGCGAAATACCACAAGACATTACATTTTGAGTAAATGATTACAAAATAGAATCTGTCAAATAAAAATATAATATTTTACTTTTTGTGCGGAAACAGGTATTATATAGGTAAAATGTTACTGTGTATTTGTAAAGTGACAGAGTAACAATAACAGGAAGATTTTCTGTGTACAGACAAAGATTTTCACACAAGGAGGAAGATTATCATGAAAATTGGTTTTATCGGTTGTGGAAATATGGCAACAGCCATGTTAAAGGGAATTCTGAAAAGTGGAGAAGTGGCAGCGACAGATATGATCGCTTCTGCAAAATCAGATAAGACACGTAAAAAGATCGAGCAGGAACTTGGCATTCAGAAGGCAGATACTAACGCACAGGTTGTGGATTTTGCGGATGTAGTTTTTCTGGCAGTGAAGCCACAGTTTCTGGAAGGTGTTCTGAATGAAATTAAAGACAGTGTAAAAGAGGAACAGATTTTTATCTCTATTGCACCGGGTAAAACATTACAGTGGCTTGGGGAACATCTGGGAGAAAAAACAAAAGTTATCCGTACTATGCCAAATACTCCGGCAATGGTTGGTGAGGGAATGACAGCGCTTTGTGTAAATGAGCTGGTCACAGAAAAAGAAACTGCACTTGCCGTAAAACTTTGCAATACCTTCGGAAAGACAGAAGTGATTCCGGAACATCTGATGGATGCGGTTGTAGGTGTTTCCGGAAGCTCTCCGGCATATGTGTTTATGTTTCTTGAAGCAATGGCAGATGCAGCAGTTGCAGACGGAATGCCGAGAGCACAGGCATACAAATTTGCGGCACAGTCCGTGCTCGGAAGTGCAAAACTGATGCTTGAGACAGGCAAACATCCGGGTGAACTCAAAGATATGGTCTGCTCTCCGGCAGGAACGACAATTCAGGCAGTGCGTGTTCTGGAAGAAAAAGGTCTGCGTAGTGCAGTGATCGAGGCTCAGACTGCATGTGTGAAAAAAGCAAAAGGAATGTAAAATAAAATTTAACATAATATATAGCAAGAATTCTCCTTCCTCTACAGGTGGGAGATGAATTGTAAAAAATAAAAAAGAACATTTGTTTGGCAACGCAATCCATGGTATAATAGAATCAGTCGATAAGATAAGGTAATTATTCAAAAAAGGGCTGGTTTTATGGAAAATATGGATCACAATGCACATTCAGTGTACTTGATGTATTATCACTTGATTATGGTGGTAAAATATCGAAGAAAAGTTATCAATGATCCAATTTCAGAAAGAGCAAAGGAAATATGGGAATATATTGCCCCACGGTATGGAATTGTTTTGGAGGAATGGAATCATGATATTGACCATGTGCATGTAATGTTTCGTGCACAGCCTAAAACGGAACTCAGTAAATTTATCAATGCATATAAAAGTGCCAGCAGCAGGCTGCTGAAAAAAGAGTATCCGGAAATCCGGGAAAAACTTTGGAAAGAAGCATTCTGGAGCCAGAGTTTCTGCCTTTTGACGGCAGGAGGGGCGCCAGTTGAAGTGATCCGTCAATACATCGAAACCCAGGGAGAGAAAAAGAATTGAACATAGCATATCGTTTCCGGATCTATCCAACAGAAGAACAGAAGATACTCCTTGGAAAAACATTTGGCTGCTG
>JBKYFG010000005.1:109057-153113 GCA_047027955.1 Blautia sp.
GAGCAAGAAGCCCCCACTTCAAAATCAGAGATTTAAGTGGTGGGAGCATGTCACATTGACAGGCAGACACTCATCAATGCACAGAAGCATCCGGATGAATACCGTGATCTGATCGTACGGGTAGCTGGTTACAGCGATCATTTCAGAAATCTGGATAAAGCTTTGCAGGATGAGATCATTGAAAGAACAGAACAGAGCTTTTTATTAAAAAATGTCAGAGAAGGCAGCCGCCAGGCTGCTTTTTCTGTTATAATAACAAAATACGAAGAGGTAATACTTATGAAAAAAGAATATCTATATGCAGGAACTTCAGTTTTATGTTTTGGAACAGCACGTCTCAAAGCACAGACAGCATTTGTGATAAATGAACTCTGGCCAGCGCTGATCATTCTTTTTTCCTGCTGGATCCTGAAAGAAAAGATGAATCTGGGAAATACAGCGGTGATTGCCAATCTGGCATATCTGACTCCGTTTGTGTCGCTGATTCTGACACATTTTGTTCTGGGAGAAAAGATTACCGTGTTTTCTGTTCTGGGTCTGGTACTGATCGTGACAGGCATTATTATACAGATGATAGTAAATAAAAAATGGAGGCATCAGAGATATGATATATACGGTGACGTTTAATCCTTCTCTGGATTATATAGTAGGCGTTGATGAATTTAAAACAGGAAAAGTAAACAGAACAGCAGAGGAACTTATTTTGCCCGGAGGAAAGGGAATCAATGTGTCAATCGTACTTCAAAACCTGGGAATGGAAAGTATCCCACTTGGTTTTGCCGGCGGGTTTACAGGAGAAGAGATTCGCAGACTGATGAAAGAGCGGAAGATAGAAGAGCAGTTTGTGCGGGTAAAGAAAGGAATCTCAAGAATCAATGTAAAATTGCGTTCTCTGCAGGTGGGAGAGAATGGTGAAAAAACTGTATCAGAGGAATCTGAAATAAATGGTATGGGACCGGAAATCAGTGGAGAAGAACTGGAAATTTTTTATCAGCAGCTGGATGCTCTGCAAAAAGGGGACATCCTTGTTCTTGCCGGAAGTATTCCGACGGTTCTTCCATCTACGATCTACCGTGATATTATGAAACGTTTGCAGAAGCGAGAAGTTATGATCGTTGTGGATGCAACCAAAAATCTGCTGGTAAATGTACTGGAGTATCATCCGTTTCTGATCAAGCCAAATAATTATGAGCTTGGAGAAATTTTTGGTGTTACGTTGAGCACAAAAGAAGACGTTATTCTTTATGCAAAAAAACTGCAGGAAATGGGCGCTGCAAATGTACTGGTCTCTATGGCGGGAGATGGGGCAGTTCTTGTGGCGGAAGATGGATCCACTTACAAAAGTGAAGCACCGGAAGGTAAGGTAAAGAATTCTGTTGGTGCAGGAGATTCCATGGTAGCCGGATTTTTATATGGATATTTGAAGTCTGGTATATATGAAGATGCTTTTTATTATGGAGTCTGTACTGGAAGTGCAAGTGCTTTTTCAGAGAATCTTGCAACACGAGAAGAAGTGGATACACTGTTGAGGAATATAAAAAACAGAGCATAAATTAATTCAAGTCGAACAAAAAAAGAAATCTCCGTGTATGAAAAGGGAAAGAGAGGATTCATGCACGGAGATTCTTTTATCGAAAATCAGAAGTATCCGATGAAGCCTTCTTCTACGAGTTCATGTAAACGGTCGATCGGGAACATGGCGTTGACATCTTTATTGATATCGGAGTTGTCGAAGTCGCCGTGTGTAACCATCAGCATATCAGAAGGAGTAGGAAGATGTGTAGATTATATTTTTCGTGATCACAGAAATGTTTTGAATATATATATCTATGCGCCGGTGGATGCACGCTATAAAAATTGTGTGGAAGTGCTCAAAATGAAGCCGGAGGAAGCAACAAAAATGATCTACAAAGTAGACAAAGCACGTACAGCATATCATAAGCGATATGCGAAATATGCACCAGGTGATCTGGACAGCAAGCAGATCATGATCGATTCCAGCATGCTGGGAGTTAAGGGAACGGCAGAAGTGCTGGCAGAGATCGTACAGCGGAGATTTGGACTATAGATATTAACTGAAATGAGAATAAAATGAATAAGTGTAAGACAAGAAATAGTTATAATTCCGGAGTGGGGTTATAACTATTTTTATGTTAATATTTATTTACACGTGCGTCCTTTTTGGCGTTTTTGGCGTCTAATAAGTAGAAGCACATAAACAGAAGCTTTTACACAACATTTCCTGATGACCGGTCAGAAACAGGAAAATGGAGAAATCAATGAACAATGAATTTTTGATACGAAGGGCGAAGAAAGACGACAAAGATGCCTTCTGCAGACTGATGGATGAGCATTTGCAGTGTATGTACAAGATGGCATCTGCATATCTCAAGAATGATGAAGATGTTGCCGATGCCATCCAGGATACCATTCTTTCCTGCTATGAAAATCTGAGAAGTCTGAAGCAGAACAGATACTTCAAGACCTGGATGCTGCGGATTCTGATCAATAAATGCAAGGATATTCTGAAGCAGAAGAAACAGGTCACCTACACGGATCAGATGCCGGAGACTCCTTTTTATGAGGAAGAATATGCTGCAAAAGAATGGGCACAGATGCTGGAACCGCTGGATAATAAATATCGTCTGGTGATCCTTCTGTACTATATGGAAGGGTTCAATATCCGGGAGATCAGTGACATCCTGGATATGAAAGAAAGCACTGTGAAATCGCGTCTTCAGAGAGGCAGAAAACAGGTTGCAGAATTGTATGAATATAAGGTCAGGGAGGGACGTGCCTAATGATGAGTCTTAATGATAATGAAAAGGATTTTCAGAAAAAACTTCAGGAAGAAACAGAAATACCGCTGATTGTACATGAGCGCGTGAATCAGGCATATCGTCTGATTGAAAATAACACTGCTGTGCAGAAAAAGGCGCCAAAAGAACCTTATCACTGGATGAAGCTCGGAGGAAGAATTGCAGGAGGTATGGCAGCAGCGCTTGCAGTCGGATTTATATTCTGTGCAGTGAATCCGGTTATGGCAAAAAATCTTCCGGTGGTTGGAGGACTTTTTGAAATATTGCAGGATAATGTGAGCTTTTTCGGGGATTTCTCGGATCATGCAACGACTCTGGAAGCCGTTGATACAACTAAGACAGAAGGGACTGCGGCAGACACTGAGTCAGGTATAGAAGGAAATTCACCGGAAGATACTGAGGCGGGACAGGATACGACAAAAGATGACACCGCATATACCAAGACGGCAGATGGTCTGACTATCACATGCTCGGAAGTATACGCAAATAGTCAGGCGGTCTATGTAACCATGCAGTTTAAGAGTGATAATCCATTTCCGAAGACAGAAACTTTTGCAGAAAGTGGAACACCGGTCATTGATCTGGATATGACTGGTGGTGTGGATTTTAACGCAGAGGCGGATCCGGTCATCGATGGTCAGGTGGAAGGAAAGTTTCTGGATGACAACACCTATGCATGTATTTTCCGTTATGATCTTGCACATGCGGCAAAAGATTACACCGAATATAATGAGAAATACAATGAAATGACGCAGCAGGTGTTGGATGAAATGGGAATAACACTGGATGAGCTGGATGATGAGACAGATGAAGGTTATGCGCTGCTGGAAGAATATATCAATAAAGTGTCTGAGCGTGGTGGAGCATATCAGAAATATATTAAAGATATTGAGATTCCGGATACCTTTAACCTGCATCTGGATATTACGAAGGTAAGAGGACTGGAAGCAGACTATGAGTGGTCAGAAGCGGATGAAGAAAAATATGGAACAGATGCGGGCTACTACAAATATGAAGGTGACTGGAACTTTGATATTCCGGTTACAGTAGACGATTCTCAGACCGAGGTTCTGGAACTGAACGATACAAATGATGCAGGTATTGGCCTTAAATCTGTAATCCGTACACCATATGAGCTGACCGTAAATGAGCTTTATGAGGATGGCTCTGACAGTGACTGCTTTATGGTTGCTCTTGATGCCAATGGAAATAAGCTTCCATATAATGATTCTGCCGGAAACTGCAATAATTTTACAATTCAGGACAGAGATATTTCCACCGTTGACATCTACATTCTGGACTATATTCAGTACATGGATGAACTGAAGGGACCGGACAATTACAACAATAACGAAAATAAACCAGAAGGTCAGAAGTGGAGCAATCTTCTTGATCGGTATGCAAAATATCATAAGACTCTGCATTTTGACTGATAATAGTATAGAATGAAAGAAATAAAAAGATAGTATTTCTTGCAATAAAACACGGAGATACCTTTGGTAAGACAGAAGTTTTGTTTGGTCAACCATTATTTCTACAAATGTAGAATTAATGGTTGACTTTCTTTTTCTACAGATGTAGAATACAAATAACTTCTACAGATGTAGAAAATAAAAATCAGGGAGAATCCATTATGAAGACAAGAACAACAAAATTTATGACACTTATGACGGTAGCAACATTCGGAATTTTTTCAGCCGGAACGGTTATGGCAGCCGGAGATAATGACTTTTATACGCAGCCGCCGGCGGGTTCTGCCTGGGAGAAGGCAGATACAGAAGGCACTTATGCCAGCTATACAAATGGCAGTGATTATGTAAATATTTATAAATATTCACTGGATGATGTCAAAACCGGGATAGCCAAATGTAACGATACATATGAGGCCTGCTACCAGACAATTTATTCAGAGGGAAACAGTCTGTATATGGCAGTAGGATATGCAAAAGATGCAGATGATATCGGTGACGTCAGAAAATTTGTAGAGTATATTTCTTATCCGGGAAATCCGTCTCTTACGAGAGAGGCTGACGAAAATTCTGATAAATCAGAGCCCGGTACTTCTGGCCAGAAGTCTGGGGGAGAGACAAATTCCTCTGATTCTGATACAGAAAAAAACGCTTCTGTCAGTTCATCAGACAGCAGTGATGATTCAGATATCCGTACTACTTCACCGATGACATTAGTTGACAGTGATGGAAATACAATTGAGATCAATTATATTCTTCACAAGGATTATTCCTGTGAATATCGTGGAGATGACGGAATGGAATATACGGATAACGGGGATGAAACTTATACAGATGAAAATGGAAATACGTATGCAGCTCTGAATGATGACACACATCATCTGGGACATACGCTGGAACAGCATGATCTTCAGGATGCGGACGGCAATACAGTGACAGTTACGGAAACTACAAATGGTGATTATTATTTCCGTGACGACAATGGCACCGGATTTACAGACAACGGAGACGGAACATGGAGCGATGAAAATGGCAGCAGCTATACCGAAATGAGTTGATAGGTAACTGTTCACAGGTAATATTCCGCGAGGTGTTTTGCCATGAATATGGCAAAATCCCGAGACATACGGGGCAAAATCCTATCACCGAAGGTGATCTGGAATGGATTTTGACCAAGTTGCTGTGAACGGAGTGAACAGTAACATTGATAGCGACGAGCTTCTGTAAAATGTGCAGAAGCTCTTGCCATTTTTTGGCCCTGTGGTAAAATAAAATTATTCCTACATTTGTAGAAAATATATCAGATGTGAATCAGGAGGGTGGAAAAGAGTGAAAAAAACATATCAGAGATTACCTGAATCAGAATTGGATATCATGCTTGTTCTTTGGAACGGAACTCCTCCGATGACCAGGCCGGAAATTGAAAAAGTAATCAATACAAAGAAAAAACTTGCATCGACAACAATCCTTTCACTGCTGACAAGACTGGAGAGTAAAAATTTTGTGGAAGTGACGAAACAGGGAAAATTAAACCTGTATACTCCATTGGTTTCGCAGTCAGATTATCAGGCACATGAGAGTCAGAGTGTTCTTGAGAAACTCTATGGAAATTCATTAAAAAAATTTGTCACCTCACTTTATCAGGGGAAAAAAATCAGTTCTGAAGAAATTCATGAACTCAGCGATTTTCTTAAGGAGCTGGAAGACGGGGAGGAATAGCAAATTATGGAGATTTTTGTTCTGCATATTCTGAAATTGAATATTATTGCAGCAGTTATAATTTCACTGGTCAAACTGCTTGCGATTCTGTTTAAAGGTCAGGTATCAGCGAGATGGAAGTATATTATCTGGCTGCTGATTACGGTAAGTCTTTGTATTCCTGTGCGCCTTCCGGCAAATTTTACGCTGGTGGATTTTAAAGTACAGAGAAGCATTCAACAGAATGAACAAAATTCGAAGACAACGGATTACGCAGCAAGACCGGGAGAGAGACAGCAGAAAATGGAAATAATGTCTTCTGTGAACAATAATACGAAAAGTCAGTCTGAAGTTCCGGAACAAAAAGAGTTTATCGTGCATACGGCTGGAAAATGGCTGGAAACTATTGCTGTAATTTTTGCATCGGTCTGGCTGAGTGTGGCAGTGCTTAAACTGGCAGGAGAACTGCTGGCATATTACCTTTCCATGAAAAATCTCAGGAGAATGAGCCTTCCAGTCAATGATTCGGTGAGTATTCAGATGTATAGAGATGTATGCCGGAAAAAGAGTGTGCGCAGAGCACCGGAGCTCAGACAGAATGCGGGTCTTACTACACCACTTCTGGCAGGACTCTTCCATACAAAGTTGTATCTTCCGGCAACAGGCTATTCCGCAGAGGAGCGAAAACTGGTATTTTACCATGAACTTACACATTATTGTCATCGGGATCTCTGGTATAAGATGCTTCTTCGAATCTGTGCAACAATATACTGGTTTAATCCGTTTCTTCTTATTATGCTGAAAGAAGCAGATAAGGATATCGAGAATCTGTGTGATACGGCAGTGATTAACCGTGTAAACAAAAAAGACCACAGGCTTTACAGACAGCTGCTTCTTCGTACAGTGGCGATGAATAATCAGATCCCATATGTAACAGCAAGTCTCAATGACAGCGGAATGGTGTTTAAGGACAGAATTTTGTATATGGTGAACATACGGAAGCTTCGCAGAGGAATCCTGCCGGGAATTCTTGTGACGGTGCTTCTTGCGGGCAGTAACCTCGTATTTAATGTTTCGGCCGGGACAGATACAGCCCCAACGCGAACAGAGAGAACAGGGCAGGAAAAAAATACAGATCCGGAAGAAAAGAATGCACCGGATTATGCACCATTTTCTGAAATGATAGATATGCAGAAAATAGCAGTGACACAGAGTGAAACGGGAGTGTCAGAGGATACAAATACAGAAGCTTCTGTAAATTCGGGAGAAAACATCAGTGCGGAAACAAATTCTGATTCTACTGTGGAAAGCAACGAGCAGGAAAGTGAAACGACAGATAATGGAAGTGGTTCTGACAGCGATGGGTCAGGATCCTATTATGAGAGTCTTCCGGCAGGAGTGCCATACACCAGTGGCTTCAGTACTCCTTCCGGTGTGGCATCGATTGTAGCATCAGGTGAAGGTGATGAGGAATCCAGAGTCCTTTACGACAACGGAGATGGAACTTATTCTGACGATAACGGATTTCAATACAGCTATCAGGGAGACGGAAACTGGGCAGATGCCAATGGAAATTCTTATCGTACCTGGAATGACGAAGACTACAATTTGGGAACGAAGCTGGGACAGCATGAACTCCAGGGCAGCGGCGGAAGTGTCGATGTAAAAGAGACCACAAACGGAGATTATTATTATTGTGATGCAAATGGTGTTGGCTATACCGATAACGGCGATGGCACCTGGACCGATGAGAATGGGAATAGTTATACGGAGTAAAGTCTGCTATGCATGATAAAAAGATAGTATTTTACTTTTGAGGTGGAAACGGGTATCATATGGGTAACAACTTTTTCACCCAAGAAGGAGGATTATCATGAGCAAAGTAGTAGATATTACTGGAGTTTCTTCAAAGGAAGCCAGATTGAAAAGAATTATAGCTTCTCTGGAAGAAATAAAAGATACTCTTGTGGATGTGATTGATGCATATGAAGCAGAAGATGAGAGCAGTGACAAACTGGATCTTCTGACAGAGGCACTGGATGCACTGGAGGATGCGAATGACGCACTGAATGATGCATCCGATGAAGCCTGACACGGAGAGAAAAATATGGCATCAGAAAGAGCAGACGAGCTTTATAGAGCATTGATTGAAAGAAGATATCCGAAGGAACTATGTTCAGAAATTGCCTACAAGTATCTGAATACGGATTACACAGCAACGCGCATGCTGGGGTATCTGTACAGGATGACAGAGCCACCCGCAGTTGAGGTAGTGGTGGATGAAATGATTGCAATTTTGAGTGACAGGGAGCAGCTTATAAAGAAAAAAGAATCAGAACATGCCCAGGCTGTGATCAGTGAGATATACAAGGAAGGGCTGTAGATATATAATCGGATCCCTTTTACACACAATAAAAAGAGTGCAGATCCTGACAATTCAGTGCAGGATTTACACTCTTTTGTGTTATGGAAGAGTTTGGTAAATGGATGATATACCCTTGCAGTATATTAACGTTTACGCAGACGAAATACATACAGGATCACACCTGCGACGATCATAATTGGAATTAAGACACTTAAGACTGTGCACAGAAGGATGATCACAACAGCTGCAATCAGTATGACAGCCAGTTTGCCGTACCATGTCGTCAGATCCAGATGGAAGCTGTGCTGTTTTACCTTTCCATGTCCGGAATCGAAATTTTCGTATCCGTTATATCCGGAAGAATGGCCGTTATATGATTCGGAATAATATTCCGTAGTCTGAGGATTTCCTGATGCGGCAGCTTCTGTGTCCAGAAGTGTACGTGCGATCAGATGAGGATCGCCGAGTTCATTTAAAATATCGTCTTCACTGCGTCCTTTACGCTGTTCTTCTTCAATATAATTGCGATAATATTGTACATGGGCGGCAACATTTCCCTCCGGCATCTGCCCGGAAAGCTGTTCATATAAAATGTCAAGAAATTCTTTTTTGTTCATAACAAATCTCCATAAAAGCAAATTCATTGCCTCTGACAGAGGCTTAATTATCAGAATGGCAACATTTTACCACACATAATGAGAAAGGAATAGAGATTGAAATATTAAATTTTCATAAAAGACGGGGTACAAAGTCGGATAAAAAAACCAACTTAATTCATAAGAAATTGCATTTACCTGAAAAACATGCCTGTTTGAATATAAAAAAGAGTGCAGATCCTGACAATTCAGTACAGGATTTACACTCTTTTTTACTACAACATTTCCCGGTATTGTTCCGGGGTCATGCCGGTTTTCTTTTTAAATATCCGGAAAAAATATTTCGGATTATCATATCCGACCGCTTTGGAGATCTGGTACATCTTACGGTTGGAATCTTTTAATAATTCTTTGGATTTCTCTATCCGGACTTCGTTCAGATAATCAACAAACTTCATTCCTGTCTTCTGTTTGAACAGGGTACTCAGGTAGCTTCGGTTCAGATAAAAAAGAGAAGCAATAAAATCCTGCGTCAGATTTTTATGGTAGTTGTGCTGCATGTAGGTCTGGATTTTCTCAACGACATCATCACCGGAATAAATACTTTCTGCCTTCAGAAGTTCTGTGATATTCATAAAAAACTGGTAGTAATAATCCTTCAGTTCCTTCAAAGAAAAGATGTAATTGACCACATTCTGGATACTGTTGGAGGACTTTGGTGTTTCCTGTTTCAGGTAATAATTCAGGATATTACGGCACTGTCCGGAAAGATAATAGCAGTAGTATTTTGCATCTGCAAGTGAGAAATCAGAAGTTCTGGCCATCAGATCAAAAAGCTGTCCGGTCAGATCCTGTACCGCGGCAGTCATTCCTGCTTCCACACGAAAAAGAAATTCCTCTTCCTGTTCCCATATAAAGGAGTGAGGTTCTGCCGTCTCCTTGTAGTAAAAGATGTTTTCGGAGTCTCCATTTAGTTTCTGGCGATTCAGAGCAGCGGATGTTTCTTCAAAAGCTTCGTGCAGTTCGCTGAGATCAGAGTGAGGCTGGCTGATACCGATGATCAGAGAATTCTGGAGATGTCGTACATAGTCAGTAAGAGCAGAGGAAATCTGATCGACCAGTCGTCTGGAATGAATTACTTCTGTATTGGGTATAAAAAGAACCAGGAATCCCATCTGATCAGATGCGGTATTTGGAAGATAAAGAGCGAGGTCACCAAAACCACCATCTTCCAGCCAGTGCTGGATATCTATATTCTGTATCTGCGAAGTAGATTCAAAATACAGTGTGAACAGCACAAGCTGATGTGTATCATTGATGAAATTCAGTCGTTTTGAAGAGACAGAACCTTCTCCGACATGATAACCAAGGATCAGGTTGGTCAGATGCTGGATATCATAGTCATAGTAGGCTGCTTCTTTTTCTTCATCACTGTCTGTGACTCTTGAAAGAGTCTGGCTGTCTTCCAGGCGCTCAATCGCGCGGGAAACGCAGTCCTGGATAGCTTCTTTACTGAATGGTTTTAAAATATAATCAATGGCAGCAGCAGAAATGGCCTGTTTGACATAGTCAAAGTCACGATATCCGCTGATGACGATCAGTGGCATTTCGGGATAATTTTCTGCCAGATAAGGAAGCAGTTCTTTTCCGCCCATGATCGGCATCTGCATATCCAGAATCACAAAGTCTGGATGAACTTCCTGAATCAGTTCAATGCCTGCCTTTCCGTTATCGGCTTCACCGATACAGGAAATCTGCTCTTCCATAGGCTGGAGTTTTTTGATGGTTCCCTTACGGATGAGAGATTCATCATCTATGACAATATAAGTATACATATTCTAATCCTCCTGATATTTCAGAATAGGAAGTCGGATCTGCACATTGGTCCATTCACTCTGCCTGCTGGTGACAGTAAGGCCATAGCCTTTGCCATAATAAAGTTCGATTCGACTGTGAATGTTTTTTAATCCGATACTTTGTTTATTGCGGTGTCCGAGTTCAGTAAAAGAAGCTTCTTCGCTGAGCGAACTTTGTAATTTGTTAAGTGTTTCAATATCCATTCCCTGTCCATTATCATGTACATCTATCATCAGACAGTTGTTTTCGGTATATGCATGGATGGTGATGGTATCGCCTGTAGTACAGTAATTCAGCCCGTGATATAGTGCGTTTTCAACCAGGGGTTGGAGAATCAGTTTCAGAACTTTGTTATCCAGATATTCAGATGGGATATCCAGATCCAGATGAAAACGATTGTCAAACCGGATCCGCTGAATGGTAACATAGTCATTTACATGACCGAGTTCATCCTGAACAGTCACCAGCTCGCTTTGCGTCTTCAGGGTATAGCGGAACATATTTCCAAGTGCAAGTGACATGGTGGCAATGGTTTCATTGTCTTCCAGTTCAGCAATACTGTTGATTGCTTCCAGTGTGTTGAACAGGAAATGGGAGTTGATCCTTGCCTCCAACGATTTCATCTGCGCATCGAGGAGAACCAGCTTGTCCTGATAATCCTGTTTGACTGCAGCATTCAGGGACTCAACCATGGCATTATACTCGTTGTACAATGTACCAATCTCATCTGTACGGTTCAGATATTGAGTGGACTGGCTCAGAATATGTCCGGATTGAGAGGACATTTTATGACTCAGATGTTCTACAGGGCGTACCATATAACGGGAAATAATATAAGCAAAAATAATATAACCAGTAATGCATACAGCGCAGATGATCACGATCAGCACAGCAGTGATATTGAGTTCTTTGGCCAGGTTTGTATAATCCATGGTCATAGTCAGGCGGAGAGGAGAAAGATTAAGCTCTGTCTGCTGTATGGTACTTCTGGTGTTAATGAAATCAGATGAAAGTTCGTTGTAGTTGCTATATAAAATATCATCGGTTTTTGTATTATCAACAGTAAGTAACGTGAATTCAGGCATAGTATTGACTGCACTTAAGTCTAACATTTGAGAATCACAGTCCAGCATCAGAATGCCGACAACCTCGTGGGTATAAATGTCTTTCAGACACTGTGCAAAAAAGATTGTCTGCTTATCTCCGGTAAAGCAGTCGTGAATGGCATTGCTGCTTATATAGAGTGCACCGTCCAGAGCAAGCGTATCCTGATACCAGTCAGTATTCTGGAAATCATAGTTGGATTGAAGTGTTCCGTTGTCATTGTTTGTACAGTTGAAAATATAGCCGGATGGAGTAAAGATATAGATGCCGTAGACGTCCTGATCAGAATAAAGAAGATTCTGGCAGGTGCGTTTGAAAGACTGTGACATCTTAAAATATTCATAGGTATCTGGCGGTGAATCTGGATCTTTGAACTTTTTCAGATCACTGATAATACTGGAACCATCATTGTAATAAAAGTTGAAAGTACCGGCTGTCTGACGAACTTTGTTTAAAGTATCATTTGCAGTTTTCTGTGCATTCTCAAACAGATGAGAAGAGATTACATCTATACGGTCATAAGTTGTCTCCGTATAACGTTTATAGCAGAATACAGTGAAAATCACCAGTGGAATGGTGGCTAGAACACTGAAGGTTAGAAAAATTCTTGTACGTAGTTTCATTTTTTTACCTCAAAATAAAATCTAAAAAAAGTATACCATCAAACCCAACAAAAGTGTACCATAGCTATGCTAGAATGTAAACATCAAATGAAAGACACGTAAATAATATGTGAAAACGTGAAAGGGAGGATTTAAATTATGAAATTCAAAAAAATGGCAGCAGTTGCTCTTGCAGGCGTTACCGCATGCGCTACCGTACCGGCAGCAGTCCCAGTATTTGCAGCAGAGGGCTATGATCATGAAGCAATTGAGAATGCAGGAGACATCACACTTACTATGATGGTTTCCGGTGTTGCATCTGACAATGATTTTGAGACAGAACAGTTACCAAAACTGGTAAAGGAAAAATGGCCGAATGTAACACTTGAGGTAACAAAGCTTCCGGATGATAACTACTATACCTCTCTGAAAACAAAACTTGCTTCCGGTGAATGTCCGGATATTATTCTGACACAGCCAATGTATGCCGGACAGAACTCCTGCTACGCACTGGCAGAAGCTGGATATCTTGCTTCCTTAAATGACCTTGATAATGTGCAGGGAAGAGAAGACAGCCTTTCTTCTGTTACTTATGACGGAGATATTGTAACAGATACAGCAGGAGTTGCTATTCTCGGAACATATTACAACAAAGATCTTTTCAAACAGGCTGGTATCGAAAGTGAACCTCAGACATGGGATGAATTCCTGGAAGACTGCAAGAAACTGAAAGATGCCGGAATCCAGCCAATCGTAATGGGCGATAAAGATCAGTATGTTCTTCAGTTTGGACTGTATCAGCTGGCAGCAGATGAAATCTATTCAAAGAATCCAGATTTTGATACACAGTTAAGAGACGGTGATGCAGAATTTACAGATGAAGGAACATGGGACAAGGTTCTTGAAATGTACAAAACTCTGTATGATGAAGGTTATATTGATGCTTCCAAATCTCTTGGATATGGCGCTTCTCAGGCAATCCAGGATTTCATTGACGGAAAAGCAGCGATGACTTTTGATGGATCTTTCAACGCAACAGCTCTTCTGGCAGAAGGTGCAGGCGGGGACTTTGAGAGAGGATACTTCCCGATTCCTGGAACAGACGGTGTTTACACAGCTACATGTCTTGCCGCAGGATACAGTATCTACAGCAAATCTGAGCATGTAGATGAATGTAAAGAACTTCTTGATTACTGGCTGGATGGTGAATCAGAGTTATGGGATGCATATATTTCAACAGGAAAAGTTATTGTTACCTATGGTAATGGTGCAGATGCTACACCAAACTATGATCTGTTCAAACCATTCGTTGATCTTCTGAATGATGGTAAAGGTTTCTACTGGAGCAACCAGGCATGGCCGGCAGGAACAGAGACAGAAATGGAATCTCTGTTCAGTGAAATGGTTGGCGGTCAGGGAACCGAGATCGAAGATATCACTGAAGGAATGCAGGATAAATTCGAGGATCTTCTGGACGAATAACAGGGTTTAACCATAATAGAAAAAGATGACTTATCACTGCCCTGGAACTTAAAATGAGCTTCAGGGCAGTTCCATCTTAAATGGAGGGAAAAGGAATGGCACAAACAAAAATGAAGAAAAAAGGTGCAAACACATCTCTGGTATTTACCAACAAGATGTACTTCTTCCTGATACCGGCACTTGCATTTTTCCTGATCTTCTGGATCTACCCGGTACTGCAGCTTTTTTATTACAGTGTAACAAACTTCAACGGTGTCAATTATGATTTTGATTTCGTTGGAATGAAAAACTATATTAAGGTATTAAATAATGGTACGCTGACCAACTCTATGAAAAACACGCTGGTTTATGCAGTGATCACAGTCCTGCTCAGTAATGTGGTTGGTCTTGCTGTTGCAATGATCCTTAATACAAAGATCCGTCTTAAGGGTCTGTTCCGTACCTGTGCATATTTTCCGGCATTGTTCAGTGCTATCGTAATCGGTTTTATCTGGTCTTATGTTTATATGCCAGGTTCCGGTATGATCGCAAGTATTCTGTCAATGATCGGACTGGATGGTGCAGCGTTTAACCCGTTGGGAAATTATAAGACTGCACTTTATGCGATTGCGATCGTGGAAGCATGGAAAGCCTTTGGTACTACAATGATCATCTATCTGGCAGGTCTGCAGACAGTTGACGAAAGTCTTCTGGAAGCAGGACGTATTGATGGATGTACAGAATGGCAGCTGTTCCGCAAGATTAAACTGCCGCTGATCTCATCCACTGTTACGATCAATATTATTCTTTCTGTAATTTCCGGTCTGAAGGCATTTGACTATTCCTTCATTATGACAAACGGTGGTCCTGGTAAATCTACCAAGACACTGATGTTCCAGGTATATGAGACAGCCTTTACAGATATGAAGATGGGACGTGCAAGTGCATTCTCAGTACTCGCATTTGCATTCATTATCGTAATCACAGTATGTATGCTTCTTTACATGAATAAGAGGGAGGTGGAATTATAATGGCATTTGGAAAGAAAAAAGAATCTCGCGAGGTTGAAGGATATATGAAACTGACACCAAAGAGTGCACTTATCTATCTCGCGATTATTGTTTTCTGTATCATCGTAATTTCACCACTGGTTATTGTATTTTCCAGTTCCCTTCGTTCACCGGGGAATCAGGCATCTCCGCTGATGCTTTTCTCAGAATTCACTCTGGCAAGTTACAAACAGGCATTCAGCAACATGAATTATCCGATGGAACTGATCAACAGTATCCTGACAACCGGTGGTTCTGTTCTTTGTGTAGTGATTTTTGCTACCATGGCAGCATATCCGATCGGACGTATTAAAACTAAAACAGCAAAATTCCTGTATTATTTCTTTATTTCAGGTCTGATCATTCCGTCTCAGATGGTTATCGTTCCGATTGCTCAGACTCTGAACAGACTGGGTATCCCGAATACCCGTTTCACACCGATGATCATGTTTATCACCTGTTCTCTTCCGTTCTCTGTATTCCTGTTCGCAGGATTTATGAAAGGTGTTCCGGTTGAGATTGAAGAATCTGCATACATCGATGGTGCCAGCCTTCCGAAGCGTTTTGCTTCCGTAGTATTTCCGCTTCTTCAGCCGGCAATTGTATCCTGTGTTATCACACAGGGACTCTGGATCTGGAATGACTATTTCTATCCGATGGTATTTATTTCAAAGAAAGCACAGTATTCTCTTCCGGTAGGTATGCTTCAGTTCCTTGGTGACAAGGAAAACCCTGCCCAGTGGAATATACTGTTTGCAGCATGTGTACTCTGTGCACTGCCTCTGATCATTGTATTCCTTGCACTGCAGAAACAGTTTGTCAACGGAATCGCAGCAGGAGCAGTTAAAGGCTGATGCCTGATACAGAATTATATATGGGTCGGTATTTTATGCCGGCCCATTGATTTTATAACGCAAAAAACAATCTGCAGATAAAATGTAAAAGTAAATGAGAAAGGAAGTATTTCAGATGGATGAAAAAAAAGAAAAGAAGAGTATGAAGAATAATCTGGAGTACTTCTGGATGTATTATAAACTGCCGTTTATAGCAGGGATGATAGTCGTCATTCTGGCAATGTATTTTCTGATTACAACACTGACCACAAAAGATACAGCATTATCTGTAATGCTGATCGACTGTCACACGGAAATGAGCGGTGAAGAGATGGCAGAGGAGTATATGGATACAGCGGGGATCGATAAGAAAAAATATCAGGTACAGATACAGAACAACCTGATGTTTCAGGGTACAGATTCAGGCAGTTATTCTATGACAAGCCTTTCTAAATTTATGGCAGATATCGGAAGCGAACTTCTGGATGTATGCGGTATGCTGAAGGATGATTTTATAAAGTATGATGGCTCACAGACCTGGACAGATCTGCGCAAATATCTGACAGACAAGCAGATGGAAGAACTGAAAGACAGACTTCTGACAGCGGATGACGGAAGAGTGATCGGCATTCTGGCAGATGATCTTCCTGTCCTGCAGGCAGAGGAATGCTATACGAATAAAGAAACAGAAGCGGCAATCGGTATTATTTATAATGCACCGCACAAAGACGAAGCAGTAAAATATCTCCTGTATCTTGCAGGAGTCAAATAACAGGAGGTATAAAGTAATGGGAATTTTTTCACCGGATGGTGCGCTGGCAAGGCTTTTGAACACGCTTGGAAATCTGATCGTACTGAATATTCTGACGATCATCTGTTGTGTCCCGGTTTTTACAGCCGGAGCGGCAATGACGGCATTGTATACGATGGTCATGCGGATGGCACGTAAGGAAGACGGAAAAATTATTTCAGAATATTTCAAAGCATTCAAGGCTAATTTTAAACAGGCAACCATTCTCTGGCTGATCTTTGGCGGACTGATCGCATTCATGACATTTGATATCTGGCTCCTTCGTTCCATTACAGGAACTTTTGGAATGGCGTACCGCGTAATACTTTTTGTGATCGTACTGATTTTTGCGATGCTACTGATCCATATTTTTGCAGTGCAGGCGCGTTTTGATAATACAATGAAAAATACAGCAAAGAATGCTCTGCTGTTCTGTGTGGGCAAGCTTCCACAGGCAGTTCTGATGCTGTTGCTGACACTGATTCCGGCGGTACTTCTGACCATATCTTATCGTTTCATTTCGGTGGATTTTCTGATCGGATTATCCGGACCGGCGTATCTGGCAGCGATTTATTTTGCAGATCTTTTTAAAAATTATGAAGATGTAGAGGAGGAAACAGTGAAATGAGAACCATTAAGACAAGACATTTTACTGGAACAACAGACAATACAGTAACCAAAAGAGAACTGGAGAACCGTAAGGTTGCCAGAAGAGCGGCGGCAGAAGGCATGGTTCTTCTGAAAAATGAAGGAATTCTTCCTTTGAAAGAAGGAACAAAGATCGCACTCTATGGAGTTGGCGCTTCCAGGACGATCAAGGGTGGAACAGGTTCTGGTGATGTCAACGAGCGCGAGACAGTCAGCATTTATCAGGGAATGAAAAATGCCGGATTTGAGATTACGACAGAAGACTGGATCAAGGATTTCGATGAAAAATATCAGGCTGCCAGATATGCATGGCGTGATGAGATAGAGAACGAAGCAGCAAAACTGGAAGATCAGGTATCAGGATTTTTTAATGTTTACTCTACCACACCATTCAGAATGCCGGCAGGTGCGCCTGTTACTCAGACAGATGCAGAGGTTGCCATTTATATTCTCAGTCGTGTGGCAGGAGAGGGTGCAGATCGTTTTGATGAAGCAGGAGATTATTATCTGACAGAAGAGGAGAAGAAACAGCTCGCTGATATCTGCAGCATGTATGAGCATGTGATTGTTGCAGTAAATACCGGAGGACTGGCAGATCTTTCCTTTATGGATGAATATGTGAATATCGAAGCACTTCTTCAGATCGTACAGCCTGGTATGGAAGCCGGAAATGCTTTTGCTGACATCATCAGCGGCAGGGTGACTCCGTCCGGTAAAATGACTGACAGCTGGGCAGTCAAATATGAAGATTATCCGAACAGTAAAACCTTTTCTCATAATAATGGAAATGTGGATAAAGAATATTACACAGAAGGTCTGTATGTAGGTTATCGCTATTTTGACAGCTTTGATGTTCCGGTAAGATATGGATTTGGTTATGGACTTTCCTATACAACATTTGAAACGAAAGTACTTTCAACAGTACTCAAGGACAATAAGATTGTTGTAGAGACAGAGACAATCAACACAGGAGATACATACAGCGGAAAAGAAGTTGTGCAGTTGTATGCTACCTGTCCGGAAGGAAAACTGGAAAAAGAATACCGCCGCCTTGTGGCTTTTGACAAGACAGGTCTTCTTGCACCGGGACAGAGCGAAAAAATGACTCTTGAGATTGCTTTAGATAAACTTACCTCCTACAGTGAAGCAGAAGCTGCATGGGTTCTGGAAAAAGGTTCTTATGTAATCTGGACAGGAAATAGTCTGGAAAGTTCCTCACCATGCGCAGTTCTTGCATTGGATGCAGATGTGGTTCTTACTAAAACTCAGAATATCTGCCCATTGAAAGAAGAGCTGGAAGAGATGAAACAGTCTTCTGAGAAGATAACACAGAAACTTGCTGCACTTCTGAAATTTACAGAAGAAAAAGCGCTTCCGGTTATGGTATTAAAAGCAGCAGATGTGGAAACACGAGTGGTTGAATATCATTCCAACGCAGAATGTGTACCGGCAGAAGCGCGTGAATTTGTGGATACCTTAAGCACAGAGAAACTGGTGGCTCTGGCAAGTGGAGATCCGGGCAAGGGACAGGGAAGTAACCTTGGTTCAGCAGGAATTTCTGTGCCGGGTTCAGCAGGTGAGACAAATGACTGTGCACTGGAAGACGGAATTCCGGGAATTGTTCTGTCTGACGGACCGGCAGGCCTTCGTCTGATGAAACATTATAATGTATATGAAGGCAAGATTGTTAACAAACCATTTAAGTTCAGCCTGGAAGGAGGCCTCTTCTGTGAAGGTGAACCGGCTGATCCGGGAGAAACCAGGTATCAGTACTGTACAGCCATTCCTGTAGGAACTCTTCTTGCACAGACCTGGGATACTGCACTTATCGAAGAAATCGGTGAGATGATCGGTGGTGAGATGGAAGAATTTTCCACAACATTATGGCTGGCTCCGGGTATGAATATCCATCGTAATCCACTCTGCGGACGTAACTTTGAATATTATTCTGAAGATCCGCTTGTTGCAGGAAAAATTGCGGCAGCCATGACAAATGGTGTACAGAAGGTGCCAGGATGTGGAACAACCATAAAGCATTTTGCATGTAATAACCAGGAAGATAACCGTATGGGATCTGACAGTATCGTAAGTGAAAGAACTCTTCGCGAAATTTATCTGAAAGGATTTGAAATTGCGATCACAGAATCCCAGCCGATGTCTATTATGACCAGCTACAATCTGATTAATGGTGTTCATGCGGCAAACAATGAAGATACCTGTACAAAGGCTGCAAGATGCGAATGGGGATTCCAGGGCATGATCATGACAGACTGGACAACGACAGAACAGGGTGAAGACTGTACAGCATCCGGATGCATGAGAGCAGGAAATGATCTGGTAATGCCGGGAGCATTCAGTGACAGAGATAATCTGAACCAGGAGCTTGTAGATGGTACTCTTTCTATGGATGACCTTAAAGCATGCATCAGCCGCCTGGTAAATATTGTATGGCAGTCCAATCAGTTTGAGAATGCAGTTCCGTATAAAAAAGTAAAATAAAATCGAGGCAGAACTATGAGCGAGAAGAAATTTGAAGTATATGGTCTGAAGGTTAATCAGATTACGGAAGCACTTGGTATGGATGTGGAAAAACCGGTATTTTCCTGGAAATTAAGAGCTGAAAAACAGAATACTATGCAGAAACAGGCTCAGATTCTGGTTGGAAAAACAGACGGCAGTGCAGGGGTCTGGGACAGCGGTGTAATGGATACTGATGAATCCGCAGGAATTGCTTACGCAGGTGAAGCACTGGAAGCAGAGACAAGATATTACGTAACAGTAAAAGTATGGGATCAGGACGGGGAAGAGGCAGAGACCTCTTCCTGGTTCGAAACCGGACTTATGAATGGTAGTATTTCTGCATGGGACGGTGCAAAGTGGATTGGTGCTCCGGAATTCAACGTGGCATCTGAAAAGCTTGGTGTGTTTGTACTGGAAAGTACATTCCGTATCAAAGAAGGCACAAAAGCAGGTGTTGTTTTTGGAGCAAATGATGCGCGTCTTATGGATATCAGCAAGAACGAACTGCAGGTTGAGGGAGAGAACGATATTCGTTTTGTTCTGAATATTGCAAAATCACCGGCGGTGATCGAAGTTTACAGAAGAGGATACTGTAAAGAAGATGTGGCAGATACTCCGCTGTATGAACTTGGAACAAAAGATCTGAAGACAGACAGAGAACTGATTACAGAAGAAAATAAGCATGATTTTCATAAACTGACTATCGAAGTAGAGGGAAATGGAGTCTATACGTATCTGGATGACTGCGTAGTGGATGAGGTATATGTCGATGGACCTTTTGGCGGACAGATGAGAACACCGAGGCAGCTGAATCCGCTTGGGTTATTTGACGTTACAACATTTCCGCGTCTCTGCGAGATGGGATATTATGTAGGTGCTGACAGTGAGGCAGAATATCAGGGAATTCGTGTACGGAATCTTCGAAAACCATGCGCAGAGATTCTTGCGGTTGATACCGAAAACGGAAAGAATCTTAAAGGAGAATGTCTGGAGATTTCCAACCCAAGTTGTTTTTCTCTGCCAATGCTTCGTACCAACTTTACAGTGAATGGCAAAGTGGCAAGTGCGAGACTGTATGCAACTGCACGTGGAATCTATGAATGCAGCATGAATGGAAAACGCGTGACAGAGGAATATTTTGCACCGGGCGCAAGTCAGTATGACAGCCATCTGATGTATCAGACTTACGATGTGACAGATCTGGTGCAGGAAGGTGAGAATGGTCTGGGCTGTATTCTTGCATCCGGATGGTGGAGTGATTCATTCAGTTTCCGTCTGTACAATTATAACTACTGGGGCGACAGGCCATCCTTCCTTGGGAGACTGGTGATCACCTATGAAGACGGACATAAGGAAACAATTGTTACCGATGACAATACCTGGCAGTATTTTGGTGAGGGACCATATCGATACGCAGGATTTTTCAATGGTGAAACATATGATGCCCGACTGGAAGAAAACTATTTTAATTTTTCAAAATCGGATTTCAAGGCAGACGGTCTGAAGAAACCTGAAGTCATTACACCGGTTGTAATGGAAGAACAGGAAGGTATTTTTCCTGGCGCAGCATGCTGGCCGGCTATGAATGAGAAGGAGCCGGAGCTTGTCGGTAGCTATCAGGCACCGGTTCATGAGGTAGAAACTTTTACTGCAAAATCCATGACTGAACCGTTACCAGGCACTTACATTTATGATCTGGAACAGGAGATTGCGGGCGTGCCGGTTCTGAAATTCAAAGGAAAAGCCGGACAGAAGATCACAATCCGCTACGGAGAAGTACTCTATCCGGATCTGCCGGAATATAAAGGTCTGGTTGGTCAGATGCTGCAGGCGAACCTGCGTGAGGCTTCCAATGAAGATACTTATTACTGTAAAGGCGAAGGTATAGAAATTTACAAACCGCGCTTCACATTCCATGGATTCCGTTACATTGAGATCAGTGGAGTTGATGAAGCACCGGCTCTGGAGGATGTGCAGGCAGTTCTTCTTTCCAGCGTGGATCAGATCACCGGTAAGTTCCATTGTGATAATGAACTGATCAACCGGTTTACACAGAATGTTAAATTCAGTCAGTACTGTAATTTTATCAGCATTCCGACCGACTGTCCGCAGAGAAATGAGCGTATGGGCTGGATGGGAGATACACATATTTTCTGTCGTACTGCAACCTATCAGAGCAACGTAAAGAATTTCTATCTGAGAAATCTGCAGGCAATGAAAGATATGCAGACAGAGGACGGAAGACTGCCGAGTATTGCTCCGGCAGGCGGTGGATTCGGCGGACAGACTTATGAGAGTGCCATGATCCTGATTGTATGGGAACTCTATCAGCAGTATGGTGATGCAGCTCTGATTGAGGAATACTACGATTCTATGGATCATTGGATGGACAGCATGAAAGCATTTGGACTTCCAGGAACACCGTCACTTCATATAAATGAATGGCTTGGTGACTGGCTGGCACCAGTTCCGGCAGATGATTATCTGATCTTTAATGCATTCCACTACAGAAATGCAGCTCTTATGGAGAAGTTTGCAGTCCTGACCGGAAATGTAGAGGGTCAGAAGAAATATCACCAGATTGCAGAGGAAACAAAGAGATATTGGAATGATACCTTTACAGATAAAGAGACCGGTATCACAAAGAATGCAGATGGAAGTACCTGTGATGTACAGGGAAGCTATTCTATCGGATTGAACTGTGATGTATTTGCAGATGCAGTGAAAGAAAAGGCTTTTGCACATCTGGAACGTACCACAAGAGAAGGTAATTATACAATCCAGTCAGGATTCTTTGGAACAGGACCGATCAATCCGATGTTAAGCAAAGGTGGATATCCGGAAGCTGCACAGAAAACAATCACCCAGACTGCTTTCCCAAGCTGGCTTTATCCGGTTACACAGGGAGCAACGACAATCTGGGAAAGATGGAATAGCTTTACACGTGAGAACGGATTTGGTGGTAACAATTCCATGAACAGCTTTAATCATTATTCGTTGGGAAGTGTACTAAGCTGGCTGTATGAGAATACACTTGGCATCCAGAGAGATGAGGAGTATCCAGGTTACAAACACTTTACCCTGAAACCGGAGATGGGAACTTTTGAATTTGCTGAAGGTGGAATTGATACTCCTTATGGCAGAATTGAAAGTGCATGGAAAAAGACAGACGCAGGATATTCTTACACCTGTCATATTCCGGAAAATACAACGGCAACAATTGTTCTCGGAGGAGAGCACAAAGAAATTGGAAGCGGAGAATACACATTCACTGTATAACAAGGGGTCTGGAGTTCAGTCTCAAAAATTGAGAGACTGGCTTCAGACTTTTTGTATATGTTTGATTTTTATAAAAAAATATATAAAAGTTTGACAAAAAAGAAACTTGTCTGACAAAAATGAAACTGGTATAGTATATAGCAAATACTTTACATGATGTTATGAGGCAAAAGGGGTGGAGAGATGTTAAAGATTTTTCTGGCAGAAGATGAGGTTGTAGTCCGTGAGACGATCAAACGAATGATCCCGTGGGAGGAACTTGGCTTTGAGCTGGTAGGAGAAGCGGCAGATGGTGAGATGGCATTGCCGTTGTTGATCAGACAGCAGCCGGACCTTTTGATCACGGATATCAAGATGCCATTTATGGATGGTCTAACGCTGGCACGTCTGGCCAAAAAGGAAATACCGGGGCTGAAGGTTGTGATCTTAAGTGGATATGATGACTTTAATTATGCAAAACAGGCGATAGGAATTGGGGTGGAGGATTATCTCCTGAAACCGATCACAAAGAATGCTTTGATTGAACGGCTTTCAGAAATCCGCAGCCGCTATGAACATGAAAAAACACAGAAAGAATATTACGAAAAATTCCAGAGAGAGATGCAGGCTTATGAGAAGAACAGCAGCCGCGATTTTTTTGAGGCATTGGTCGGCGGTTCCATGGACATGATGGAAGTCTATAAAAGAGCAGAAAAGCTTGGTCTGGATATTGTTGCAGAGGCTTACAATGTTCTGATCTTTACGATGAACTGTGATGAGGATTTTTCCAGACAGAGAGATGAATATTCTTCGTGGGAAGCAGAGTCACTGGAACTTCTGGAAAACTTTTTTGCCGGTCATTCATCGGCCATGCTGTTTCGAAGTAATATTTTCTCCTATGGTGTACTTCTTAAGGGACAGAGAGAAACTATTGAAGAAAATACAAGAGCGTGTGTGGATGAGATTCGTAAGATTCTGAGCAGGCAGGATGGAAGAAGGGAATGGTTCCTTGCAGTTGGTCAGTCTGTGGAGCGTCTGAGTCAGATACAAAAGAGCTATCATACGGCATCAAGAGCCTTTTCGCAGAGATATCTGTATGATGAAAATATTCTTTACTATGACGAGATGGAAACTATGGAGCATCCTGGTGGACAGGCGGAGACTGAAGATAATGCCTATCTGCAGAAAGTGGATGTGAATGCCCTGAATCCGGCAATCCTTCAGAAATTTTTGAGCAATGGTCTTCAGGAAGAGACAGAAAACTTTGTAAAAGACTATTTTTATGCAATCGGTCAGGAGCCGATGGAATCACTGGTATTTCGAAATTATGTTATTCTGAATGTTCGGTTTTCTGTTATTTCATTCATTAAAGGGCTGGGATGTGATACGAATGAAATGGAATCTGCAGATACAGAAGAAGTACTTGCAGAGAGTGGAAAGAATATGGAAAGTGCAATTGCTTATGCGAAAAAAATGATCTCACAGGCAATCGAGATCCGTGACCAGAATTCCGGAAACAAAAACCGCAGTATTTTAAAAACCGCGGTGGACTTTATTGACAGCCATTATATGGATGAAGAGATTTCACTAAATACGGTTGCCAATGTTGCAAATGTCAGCTCTAATCATTTCAGCGCTCTGTTCAGCCAGAATATGGGACAGACATTTATTGAATATCTGACTTCCTTACGCATGAATAAGGCGAAAGAACTTCTGCGTTGCACGGGTATGCGTTCCAGTGAGATCGCAGGAGAAATCGGATATAAAGATGCACATTATTTCAGCTATCTTTTTAAGAAAACACAGGGTATGACTCCGAGTGATTACCGTAAGGCACGGGAGGAAAAAGCATGAGAGGAGTACCTCAGAAAAGAAAAAAGCAGATGGGACTTGAGAAACGTATGAACAGACTTCTGTTCAGTACGATGATTCCAATGGCGTGTCTGCTGGTTATTTTGCTTCTGATCTTCTGGCAGTATGCTGGACAGTATAACAAGCTGTCAGAGAATCTGGCGGTCAGCAGTAAATTCAACTTGAGCTTCAAGGATGAACTGGATCTGGAAATGTATTATCTGGCAATCGGATCAAAAGAAGCCAGTGAACTGGATGACGTTGTGGGACAGGTAGAGGATGCACAGGAGATTATGGAAAAACTGCGCAAAAATACATACCATGCCAGTGGCGTCAAATGTCTGAACAGTCTGGATGCGTATCTGGATAATCTGAAAAAGAGAATGCTCCAGCTGATGGAGATCAAGGAATATGATAAACGAATGGAATTTATGGACAGTAACATTCGTATTATCACAGGCCTGATCATGCAGGAGATGCAGAATTATATTTATAATGAATCCATGTATCTTGTGAAGGTCGAGACGAATCTTACCCACAGAGTTAAGATCCTGATATCGGGAATGGCGGTATTATTACTTGCAACGCTGGGAATTCTGATGCGAAGATCGTTCCGTCTAACTGGTGGGATCATCCAACCGGTAACCGAGATGCGAGATAAGGTGAAGAAAGTAGGAAAGGGAAATTTCGATGTTCTTCCGGTGTCTGCGGAGATTATAGAGATTGAGGAACTGGACCAGGGAATCAACAAGATGGCACACAGGATCAGTGGACTTCTGGAAAATGTCCGGCAGGAAAAGGAGATGCAGCATCTGACAGAACTGCAGCTGATCCAGGCACAGGTCAATCCGCATTTTTTATATAATACCCTGGATACGATCGTATGGCTGATCGAAGGTGGTATGACGGATGATGCAGTGGAGATGATTTCCAGTCTTTCTATTTTCTTCCGTACATCGCTTTCTAAAGGAAATGACATCATTCCTCTTTCAGAAGAGAAACGACACACTTTGAGCTATCTGGAGATTCAGCAGTTCCGCTATCGCGATATTCTGGAGTTTGAGTTATCCATACCAAAAGAACTTGATGGAATACAGGTACCGAAGCTTTCCATTCAGCCGCTGGCAGAGAATGCGCTTTATCATGGTATCAAAAACCGTCGTGGAAAAGGTAAGATCACGATAACCGGCAGGGAAGAAGCGGATGCGATCGTTCTTACAGTCAGTGATAATGGACAGGGAATGACACCGGAGCGTCTTCATGAGGTACAGGAGGCAATACGTACAGGAGAGAGAGCCGGATTCGGGCTTGCGGCAGTTGCGGAACGTATTGCTTTGTACTACGGACCGGGCTACGGAATGACGATTTCTTCTAAAGAAGGAGAAGGTACAACGGTGAAATTACGGCTTGGGAAAAATATTCAACCGAAATCGTAAAAAATCCAACTTGTTAAAAATGAGACAGAAAGATAGATAAAAGACTAAACTTTTTTCCGAAAATAATCCATGGAGTTTTCGTAACAAATTGCTATAATAAAACCATCTTAAAAAACACGAAACAAATGTAAAGGGAGGATTACAAAATGAAGAAAAAAATGGTGACCGCACTCTTAGCAGTATCTATGTTGGCAGGACTTTCCGCAGTGAATGTTATGGCAGCGGACGACGACACAATTACAGTTGGTTTCTCACAGGTAGGTGCAGAATCTGACTGGCGTACTGCAAACACAGAATCCATGAAATCTACTTTCTCAGAGGATAACGGATATGAACTGATCTTTGACGATGCTCAGCAGAAACAGGAAAATCAGCTGACAGCAATCCGTAACTTCATCCAGCAGGAAGTTGACTATATCGTACTCGCACCTGTAACTGAGACAGGTTGGGATACAGTACTTCAGGAAGCAAAAGATGCAGGAATCCCGGTTATCATCGTTGACCGTATGGTAGATGTATCTGACGACAGCCTCTACACTGCATGGGTAGGATCCAACTTCAAGCTTGAAGGTCAGAAAGCTATGGCATGGCTGGATGCATATCTCGAAGCAAAAGGCCGTGGCGATGAAGAAATCAACCTTGTTGATATTCAGGGAACCATCGGAGCATCTGCTCAGATCGGACGTACAGAAGGATTTGATGAAGCTGTAGAAGCTCATGACAACTGGACAACACTTGCTCAGCAGTCCGGTGAATTTACACAGGCTAAAGGACAGGAAGTTATGGAATCTATCCTGAAACAGAGCGGTGATGATATCGACGTTGTATACTGCGAGAATGATAACGAAGCATTCGGTGCAATCGATGCGATCAAAGCAGCAGGATATGAAGTTGGCGGCGAAGAAGGCCAGATTCTTGTAATGTCCTTCGATACAACAAACGCAGGTCTTACACAGACACTTTCCGGCGAAATTACATGTGATACAGAGTGTAACCCACTTCACGGACCACGTGTAGAAGAGATCATCCAGAAACTGGAAGCCGGCGAAGATGTTGATAAACAGGCATTTGTTGATGAAGTTGCATTTGCATCTGATGATACAGTAACTAAAGTAACAATCGATGGAACAGATTATGACATCACACCGATCACTCAGGAAATCATCGACGGACGTGCATACTAATCTTTGAGACATAAAACTGCAAACTGAAAGAGATTTATAAGTAATGAGCCCGGGGCGTGGAACAGGATCCAGATGGTATGGATTTTATGGGCCACGCCCCTTTTGCGCTCAAAAAAGGGAAAATAAAGGAAAAAATGGAATAAAACAGGGAATGGAGGAAAGAAAATGGAACAAAACGTTGTTTTGGAAATGCGTGATATAAGTAAAAATTTCACCGGTGTCCGTGCCCTTTCCCATGTGGATTTTACACTTCGCAAAGGTGAGATCCATGCACTGATGGGAGAAAACGGAGCCGGAAAATCAACACTGATCAAAGTTCTGACCGGTGTACATGAATTCGAAAGCGGTTCCATTCATATGAATGGTGAAAATAAAGACATTATCAATCATTCTCCGCAGGAGGCACAGGTAAATGGAATCAGCACGGTTTACCAGGAAGTAAACCTCTGTCCGAACCTGACTGTTGCGGAAAACCTGTTTATTGGCCGTGAGCCGCGAAACAAGGTTGGAATGATTAACTGGAAAGAAATGAATGCACGTTCTGCAAAGCTTCTGGAAAGCCTGAACATTAATGTTCCGCCGACACAGATGCTGGATGAATGTTCTGTAGCGATCCAGCAGATGATCGCGATCGCACGTGCTGTGGATATGAAATGTAAGGTTCTGATCCTGGATGAGCCGACTTCCTCTCTGGATGATGAAGAAGTTGAGAAACTGTTTGTTCTGATGCGCAGACTTCGTGAGGAAGGTGTTGGAATCATCTTCGTAACACATTTCCTGGAGCAGGTATATGCAGTGTGTGACCGGATCACGGTTCTTCGAAATGGTGAGCTGGTTGGAGAATATGAGACCAAAGATCTTCCAAGAGTTATGCTGGTTGCCAAGATGATGGGGAAAGATTTTGATGATCTTGCAGACATCAAAGGCGATCGTAAAGATAAAAAAGTATTCTCCGAAACTCCGGTCATTGAGGCTGAGGGTATTGGACATAAGGGAACGATCCGGCCATTTGATCTTAAGATCAATAAAGGAGAGGTTATCGGTCTTACCGGTCTCCTGGGATCCGGACGTTCTGAACTGGTACGTTCCATTTACGGAGCTGACAAAGCTGACAGTGGTACATTGAAGGTAAATGGAAAAGAAGTAAAGATCAACAGTCCACTGGATGCCATGAAGCTTGGTATGGCATATCTTCCGGAAGATCGTAAGGCAGAAGGTATCATTGCTGATCTTTCCGTAAGAGAAAACATTATCATTGCAATGCAGGCAAAGAAAGGCATGTTCCATCCGATGAGCCGTAAAGAGATGGAAGAGGCGGCAGATAAATATATTGATATGCTGCAGATCAAGACTGCAAGCCGTGAAACTCCGATTAAGAGTCTTTCCGGTGGTAACCAGCAGAAGGTTATCCTTGGTCGCTGGCTTCTGACAAATCCGGAATATCTGATTTTGGATGAGCCGACCAGAGGTATCGATATTGGTACCAAGACGGAGATCCAGAAGATCGTTCTTGATCTTGCAGATCAGGGAATGGCAGTAACCTTTATTTCTTCAGAGGTTGAAGAGATGCTTCGTACCTGCTCCAGAATGGCAGTCCTTCGTGACGGAGAAAAGGTAGGAGAACTGGAAGAGAGCGAGCTTTCACAGAGCAATATTATGAAAGCGATTGCAGGAGGTGACGATAAGAATGAATAAAAGTAAATTAAAAAAGATCACGAGTGCACGACTCTTTCTTCCTATCGTGTGTCTGATCGCGGTCCTTCTGATCAATGTGATCAAGACTCCGGACTTCTTTAATATTACGATTCGAAATGGTGTTCTTTATGGATATGTTATTGATGTTATCAACCGTGCATCTGAATTGGTAATCCTTGCAGTTGGTATGACACTTGTTACAGCAGCATCCGGTGGACAGGATATCAGTGTTGGTGCAGTTATGGCGGTTGCAGCAGCTGTATGCTGTCAGATCTTATCTGGTGGTGCATCTTCCGTAACTGAATATCAGAGTTCTCTGATTCTTGCTGTAATTGCAGCACTTCTTGCAGCCGCACTCTGTGGTGCATTTAACGGATTTCTGGTTGCAAAGCTGAATATCCAGCCGATGGTAGCAACGTTGATCCTTTATACTGCAGGACGAGGTATCGCACAGCTTGTTACAAATGGACAGATCACTTACATCCGTGTTCCATCTTTCCAGATGGCAGGTGGATATATCGGTAAATCTCCGGTTCCGACGCCTGTTCTTTTCGCAATCGTAACCGTAGTTATTGTAGCTTTGATTTTGAAAAAGACAGCTCTTGGACTTTATATTGAGAGTGTTGGTATCAATGGTAAAGCAGCACGACTGGTAGGTCTGAACTCTACCATGATCAAGTTCCTGACTTACGTGATCTGCGGTGTTCTTGCAGGAATCGCCGGACTGGTAGCATCCAGCCGTATCTATTCCGCAGATGCGAACAACATTGGTCTGAACCTTGAGATGGATGCCATCCTGGCAGTTGCACTTGGCGGTAACTTCCTTGGCGGTGGTAAATTCAGCCTGATCGGTTCTGTAATCGGAGCTTATACAATCCAGGCACTGACAACAACTCTGTATGCAATGAATGTAAAAGCCGATCAGCTTCCTGTTTATAAGGCGATCGTTGTTATCATCATTGTAACCTTACAGAGTGATGTATTTAAGAAATTCGTTGCAAATCACAGAAGCAAAAAAGTTTCCGTTGCAGCAGAGGGAGGTCAGAAATAATGAAACAGAAAAAGAAAATGACAAGTACCGGATTTCTGCTGTTGATCACGATCGTTCTGTTCTTCGTTATGTATGCAGCAGGTATGGTGATCTTTGCAGATAAAGGTTTTGCCAAACCGCAGATGTTTCTGAATCTTTTTGTATCAAATGCAGGTCTTCTCGTTATTTCCTGTGGCCTGACGATCGTTATGATCACCGGTGGTATTGATATCTCCGTTGGTTCTGTAACAGCACTTGTCTGCATGGTAATGGCAGACCTTATGGAAAATAAAGGCGTGAGTGCATATGTGGCAGTTCTTGCAGCATTTCTGATCGGCCTTGCTTTTGGCATCGTACAGGGATTCCTGGTAACTTACATGGGAATCCAGCCATTTATCGTAACACTTGCCGGCATGTTCTTTGGACGTGGTATGACAGCAATCATCAGTACAGACATGATCTCCATCAAAAACGAAGTATTCCTGAAATGGGCAAACTACCGTTTCTACATGCCATTTGGTTCTACAAACAAAAAAGGTAAATTTATCCCGGCATACATTCCGCCGACAGTAGTGATCGCAATTATCGTAGTTCTCATTATTGCAGTGCTTCTGAAATATTTCAAATTCGGCCGTAAACTGTATGCGATCGGTGGAAACAGACAGAGTGCCCTGATGATGGGTCTTGATGTCAAAAAGACAATGTTCCGTGCCTATGTACTGGATGGCTTTCTTGCAGGACTTGGCGGATTCCTTTTCTGCCTCAACAGCTGCGCCGGTTTCGTAGAGCAGGCAAAAGGTCTTGAGATGGATGCAATTTCTTCAGCCGTTATCGGTGGAACACTTCTTTCCGGTGGTGTTGGTACCCCGATCGGTTCCTTGTTTGGTGTGCTGATCAAAGGAACGATTTCCAGTCTGATCACAGCACAGGGTACTTTATCAAGCTGGTGGGTACGAATCGTACTTTCCGCACTGCTTTGCTTCTTCATCGTGATCCAGTCTGTACTGGCATCTGCAAAGAAGAAAAAATGAGTTAACTGTTCGGTACCCTCACAGTTATGAGTCAAAATGCATTCCAAATCACCTTCGGTGATGGCATTTTGCCTTGTATGTCTCGGGATTTTGGCAAAAAACATGCCAAAACACCTCGCGGGATACTACATACTGAATAGTTACAAAATAATTTAAACAAAACAGGAGGTTTTTAATATTATGCTTACAGGAAAAAAATATAAATTTTGGTTTTGCACAGGCTCACAGGATCTCTATGGAGATGAATGCTTAAGAAAAGTTGCAGAACACTCAAGAATTATTGTTGAGGAACTGAACAAATCAGGCGTTCTTCCTTTTGAACTGGTGTGGAAACCAACATTGATCACAAATGAGCTGATCCGTAAAACTTTTAATGAGGCTAATGCAGACGATGAATGTGCAGGTGTGATCACTTGGATGCATACATTTTCTCCTGCAAAATCCTGGATCCTTGGACTGAAGGAATACAGAAAACCATTGTGCCATCTGCATACACAGTTTAACCAGGAAATACCATATGACACAATTGATATGGATTTCATGAATGAAAACCAGTCTGCTCATGGTGGAAGAGAGTATGGTCATATCGTTACCCGCATGGGAATCGAGAGAAAAGTTATCGTCGGACACTGGGCTGATAAGAAGGTTCAGGAGAGACTGGCATCTTGGATGCGTACCGCAGTCGGCATCATGGAAAGCAGCCATATTCGTGTCTGCCGTGTTGCGGATAACATGAGAAATGTAGCTGTTACCGAGGGCGATAAAGTAGAGGCACAGATCAAATTTGGATGGGAAGTGGATGCTTATCCGGTCAATGAAGTATGCGAATATGTGAAGAATGTTTCTAAAGGAGATATTGATGTTTTAGTCGAAGAATATTATAATAAATATGACATTCTTCTTGAGGGCAGAGACCCGGAAGAATTCAAACGTCATGTAGCAGTACAGGCAGCAATTGAGATCGGATTTGAGAGATTCCTGGAGGAGAAAAACTACCAGGCAGTTGTTACTCATTTCGGTGATCTTGGTGGTTTACAGCAGCTTCCGGGACTGGCAATGCAGCGTCTGATGGAGAAGGGATATGGTTTCGGCGCTGAGGGTGACTGGAAGACAGCAGCAATGGTCCGTCTGATGAAGATTATGACTGCAGGGGTGAAGGATGCAAAGGGAACTTCTTTCATGGAGGATTATACATACAATCTTGTTCCGGGTAAGGAAGGCATTCTTCAGTCACATATGCTGGAAGTATGCCCGACGATCGCTGACGGTAAGATTGGCATCAAAGTATGCCCGCTTTCCATGGGTGACAGAGAAGATCCGGCAAGACTTGTATTTACATCCAAGACTGGTCCGGCAATCGCTACTTCTCTGGTAGATCTGGGAGATAGATTCCGTCTGATCATCAATGATGTTGAGTGTAAGAAAGTAGAGAAACCGATGCCGAAACTTCCGGTAGGGAGCGCGTTCTGGACTCCGCAGCCGGATCTGGCAACAGGAGCAGAGGCATGGATCCTTGCAGGTGGCGCTCATCATACGGCATTTTCCTATGATCTGACTGCTGAACAGATGGGTGACTGGGCAGCAGCAATGGGAATCGAAGCTGTCTACATTGACAAAGATACAACCATCCGCAATTTTAAGAATGAACTGAGATGGAATGAGGTCGCGTTCAGAAAATAAAAGGCGGATGTGGTAAACACAGAAGTCGGGAGGATTTACAATGAGTGTAAACGAAGCAAAGACAGCTATTTTAAACAACAAAACAGCACTTGGAATAGAGTTCGGATCTACCAGAATCAAAGCAGTTCTGGTAGATGACAAATATGATCCGATCGCATCCGGAAGTTATGAGTGGGAAAACCGTTACGAAAACGGTGTGTGGACTTACTCTCTGGATGACATTCATAAGGGATTACAGGGAAGTTACAGCGACCTGGTGAAGGACGTACAGGAGAAATACGGTGTGGAGCTTACCAGTGTCGGTGCGCTTGGAATCAGTGCCATGATGCATGGTTACATGCCATTTGATAAAGATGGAAAACTTCTGGTTCCGTTCCGTACCTGGAGAAATAATATTACAGGTGAAGCATCTGAGAAACTGATGGAACTTTTCCAGTATAACATTCCACAGAGATGGAGCATCGCACATCTGTATCAGGCAATCCTGAACGGAGAAGAGCATGTAAAAGATATTGATTATATGTGTACTCTGGAAGCTTATGTACATCGCATGCTGACAGGAAAGCGTGTTCTTGGTATCGGTGATGCAGCAGGAATGTTCCCTGTTGATTCGGAGAAAAAAGATTACAACCAGGAAATGGTTGAGAAATTTGATAAACTGGTAGAGCCTTATGGATTCCCATGGAAGCTCCGTGATATCATGCCGGAAGTCATGGTGGCAGGACAGGATGCCGGTACTCTGACAGAAGAGGGAGCGAAGTTCCTTGATCCGACAGGCAAACTCAAAGCAGGTATTCCGATGTGCCCGCCGGAAGGTGATGCAGGAACCGGTATGGTAGCAACCAACAGCGTGAAACAGCGCACAGGAAATGTATCCGCAGGTACTTCTGTATTTGCGATGATCGTCCTGGAAAAAGCACTTTCCAAACCATACAAAGAGATTGATATGGTAACGACACCGGCTGGCGATGCGGTTGCCATGGCGCATTCCAACAACTGTACTTCTGATCTGAATGCATGGGTGAATGTATTTAAGGAATTTGCAGAGGCAATGGGAATGGAAGTGGATATGAACAAATTGTTCGGAACTCTTTACAATAAAGCACTGGAAGGTGATCCGGACTGTGGCGGACTTCTGTCCTACTGCTATTTCTCCGGAGAGCATATGACGGGATTTGAAGAAGGCCGTCCGTTATTTGTCCGTTCCCCTGAGAGCAAATTTACACTTGCAAACTTTATGAGAACTAATCTTTACACCTGCCTTGGAGCTATGCGCGTAGGATTAAATATCCTGATCGATCAGGAGCATGTCAAGATTGACAGACTTCTGGGCCACGGCGGACTGTTCAAGACCAAGGGTGTCGGACAGCAGATCCTTGCGGATGCAGTGAATGCACCGGTATCTGTTATGTCAACTGCAGGTGAAGGTGGTGCATGGGGTATTGCGCTTCTTGCTGCTTATCTTGTTGATAAGAAAGACGGAGAGACTCTGGATGAGTTCCTGGATAACTGTGTATTTGCCGGAAATGAGGGAAGTACGCTTGATCCGGAGCCGGAAGGAGTCAAAGGATTTAATGAATTTATGGACAGATATCTGAAGGGTCTGCCGATCGAGAGAGCGGCCGTAGAGTCAAAGATCTGGTAAGAATGATAAGACCGCAGGGTACTGTGAATGGCACAGTGCCCTTGTGTTGTATAAAAAGAACTGCGTAAAGGAGAAAAAGTATGCTTGAAAAATTAAAAGAAGAGGTATATAGAGCAAATATGGACCTGCCGAAGTACGGGCTGGTAACATTTACCTGGGGAAATGTCAGTGGCATTGACCGTGAAAAAGGTCTGTTTGTTATTAAACCAAGTGGTGTGGAATACGATAAGCTGAGACCGGAAGATATGGTAGTTGTAGATCTTGAAGGAAATAAAGTAGAAGGTGAATATAATCCATCTTCTGATACTCCGACACATGTGGTCCTTTATAATGAATTTCCAAATATCGGAGGAATCGTACATACGCATTCTGAATGGGCAACGAGCTGGGCACAGGCAGGAAGAGCTATCCCATGTTATGGAACAACGCATGCGGATTATATTTATGGAGAAGTTCCATGTGTCCGAAATCTGACAAAAGAAGAGATTGAAGAGGCATATGAGAAAAATACGGGTGTTCTGATCGCAGATTATTTCCGTAAACTGGATTATGAAGCTGTCCCGGCAGTACTTTGCAAGAATCATGGTCCGTTTACCTGGGGTAAAGATGCGCATGAGGCAGTGCACAATGCAGTTGTACTTGAGGAAGTGGCAAAGATGGCATGCCGCTGTGAACTGATCAATCCACAGGTGAAACCGGCGCCACAGGAACTGCAGGATAAGCATTATTACCGGAAACATGGTGCAAATGCTTATTATGGACAGATTAAAAGATGATAAAGGATTCCCGGTGAGGAATTGTGAAAGAGTACTCCGGTGGAGTTAACTTGTGAATTATCCACTGAATATGGTTCAATTCAAAAATTCTAAAGTATCAGGAAGTACAGGACTTTGCTAAAGGCGATACATAAAATGCTGAACTCGCATCAAAGATGCTCAGACAGCAGCATTTTATGCATCAACGCAAAAACCTGCACATTCCGATACTTGGACGAATTTTTTCAGGCGAACTCATTTCAGAGGATAATTACAGGTTTTCTCCGTCGGAGTTTTTTCAATACCGCACCGGACTTTATCTGGGACAGCGGCGACGCCGGAGGATACGTGGGGATATGACAGCGCGCAGCGCGACCAGGAGCCCACCAATTAAAACAAAAGAATCTCTGGAAATATAAAAGCTCCCTGTCGGGAAACCTCTGCAGGAATTTATAGAAACACTTAGAGGATTCTCTTTCTGTGTTATGGATTGAAAAGTGCATTGTCTGAGCCGTAAGGCGAGTTATGCACTTTTTATCCATGGTTTTAACAGAAGGAGAATACTCCTAGTGTTTCTGAATTCAGAAGCTGTTTCCAGACGGGGAGTTTTATATAACAGAGAAATTCATTTTGTTTTAAAGCTCATTTAGTAATCTCTTCCGGTAAACACGGCCACGCTCCTCGGCCGCATCACGAAACTTCTGTCAATCCGGACTTCCTGTCCTTCCGGATAGCAGTAATGCCCGTTTCCATCTCCATACGTATTGACGCTCAAGTGCCATGCGCCTCTTCTGTGAAGATTTGGAAGCGTGATCGTGACGTCTTCCCAGAAAGTATTGACTGCGACATAGATCAGGTCATCTTTTCCTTTTTCTTTATCGTATCCCGCAAAGCTCACACAGAAGGTACGTGCATCTCGTGGAATATCTGTTTCCTCTGCATTCAGATTATGTGTATGGATAGAATCCATGCCGCAGACGGATGCGGGCAGCTGTTTGTGGATGACCGGATGCTTTTTGCGGAAGGCGATCATAAATTTAAAGAATTCAAACAGATCTTTGTTCTTTTCGAGCATACGCCAGTCCAGCCAGGAAGTAATGTTGTCCTGGCAGTAGCTGTTGTTGTTTCCGAATTTGGTATTCCCAAATTCATCACCGGCAAGAAACATTGGTGTGCCGCGGCTGCACATAAGGACAGCACAGGCATTCCGGATCATACGGCGGCGAAGTGAGAGGACTTCCGGATCATCGGTCTCACCTTCGGCACCACAGTTCCAGCTGCGGTTGTCATTGGCCCCGTCTGTGTTATTCCAGCCGTTTGCTTCGTTATGTTTGTCATTGTACGCATATAGATCGTACAGTGTAAAGCCGTCATGACAGGTCAGAAAATTCACGCAGGAATTGTAACCGGCATAGTTGCTGTGGGTATTGTCGTAATAGCCACCATAGAGATCACCGGAACCGGAGATACTCCAGGCTGCATCCCATGCATTCCAGGAATCCCCTTTCAGATAACTGCGGAGAGAGTCACGGTATCTGCCGTTCCATTCTGCCCAGCGGCCGCTTGCAGGGAAGCTTCCTACCTGATAAAGACCGCCGGCATCCCATGCTTCAGCAATCAGTTTTACGTTGCTTAAGATTGAATCATCGGCAAGAGTACGGAGCAGAGGCGGATTATTCATAGGAGAGCCATCTTCATTTCGGCCAAGGATACTTGCCAGATCGAAGCGGAATCCGTCTACGCGGTAATTGATCGTCCAGTAGCGCAGACATTCGAGGATCAGCTGCTGAACGACAGGGTGATTGCAGTTCAGAGTGTTTCCGCAGCCGCTGAAATTGTAGTAATTGCCATCAGGAGTCAGCATATAGTAAATATTGTTGTCAAATCCCTTGAAACTGAAGGTGTTTCCTTTTTCGTTTCCTTCAGCGGTGTGATTGAAAACAACATCCAGGATTACTTCAATCCCGTTGTCATGAAGTGCTTTGATCAGTGTTTTCAATTCCGTACCTTCCTGGTTATGTTCATTTGCAGCGGCATAGCTGCTGTTCGGAGCAAAAAATCCGACAGTGTTGTATCCCCAGCATTCGAGAAGTTGTTTGCCATCTACGGTACGGGAATTCATGGTCTCATCAAATTCGAAGATAGGCATCAGTTCCACTGCATTGATTCCCAGTTCTTTCAGATAAGGAATTTTTTCCATAAGTCCGGAAAAAGTTCCTCGATGCTGAACACCGGAAGAAGGATGATGAGTAAAATCACGTACATGCAGTTCGTAGATGATCAGGTCACAGAGCTCTTTTTTTGACTGTGGCATATCGCCCCAGTCGAAACGGTCTTTGACGACACGTGCATGATACGTATGGTCCCAGCGGATTCCCCAGGTACGCTGACCGGCAACTGCTTTGGCATATGGGTCGAGCAGAATTTTATTTTTGTCAAAGAGCAGTCCTTTTTCCGGACAGTATGGTCCGTCTACACGGTAGGCATATTCAAATTCATCAATGTTCAGTCCATATACGATCATGGAATAAACATTACCGATCTTGTAAGCTTCCGGAAAAGGAAGTACAGCAAAAGGTTCTTCCTGTGCACGGTGGAACAGAAGCAGTTCACAGGAGGTTCCTCCGCATGTGTGAATGGTAAAATTAACACCATTCTGCAAAGGAGTAGCCCCGTTCAGATCGTAAATTCCCGGACGGACCGGAAAACCGGCGATTTCTGCCATAGGGGAAGATTCATAAGGATGGTCAGATACAAATTTCTGATGATAGGATTTCATTTTTTTCTCCATTTCTGAAGCTCCCGGCCTGATGTACAGACCGGGAGCTTGTTTTGTATAGATTCTTGTGTCGGAAAATTTTTATAAATCGTTTGTCAGATGCAGCTTATCAAGAATATAGAAGATAAGGCTTAAAGCCATGGCTACTACACAGGCAAGGACCATTCCGGTGAGTTTGACGTTGCCAAGATTCAGGGCGATTCCGGAAAGGCCTACGATAAAGACTACAGAAGTCAGAGCCAGGTTACGGGATTTGCTGTAATCCACCTGATTGTCTACGAGCATACGAAGACCGGAAGTTCCAATCATACCGTACAGCAGGAAGGAGATTCCACCGATAACCGGTCCTGGAATCGTGTTGATCAGGGCAGCAAGTTTGCCGAGGAAAGAGCAGCAGATAGAAAGAACTGCAGCACCACCAATGACCTGAACGCTGTAAACTTTTGTCATAGCCATAACACCGATGTTTTCACCATAAGTTGTAGTCGGCACAGAACCAAGACATCCGGATACGGTAGTTGAGAAGAAATCTGCAAAAAGGGAACGATGAAGTCCGGGATCTTTCAGCAGATCTTTGCCTACGATCTTACTTGTCACGATCTGATGGCCGATGTGCTCGGAAGTAACAAGAAGCAGTGCCGGAAGAATGGTCAGGATTGCCTCCAGATTAAATTTCGGTGCCTGAAAATTCGGAAGTGCAAAAAAAGCAGCTTCTTTTACAGCAGTAAAATCAAGAATTCCGCAGGCAGCTGCGGCTGCATATCCGGCAATGATCGCGATCAGGATTGGAATAACGGATAAAAATCCACGGAACAGGATCTGGCCAAATACAGCAACACCGAGTGTGACCAGAAATACGATCACATTTTTCATATCGATCTGTTCGTCCAGAAGTCCGGCAGTGCTTGCTGCGCTTCCGGCAAGCTCCAGTCCGATCAGTGCAACTACCGGTCCCATGGCTGCGGTTGGAAGGACAATGTCAATCCAGTTAGTTCCACACTGACGGATGATCAGAGCAACGATCATACCGCAGATGCCGAGGACAACAAATCCGCCCAGAGCATACTGGAAACCAAATTTGGAGGCAACCAGGAGTCCAGGTGACAGGAATGCAAAACTGGAACCAAGATAGGCCGGTGCTTTACCTTTGGTGATCAGAATGAACAGAAGTGTTCCGATACCGTTCATCAGAAGAACGATGGCAGGGTTGATACCGAACATAAAAGGAACCAGAACAGAGGCACCGAACATGGCAAACATATGCTGGATGCTTAAAGGTATTAACAGATTAACAGGTACTTTGTCTTCTACTTGGATAATTTTTCTTTCCACGTTACCCTCTCTTTCTTATCTGCATGCGGCAGATAACATTTAACTAAGTGACCGTTTACAAACGGTTACGATTCTGAACAATTATACCATAGAGGAGCTTTCATTACTATTTAAAAATAAATGTGCAGAATGTAAAAATAATATGCAGGAATAAAAAGTGGATGTGAGTGGGGGAGGTGGTTATAATTTGGACAAAAATAGGGTGCATATTGGTGAAATGTTGTTGCTTTTTTCAATATTTTATATTATAATCTTGTTTGTAAAAAGAATTTACCCTTCAAAAATTTTTTTTACATAACCCCTTATTTAATTATTTATACTCCCCTTGAAATACCCGGTAGCTCCCCTATCGGGTATTTCTCTGTTTAAATATGGAAAATCATGGAAGTTTTCTGGCTGTTTTATAAAGAATCCAGGCAGTTATGAATAGTATCCTGTTCTTCTGGTCATAATAATGGATGTAATGAAATTGCTGCAAACAGTAATCTTACATTACAAAACGAACCAGGAGGAATGGACAAATGGCAAAAAATTACGAAAATGAAAACAAAGCAAAAAACTACAGCACAGATAAAACTTCAGACAAAAATGCGATGGACAGCCGAAACAGTTCCAAAAACAGCTCTAAAAATGCTTCCAGAAACAGTTATGGAAACAAAACATCCAATGCATATGACAAAGAGCAGAATGATTATTCTGGCAGATACTAAGGAAGAATAAAACAGGATTTTCCCTTCTCTTGCAAAGAGGCTGGCTATGTGCCAGCCTCTTTTGCTGCCTGCAGATAAGGATGGTATTGCTTGGGAAGATTGAAGAGGCAGATCGTGCACCGAAAAGAAAAGGGAACATATGATAAATAAAAAAGGAAGGTTTGTCATGTTTCCTATTGAAACGATCTCAGCCAGGATGCTTGATTATTATGTGGGGCGAAACGATGCTTTGATCATAGATCTGCGAGAAGAAAAAGCATATGCCGAAAGTCATGTGCGGGGGGCTGTAAATATTCCATATGAAACACTGGAGAACAGAAAAGATCTTCCAATGAATAAGATACTTGTTTTTTACTGTGACAGAGGCGGTGCAAGCATGGCAGCCGCAAGAGAATTTGTCAGACGGGGATACAGGACACGTTCGGTGATCGGTGGGGTTACGGCGTACCGAGGCAGAAATCTTGTGAGTGGAGACAGGTAATGAAATCTTGTAATTTCCCTGTAACCATGATAAGGTAAGAAAGAGAAAATGTTATTATTCAGAGGAGAATTAAGTATGAAATACATGTTTGCATCTGATGTGCACGGCTCGGCATACTATTGCCGGCTGATGCTGGAGAAATATAAAGAAGAGCAGGCAGAACGCCTGGTGCTGCTGGGCGATCTGCTTTATCACGGACCGAGAAATGACCTTCCGAAGGAATATGCACCGAAAGAGGTCATCAAAATGCTGAATGGCATGAAAAATGATATTTACGCAGTAAGAGGTAACTGTGAAGCGGAAGTGGACCAGATGGTTCTGGAATTCCCGGTAATGGCAGATTACTGTATTCTGGCAATTAACGGACTTACTTTTTATGCGACGCATGGACATGTCTATAATGAAAATAATCTTCCACCGTTCCACGAGGGAGACATTCTGATACATGGACATACACATGTGCTGAAAGCAGAACAAAAAGAAGGGTATATCCTTCTGAATCCTGGATCTGTATCTATTCCGAAAGAAGGAAATCCGCCTACATATGCTGTTCTGGAAGACAAAACATTTACGATTAAAGATTTTGATGGAAATATCATCAAGGAAATGAGGCTTGGATGAAATATATGGAATTGATCGCACCGTGTCACTTTGGCATGGAAGCGGTTCTGAAACGCGAGATTCTGGATCTTGGGTATGAGATCAGTAAGGTAGAAGATGGCAAAGTTACGTTTCTGGCAGATGCGGAAGGTATTGCACAGGCCAATATGTTCCTTCGTACGACAGAGAGGATTCTGCTGAAGACCGGAGAGTTTAAAGCAGTGACATTTGACGAACTTTTTGAAAAAACAAAGGCGATCCCGTGGGAAGAATATATTCCGAAGGATGGCAAGTTCTGGGTAGCAAAAGCCAATTCTGTAAAGAGTGCGCTGTTCAGTCCTTCTGATATTCAGTCCATCATGAAAAAAGCAATCGTAGAACGCCTGAAAAGTGTTTATGGAATTTCCTGGTTTCAGGAGGATGGTGCAAGCTTCCCGATTCGAGTAGCCTTTATGAAGGATGTGGCTACGATCGGGATTGATACATCCGGAGTTTCTCTTCATAAGAGAGGCTATCGTCAGATGACTGTCAAAGCTCCGATCACTGAGACGCTGGCCTCTGCACTGATCATGTTGACGCCATGGAATAAAGACCGCATTCTTGTGGATCCATTCTGCGGAAGTGGTACTTTCCCGATCGAGGCAGCTATGATTGCGGCAGATATGGCTCCTGGCATGAACCGTTCTTTTCTTGCGGAAGACTGGAAACATCTGGTTCCGCGCAAATACTGGTATGATGCACTGGAGGAAGCGCAGGACCGTGTGAACCTGGATATAGATACAGATATTCAGGGATATGATATTGATCCGGAGGCACTGAAATCTGCCCGTGCCAATGCGAAGATGGCAGGAGTGGATAAGCTGATTCATTTTCAGCAGAGAGCAGTCAAAGATCTCAGTCATCCGAAACCATATGGATTTATCATCACGAACCCGCCATATGGAGAACGTCTGGAAGAAAAAGAAGCACTTCCACAGTTATACAGAGAGATTGGAGAGAGTTATAATCGTCTGGACAAGTGGTCTATGTATCTGATCACATCTTATGACCGTGCGGAAAATGATATTGGACGAAAAGCGGACAAGAATCGCAAGATTTATAATGGTATGTTAAAAACATATTATTATCAGTTCCTGGGTCCGAAACCACCAAGGAGGAAAAAAGATTGAAAAAAGTAATTTTTGCAACCGGTAATCAGGGAAAAATGAAAGAAATCCGTGAAATACTCGGAGATCTGGATATTGAACTTCTTTCCTTAAAAGATGCCGGAATTCATGCAGATATTGTAGAAGATGGAAAAACGTTTGAAGAAAATGCACAGATCAAGGCAAGGACCATCTGCAATCTGACAGGCGAGATCGTTCTGGCAGATGATTCAGGACTGGAAATCGATTACCTGAATAAAGAGCCGGGAATTTATTCCGCACGTTATATGGGAGAAGACACTTCTTACCATATTAAAAATGCAAATCTGATCGAGAGACTGGAAGGTGTGCCGGATGAAAAGAGAACTGCAAGATTTGTTTGTGCGATTGCGGCGGCATTTCCGGATGGAACGATGAAGACTGTGAGAGCAGCGATGGAAGGCAGAATCGGATATAAAGAGAGCGGAGAAAATGGTTTTGGTTATGATCCGATCTTTTATCTTCCGGAATATGGCTGTACTTCTGCCGAACTTTCCATGGAAGAAAAAAATAAGATCAGCCACAGAGGGAAGGCTCTGCGTGCGATCAAGGATGAACTTCGATGAAGGTACTGATCGTCAGTGATACCCATGGGCACGATGAAAATCTGGAAAGAGCGGTGATGATGGAAACGCCGTTTGATATGCTGGTACATTGCGGAGATGTGGAGGGCCGTGAGATTTTTATCGAAGCTCTTGTGGACTGCCCCTGCTGTATTGTTGCCGGCAATAATGATTTTTTCTCAGACCTTCCGAGAGAAGAGGAGATAGAACTTGATGGAAATAAGGTTCTTGTCACGCATGGAAATTATTATGGTGTGTCTATGGATATTTCCGGTGTCGCAGAAGAAGCAAAGTCCAGAGACTGTGATGCTGTGTTCTTTGGACACACGCATAAGCCTGTAATTGAAGAAATAGACGGTGTTCTGGCCATTAACCCGGGAAGTCTGTCCTATCCACGCCAGCACGGCAGAAAGCCAAGCTATGTGATCCTTGAGACTGATAAAGACAGAAAGATGTCTGCCAAGATCAAATATCTGTAAAATGATTTAAACAAGTATGTATAGGGGACTCTAAATTGTTCGGGTTAAGATTCAGGGAAAACAAAATAATAGAATGTCAAAACAGCAGGAAATCTTCTCCATACGAGAGAGAAGTCTCCTGCTGTTATTCTATACATATCCTATTTGAAAAACGAAGAAGTCCTTTGCTTCTCAGCCAAGGGTGTGCAGAGGGAATGGTAAGTCCCTTTGCAATCCTTATGATTTAAATAAAATGCGGATGACAGGACTTGAACCTGCATGTCGTAGACACCAGAACCTAAATCTGGCGCGTCTGCCAATTCCGCCACATCCGCAAGATAAACAATAAACAGACAAAACGGAATTGTCAGACAATCGATAAATCGATTAACGTCTGCCTGATCTTGAACTGGAGTTCAAGAACCATAAATTCCGCCACATCCGCATATTGTTTGATATATTCGTGTGTAACATAAAAGATAAATAAAAACACTATCGAAATGATAGTGTTCTTAAAAATCAATGAGACATCGGGGATTCGAACCCCGGACAACTTGATTAAAAGTCAAGTGC
>JBKYFG010000006.1:0-145497 GCA_047027955.1 Blautia sp.
AGGAACGGCAAAATTTTTTACACTTCTATTACTTCTTTATCACACATAAGCAAATGCTCATGGTATATATCAGTCTAATGTTTCAAACACCGACGTTCCTTCCCACTCTCGCACCTTCGGAATCCCCATAAGATCTGCAATCGTCGGGGCGAGGTCAAGCAGGGTAAGTCCATGCAGCTGTACAGCTTTCGGGAATTCTTTTCCGATGAAAAACATCGGGATCGTCATATCTTCCGGGATATTTTCGCCGTGTCCCCGGTCGTGGCCACCGTGGTCAGCGGTGATCACGATGGTGTATCGGTCATGGACAGCTTCGTAGACCTGCTGGACGCAGGAAAATGCATTGTTTACCCGGTGCATGTATTCCGATGTCATCCAGCCGTGGTCGTGACCGCCTTTGTCGTCCGTTTCCACCAGATATAGATATACAAAATCCGGCTCTTTCCGTTCAATCAGGGAAAGGGCTTCCTGCGTGAGCAGCAGATCTGAATTATCCTCTTCGTATTCATTGACAAAGAGAGAGTATTTCATATTTCCGGATGTCCATACATGACGCATTGGTTCCCAGCCATAGAAAGCAGCGCAGGTTTTATCCGCACGCTCTAGCTGCTCTGCCAGTCCGCGGATCGGTCGTACCGGCGGCATGTAGTCGTTGGTGATAATCCCGTGGCGGATGGGCGGGACGCTGTAAAAGATTGAGGTGTGCGCCGGAAGGGTAACCGGTGGCACAACAGAACTTGCATCCGGAGAATAGCATCCGTTTTCTCTCAGTGTGTTTACAAAAGGATGTCCGCAGGTTTCCACGGCATCCGGTCTGAGTCCGTCGATGGAGATCAGAATTACTTTTTTATTCATATGTGAAATTCCCCCGTATATACAAAGATTTTGATACTGGCTGATTCTATACTAGAGCCTTTTTCAGACACGCTCTAGAAAGCCGGATATCATCATATACTCAGTATAGAATTCCATTCACATCATGTAAAGAGATTATTATCTGATTTTCTGTGGATTTTTCAACGGCTCGGAATTACCGGCTGATTGCGCGATGATCTCAAGCGGCAGCATACGGATTTCTTCGTATGTCCTTTCCTGGCAGGACGGATCCATGGGGAAATCTGCATTTTCTTCTACAGTCTCTACGGTGATCGCAGGTTTATGCAGCAGTTCGGAATAATAATTGACTGGACTTCCGCCGTTTAAGCGGGACAGGTATTCCTCTTCCTGTTTACCAAGAGAATAATTAGATAATTTCTGCATATAACGCGCCAGCTTGTGGTTACGCTGATTATAGGAAAATGGCATTGCCTGCCTGTAATAATAGATAATGCGCCCTCTGGAATGAAAATCGAGGTAGCCGATGGTATCCCACTGTTCGAAGACACGGATCAACGTTTGCGTTTCCTGCTCGCTGGCGGGATATTCGCCGAACTGCTGCTGGATATAGGATTTACATGGAAAATTCCGGTTAATATCGACTGCTCTTGCATTGTATTTCCAGTAGGGCCAGTCCACACCGCGCATCTTACATGCCTGACGGAGAATGGGATTGCGGATGGCACTGAAACTTTCGGTGGCAATGACATAACCGTCCGGGTTGACAATGGGAAGAAAACAGATGGAACAGTGGTTGAGCAATTCCCGCACCGGATAATTCCCCATATATGAGTTATCCTGATATGCCTGACAATATTCCTGTGCCATCCGGGTCAGAAGTACCGGATTGATGGATTCTTTTCCATGGATACCGGCTGTCAGGATCAGTGTATCCAGTCCCGATCCGACACGGAGCATCGGAATTGGTCGTTCATCATGGCTCTCCCCTACTTTTTTGTAAATCGTGGATTCCGGGTACTGCGTTCCGGATTCCTGCAGATTGCGGAGGAGTTCTTCATAAGTATAGGATTGATTTAACGTAATCATACAGACCTCCCTGTGTCAATAATAAAGCAGCTATTCAGTAGGTAGTATTCCGCGAGGTGTTTTGGCATGTTTTTGACAAAATCCCGAGACGTACAAGGCAAAAATCCATTACCGAAGGTGATTAGAAATGCATTTTGACTCGTAACTGTGAGGGTACTGAATAGTTGCATGATACATAAGAACTTCGGGAAATATATTCCCTTTTATGTATATATGCGGAAGATCGTATTTTAGAACCAGAGAGAAAAACAGATAAGACAAAAAATGCACAAATAAAGCTGTCGTTCAAAACAGCAAATTTGAACGACAGCTTTATTTGTGCTTTACGTGGAATTCTTATGGACGAACCTGACCGTTTCCATAGATAATATATTTTGTGGTTGTCAGGGCAAGCAGACCCATCGGTCCTCTTGCATGAAGTTTTTGTGTGCTGATTCCGATTTCCGCACCGAAACCAAATTCAAATCCATCTGTGAATCTGGTGGATGCGTTGACGTATACACAGGCGGCGTCTACTTCATCGAGAAATTTCTGTGAGTTCGTGTAGCTTTCTGTGATAATTGCTTCTGAATGACCGGTGTTGTAACGGTTGATATGGGCGATTGCCTCGTCCACGGAATCTACGGTTTTCATGGAAATCACATAATCCAGATATTCTTTTCCCCAATCCTCTTCTGTTGCGGTGACAGCATCGGGAACCAGTTCGCAGACCTCCTGATCGCCGCGGATCTCCACGTGTTTTTCCTGTAAGCGTGCAGCAAGAACCGGAAGCAGTTTATCCTTTACCTCCCTGTGGATAAGAAGAGACTCACAGGCGTTACATACACCTACCCTCTGCGTTTTGGCGTTGATAATGATATCCACAGCCATAGACAGATCTGCGGAGGCATCGACAAAGATATGGCAGTTGCCTGTACCGGTTTCAATGACCGGGATCGTGCTGTTTTCCACAACGGCGCGGATCAGACCGGCACCTCCTCGCGGGATCAGAACATCCACATACCGGTTCAGTTTCATGAATGCAGCGGTAGTCTCTCTGGAGGTATCTTCGATGAGAAGCAGAGCATCCGGGTTCACGTTTGCTTCCGACAGTGTGCGGCGGATGCAGGTTACGATCGCCTGGATAGAATGAAACGCATCACTTCCACCCTTTAAGATTACAACATTGCCGGTCTTAAAACAAAGACCGAATGCATCGGCAGTTACATTTGGACGGGCCTCATAGATAATACCGACAACCCCGAGGGGTACACGTTTCTGACCGATACGAAGACCGTTGGGCCGCTGTTTCATGCCGAGCACTTCGCCGATGGGATCATCGAGAGCGGCAATCTGATACAGACCTTCTGCGATCTGTGCGATGCGATCTTCCGTTAATAAAAGCCGGTCCAGAAGTCCCTGGGACATGCCATTTGTCCGGCCTTTTTCCATATCCTTTTCATTGGCAGCCAGGATCTCAGTTGCATGGAGCTTCAGATCGTCGGCAGATTTTCTTAGAATCTGATTTTTTTCTTCACTTTTGAGATGTTGCAGATCCGGTTTTGCGGCCTGCGCCCGTTTCCCGATATTATCCAGGTATTCCATATGTATTCTCCCTTCTGTAAGTTCCTGCCTGGCAGTACTTACCGGTAAATTGTTTTCTCTGTGATTACCACATCCGGCAGCAGATCAGTCGGTTCGGTGGGAACTTCCTCCATCATCTGGAATTCGAATGCCAGTGCTGCGGTAAAATGACTGGTGTGTTTGCTCAGATACCGGTCATAAAAGCCGCCGCCGTATCCTACCCGGTGGCGCTGATTGTCGAAGGCGACTCCCGGCATTATCATCAGTCCATCCTCTCCGTCTGCAACCGGAAGACTTGTTTTCGGTTCGCGGATACCAAAATATCCCGGTTCCAGATCCTCTGGCTGTGAGATCTGATAAAAGATCATATCTTCTCCGACAACTTTCGGAGCAGCCACTTTTTTCCCGAGACGGAACGCTTCTTTGATAATTCCGTCTGTCATAACTTCGTTTTTACAGTCTATGTACAGATAGATCCAGTCGCTTTCCTGAAAAGCAGGAAGTGAGAAAAGTTTCTGCCAGATCTTTGCACTGTTTTTACAGATAGATGCCGGATCCGTTTCTTTTCTGCGTCGGAAAATTTCTTTTCTAATGGCTTTCTTTGCTTCCATATTTTTCTCCCAGATTGGTGATGCTTCCGTCTTTTTCCTGGATGTTGATGTTATCCAGCTGAGAACGGAGGTTCATACGTACGCTTGCGATGAATTCTTTTCGAAGTTTATGCTGTTCTTTTTTTTCTTCCGGTGTCAGTTCCTGTGTTTTTGCCTTTCTGGCAAGTTCGTTGATACGGTCAATTCCTTTTTGATCCATGTTTCTGTTCTCCTTTTACAGTATCCGTTCCAGAAAATCCAGAACGTAAAAATCATTTTTCTTATGGGACAGGAATAGGGTTCCATAAGGGCGTCCCTGTATGATCTTATGGATGACATGAAAGTCGGCACCGTTGGCGATGATCATATCAGTTCCGGCGGCACTCGCGATCTCGGCAGCAGTCAGTTTGGTTGCCATTCCACCGGTTCCTACGTTGCTTCCGGTACTTCCCTTTCCCATGGACAGCAGATGCTCATCCAGTTCTTCTACCACATCGATGAAAGTTGCTTCTGGATTTTTATGGGGATCATCGGTAAACAGCCCGTCAATATCTGAGAGAAGAATCAGAAGATCGGCACCTACCATAGCGGAAACCACTGCTGATAACGTGTCATTATCACCGAATTCAATTTCATAGGTAGATATGGTATCATTTTCATTTACGATGGGGATCGCTCCCATACGTAAGAGTTCTTCGAATGTATTTTTTGCATTTAATCGGTTCAGATTATTCAGAATCGTATGTTTGGTCATCAGAATCTGGCTGGCAACTTGGTTATATTCTGCGAATAATTTCTGATAGATCATCATGAGCTTTGCCTGCCCGATGGCTGCACATGCCTGCTTTTGTGCCATGCGCGATGGTTTTCTGTCATAACCCATAGTTTTACTTCCTACCATGATGGCACCGGAAGAAACCAGGATTACGTCTTTTCCCTGATTCCTTAGATCGCTGATTTCCCGAACCAGAACTTCCAGTTTGATCAGATCCAGATAGCCGGTATCCGGGTGAGTCAGGGAAGAAGAACCGATCTTGATGACGATACGTTTTTTATTTTTCAGTTTTTCACGAAATGTTGTGTTCATTCGTTTTTATCTCCTGCCTGTTTTACTGACATATTGGGATTGCTGGTGCATCCGCAATAATCTATATCATTGTACCGCACCAACGGAGAAAGTTCCAGTATTTTTTTAGCTGGAATAATTTTCGAGAAAACTGTAGAGTTCCTGACGTGAGTTCAGCCGATATTCCTCCTGGATTTTTTCACGGACAGACATCGGAAGACTCTCTTCGGAAATCTCCGTGGCCTCGTAGACAGAACCGTCCGGATGCTGGATAACAACCTTTCCGTCCACGATACGAACCAGATAAGAGGGCTGCAGGATCTGTTCTGTTTCCCGCAGCTGAGATGGCTGTATCTCTGAGGTACCGGAGTTTCCAAGCTGGTAGCTAAAATAGTATCCTGCAGTCAAAAGAAAAAGACAGGAACAGACGATTAATACGTAAGAGAATCGGTGCATATAGAACACTCCTTTTTCTTACAGTATCAGCGAATGATTCCTGTCTTATTCATAAATTTCAGCGTTTATTCAGTAAAAATAATCATTTTAATATTCAGTATCCGATGCTGCAGCTTCTTCTGCTGCTGCCTGTGCTTCACTGTCCTGTGTATCTGTGGAGGAAGCAGAGCTGTCATCGGAACCAAGAATCTCCACACGGTCTGCGTAAGTATCCTGAATAATACATACCCAGGTCTTACCGGTATCCATAGTGATCTGATTACCATTGGTATCATAGTAGAAGGTAGCTCCCCATGGAGTGTGTTTTTTCCAGGTGATATCGATGGCCTTTCCGTTTACAATATATTTTCCTACATTTGGTTCATCAACGTCGATGTTCAGATAACCGTGTTCATCGTATTTTCTCCAGGAAGAATATTGCAGAATGATGTTTTTATAGGCGATCTGTTCTCCGGTCAGCTGATCAATCTGTTTGTCACCGTACTGGAAACGATAGTACAGTTTGTCTTCCGGATTGTATTCAAACCATGGCTCATTCAGGAAATATCCCGGTTTTACGACATTTGCTTCTGTCTCACCCGGAAGTTCCACTTCATCATCTACGCCGCAGAATGCATAACCAGGCTGGAAGTCCTCAGCGTATTCCTGACTGTAGCCGTTGATCTCGATACCTTTCTGGATACCTTCAAAACTTGTATAAGCGTTGTGGGGAGATTTTCTGTCAGTAGTACGATAAAATACCTGATCACCGTATCCGGCCAGTCCACTGATATTATTTACCTCCGGTAATTCCAGGAAAGGAAGGGCATAAGCAGACTGTCCATAATGCGTATAGATCGCATCAAATCCTGAAGCGTAGAAAATATAATAATCACGACAGCTTCGTACGGAACCGATCTTTTCCAGATTATCATAATCTTCAAAGACACCCATCAGACGGGTGATTCCACCTTCCACAGGTGCTTCGTATACTACCCCGGCATTAGCAATACCGGCCTGTGGGCAGGCAGGTCTCAGATTGTTGAGCATAACAGCAACCGGGCGACGTCTTCCGATGGCTTCCGGTACATATTCTCCGGTCAGATAACTTACAACATAGCCATCCGGAATCGGATCTTCTGTGGGTTCCGGTTCTTCAGCAGCCATGGCAGTTGGTTCCGGTGTTACTTCTTCTGCTGCTTCTGTTGGTTCCGGCGTTGCAGTCGGTTCGGCGGAACCAGACTCGTTTTTCTGGCATCCGGTCAGCATGATGCCACCTGCCAGCCCAAGGGCTATGATCAGTTTTGCATATTTTTTCATATGTGATCTCCTTTTCGTTGATAAAATTAATCTCTTCCAATCTGCAGCTGCTGCAGTGCTTTCTCCTGTTTCTGTTCCATGACAATACGTTCCTCATCAACCATATGGTCATACCCCAGAAGATGCAGCATACTGTGAGCAACTAAAAATGCGTATTCTCTTTTTACACTGTGTCCGTATGCTTCTGCCTGTTCCACCGCCTTCGGTATGGAGATCATGATGTCTCCCAGAAGAAGCTCTCCACTTTCCGGATCAAAGCAGCTGTCATCGTCTTCCAGCACAGAATAATCTGCAGGTGCCGGAAAATCAACCATAGGGAAAGACAGCACATCCGTTGCCCGGTCGATCTGACGATATTCCAGATTGGTTTTATGAATCGTTTCGTTATCTGTGAGAACCAGGCAGACCTGTGATTCATAGGGACATCCTTCCTGATCCAGAACGGTTTCCATGACATCTTCTGCGACCTTCAGAAAATCAAAATCAAAGGTCTGTTCCTGTTCATTGGAAAAATCAATACTCATAACTGTTTCCCCTCCGTCGTTGATTTTTCGGTGATGCCGGTTTTTCCGGGTGTTTCTTTTCGTAAGCTTCATAGGCCTGTACAATCTTTTGTACCAGCGGGTGACGGACAACGTCTTTGCTGGTCAGCTGACAGATGGAGATTCCTTCTACTTTCTTCAGCACCTGAAGAGCCATCTCCAGACCAGATTTCTGACCGGAAGGAAGATCTTTCTGAGAAGAATCTCCGGTAATGATCACTTTGGATCCGAATCCGATACGGGTCAGGAACATCTTCATCTGTGCCGGAGTTGTATTCTGCGCCTCATCCAGAATAATAAATGCATTGTCCAGTGTACGACCGCGCATATAAGCGAGGGGGGCAACCTCAATCAGCCCTTTCTCCATATTTTTTGCAAAGCTTTCCGGTCCCATGATCTGATACAGTGCATCATAGAGTGGACGCAGGTAGGGATCCACCTTACTTTGCAGGTCTCCGGGAAGAAATCCCAGTTTTTCTCCTGCTTCGATGGCAGGACGGGTCAGGATGATTCTTCCCACTTCGTCATTTCGGAATGCTGTGATCGCCATTGCCATGGCAAGGTAGGTTTTACCGGTACCGGCAGGCCCTACGCCGAAAACGATCATATCTTCCCGGATCTTATCCACGTATGCTTTCTGTCCCAGAGTTTTTGGCTTGACCGGTCTTCCGTTGATCGTGTGGCAGATACAGTCTTTATCCATCTCCACAAGCGGAGCTTCTTTCTCTTCCATGGTCAGTGACAGTGCATAATCCACATTCTGACTCTGAATGGTATTTCCTCTGATAGAAAGCCCCAGCAATTCCCGGATGATCTTTTCCGCTTTCTGCACATTTGGTGCAGGCCCTACGATCTTTAATATGCCGTCACGGGAAATCAGTGTTACCTGTAAGGTGCGTTCGATCTTTTTTATATGTTCGTCAAACTGTCCGAAGATATTTCTTTCATGTTCTGCCGGAATTTCTATCAGCTGTTCGATGATTCTTGCCGCCATTCATCTTGTCCTTTCGTAACTGTTTTTCTTTTAAAATGTCAACACGGACATTCTATCTTTTTATTTTACCACCTTTTTAGTGGAATTGAAGCCCTTTTTATGATTTTTCTGTATTTTCTGTATGTATATTGTTAATGCTCAATGGTAATATCCCGCGAAGCGTGTTACCGGGAACGGAGCAAACAGTAACTGTATATCGCTCCTGTACCGTGAAATATCTCACCGAACACAGCGTGGACAACAGGAAAAATCAGTTTGTTTCGGAAACAGAAGACGTGGAATCCGGAAGTGCTTTCCGGACTATCGGAGTTTTTTCGCTTCCGGGAATCTGTATGATCACATAGCCCTGTGAACGGCATCTGTTTGCAGTGAGTCTGGTACGGATATTCCGGGAAAGAATCAAGGCATCTTCGCGTACGAGATTTTTCAAGAAATTTTGCAGATGTTTTTGTGAAAGTTCCAGAGATTCTTTCGGTGTATAGCAGTAGGATTTTTTTTCATAGGGAACGGTTATGATTTTTCCCACGGTGACTGGCAGGTAAAAACTTGGGGTAAGGGTCAGTCGGCGTTCGATGCGATAAATTTCAGAATTATTTTTTGGGGCATGATACCAGGAGATATCGGTTCCGAAGAATGTAAAAAAAGGATAGCTTTCTTGCTCTCCGGGATAAGATTTTACAGTGACCGTCCGGGAAAATTCATCATAATAAGGAAATTGAGTTTTTATAACGATATCTGCATCCGCACGCACATATTCGTAACGTTGTATCTGACTGTCATTATCCAGGATTGCAACCGAACCAGATACAAGAATATCTCCTTTTTTACAGACATCTCCCGGCTTTACCTGTGGCATTCCCATACGGGTGATGATACTTACTACGGTGCCATTCCACGGAGCGGTAAGATCCCAGCTGGTTAGGGTGTCCGCTAAGGCATCCGTTGGCTGCGGGATTTCGTCATTTTCTTTGATATCAATAATCAGACAGGTTCCCTCAAGCTTTGCAGATACCCAGACAACACCGGGAAAGGCCTGCCGGATTTTCTGCATCAGCTTCTGGCAGTCTACATTTCTCTTTGCCATACCACAGCGGATATCCCATTCGGATAATGTGTCCAGGAGAACAGGTGTGGTATAATAACGGTTTCCTGTGATCTGAATATCCCAGATACGAAGGGAACACACAAATAACAAAATAAAGCCAAGAAATATTCCGAGAAAAAAAGCCTTTCTTTTTCGTGCATGAAGTAAAAAGAAAGGCAGACCGTTTTTAGATAAGATATGGATCCGTGCATCTGTTTTCCGGCGAAACCGGCCAAGACGCAGGAAATCTCTGGCAGAGAGTTCCATTTCATAGAAGGAAGCTTCCTGGGTAAGATTTCGAAGAGGAATCCGATTATGTACACAGAGACTGAAAAACCGATCCGGTGCAGGGCTTTCCAGACGAATGCGAACGTAGCCGCGGATATATTTTTTTATAGAATCCAAGAATGTACCTCCCGATCGTCGCAGTCAGATTTCATACAAAACAGATGTGATCTGTCCTGTTACTTTCATCTCAAGTGCTGTGTAGTAAAGAACGCTGAGGGAAACTCCCTGAATGCGTATTCTTCCATTTGCGGTCAGTACTAAAAGATGATCGGAACGGTATTCCAGGATACTTCGGTAATTTTCCAGAAGAATCTCCCGTTCACCAATCAGTGTGATGATACATCCATGATATGCCAGATCGCCGGGAAGTTCCAGCAGATCAGCCAGACACTCTCTCACTGTTGTTATTTTTATTTTTTTCACAGGATGCTCCCGGTGTTTATTATTCAGTTTATGAGAATTCGCCGATCTTTATGCTTCCCGGAGGAAAATCAGTGAGAACCAGAGAACCATCTGTTCTCCCATATAATAATCCATGTGATTTTCTTCGATATTTTTGGTCAACAGGATCCCATGACTTTCAATACAAGGATGCATCAGATCCGGGTGGTTACAGGATTTTTTTGGATATGTGCATTTCTCACAGATGGAACAGGAATCCGTGGACAGTGTATAGCATCGCCAGGCATCCTGTTTTAAAAATGCTTCGATTTTTGCAGTGATCTCCTCATGCTCCCGTTTGGTAGCAAGCAGAGCATCCATATTGGAATAATCCGGCACTTCTGCCACAGAAGAAAATAAAAGGGCATGTGTGTACTGTTGGCATCGTTCTCTGCATTTGTCCACAGTTCCTACTGCCGGTGGACATGACCAGGATTTTCCATATCTTGGACATTCCCTCTTACAGATGGTGCGTACTTTGTCATTGAATTCAATATCATCAATGGAAAGAAAGGTATACTGATAAATGGGAAATTGTGTAATATAGTTTTCTATTGAATGAAAGTTCATAAATACTCCTTTTTTATTTAAATCATTACATACTATTATACCGTCTGTACCGCCAGAATACAAGTGGTGAATACCGGACCGCTCTCTGGCATATACAGTAAAGACAGAAAAAGAAAAGAGTACCTATGAAATATTTAAATTGTATCAAACAATGGCTGCACACAGGAAAAATAATCCGGGAAACAGACTTCCTTACCTGTTGTGTGGTACTGATTGCCTGTTTTTTTGTCGGCGCGGCGATACACTGTCACACAGAACAGGAGCATCTGGAGACTTCCGGACAGATTCTGCATCCTGAGACAGAGAACTGGGGACTTGGTTTTGGGCAGACCGGAGAAAAACCGACAGGAAATGTATCAGCAGAAGAATTGAAAAAGTATCATGCCGCCTATATGGATCCAACGGATGAAAAAGTCATCTATCTTACTTTTGATGCCGGATATGAAAATGGTAATACACCGGCGATTCTGGAGGCATTGAAAAAGCATGATGTAAGCGCAACTTTTTTTGTGGTGGGAAATTATCTGGAAACCAGTCCGGAACTCGTTAAGCAAATGGTGGCTGAAGGCCACACTGTAGGAAATCATACCTTCCACCATCCGGAAATGTCAAAAATTTCTGATGCAGCTTCCTTTGAAAAAGAACTAAAGGACGTAGAAACACTCTATCAGAAAATTACAGGAGAAGAACTTACCCGCTTCTACCGTCCACCGCAGGGGAAATATAACACACAAAATCTGCAGATGGCCGGCGATCTTGGATATAAGACATTTTTCTGGAGCCTTGCCTATGTGGACTGGATCCAGGATCAGCAGCCCACAAAAGAAGCTGCCTTTGATAAATTATTAAAACGGATCCATCCGGGAGCGGTCGTACTGCTTCACAGTACTTCTTCTACGAACGCGCAGATTCTGGATGAACTTCTGACAAAATGGGAAGAAATGGGCTATCATTTTGCACCACTGTCGGAACTGGCAGAGAAAATTTAAAGGAAGCTGCAAAGCTGTTTCAGAGCCGGAAGAAGCTGACAGGAGGTATATTCCCGAACGAAAAAAAGCTCAGCCGGTTGCTGTCTGCAAAACAACCGGCTGAGCTTAGAACTACCCGTTAGATTTCGGTTTACTTGTGATAAGGCTGATTGGTCATGATTCGGTAAGAACGATAGATCTGTTCTAACAGAATTACCCGCATCAGCTGGTGGGGAAAAGTCATTTTTGAAAAACTCAAGGCATAATCGGAACGCTTCACAAGTGCATCACCAAGTCCGATCGAACCACCGATTACAAAACAGATATGGCTCTGTCCCCGGATACCCAGATTTTCCAGCTGACGGGAAAATGCAACAGAATCCAGCATCTTTCCGCCTATTTCAAGGGTGATCACATAATCATCATCCCGGATATATCGCATCAGACGTTCCCCTTCTTTATCCCGGATACTTTTTTCCACTACTTCACTGGCATGGTCCGGTGTTTTTTCATCAGCCACTTCGATAATCTCCAGTTTGCAGTATTTGCTGAGACGTTTCGAGTATTCGGCAATGGCATCGCGGAGAAATTTTTCTTTGATCTTTCCTACAGTCAACAATGTAATTTTCATAGCTGAATTATATTTCCTTTACATACTCGGATACGCATTCTGGCGGCTTGCAAAATATTCACGTTTCAGCTCCAGAAACAGCTCTGCATTTGTCGCCTGAACATATGGGTTGACATAGAAAATTGCCAGCAGTCCACAGGTACACAGGGACAGCAGGGACCATCCGAGAAACGAAAGATCCAGCACAAAGGTATTCCACTTCTGTCCATACATCAGTTCTTTGCTGAGGCGGAATGCATCCTGTCTTGTCATGTTCGGGTCATCTGCCAGAAGGTAGGGAACCATACGGTATTCGTAGGCTTTTACGATACCAGGTACAATCAGAAGCAGAGACCACAGACCAATAAAAAGTTTCCGTAAAAATAAAGTCAATACGGTTTTTCCGTACATGCCCTTCTGAAAGGCAAATCCCAGCCGTCCTACCGTTGGCTGATATTCAGAATTTTCCATAAAGAAACGGCAGCCACCGACTTCCAGAGGATTGAAAAGGAAAATCCCAAGTAAAGCACTGACGATCATGACACCACCTACGACAACTGCGATGATTCCACTTACCAGCATATCGGGAATGGAAGTACCGGAGTTGTAATAAAAGTGTCCGATGTCTCCGTCATCAAAGTATTCTGTATAATAAGAATCATCGGAAGTGCCGGAAGAAGTTATCTGATTCCAACTGTTGGATACAGCACTTCCGCCACCGCTGACAAATAACATCAGAATAAATGCAACAAGTACGCTGCGCCAGTAGTTTCTCTGAAAGGCTGCTTTGCCTCTCTCTTTCAATTCAAATCTTGTCCACATCATGTTGTTCTCCTTTTTCATGTAAAAGTATCTGTGTTTTTGTTTCATTATAACATGGAATCTATTGACTCACAAGCAGACTGGAAAATATTAAGAGAAAAGAAAGAGTTTACATAATAATATTATGGTAACTTAAAATGCGATTTAGGAAACGTATCTGACTGTGAGGATACTGAACAGTTGCAAGCACATTTTCCAGTAAAGTAAAACTGCCGGAAGACTTCTGTATAGAAAATTCTTCCGGCAGTTAAAATCAATCCTGCTTGATTTTATTTTGCTTTGTTTTTGATGAACTCATCGATTCCTTTTGCGGCTGCTTTACCGGCACCCATAGCCAGGATAACAGTAGCTGCACCGGTAACTGCATCACCACCGGCATATACACCTGCTTTGGATGTGGCACCTGTCTCATCATCAGCAATGATACATTTTCTCTTGTTAATGTCCAGACCAATGGTAGTAGAAGAAATCAGCGGGTTCGGAGAAGTTCCCAGGGACATGATAACAGTATCTACGTCCATCTCAAACTCGGAACCTTCGATGACAACCGGACGTCTTCTTCCGGACGCATCCGGCTCACCCAGTTCCATACGAACACATTTGATTGCTTTTACCCAGCCTTTTTCGTCTGCAATGATTTCTGTCGGGTTAGTCAGCAGATCGAAAATAACGCCTTCTTCTTTTGCGTGATGTACTTCTTCACGTCTTGCAGGCAGTTCTTCTTCACTTCTTCTGTATACGATATGTACCTCAGCACCAAGACGAAGAGCAGTTCTTGCAGCATCCATAGCTACGTTACCACCGCCGACAACAACAACTTTCTTTCCGGTTACGATCGGTGTGTCGTGGTCATCGCGGAAAGCTTTCATCAGGTTACTTCTTGTCAGGTATTCATTTGCGGAGAAGACACCGTTGGATACTTCACCCGGGATACCCATGAACATCGGCAGACCCGCACCGGATCCGATGAATACTGCTTCGAATCCTTCATTTTCCATCAGTTCATCTACAGTAGTGGATTTACCGATGATAACGTTGGTGTTGATCTTAACACCGAGAGATTTTACATTTTCAACTTCTGCTTTTACAACTTTATCTTTTGGCAGACGGAATTCCGGAATACCATAAACCAGAACACCACCAGCCTGATGCAGTGCTTCAAAGATAGTTACATCGTAACCAAGTTTTGCCAGATCTCCTGCACAGGTCAGACCGGAAGGACCGGAACCGATAACTGCAACTTTATGACCGTTTTTCTCTGCCGGAGCTTCCGGTTTGATACCGTTTTCTTTGGCCCAGTCAGCTACGAAACGCTCCAGTTTACCGATGGATACCGCTTCGCCTTTGATACCACGGATACATTTTCCTTCACACTGTGTTTCCTGTGGACATACACGACCACAGACTGCAGGCAGTGCACTGGACTGTCCGATTACTTTGTATGCTTCTGCAAAGTTACCTTCCTTCACTTCTTTAATGAACGCAGGAATATTGATACTTACCGGACATCCCTGAACACATTTGGCATTTTTACAGGTCAGACATCTGGAAGCCTCTTCCATAGCTTCTTCTTTGTTATATCCAAGACATACTTCATCAAAGTTTGTTGCTCTTACTTTCGGTGCCTGCTCTCTTACAGGTACTTTTTTTAATACGTCACCCATTATTTGTCACCTCCGCACTGTCCGCATCCGCCGTGATGAGTATCACCCTCACGCAGTTTTAATAACGCTCTTCCTTCTTCTGTTTTGTACATCTGCTGTCTCTGCATAGCCAGATTCCAGTCAACCAGATGTCCATCAAATTCAGGACCGTCTACGCATGCGAATTTTACTTCGTCACCAACGATGACACGACAGGCACCGCACATACCGGTACCGTCTACCATGATCGGGTTCATGGAAACGATAGTAGGAATATTATATTTCTGAGTGGTCAGGCAGCAGAATTTCATCATGATCATCGGTCCGATAGCTACACATTTTGTATAAGTTTTTCCTTCGGCGATCAGATCATCGATTACTTTTGTTACCATGCCACTTCTTCCATAAGATCCGTCATCTGTTGTAATATACAGATTGCCTGCTACAGCTTCCATCTCTTTTTCCAGAATGATCAGGTCTTTGGTCTTTGCACCAACGATAACATCGGCATCAATACCATGTTCATGCAGCCATTTTACCTGTGGGTAAACCGGCGCAGTACCAACTCCACCTGCTACAAACAAGATTTTTTCCTTTTTCAGTTCTTCTGGATCTTCGTTCACGAATTCGGACGGACATCCCAGAGGTCCTACAAAATCTTCAAAAGAATCTCCTGCCTGGAGTTTTGCAAATTTTTCTGTAGATGCTCCGATTGGCTGGAATACAATTGTTACAGTACCAGCTTTTCTGTCGTAATCACAGATTGTCAGAGGAATACGCTCTCCTGCATCGTCCTCTTTTACAATGATAAACTGACCTGGCTGACAGTGTTTTGCTACCATCGGTGCTTCTACAACCATGAGATATACAATCTCATTCAGTTTTTCCGCTTTGATAATTTTGTACATAACATCCTCCTAGTTATTTTTATTTTAACACGGCACAATTTCATAGGGTAACGTGTTATAATCCTCTGTCTATTTTGCCATAAAAATGTAGAAAAATCAATAGCTTCTATTTGGCTTCTGTAAGTTTGTAGATTGCGCTGCCCGGACTGCTGACTTTATTGTGTTCGTCGACAAGAATCGTATAGAAAGTATGTGTTCCTTTTAACATCTTTACAGGCTGATCTTCCTGATACAGTTCGTCGGCAATCGTTGGTTTTTTATCAAATGCATAATATGCTCTGCATCCTTTTGGAACAATGATATAGATATTGGTATCCATGTCCGTGGTAAAGCTTCCGGATGACGGAGAAATCTGCGGCGGGTCAGGAGCTTCGTAAGCAATCGTGTATGTTTTGCTGACAATATCGCTTGTAATTCCCTTTTTGTTCACTGTAACCGCTTTGATAATGGTCTGACCTTCTTTGAGTGCAATACTGTCGGTATACAGATTACTTGAGGAAGTCGGATCTGTTCCGTCGGTGGTATAATAAATCTGATCTTCGTCCTCTTTGGAATATAAAGAAAGAGTTTTCGGCTCGTCATAGCTGCCCTCTGGAAGACTGAATACCGGATTCTTACTGATATAAGCAGAAAATTTATTCAGTATGTCATCATTATCACAGCTGTCCAGCAGATTTTTCACTTCATCGGGCTGATCATTTTCCATATATATTTTGATGAGCTGATTATAAGCGGATTGGTTATCCGGTTCCAGACGAATAGCATCCTGAAGCGTTTTGATTGCCTGATCCGTCTTTTCCAGCTTAACCTGTACCTGTGCCAGAAGAAGTTTTGCATCAACGTCCGAATCATCCAGACTGACAGCACGTTCTACAAATTTATAGCTTTCTTCGTATTTGTGATTGGAAAATGCAGTATCTGCCATGCGGATCTGGTAATCAAAATCGTTGTAATTTTTTTTGTCCATACCAAGCTTGAAAAACAAACCGGCAGCAACCAGAACAAGAACACCGGCGACAGATACCAGGATCATCCGTTTCTTCTTCGCTTTTTTTCGACGGCGGTTCTCAGCTGCGATCGCTGCACGCTTTCTGGCAGCGGCGGCTTCTGCCTGTTCTTTTTCTTTTTTCAGTTTTTCCTGAACCATATAATCGCCAAAGGAATCATAATCAGGAACCCATTGTACTTCCTGACCGCAATTCAAACAGAAAAGTCGTCCTTCTTCAATCGGCTCTCCACAATTTGAACATCTCATTTTTATTCTCCTTTAAAAAAATATATGTTATAAACATTCTTCAATATAAGTATCAAATTCTTCCATCGACATCAGAACTTTTCGTGGCTTCGTCCCCTCTTCCGGACCTACGACACCGGCTTCACATAACTGATCCATTATGCGGGCAGCCCGGTTAAAGCCGATCTTGAACATACGCTGTAACATTCCAATAGAAGCTTTGTCTTTATCAATGATAAATTTTCCTGCATCTACGAAATAAGCATCCAGATCCTGTCCGGAACCTGATCCGGAAGTGCTGCTTTGAGAAGCATTCATCATATCAGTGATCTTACTGTCATATACCTGATCCGTCTGATGATTGTCTGTGAGAAATTCCACAACTTTTCCCACTTCTTTATCTGATACAAAAGCTCCCTGCAATCGTACCGGCTTCTGATATCCCTGTGGATAATAAAGCATATCTCCTTTTCCCAGAAGTTTTTCTGCTCCATTCATATCCAAAATCGTTCTCGAATCCACACCCGAAGATACAGAAAAAGCAATACGGGATGGCATGTTTGCCTTGATCAGTCCTGTGATGACATTGACGGATGGCCGCTGTGTAGCAATAATCAGATGAATACCGGCTGCTCTGGCCAGCTGAGCCAGACGGCAGATCGCATCTTCTACTTCGCCAGGAGCTACCATCATAAGATCTGCCAGCTCGTCTACAATGATCACGATCTTTGGAAGTTTCTGAGGTTTGTTTTCGTCTTCTATATCAGCCAGCTGCTCCACTTTCGCATTATATCCTTTCAGGTCACGAACGTTGTATTCTGCGAATTTGTTATAGCGGTCAGTCATTTCTGCCACAGCCCAGTTCAATGCGCCGGCAGCTTTTTTCGGGTCAGTGACTACCGGAATGAACAGATGTGGAATACCATTATAGACACTTAACTCCACTACTTTCGGGTCAATCATGATCAGCTTTACTTCATCGGGTCTGGCTTTATAGATGATACTCATGATCAGAGTATTGATACACACGGATTTACCGGATCCGGTAGCACCGGCAATCAGCAGATGGGGCATCTTACCTATATCTGCGACAACTGTTTTTCCTCCAATATCTTTACCGACGGCAAATGCAAGTTCAGATGAAAATTCTCGGAATTCCTTTGTCTCTAACAGATCCCGAAGCATAACCGGACTGTTGGTAGCGTTTGGAACTTCTATTCCGACAGCTGCTTTTCCGGGGATTGGTGCTTCGATTCGAATATCGGCAGCTGCAAGATTCAACTTGATATCATCTGCCAGTCCTACAATTCTACTGACTTTGACACCCTGTTCCGGCTGCAATTCATATCGGGTCACAGTTGGCCCGCAGCTTACATTGGTGATGGTTACGTTTACACCAAAATTGTGCAGGGTTGTCTGCAATTTCATGGCAGTTTCACGCAGATGGTCGTCAGAATCTCCGGATGCATTTCGATCGCCTCGTTTCAGAAAATCAACCGACGGAAAAACATATTCTTTTTTTACAGGTTCTCTGGCGATTTCCTGCTGAATATTTTCTATACCATTTGCTATCTCTTCCTGCGAGGAACGCGGCTTTCTGTTACGGGTGGCTTTTTCCGTATGAGATTCTGTAACAGTATCCTGCTCTTTTGATATATCCGGGTCTGCCTGTACTTCGTCGCTTGCAACAGGTTTTAATTCCTGTACATCAAACGGAAGCTCCTGCCGGATGGCATTGACAGGTTCTTCAGGGACAGGGGCAGGCGCAGGACGTTCGATATGAATCTCCGGCATGGCGGGAGAAGTCGCGTTTGCTTTTGCGGCTTCACGGGCCAGTCTGCGTTCTTCCCGTTGCTTTTGTTTTTCTTTTTTTATATTTTCTTTCGCGCTTTCTTTTTCCGGAACAGTATTGTTTTCTTTTCCTTTTGGCAGTTTCGTCTCTTCCAGTGCAAAAACTCCACGTTCTTCTACTCGACGGGCGTGATTTTCAAGTGCTTCCTGATATACCTTTTCACCGGTTTTCTTTAATGGCGCAAGAACCGTATGCTGCGTGATAATGATCACAGAGATGATCAGAAAAATAAACATCAGCACATAAGCACCTGCAGTACCAAAGGAAACACATAAAAACTTTGCTGTTGCACCACCGATGATTCCACCGCCGGTTTTGTGCTGTGAACAATAAGTATAATATCCGCTTACCGTATCTCCCTTCAGACAGCCGAGAGTAAACAGGTGAATCAGTGTAGTAAGACACCAGAATGCCAGTGCGACACCCCAGAGTTTCCGAGACATCAGGTCATTGTCATAATTTGCGATAGCAAATGCAGTTCCCATAAACAGAACTACCGGAAACAGATAGGCCATCCAGCCGAACAGTCCGAAAAAAAACTGACTGATAACAGTTCCTACTTTTCCACCGATATCAAAATTGCTGATCACAAGCAGTACGGAAACAGCCAGTGTGATCAAGATCGTGATCTCTGTAACCAGCTCCCGGTTATACGCCTGTTTCTGGCGCTTTTTAGCGGAAGGTGTTTTTTTACGGGTTGTTTTCCTTCCGGCAGTACTCTTTTTTTTTCGTGTCCCCGTTGACGGCATAGATGTTATCTCCTCCCCTTATCTGATATGCTCTACACAAAATAACAGACGATCGCAAGAATCCCCATGATAAAACAATAGATGGAAAAAATGCGAAGTTTTTTCTTCTTTATAAAAGCCAGCATAAATCGAATGGCAAAATATCCGACGACAGCTGCGGTGAGCATACCTGCTGTATAACTGAATCCAAGAGACCAGGTGACAGATTTTGATTCCAGTTTTCCACATTCAAGAATCATAGCACCCAGGATTGCCGGAATCGATACAAGATAAGAATATCGAATGGCGAAACCGCGGCGAAAACCGCATAAAAATCCGGCGGTTATAGTGATACCGGAACGGGAAATTCCGGGAATCACACTGATTCCCTGACATACGCCGATAGCGAGAGCCTGAGGAACTGTAATATGCTTTGGCAGCTTATTCCCCAATTGCCAGTTGTCAACTACGAGCAGTAAAACTGCAGTGATAAGCAGACCCAGTCCGGTGACCGGAAGGGAAGAACTCCACCGGTCAACAAGATTCTGCAGCAGATATCCAAGGATACCGGTTGGTATTGTAGAAATCAGAATCATCGCAACCATGGTGCGGTAATTGTTACAAAGAATCTTGCGATAGGGTGTTGTCTGTGCACTATGCATTTTATTATCAATATATATTTTAAAATTGGCAGTCAGATCCTGAAAAATATGTATGGTTTCCACCAACATACGGAACAGATCGTTTTTAAAAACCAGACAAATAGCGATCAGTGTACCAAAGTGCAGCAACACATGAAAAAGTACATCGGTATCTGTTCGGATATTTAATAAATTTTCTAAGATGACCAGATGGCCGGAACTGCTCACCGGCAAAAATTCCGTAAGCCCCTGGATAATTCCCAGAATCATGGCGTCAAAAAAACTCATGGTTATCCTCATTTATTGTTTATTTGTATGCTTCTCTTACATCAAAATATTATTATATCATAAAAATACGGGAGATACAATCTCCCGTCTCTCTTTTCGGATGAAAATCTGAACTTTTAGAAATTAAGCAGCCATGATTGGAGAAAAAGAAATCAGAACTCCGCAAAGTATTGCCAGGGTAATGGCAAGTACGGTAATTACAAAAAAGCGGGGACTTTTTTTATCTTTGACAAGAAGTCGTCCGCACTGTGGACAGTGAGTCAGGCTGTTTTCAAATAACAGCGCACACTCTGTACAACGTTTCATAGCCTTGTTCCTCCGAATACATAAACTTATCTGTCTTCTCATTTTAACACGAATCGATCGGCAGAACAACTATATGTTTTTCTTCATCAGTTCTTTTAGCTTATTCAGTGCTTCACGGATACCACCGATCTCGTTGATCAGGCCTTCTCTGACAGCATCCTCTCCTTCTAACATGGTTCCGACATCTTTGACAAGCATAGAGGTATCAAGCATCAGTTCTTCCAGACGTGGCTGAGTGATATCGGAATGCGCGGCGATAAAACCGGTGATTCTGTCCTGGGTTTTTTCCATGTTACGATAGGTCTGCATAACACCAATGAACATACCATTTGTGCGCACGGGATGAAGAACCATGGTCGCGCTTGGGACGATGAAACTGTAATCAGCAGAGACGGCAAGAGGAACACCGATGGAATGCCCGCCTCCCAGAACCAGTGATACGGTTGGCTTGCTGAGTGATGCAATCATCTCTGCGATAGCAAGTCCGGCTTCCACATCACCGCCTACCGTGTGCAGAAGAATCAGGATTCCTTCAATTTGTTCATCATCTTCAATCAGAGCAAGCCGCGGAAGAATTTCTTCATATTTGGTGGATTTGGTACGATCTCCCAGAGATTCATGCCCTTCCACTTCTCCGATGATGGTGAGCAGATGAATCCGGCTTTCCAGGGGGACAGCGTTATCTATCGGTTCTGCTTTTGGCTGAAGCTTTTGTTTCGTTTCCTGTTTGTCCATATTCGGCATCTCCTTTTACTTTCTGTGAACTGTCAGTGCTCCCAATCAGTATGGACAGTTATGGACAAAAAAATACGCCGGAGACATGGGAAACCATGCCCGGCGTAAAATATTGTTGTTTTATTCGTCCCAGTTATGATATACAGCCTGTACATCATCATCATCTTCCAGAAGATCCAGAGTTCTCTGCAGATTTTTAACAGCAGTTTCATCTGTTAGTTCCACATAATTCTGCGGAATCATGGTAACTTCTGCCTCTGCCATTACCACGCCTTCTTTTTCCAGAGTTTCACGGACAGTAGAGAAATCGTCCGGATCGGTGATGATCTCATAACAGTCGTCCTCTTCGGAAAAGTCTTCTGCACCGGCATCCAGAGCCATCATCATCAGGTCATCAGCTTCCATCTCGCAGTCTTCCTTTGCAACAATGATCTGACCCTTTTTATCGAACATGAAAGATACGCATCCAGGAGTACCAACGTTTCCGCTTCCCTTTGTGAAGGCACTTCTTACGTTTGCAGCAGTACGGTTTTTGTTGTCGGTCAGGGTATCTACGATGATCGCGATACCGTTCGGACCATAGCCTTCATAGGTGATCATTTCGTAGTTATCGGCATTGGCATCACCGGCTGCTTTCTTGATACCGCGTTCGATGGTATCATTCGGCATGTTGTTTGCTTTTGCTTTTGCGATGACATCACGCAGCTTGCTGTTGTTTTCCGGATCCGGACCGCCCTCTTTTACGGCAATTACGATCTCACGGCCGATAATTGTAAAGATTTTTCCTTTTTTTGCATCATTCTTTTCTTTCTTGTGTTTGATATTGGCAAACTTAGAATGTCCTGACATAATATAAACTCCTTTTTCTATTGTATTTTTTCTACTCTTATTTTTTGAATAATATTGTCCTCAACAGAAAGAATCTGGAAACAATATCCATTCGCATTTATCTCTTTATCTTCAGCTGTCGGAATGTGCCCCAGCAGTGAAGTAAGATATCCGTTTAAGGTTTCAAAAGCATGATCACCAAGGTCGATACCCAGGACTTCTTCCACATCATCCAGTGGTGTCAGACCATCCATCAGAATACTTTCGTCGAACTGTGGCTGGATAAATTCTTCGGATTCGTCATATTCATCGAAGATGTTTCCTACAATCTCTTCCAGAATATCTTCCATCGTTACCAGTCCGGCGGTCTGCCCGTATTCATCGACAACAATTGCAATATGGATTTTTTTCGTCTGCATTGCCTGAAAGAGAGAATCTATTCCACGGGTTTCCGGGATATAAGCGACGGAACGAACCAGCTTTGGAATCTGCATCAGGCTTTTGGCTTCATATTCTGCCCGATTCTGATGTTCCATGGCATCTTTGATATGGATAAATCCAACAATATTATCGATATCTTCATGGTATACCGGATAACGGGAATTACTGTGTTCCGACATATATACAATGGCATCCTTCAGCAGGGTAGTATCGTCCAGTGCATTGATATTTTTCCGGTGAGTCATAATATCTTTTGCTGATTTATCATGGAATTCCATGATATTCTGGATCATCTCCGCTTCGCTCTCCTGAATGATACCCTGTTCATGGGCTTCATCTACAAGATCAATGATTTCATCTTCTGTTACATCATCTTCTGTGTGATTCGGATCAATACCAAACAGGCGTACGGTGAGATTGGTTAAAAGTTCCATCAATTTTGTAATCGGCCAGGCCAGAATAATTCCTGCCTGCACCATATGTACCATCCGATAAGCGGAAGCTGCTGCATGACGAGAGCAGATTCTTTTTGGTACCAGAATGCCGAAAGTGGCCAGTAAAATCAGATCCACAAAAAGTACCAGTATACACAGTATGATCTTTCCGGGGGTTTCTGTGAAAAAGACACCTGCAACGGTAGCAGAAAGACTGACAGATACTGTCTTCATAATGCTTTTCAGTTGTACATAACCTACCAGAAAGCTTAACAACATATGGTAAAACTGTACGGTTTGGATCAGTGATCCAGGGGCATTCATAATGTGAAGGAGAAGTTTGCTTTTTCTGTCTCCCTGTTCCGCTTTGTCTTCTATCTCATTTTCATTGAGGTTCTGGATCGCGGAACCGAATCCGTAAAAAATACTGTTGATTACTATAAACAGCAGAAATAACATCCACCCGGCGACCGGATTATCACTACTATCCATATACACTCCTTTTTTCTGTGCGTATTATTAAGATCATAAGGCATAAGCACACAGTTATGCCCGAAAAAGTATATCACCTTACTATTTATTCGTCAAGCAACTCCATGTTATGTAGGAAGTTCCAGACTGATTTTCAGTGCTTTGTTTACTTTTGCAAGGGCTTCCGGATCCAGATGACAGATCTTGTCTTTCAGCCTTTTTTTATCAATGGTGCGCAGCTGTTCGAGAAGAATGACGGAATCCCTGACAATGTCGTAAGCAGATGCGTTGATCTCGATGTGCGTAGGCAGTTTGGCTTTATTCATCTTGGAAGTAATGGCAGCACAGATCACTGTCGGGCTGTGTTTGTTCCCGATATCGTTCTGGATGATGAGTACCGGACGGATCCCTCCCTGCTCACTTCCCACCACCGGACGAAGATCCGCATAATAAATATCTCCTCTTCTTATATTCACATTCTCCACACTCCGATTCCTATGTTCTGTCAGAAATTTCTGACATCTATAGTATTTCCTTGTTTATCCGGTGTATGCAGGTATATAAGAAATTTATCGATGGATGTTCGCTATTCGGCAGGTAGTAATCCGTAAGGTATTTCTATAACTGTGAAGGTACTGAATCATTACACATGGATGATTTTACAGATAGATTCTCGGTACACGCTTTGTGATACAGCAGATCAGTTCGTAGGAAAAACGACCGGACAGATCACCCAGTTCTTCTGCGGTGATCGTGCTGCCGTGGTCAGTTCCGAGTAATGTTACTTCTGTTCCGCGAACTGCTTCCGGAATGTCAGACACATCAACCATGAACTGATCCATACAGACTCTGCCGATAATCGGTGCTTTCTTTCCGTTGATCAGTAAGTATCCCTTATTGGAGAGGGATCGTGGATAACCGTCCGCGTAACCGACCGGAATGGTTGCGATCCTTGTAGAATCTCTGGTTGTGACAAAGGTTCCGCCATAACTTACTGCTACTCCTGCTTCCACTTCTTTTACGAAAGAAATATGACTTTTCAGTTCCATTACCGGTTGCAGTGCCACGCCCGGATTAACGACTTCGTCAGACGGTGCGATACCATAAAGTGTAATTCCCGGACGTACGGCATCGAGATCACCCTCACGGTGCCAGAGGATTCCTGCACTGTTGTTACAGTGACGGATCGGAATCCGAATACCGGCTTCTTCCAGCAAAGTCAGAAATTCCTGATAGTTTGCGAATTGCTGATGGGCAGAGGTCAGATCCTGTTCGTCTGCTCTTGCAAAATGAGTAAACGCACCTTCGATCGTAATTCCCGGAAGTTTGCTGATCCGCAGGATCTCAGGAAGGCTTTCTTTGGGATGACGAAAACCGATTCGTGTCATACCGGTATCAAATGCCAGATGGATCGGATGTACTTTACCTGCTTTCTGAGCCTCCTGAGATATCTTTTCAGCTGTTTCATAATCAAACACTGCCGGACGGATATCCAGTTTCACCAGTGTCTGATAATCTTCCGGAAAGACATAACCGAGGATCAGTATAGGTTTTTTTAAACCGGCATCGCGGAGTTCTTCGGCTTCCGGTACATTGGCTACCGCATATCCCCAGATGTAGTCTTTTCCTTCCATAAGATGTGCCACAGGAACTGCTCCATGACCGTAAGCATTGGCTTTGATCACACCAATCATCCTGGTTCCTGGTGTAAGATTTTTTTTCATGTTTTCCAGGTTTTGTTCCAGCGCATCCAGATGGATGGCGGCATAGACCCGACTGTTTTTTTTCATAATTTATTTTCTCCTGTATGTTCAATTCTGACTGTCCATTTTCTGCAGCTGTGCTTCAAGACCGGAAAGAATATCTGTAGCTTTCATGGAACGGGCTCCTTTGGCAGAGGCGGCCTGATCGCCGGCAAGCCCGTGAAGCCATACCGCAAATGGTGCCGCCTTGGAAGGGTTCATTCCCTGTCCAAGCAATCCTGCAACTACCCCACACAAAACATCACCCGAACCCGCGGTGGCCATCCCATCGTTCCCGGTCAGATTCAGGAAAAAGCTTCCGTCTGCGGTTCGAATCCAGGTTCGCGCATCCTTCATGATCAGAGTACAGGGGCAGTTGTTATAAAATACATCCATAAACTTCTGCGGATGTACTTTCAGATCACTGATCGTACACTCTGCCAGCCGGCTCATTTCTCCGAGATGAGGGGTCAGGATGCAGGCAGCATCACACTGTGCCTGCAGATCTTTTCGTTTTGCCAGAAGATTTAAAGCATCTGCATCAATGACTATAGGCTTGCTTTGACGGAATGTCAATACTGTTTGCAACAAGTTCTCCGCTGTTTTGGAAGTAGAAAGCCCCGGACCAACAGCAACCACATCTGCCCAGTCCATAGCTTTTCTGACAACTTCTGACAGTTCATCCGGTGACATGGAAGGTTCATAAACCGAAAGCATGGCTTCCGGAAACTGCTGCTGCAGGATGATACGGTTGCTTTCATCCGTCAGGATACGGACCATCCCGGCACCGCTTAAAAGTGCCGCTTTCGAAGAAAAGTAAGCTGCCCCGCTCATATTACGGCTTCCGGCTATCAGCAGGATTTTTCCGAAAGTTCCTTTGTTACCGGCAGGATCCCGCACAGGAAGCCAGGAAACATCTTTGTTATCCAGTGAAAAAACGCCTTCGGATGCGCCGTAGATGCCAACATCTTTCACCTGAATATGTCCGGCATAGACGGATCCAGGGTACAGACTGATCCCAAGCTTACGGTATGCAAAGGTGACCGTTTCGGTTGCCCGGATGGCAGTGCCCATAACCTGTCCCGTGCCTGCATGGATGCCGGATGGAATATCCACCGCAAGAACCGGAATGCCGGAAGCATTGATTTTCTCTGCCAGAGCCTGGTATTTTCCGGACAATTCTCTGGATAATCCGACACCAAAAAGTGCATCTACAATAGTAGTATATTCAGAAAACCGGCAGTTGTTGACTATCGATACCTGATAATTTTTAGCTGCCTGCCACTGAATGTTCATTTCTTCCGTGAAGGATGTGTGATTTCCGGCGAGATAAAGATCTACCGGATATCCTGCCAGATGCAGAAGTCTTGCAACTGCAACGCCATCTGCTCCGTTATTGCCGGAACCGCATACAACCAATGTTTTTTTCAGTGGAAAATGTTGCTTCAGACAGTCAAATACCGCCAGTGCTGCCCGTTCCATCAAAACCAGAGAAGGAATGCCCATCTGCTTAATCGTAGACTGGTCAAGCTGCTTCATCTGTTTTCCTGTTACTAAAATCTGCATAGCTATGATCTCACTTTCTGTAAAACTATGAGAAACACGCTCTGCGAGTTTCTCATGGTTATCGCGGCCTCTACACTCCGTTTCGGTCGTTGCTCACGTAAATAAAAGGCTGCTGCCCTCTGTTGGCAGCAGCCTTGCTGTTGTTAAATTTTGCCTTGTTCCTGTTTATGATCTTTTTCGAAACGGCTCAGATTGTAGGAAAGTCGCATCAGGCTTTCTGAAAGGTGTACATTTTCCACGATCACATCCTCCGGCATAAAAAGATTCAGATCTGTGTGGGCAAAATTCCAGATGGCTTTTACTCCCACATCCACCAGCAGTTTTGCCATATCAAGGGCTTTGGCTTTCGGCAGGGTCAGAGTAGCAATCTCTACATGATTATCCTTCACGAACTCAGGAAGTTCGTCAATCATACGGATTTCGATGCCGCGCACAGAAACTCCCTGCATGACCGGATTCACATCGAAAATTCCGACAATTTTAAATCCCTGTTTTTCAAACTGTGTATAATTGGCAAGTGCCTGACCGAGATTACCGGCACCTACGATAATCATATTGTGTGTGCGATCCAGCCCAAGGATTTTTGCAATTTCCGAATGGAGATATTTAACGTTATATCCGTATCCCTGCTGTCCGAATCCACCAAAATTATTAAGATCCTGTCGGATCTGAGAAGCTGTCACTTTCATCCGCCCACTTAACTCATTGGACGAGATTCTTTCTACCCCATCTTCCATCAGTTCTCCCAGATATCGATAATATCGGGGAAGACGTTTGATGACTGCTCTTGATATGTCTTTTTCCTCCACGCTGCTTTCCTCCTGCATCATATTAATATTATTATAGTTAAGTGTGAAAAGTTTGTCAAATAAACTTCCTGATTTTATTGTGATTTTCTTGCGAATTTTCTTCATTCATGTATAATATTCGATAGACTTGTGAAATTTAAGGAGGTTTTTCATGATTTTATCATGTCAGAATATTAATAAATCATTCGTAACAGATGATGTTTTAAAGGATGTGTCCTTTCATCTGGAGGAAAGGGAAAAGGCTGCACTGATCGGACCGAATGGTGCCGGAAAGTCCACACTATTAAAAATCATTATGCAGGAGATGCCGGCAGATTCCGGTGAGGTGATAGTTGCCAAAGGGAAGACACTCGGTTATCTGGCACAGCATCAGGAAGTCAGTGGCGACAATACGATCTACGGGGAGCTGCTTTCTGTCAAACAGTATCTGTTAGACATGGAAGAAAAGATCCGCACCATGGAACAGCAGATGAAGACGTTGACCGGACGGGAACTGGATGAACTGCTCGCTTCCTACTCCCGTCTCACTCATCAGTTTGAACTGGAAGGTGGTTATGCCTGCCGCAGTGAAGTTGTAGGTGTATTAAAAGGTCTGGGATTTGAGGAAGAGGATTTTTCAAGAAAGATCGGCACATTATCCGGCGGACAGAAAACCCGTGTGGCGCTCGGACGTCTGCTGTTGTCCAACCCGGATATAATTCTTCTTGATGAGCCGACCAATCACCTGGATATGGAATCTATTGCATGGCTGGAGACATATCTGATCAACTATAAAGGCGCGGTATTTATCGTCTCCCATGACCGTTATTTTCTGGATCGCGTCGTGACAAAAGTAGTCGAAATCGATCGTGGACATGTTCGTACTTTTATGGGGAATTATTCTGCGTATGCAGAGAAAAAGGCAATGATCCGAGATGCGGAATATAAGGCATGGCTGAATCAGCAACAGGAAATCAAGCATCAGGAAGAAGTCATTGCAAAATTAAAATCTTTCAACCGGGAAAAATCCATCAAACGTGCAGAGAGCCGGGAGAAAATGCTGGATAAGATCGATGTGCTGGATAAACCGGTGGAAGAAAATGTCGAAATGCATCTGGAACTGAAGCCGCGTGTAGTCAGCGGAAACGATGTATTAACAGTAAAAAATCTGGCGAAAGCATTTCCTCAGCAGGAGCTGTTCTCCAACGTGGATTTTTCTGTGAAATGGGGAGAACGTGTTGCGATTATCGGCGCCAATGGAACCGGTAAGACAACCATTCTTAAGATTTTAAATGGTCTGGTGGAGCCGGATGCAGGGGAAATCGAACTGGGTAGTAAAGTACAGATCGGTTATTATGATCAGGAACATCACGTACTCCATATGGAGAAAACAATCTTTGAAGAAATCTCCGATGAGTATCCTTATCTGACAAATACAGAAATCCGCAATGTACTGGCTGCGTTCTTATTTACCGGAGATGATGTCTTTAAACTGATCAGTGCTCTTAGCGGTGGCGAGCGTGGTCGCGTTTCTCTGGCAAAGCTGATGCTTTCCGAAGCGAACTTCCTGATTCTCGATGAGCCGACCAACCACCTGGATATCGTATCCAAAGAAATTCTGGAACAGGCGCTGAAACACTATACCGGAACTGTACTGTATGTGTCTCACGATCGTTATTTTATTAATCAGACCGCGACCCGGATCCTGGAGCTTACAAATCAGGCAATGGTCAATTATATCGGTAATTATGACTATTATCTGGAGAAAAAAGAAGAACTGACACAGATTTATGCACCGAAGGAGGAAGAAGCTGTTGCAGATGTTTCAGCATCTGCAACCAAACTTGACTGGAAACAGCAGAAAGAAGAACAGGCGAGACTTCGAAAACGGGAGAATGATCTAAAAAAAACAGAAGCAGAAATCGAAAAGCTGGAAACCAGAGACGGTGAGATTGATGAAGAGATGGCACAGCCGGAGATTGCTGTCAATGTGGTGGAATGTGTGCGGCTTTCAAAAGAAAAGGCAGCAATTGCAGAAAAACTGGAAGAACTGTATGCAAAATGGGAGGAACTGGCGTAAACTATGAGAAACACGCTCTGCGAGTTTCTCATAGTTATCGCGGCCTCTACACTCCGTTTCGGTCGTTGCTAAACAAGCGCCACTGGCGCTTAGCAACGCCAAGGTCTCGTGCAAGCACGGACTTTGGCTCGTTGCTCATGTAAATTAAAGTCCGTGAATGATCTGAAAACTGTTTTCAGGTCATTCACGGACTTTTTATGTCAAGGTGGTTCGATGGTTATAACTGTTTGAATCCCTGCACCTTGTGTTTTTGGTGCCATGTCTGTTTAGAGTGCAAGAAGTTTTTGAATGTCCAGTTTTCCCCATCCCTGGCGGTTTCTTGGATATCCGAGATCCAAACAGGATTCTCGCAGCAGCATTTTTACTTCCACATTTGTAAGAAAAGGATCTTTCTGTAACAACAAAGCAATAGCTCCCGAAACTCTTGGTGTGGACATCGATGTTCCGCTTTTGATGGCATAGCTGTTTCTTTTGTTGGCACAGGAGATCACATCTGCCCCGGGGGCCACCAGATCCGGTTTGCAGACACATTCTGCTGTGGGACCGGCACCGGAGACAGAACTGATCCGGTCCAGCATATCACTTGCTCCCACAGTGATCACTTTCTTACTACTGCCCGGGGCTGTGACACTTCCATATGCAGGTCCCATATTACCGGCTGCGGTCACCACAACAAAGCCCTGATCCCATGCCTGTTCCACTGCTTTTATCAGTCGTGCGGCAGCTTTTGAATCCATTGCGGCAGCGCCCACAGAAATATTGATGATTCGTATTCCATAGAGGTTCTGATTGAAAGAGATCCACTGGAGTGCCCGTAAAACATCCTGTAAGCGTCCGTTTCCACGCCTGTCGAGTACTTTTGCAGCAACCAGGTGACACCCGGGTGCAACACCCTGATAGCGTCTGTCACTGGCTGTTCCGTCGCCGGCAAGAATTCCTGCCACATGTGTTCCGTGTCCGGAGTCATCATAAGGGTAAGGACGGTGTCCGAGAAAATCCTGAAATCCCCGGATCCGTTCACCAAAATCGATATGGGGATACAGTCCGGTATCTAAAATGGCAACGCCAATACCGGTTCCTGTCCATGTATTTGTGTACATAGAAAATCCGGCCTTTTTTCTATGGTATGATATAAAAGGTGAAAGGGAAAGCGGAAACGGTGCATATAGTAAAAAAAAGACCAACAGGTATGATATGAGTCAGCACCAGGATGCTATCTATGCAAATGACAGAATAGATCTGATCCTTCCATACGGAAAAATTGACGAGGAATTCTATCAGCAGATCATTGCTCCGTATGAACCTACTGTGATCAACGATCAGTTTGTAGTGATCCATATACCGATTCGGCCGAATGAACTTCTTGAAAATATACGGTTTGTGTACAGTCTGGTTCCGAATCTGTATATTCCTCTGGATACAACCAGTCTGGAAGTCAGCGGAATCCTGCAGACACAAAATCAACCAGGGCTGAATCTTCATGGAAAAAATGTGTTACTGGGATTTGTGGATACGGGAATCAATTATACGCATCCGGCTTTTTTATCAGCAGATGGACAGACGCGGATCGTGGAAATCTGGGATCAGACAGTGCCCTCTTCCACCGGGGACGGACCTTTCGGGTATGGGACCGTCTATACGGCAGAACAGATCCGAGAGGCAGTAAATCTGGAAAATCCTCTTTCCCTTGTGCCGGTGACAGATCCGGAAGGACATGGAACCTTTATAGCGGGGGTAGCTGCCGGAAGTGAAAACCGGCAGCAGGAATTCATCGGAGCAGCCAATGAGGCTCAGATTGCGGTAGTGAAGCTAAAGGAAGCAAAACAGCCGCTTCAAAATTTTTATTTTTATTCCGGAGAGAAACCGGTATATCAGGAAAATGATATTATGACGGGAATTCAGTATCTTGTGGAACTGGCAGAACGCCTCAAGCTGCCGTTGGTGTTGTGTCTGGCACTGGGGAGTAACCAGGGAGATCATATGGGATATACCCCCCTTGATCTCACTTTACAGAGACTGGGTACGGTTCCGGGAATTGTCTGCGTTACTGCAGCGGGAAATGAAGCAGGAAAGGCACATCATTATTTTGGTAATGTTACAGGATATACCCAGCCCGCATCTGTGGAAATTCTGGTTCCCGAGGGCTGTCCTGGATTCTTTGCAGAACTGTGGGGCTTTCCACCGGAACTGTTCTCGGTAGGCTTTCGCTCTCCTTCCGGGGAGATAATTCCGCGGATACCGGCAAGGCTTGGACAGATGCAGAATATTCCGTTTTTTCTTGATCGTACCCACATTGAACTATATTATGAAGTAATACAGAGTACTTCCGGCAGTCAGCTTATTTTTCTTCGTTTTGTTATGCCCACACCGGGAATCTGGACGATACAGGTCTATGCATCCGGTAATACCAGAAGTGAATTCCATCTGTGGCTTCCCGTAAGTGGATTTGTGTCTTCGAATATCAGCTTTCTTATGCCGGATCCTTATACAACCATCACAGCACCGGGAAATTCCCCATATGTGATTACTGCAGGGGCTTACGATGCTTACAGCAAAAGTATCTATCTCAATTCCGGCCGTGGCTATACAAGAAATCAACAGGTCAAGCCGGACCTTTGTGCCCCGGGGGTGAAGGTGTCCGGACCGGGAATCAGGGACAGTTATGTACAGCGGGACGGAACGAGTGTTGCTGCTGCCCTGACAGCGGGAAGCTGTGCTCTTTTGATGGAATGGGGACAGAAATTGCCGTTTTCCCGCTATCTGTCAACCTATGAGATGAAGAATCTTCTGATTCGCGGAGCAATCAGGAATCCGGATCTTTTTTATCCCAACCGGGAATGGGGATATGGAACACTGGACATTTATCAGGTGTTTCGTGCGATTTCCACAACTTAAAAACTTTTTGGTGAATCCGTAACCATCTGTATGTCCATTCCATAAGATGAAGTGTAATCAATCCTAAACGGAGGAATACTTCAATGAGTGATATCACTGCTACAAACTGCGGATGCGAACGGGACTGTGGATGTAACAATGGATGTAACAATGGATGTAACGGCGGATGCAACAATGGATGCAATGGAAACGGACTGTTTAATTTCTGGGGCGGAAACGGAAACTGTAGCTGCATTCTCTGGATCTTGATCCTTCTGGCTTGCTGCGGAAATAATGATGGCTGTGGCTGCGGAAACAATGACAACAACTACTGCCTGATTCTGCTGATCCTTCTGTGCTGCGGCGGATGCGGAAACGGCTGCTTCTAAACGTGTCTGAAAAAGGCTTTTCTTGAGCTGTGAGTCCCAATTTGTGGGAAATTTTATCCGAATGAGGGTAAAATATACCGCAAATTGGGGCTTGCAGATTACGGAAATGATTTTTTAGACACGCTTTAGTACATCGTTTCGTTAATAACTGTATTATTTCCCTGCGCCTGCGGTGTCTGTTCTCTGCCGCAGGCGTATATCTACATAATAGTGTGATGTGAATTAAGTCAAAGGATGACACGTGACAGTTATTGCCGGGAGTCCGGGGAAAAGAGATAGGAAATCCTGATATGCAATGTACTAAAAGGCAGGTACGTTCAATGGTTACGCACCTGCCTTTTGACAATATAGAATAGTTATATCAGCATGTCGCATGCATGATTATATGTGTTTGATTGTATAGCTTCCATAACCACTCTCGCAGATCGAACTCTCAAAGAAGTAGGCAGCAGCACGGATCAGATATCCGGTATCTTCACTTCCTGCGGTTTCATAAGGTGAATGCATGGCCAGCTGTGGAAGGCCGATATCTACGGTATTTAACGCTACCTGTGTGTTGGAGATATTACCAAGGGTAGAGCCACCTGCCATATCAGAACGGTTTAAAAAGGTCTGATATGGTACATCTGCCCGTTTGCAGATTTCCTGGAAGATACCTGCGGCCATGCCGTCTGTAGTATATTTCTGATTGGCACTGTATTTGATCACAATACCTCCATTCATATACGGACGGTTGGTCGGACACGCCTTATCTGTATAGTTTGGATGTACGGCATGAGCATTATCTGCGGAGATCATAAAGCTGTTTGCCAGATATCTTCGGTAAGCGGACTGGTTTTTTCCCATTGCTTCACAGATGCGGATCAACGTGTCGCGAAGCAATGTAGAAGCAGCCCCCTGCTTGCTGGAACTTCCCACTTCTTCATTGTCAAAGACACAGTGAAGCGGAATACTTTCTCCGTCCTGTGCCTGTAAGAAACCTTCCAGTGACGAGAATGCACACTGCAGATCGTCCAGACGACCGCAGGAAATATATTCTCCCGAAGCACCCCATACAGTACCGGGAGTCCGGCTGTATACATAAAGATCGTGTGCCAGAATATCTTTCCGGGCAACACCGGCAAGTGCTGCCATTTGTTCCATAAAGGTTCCTTTTGCGTTTTCATCTCCATACAGAGGAAGGAGCTCTTTCTGCGGATTAAACGGAACGCCGTTGTTGGCATCACGGTTCATGTGGATCGCGAGGCTTGGAATCATCACCAGGTCCTTTTTAACATCCACCAGTTTTGTGACAATCTGCTCTCCGTCTTTCACTACCAGGCGGCCAGCTACGGACAGCGGACGGTCAAACCACGGAGCGCAGAGCATACCGCCATATTTCTCTACGTTCAGTTTTACATAATGTCCTTCTGCCTCTATCTCCGGGTTCTCTTTAATCTTGAACATCGGGGAATCGCTGTGGCTTGCCATGATCTGAAAGCCTTTCCACTCCTTTGCAGGGATACGGAAGGCAATGATGGATGAGCCGTTGCGGATCACATAGTATTTTCCACCTGCCTGCAAGTTCCAGTCAGATCCCTCAAGAAGTGGCTGGTAGCCTTCTGCCTTCAGTCTGCATCGCATCGCTTCGATCGCATGAAATGCAGTCGGACTGTTTTCAATGAAAGAAAATAATTTTTCTGTTGTCATATTATGCATTTTTTTTACCTGTACTTGCATGAATTCCACGGTTTTCATCTCCGGTTTCATTGACACCGAATTCGTAGTCGTTGCCCGGCAGAATGATGTTCAGCAGAATACCTGCGATTGCTGCGATAGCAAGTGCTGTCAGGGTAATTGGAGTGCCTGCGATGGTAAAAGTGATACCATTGCTGAATCCAAGACCGCAGACAAAGATGACACCTGCGATGATCAGGTTTCTTGATTTGGTCAGGTCTACTTTGTTTTCCACCACGTTACGCACACCGATTGCAGAAATCATACCATACAGCATAAAGCTGACACCACCGATGATTGAAGATGGCATGGTACTGATGATGGCGGATACTTTCGGGATAAAGCTGATGATGATCGCAAAGCATGCAGCGATACGGATAACCAACGGATCATGTACACGGCTCAGTTCCAGAACGCCGGTATTTTCTCCGTAGGTGGTATTGGCCGGTCCGCCGAGAAGGCCTGCCAGAGCTGTAGCAAGACCATCTCCGAGCAGTGTTCTGTGAAGTCCGGGTTCTGCCAGAAAGTTTTTCCCAACCGTCGCAGAGATGGCAGACATATCACCTATGTGTTCCATCATAGTTGCGATAGCGATCGGAGCCATAACCAGGATGGCAGTCACGTCAAATTTTGCGAACTGCATCGGCGGAAGACCTATCCAGTTTGCAGTACTTACAGAAGAAAAGTTCAGGATGGCAGAGCCGTCCGGATTGGTAATTCCCATCGCGTTCATGATCAGTGCGACCACATATGAGATCACAACCCCCATCAGTATCGGGATAATTTTAAACATACCTTTTCCCCAGATGTTAAAGATGATAATTACGGCCAGAGCAACAAGTGCGAGAAACCAGTTGGTGGAAGCATTGTTGATCGCAGAACCGGCAAGACTCAGTCCGATACAGATGATGACCGGTCCGGTTACTACCGGAGGAAGGAACCTCATCACACGTTTTACGCCCACCAGACGAATGATCAGAGCAAGCACCAGATACATCAAACCGGCTACAACCACACCACCGCAGGCGTACGCAGCTTTGTCATTAACACTCATGGTTGCATACATACCGGTGTTCAGGTTGGCTACTGTTGAAAATCCCCCAAGGAAAGCAAAGGAAGATCCAAGAAATGCAGGAACCTGGAACCTGGAGCACACATGGAATAACAGAGTGCCGAAACCTGCACAGAACAGAGTTACGGCGACGGTCAGTCCGTGTGTCGGACCTTCGCCACAGGCATCTGTAAAATAGCTGTTTACCAGAATCGGAACCAGAATGGTTGCACCGAACATGGCAAACATATGCTGCAGACCAAGGATCAACATTTTGGGGATTCCGAGTTGTTTGGCATCGCGAATCACATCATTTGTTTGATTTGTCATAACGTCTCCTTTTTCTTATTGTATTATTTTTTGCCTGTTCTATTATAGGGGTATTTCTGGTGGATTGCAAGGGAATTCCTTTCGGTTTTCGCTCCAGACATTCGATATCCAGTTCGTAGAGTGCGTTTCCGTCAATAACAAGTTTTTGCGTCTTTCTTTTTCGATTTTCCATACCGGATACTTCCTTTCAAAAGTCACATTCCTGCTTATATCTTATGCAGCCGGCTTCTCTTTTTCCGATGTGAAGCATAAGATAGTAGAAAAAACGGGGAAATTATATGAATGAAGACCATATAGCTCCGATGACACCTCTGGATCAGATGCTGGCTCAGGATTCTTTACAGATGCTGAAAGCCGCCGTCCCTTATTTTCCGGCAGATGTACAGCGGGTTTTTGCTTTGTATGCAAAAATGATGGAACTTTCCCATACAATTGCAATGTTTTCCGGAGGTCCTGCAGAACTGATGATGATGTCCGAAGAGTCCGGAGCTTCGCAGCCACTGGATATTCTGCAGCAGCTTCGAACGTATGCAGGTGAAAGCCAGAAAGAAATGATTGATCAGATCTTATTTGCCTTTCACGCACTGGAGATTTTGCAGATGCCTCAGGAACCTGCAGATCCGCTTGGATAAGGAGGTAAAAGTTTTATGACTCAGGAATGGATGAAGGATTCGACACTGGAAGGAATTGATCCAGCCAAGATGGCACTGTTACAGTCTCTGATACAACAGGGAAGTAAAAAAAATCAGAACGAAATGCTTGCATTTTTAATGTCCGCAGCAGCCAATTCAAAGAAAAACGGACTGCAGTTCAGCCCCGGAGAGATGGATATGATTACAAAGGTGTTAAAAAAAGGAAAATCATCACAGGAAATTGCAAAAATGGATCGGATCTTGTCGATGATGAAAATGCTTCGAAGGGGATAAAACGATAAAATTATCGGAAGATTCAAAAAGAAGAGATATCTGTAATTACTCCACAAATATCTCTTCTTTATATTTTATAATTTTCAGTTGTTGTATTCTATTCCTGCATGGAAAGAACACTGCGGTTCTGCCACAGGTATGTGATCAGAGAAATCACGGTCAGGATCAAAGAAGCATAGATCAGAATCTGCTCCACAATCACAAAACCACCACCCAGGTTTGCAATCAGAATGATGATCATAAACATCTGGCAGACAGTTTTACATTTGCCCCAGTAATTAGCTGCGATAACTACGCCATTATCGGAAGCGATCAGTCGGAAACCACTGATAACAAATTCACGTCCGATGATGATGATAACGATCCAGCTCGGGATCCGGGACATATCAACCAGGCAGATCATGGCAGAACAAACCAGCAGTTTGTCTGCCAGTGGATCCATGAACTTTCCAAAATTAGTTACCAGATTATCCCGTCGCGCCAGATAGCCATCCAGCATATCAGTCAGACTTGCTATAACAAAGATAGCAAGTGCCATCCATTTGGACCAGGTGCCAAAATTTCCAAGAAGAAATACTACAAAAAACGGAATCAAAATAATACGAAGCATCGTAAGTTTATTCGGTGTATTCATCTGCAATCTCTCCTATCAAATCATATTCCAGGGATCCTGTTACGTGTGCTTTTACAAAATCACCAGACATCAGAAGTTCTCCGGTATTGATAAACATATAACCATCAATGCCCGGTGCATCTGCGTACGTACGTCCCACATAAGCATTTTCATCTGCTACTTTTCCCTCTATCATCACCAGATAGTCTTTTCCCACACAGCTTTCTCCTCGCTCCAGAGAAATTTCCTGCTGCAGTTCCATAAGTTCTGCCTGGCGATCCTGTTTGACTTCTTCCGGAATCTGGTCCTCCATAGTTGCTGCCGGTGTATCTTCTTCCGGAGAATACGTAAATACACCAAGACGGTCAAATTCCATCTGATCCACAAATTCCATCAGTTCCTCATGATCTTCCTGAGTTTCTCCCGGGAAACCGGTAATCAGCGTAGTTCGAAGGACAATATCCGGGATCTCTCTGCGAAGAGTAGAAACCATGTCGATCAGCTGCTGTTTTGAAGTACGTCTTCCCATTCGTTTCAGGATTTTATCACTGGCGTGCTGGATTGGCAGATCCAGATAATGACAGATTTTTTTCTCATCACGAATCGTCTCGATCAGCTCCGGATAGATTTCTTCCGGATAACAGTACAGAACACGGATCCAGACAATTCCGGGAATCTTACAGAGTTCTTTTAACAACAGGTGCAGTGATTTCTTACCATAAAGATCTGTTCCGTAGATGGTGGTTTCCTGGGCTACCAGAATCAGTTCTCTGACGCCCTGTTCTGCCAGCTGTTTTGCCTGCTCAATCAGAGTTTCCATGGGAACGCTGCGATAGTTTCCTCTGATTTTCGGAATGATACAGTAAGTACAGTGTTTGTTACATCCTTCGGCTATCTTCAGATACTCATAAAAACCGCCGGTTGTGATCATACGCTTGCCGGGCATCTGCGGTATGCCCTCCAGTGGTGTAAATACATGACTTACTTTTCCTTTCAGGGCTTCATCAACGGCATCTAAAAGAGCTGCCTGACTGTTAGTACCTAGAACGGCATCTACTTCCGGGATCTCTTTTGTGATCTCTTCTTTGTAACGCTGAGCAAGACAGCCGGTCACAATCAGTGCTTTCAGATTGCCTTTGGTTTTATAGTCAGCCATCTCAAGAATCGCCTGAATACTTTCTTCTTTTGCATCATGGATGAAACAACAGGTATTGACGACAATCACATCTGCCTGCGACTCATCATCGGTCACTTCGAATCCATGGCTTACCAGCGCCCCCAGCATCTCTTCTGAATCAACCAGATTCTTGTCACATCCGAGAGACATGAAAAATATATACATAGATTAATAAATCCTTTCCATTGGTTAAAAAAGAGATGCCAGCACGCTCATGCAGCATCCCCTCTTATTGACCTGATTATTCTTCTGCGCTTTTGTCTTCCGCTTCCAGTTCTTTTTCAAGAGCTGCTTCTGCCTCAGCTTCTTCTACATCTTCAGTGTCCGGGATGATAGTTACTTTTCCTTTATAAACCTCATCTACGGCGATAGAAAGTGGTTTATTCAGCGAATAACTTACCATCGGTTCCGCACCTGCGATCAGCTGTCTGGCACGTTTGCTGGTAGCAAGAACGATGGAATATCTGCTGTTGCATACAGGAGTATCGCTCTCCTCAACGTCTTTGTTTACTGCCTGGATTAATTCTGTATAAGATGGATGTATCATAATTTATTCTCCTTTCATTTCTTTGAGTTCTTTTTGTATATCAGCAACCAGATCAAGATTCTCAGAGACCTTCAGGTGCTCGCTCTGAATCAGCTGGTGAACTTCCTTTACACAAGTATCCAGATCATCGTTGATGACCAGATACTGATAATGATCCATGATCTCGGATTCTTCCGCAGCACGGCGCATACGGTCGTTGATCACGTCCATGGTTTCTGTTCCACGATCTATCAGACGGTGTTTGAGCTCTTCCGCAGATGGTGGGGTTACGAATAATAACAGAGCCTGTGGATTCTTCTCTTTTACTTTCAAGGCACCCTGCACTTCAATTTCCAGAATGACATCTTTACCGGCAGCCAGCTGTTCTTCTACATAAGCTTTCGGTGTGCCGTAATAATTATCTACATATTGTGCATATTCATACAGCGCATCCTGACGGATCAGTTCTTCAAACTCTTCTTTTGTCTTAAAAAAATATTCCCGTCCGTTTTCTTCTCCCGGCCGCGGATTCCTTGTAGTTGCCGAGATGGACAGTGCATAACATTCATAGTTCTTCATCAGTTCTTTGACTACTGTTCCTTTTCCGGCACCTGAGAAACCGGAAATAATTACCAGACTTCCTTTTTTACTCATCCAGATCACCTTTTTCTTCTATAATTTTTTCTGCATGAAGACGCTTTCCGATAGTATCCGGCTGTAATGCCGACAACACCAGAAATCCTTCCTGGGTGACAAGTACTGCTTTTGTTCGCCGTCCCTGGGTAGCGTCGATCACTATCTTCTCTTCTTTTCCTTGCTGCACCATTCGTTTGACCGGAGCAGCATCCGGACTGACTACGGCAACTATTTTGTCACGGTTGACTATATTACCGAATCCGATATTAATAAAACCGGCCATTGCGTGCCCTCATTCTGCGGATTATTCAATATTCTGAATCTGCTCCCGCACTTTCTCAATCTCTGTTTTCAGGTCAATTGCCAGATTGGATGTTTCCAAATCATTTGCCTTGGACAGTATGGTGTTCGCCTCCCGGTTCATCTCCTGTGCAATAAAATCCAGTTTTCGGCCAATGCCTTCACCATCGGCGAGTACTTCCTTCATATGACGGATGTGACTTTTCAGACGAACTGTTTCTTCATCTGTGCAGATCTTGTCTGCATAGATGATAACCTCTGACGCGATTCGGCTTTCTTCAATCTGTGTATCGCTTAACAGTTCTTTCATCTTATCTTCCAGTTTCTGCCGGTACTCCTGGAGAATCTGCGGTGAACGCTCCTCCACCATTCCAACTTTTTCAAACATCTGATCAAGTTTCTGCAAAAGATCAGTCCGGAGGTTCTCCCCTTCCGTCTTCCGTGTCTCAACAAACTGTTCACAGGCTTTCCGGAGTACCTGTTCCAGAAGTCCCCATAATTCTTTTTCATCCGAATCCACTTCTTCCATTGTAAATACATCCTGGAACCTGCCAAGCTCCGCTGCGGTGATGTCGTTACAGATACCAAAGGTATCTGCCATCTTTTTAAAATATGCCATATACTGGCTGGCTACGTCCTGATTATACTGCAGAATCATGTGAGACTGTGTAAAATCCTCGTAACTGATAAAGATATCGACCTTTCCTCTCAGCATGTACTCTTTTAACAGTGTACGGATCGCACTGTCGAAAAAGCTGAGCTTTTTCGGCATCTTGATGTTAAAATCCAGATACCGATGATTTACAGATTTGATTTCGACCGTAAATTTATGCTGCTCGTCCTGTGCCTCGGCTCTTCCAAATCCTGTCATGCTTTTAATCATAATAGTTTTCTCACCTTAAATAATTTCTTAATTATTGCTTAATATGCATATGTTTTTATTATAAGTCATTACAAAACCCTAGTCAAATCCTTTTTTTCTGTTATAATAAAAATATTCAAAGAAGGAGTGTGTTTTTATGGCTTTTGACGGAATCACAATTGCAAATATTGTAACAGAATTAAATCAGACCATCACCGGCGGTAAGATTAACAAGATCGCCCAGCCGGAAAATGATGAGTTGATCATAACCATTAAAAATCAGCGGAAACAGTACCGTCTGTTTTTATCAGCCAGTGCTTCTCTCCCGCTGATTTATCTGACGGAAACTAATAAACCAAGTCCACTGACGGCACCCAACTTCTGTATGTTGTTAAGAAAGCATATCGGGAGTGGCAAGATCATCGCGATTGAACAGCCGGGTATGGAGCGGATCATCCGTTTTACTATTGAACATCTGAATGAACTCGGTGATCTGTGTACCAAATATCTGATTGTGGAGATCATGGGAAAACACAGCAACATTATCTTTAGTAACGAAAAGGACCAGATCATCGACAGTATCAAACATGTGTCAGCTCATATGAGTTCTGTGAGAGAAGTCCTTCCCGGGCGTCCGTATTTTATACCGGAAACACAGTCAAAACTGAATCCGTTTGTATTAACGGAAGAAATCTTTCAGGAAAAGATTTTTCCGCGTCCTGTGAATGTGGCAAAAGCAATCTACACTTCTATCACGGGAATCAGTCCTCTGATGGCAGAAGAAGTTTGCTATCGCGCCGGCATCGATGGCGGTATTCCAACCGACGGACTTGAGGATGTGGAGCGGGTACATCTGGCACATACTTTTCTTCGCATGGTAGATGACATCAGGGACGGGCATTTCGAACCAAACATTATATATAAAGGAAAAGAGCCGGTAGAATTTGCCTGCTTTCCACTGTCTCAGTATCAGGATTACCGTGCTGTCTCTTATCCATCGATCTTCCCGGTGTTAGAGACATATTATGCCGAAAAAAATATTGTCACAAAGATGCGTCAGAAAACAGTAGATCTGCGAAAAATCGTACAGAATGCACTGGAGCGAAATGTAAAAAAATATCAGTTACAGCAAAAACAGCTGAAGGATACAGAGAAAAAAGAAAAATACCGTGTCTGGGGAGAGCTGCTGAATACTTACGGCTATGAAGTGGAGCCTGGTGCAAAGTCCATGGAGGCGTTGAATTATTACACCAATGAAATGATTCAGATTCCACTGGATGAAACGATGACCCCACAGGAAAATGCCAAGAAATACTTCGATAAATACAGCAAGTTAAAGCGAACCAAGGAAGCACTGGATACACTGTTGCAGGAAACCGGAGATGAGATCAAGCATCTGGAATCCATTGCCGCTTCTCTTGATATTGCCTCATCGGAAGAAGATCTTGTACAGATCAAAGAAGAAATGATGGAATATGGATATGTAAAGCGGAAAAATACAGGAGGAAAAAAAGTAAAAGTCACCTCTCGTCCATACCATTATATTTCCAGCGATGGATATGATATCTATGTCGGCAAAAATAATTTTCAGAACGATGAGCTTTCTTTTAAGTTTGCTTCCGGCAATGACTGGTGGTTCCATGCCAAAGGACAGCCGGGATCCCATGTGATCGTAAAATCAAAAAATGAAGAACTTCCGGATCGCACCTTTGAAGAAGCAGGAAAGCTGGCAGCTTACTATTCCAAGGGCAGACAGGCACCGAAGGTGGAAATTGATTATACACAGAAGAAAAATCTCCGGAAGCCAACCGGCGGGAAACCGGGATTTGTTGTATATTACACAAACTACTCCCTTCTGATCGAACCGGACATTACGGGACTTCAACAGATACAGTAAAAGGAGGCAACGCCATTGAAGAAAACAAAGGATTCTCAGGAAACAAAGATCCTGAGAAAACCGGTTGCACGGATTGAGACAACCGCGGATACCGGACTTACTCAGGCACAGGTGAAAGAACGGATGGAAAAAGGATGGAGCAATGCCCCGGTGGATTCTCCTTCCAAGACGACCAAAGAAATTATCATCAGCAATGTATTTACGTATTTCAACCTGATTTTTCTTGTGATTGCAGTTCTGCTGCTTCTGGTCGGTGCATTTCGTGATCTGACTTTTCTCCCGGTCATTATCTGTAACACTCTAATTGGTATTATTCAGGAGATCCGTTCCAAGAAAGTACTGGACAAGTTGAGTGTGTTGAATGCGCCTAAAGCTACTGTTGTGCGTGAAGGAAAGCTTCAGACGATTCCCGCAGAAAAGGCGGTGCTGGATGATGTTGTAAAATTTCAGGCGGGGAATCAGATCTGTGCCGATGCTACTGTGATTGACGGGGAGGTACAGGTCAACGAATCCCTTCTGACCGGGGAATCCGATGAGATCACCAAAAAACCCGGGGACACGTTGATGTCCGGAAGTTTTGTTGTTTCCGGCTCCTGTTTCGGACGACTGGAACAGGTAGGTGCAGACTCTTATATCTCAAAACTGACACTGGAAGCAAAGGCAACCAAAGAAGGGGAACAGTCTGAGATGATCCGTTCCCTGGATAAACTGGTTCAGATTGTTGGATTTCTGATCATTCCGATTGGGATTGTTCTTTTTGGACAGCAGTATCTGCTTGGTGACAGTTCCATCAAGACCAGTATGCAGGCTATGGTTGCGGCCATCATTGGTATGATTCCGGAAGGGTTATATCTGCTGGCCAGTGTAGCTCTGGTAGTCAGTGTAATGCGATTGGCCACGAAAAAAGTTCTTGTACATGATATGAAGTGTATCGAGACGCTTGCCAGGGTCAATGTGCTATGTGTTGATAAAACCGGTACCATTACCGAAAATACCATGAAGGTTCATGATGTGGTTTCTCTGGAACCATATGAAAAAGAAGAACTTCCCCCATTGAAAGAACTGCTGGGTGATTTTGCCCACGCTATGTCGAAAGATAACATTACAATGGCAGCAATGCAGGAATATTTTACACAGGGAAGCGGACAGGTAGCTACTTCAGTAACTTCATTCTCTTCCGCTTTCAAATACAGCAGTGTTACTTTTCATACGACTTCTTATGTGCTTGGTGCACCGGAATTTGTTCTTCGGGATGATTATGAAATATATAAAGAAACAATAGAATCTTATGGAAGCGAGGGTTATCGTGTCCTGGTTTTCGGTCGATACGAGGGAACTCCGGACGGAAAAGCACTGACAGAAGCAGTGGTTCCTTATGGTCTTGTATTGCTGGCCAATCCGATCCGTAAAGAAGCCTGGGAGACATTTCAGTATTTTGCAGATCAGGGTGTGGATATCAAGGTTATATCCGGTGATAATCCGGTTACAGTATCAAAAGTAGCTTCTCAGGCGGGAATCGCCAATGCGGATAATTACATCGATGCCAGTCAGTTAAAAACACCGGATGATATCAAGCGAGCAGTGTTAAAATATACGGTTTTCGGCCGTGTGACACCGGATCAGAAGCGACAGTTTGTCCGTGCATTGAAAGAAGCAGGGAAAACCGTTGCAATGACCGGTGATGGTGTCAACGATGTACTTGCACTGAAAGACGCTGACTGCAGTATTGCGATGGCCTCGGGAAGTGACGCAGCAGCACAGGCTTCTCAGCTGGTATTGCTGGAATCTAATTTTTCGTGTATGCCTTCGGTTGTACTGGAAGGACGTCGGGTCGTTAATAATATCGAACGATCTGCAAGCTTGTTTCTGGTAAAAAATATTTTCAGCTTTCTGCTGTCGTTGTTTTCTATGGCGTTTATGATCACCTATCCGCTGGAACCATCTCAGATTTCCATGGTGGCCATGTTTACCATTGGTATTCCGGCATTCCTGTTGGCAATGGAACCGAACAAGAAGATGATTGAAGGCCATTTCCTTACGAATGTGCTTTTAAAAGCGCTTCCGGCCGGACTTACGGATGTACTGATTGTAGGATTCCTTACAGTATTCGGGCAGACGTTTGGAATGTCAAACGAGGAAATTTCCACGGCTGCTACTCTTCTGCTTGCAATTGTCGGACTGATGATTCTGTTTAAAATCAGCAAACCGATGAATGTATTCCGCTGGATCGTGTGGTCGGCTATGGTGGCTGGATTGTTGTTCTGTGTGATCTTTTTGAAGAATCTGTTTGGAATTGGAGTGATGACACGGAAGTGTTGTATGACGCTGATCGTGTTTGCGGTTGCTACGGAGCCGTTGTTGAGGTATATTTCGCAGATTGTGGCGGGGATTCGGAAACGGATGTTGCGCAGACGGGAAAAACGGCTGGATAAAAAGTATCCTAGGAAACGTGGAGAATAAAAAGGTATTAACAAACGGACGCAGTAAGGAGTCGAAGCCCGGTTGGAACAACGTTGGCAGGTGAATTTTGAACTATGTGCTAAGTGCGACTAGGCTCTTCGCGGAGAGCCGCTCAGCGCCAAGTCTTACTAAGCACAGGATTTCAAAACTTCACCTAACCGCCAACAAAGTGTTGTTCCAACCGGGCTTCGACTCCTTACTGCTGTTTATTAATAACCGGAAGAAATGAAATAGTTCCAATTTTATCACATATATCATCGCGATGATTAATGCGGAATTTCCTAGAGCGTGTCTGAATCAGGATTGTTGTGTCAGGTACTCTTCGGTTGTCATGAACTCTACGTGGAGCGGTGACAATCCCTGTAAGATGTGCAGGGTTTCTGCTTCAAGGATCGGGTTCAGGCCGGAGGTGGCATCGGTGAGCCAGATGAGTTTGCAGCCGAGGTCGATGCCTTCAAAGAAAGTGGAAAGGACACAGCATTCGGAGACAACGCCGGTGAGGATGATGCGGTCGGCTTCTCGGGCAGCCTGACGGATGGCGGGTACCTGAAAGGAGGAATATGTGCTTTTGTCGTAGATGAGGTACGTTTCGGCTGCTTCTTTGATTCCATCCATCAGTTCATTCATCCAGGGATCTTCATTAATTTTGCGGTTCAGCTCGTTATAGGTTTTCCAGGTTCCAACCGGGTGTTCGGCGGCGATATAGCGGGTGAAAATAGTCTGATTTTTTGGATGCTTTTCCAGAAGTTTCAGGATATTTGCCTTTGTGTGCGCTACAGTCTCACACGCCCATGGCTGGTCGGGAAGGTATACATTTTGCATATCAATTACTAATAATAAATCATTCATGATACAAATCTCCTTTTATTAGATATTCTGCTTTTCTATCTCAGCAACAAAACAAAGAATCGTAACTGTTCAGTACCTTCACAGTTACGAGCAAAAATGCATTTAAAATCACCTTCGGTGATGGCATTTTTGCTTGTATATCTCGGGATTTTGGCATATTTATGCCAAAATACCTCGCGGGATAATGGCTACTGAATAGTTACAAAGATTCTACATTTGTAACTGTTCAGTACACTTACAGTCACCTGAATTTCACTATAAAGATATCTATGGGAAAAGTCAATCCTGTTTTCTTATTCAGTAACCTGTTGCAGAACATTCCATTGCTTTATATTTACAATTGACAAGACAGCTGTAAAGTGTTAAGGTAAACAGGCAAATATTTTTAGAAAGAAGGTTTTGATTATGTCTGAAAACCTGATGCCGCATATCCGTCTTCCGAAGGATCTGGATGTGGACTGTGTACTGTTACCGGGAGATCCGGCACGGGCAGATACGGTAGCTTCTCATCTGGAAGACGCCAGACTGCTTGCATCAAACCGGGAATTTCGTAGCTGGCAAGGTACATATAAGGGCAAAAAAATGTTGGTTACTTCTACCGGAATAGGTGCTGCTTCCTGTGCGATTGCTGTGGAGGAACTGATTCAGTGTGGTGTTCATAACCTGATCCGTATCGGAAGCTGCGGAGCCCTGCAGCCGGAATGTGCTCTGGGCGATCTGATCTTTGTAACCGGGGCGATCCGGGACGATGGCACTTCTGCTGCTTATGTGGAAGAACAGTATCCTGCGATACCAGATTTTGATCTCCTGAGTGCCTGCCGGGAAAGTGCAGTTGCTGAAAATATTCCTTATCACCTGGGGATCTGTCGCAGTCACAGCTGCCTTTATGGTGATCGGAACCCGGAACTTTACAGTTATTGGGCCGGAAAACGAGCAATTGCTTCTGATATGGAAACCGCAGCGTTATTTGTACTCGGTTCCCTTCGAGGTGTGCGTACTGCATCGATTTTAAATGTTGTTGCCGCCTCTCAGTCCTCTGTCGCGGAAGATATTGGAAAATATGCCGCCAAAGAGGCAATTTCCATGAGTGGGGAAGAAAGAGAAATTCTCACAGCGTTGGAAGCATTCACCAGAATCCAGGAATAATCAAAACCAAAATATCTGAAAATCATCCGAAAAACAGATAGTATGCAGCTTGTGTATCCTGCATTTCTGATGATACAGATAAAAAATCACATCGAGGGAGGATGAATCATGAAAAAGATTTTCAAAACACAACTGAATGCCGCTGTCATCGTTCTGATACCGGCATGTATCGGAATCAACTATCTCGGAAAACTGTTCGCCAGTTTCCTGAAACTGCCGTTATGGCTGGACAGCATCGGAACCTGTATCGGTGCGGCACTTGGCGGACCGATCATCGGAGCCATCTGTGGTGCTGCAAATAACCTGATCTACGGATTTACCACCGGTGATAATATTACACTGGTCTATGCGCTGACCAGTCTCTTTATCGGTCTGGTTGTCGGTATCATGGCACGTATCGGATTTATGAAAACATTCCCAAAAGCTCTGTTGACTGCATGTGCAGGCGGACTGGCAGCTGTTGTGGTTTCCACACCACTGAACATTCTGTTCTGGGGCGGTACAACCGGAAATGTATGGGGTGATGCAGTATTTGCCGCAACACAGGCAGCAAAACTTCCACTGGCACTTGGTTCTCTGCTGGATGAGATCGTTGTAGATGTACCGGATAAGCTGATCACACTGATCATCGTATTCCTGATCCTCAAAGGTCTTCCAAAGAAACTTACCACTCTGTATGATACAGAAGAAACTATCGAAAGTCTGGATTAATTTATGAAAACCATCAGTTTATACACAAATAACGGAAGCTGGCTGACACAGCTTCATCCATTTACCAAATTATGGTATCTGGCAGCAGCAATCTGCATTCCCCTTCTGACTGGTTCTTTGTGGGGATTTGCAGTGATGATCATAATCAGTTTTGTACTGCTAAAAAGCGGCAGGCTTATTAAAAAAGCCCTGCCGCTGATTGCATTTTCTTTTACAATTATTCTTACAATTTTTCTGATTCATGGTCTGGTCAATCAACAGAACAAGAATGTACTGTTTGCCATCGGATTTCTCAGGTTTTATAAAGAAGGATTATTGTATGCAGCGCATATCGGATTAAATATTCTGAATATGCTTCTGTCTTTCGCAATTGTCGTTTTATCTACCCGCCCTTCCGAGCTTGTGGATGAGTTGGAGCGAAAAGGATTTTCTCCGCGATTTGGTTATATTATCAATTCTGTGTTTCAGATTATTCCGCAGATGATGGGGACGATGCATACCATCACCGATGCCCAGAGAAGCCGCGGTATGGAAACAGAAGGTAATCTTCTGGTTCGTATCAAGGCGTTTCTTCCACTGATCTCGCCGGTTGTTATGAGTGCGCTGACAGCTACCAGAGAACGGGCAATCGCATTGGAAGTACGTGGATTTGGTGCAAAAGGATTAAAAACCTGGATGCATCCCCATCAGAAGACAAAAGCAGACCGGATCTTCAGCTGGCTGTGTATTGCAGGGTTGATTCTGGCACTGGCAGGGAGGATTTATTTATGGCTTTTTTAGAAGTAGAACATTTGAAATATCGCTATCCCCATACAAAAAAGCTGGCGTTGGATGATATCTCCTTTACTGCTGAGAAAGGAGAATTCATTGGAATTATCGGAGAGAATGGTGCGGGAAAAAGTACGCTCAGCCAGGTTTTCTGCGGACTGGTTCCTCAGTTTTATAAAGGTGCTTACGGAGGTAAAGTGACTGTTGATGGAATTGCTGCTGCTACCACACCTACTGCGGAACTTTGCAAAAAAGTCGGGCTGATCTTTCAGAATCCTTTTAACCAGCTTTCCGGAGCGAAAGATACTGTTTGGGATGAAGTAGCCTTTGGGTTGGAAAACTTTGGCGTACCGGCTGAACAGATCCAAGAACGCCTGGATAAGGTTCTGCATCAACTGGACATCTGGCAGTTTCGGGAGAAGAACCCATTTGATCTGTCCGGTGGACAGATGCAGCGTGTGGCCATCGCTTCTGTTCTTGCCATGGAACCGGAGATTCTGCTTCTTGACGAGCCGACATCCCAGCTGGATCCACAGGGAAGTGAAGAGGTTTTCCATACAGTAGAGTTACTTGCCCAAACAGGTATTACTATTTTTATGATTGAACAGAAAATGGAGAAACTGGCATCTTACTGTGACAAAATATTACTTTTACATGAAGGTAAACAGATTGCTTTTGACACACCGGAAAAGATCTTCTCAAGACCTGATCTTGCAGAATTAGGTATTTGTCCTCCCTATGTAACCCGTTATTGTGTCGAACAACATCTTTTTCGTCCGGATGGTACGTATCCTGTAGTTGTTGAGGATGTGAAAGAAGCTTTGAAAAGAGATAAGGAAAGAAAGGTTACACTTCCGCAGCTGGCAGATACTGTCCTGGCAGAAGCACCAGAAAATCGATTTGATGTAAGAAATCTTAAGTTTTCCTATACAGAAGATCATCCTATTTTTGAAAACTTCCAGTTGTCTCTGGATCAGCGCCCTACGGCAATTATCGGACAAAATGGTGCCGGAAAAACCACACTGGTACGTTTACTGAAAGGTCTGTTAAAGCCTTCTGCCGGAACAATCCTCTACCAGGGAGAAGATATTTCCAGGCGTACGGTGGCCTCTCTTGCCGGACAGGTGGGTTATGTTTTTCAGAATCCGGATGATCAGATTTTCAAGTACAAGGTCATTGATGAGGTTATGTTTGGTCCGCTAAATATCGGTATGCCAAAAGAAAAAGCCATGGAAAAAGCCATGGAAGCGTTGGCACTGACAGAATTGACTTCCTATGCGGATGAAAACCCGTATGATCTGGAACTCTCTCAACGGAAACTGGTTGCGATTGCTTCGGTTCTTGCGATGGATACAGATGTAATTATTCTGGATGAACCGACGATTGCACAGGATTACAGAGGAAAAGAGATTATACGGAAGATTATTGCCAGTCTTTCTGAGCAGGGAAAACTGGTATTGGCGATTCTTCATGATATGGATTTTGTAGCACAGTGTTTTTCAAGAGTTGTAGTTCTTGCCCATGGACAATTACGGGCAGACGGTACACCTTCGGAGGTATTTGTACAGGAGGACGTATTGAAAAGAGCTGCTCTTGACATGCCACATCCGTTACAGCTTCGGAAAGCATTGGAACAGATACAATGACAGAGATCTGTAACAATATATAAAAAGTCGAAATTGAAATTCACGAAAAGTGATTTCAGTTTCGACTTTTTGATTTACGCGTGTTACACATCTAATGAAAACTCTTCAGCCAGTTTACCAGTGAATCATGCCAGATGTTGTCAGCTACGGTCTTCTTCATCTGATCGGTTACCGGACCGTTTCCGGCCATCTTCTCAAGGATAGCCGCCTGAAGTTCGGATACCGTCATTTCGTCCGGTGTTTTACTCCAATCTGTTTTCAAAGCAGTTGCAGGCTCTGTTTTCTCTTCGCAGGCAATGGTTTCATTTTCTGATGTCTTCTGCTCTTTTACGGTTACCGGTTTTACTTTTTTCATTATTGCAACCGGTACCGGAGTCTCGTTCTTCAACTGTTCTTCCGGAATCCAGATATCGCCGCTGTTCGCAGGAATCGTCACGTGGATTCTTCCACCCTGTACTTCTGCCCGGTTACCGGAAAGTGCACCGATATAGATGGCAGTATTACCTGCAGGCAGATTCATATCTGTGGCATTGTCATCGTTGTTGACGGTGACAATCACACGTACATTGTCCAGATCCCGTGCAAAAGCATATTGCCGGTTGGTAAGCATCAGTTCATTATAATTTCCATAGCTTAATGCCGGTGTGTCCTGACGGATCTTTCCGAGTGCAGCAATCAGCGCTGTACAGGGATTTTCAGTGACGGCATTTTTGTAATTTTCCAGATCCAGTGCCGGACGAAGGCTTGCATCTGAGAATTTTTCTTTCTTTCCTTCGATTCCAAATTCCGATCCGTAATAAATACTCGGAATACCAGGCAGAGTATACAACAATATATGAATCGGTGCAAAATGCGCTTTGTTGCTGAGCTTGGTATAGATCCGTTCTACATCATGATTGTCCACAAAATTGTAAAGATCCAGATCACCCATATTCTGCAAATATTTAACGGTATGTGCGATTTCAAAATAATTATGGTCGTTATGCCCGCTGTACAGGGCTTTATGCAGAGCATAGTTTGTTACACTGTGCAGAGTATCGCCGTTAACCCAACGGCTGTAATCACCGTGGATAACCTCTCCCATGAGCCAGAAATCCTCTTTTACTTCATCGGCAGTACGGCGCAGAGCATGCATAAAGTCAAAATCCAGGACATCTGCAGCATCCAGACGAATACCATCAATATCAAATTCAGACACCCAGAAACGTATCACATCACAGATATAATTCTGTACTTCCGGATTGCGCTGATTCAATTTTACCAGAAGATTATATCCTCCCCAGTTTTCGTAGGAAAAACCGTCATTATACTCTGTGTTTCCGCCGAAATTTACATTGCAATACCAGTTGATATAGCGGGAATGTTCCCGGTGTTCCTGGATATCTTTAAAAGCAAAGAAATCACGTCCGGTGTGATTGAAGACACCATCGAAAATCACACGGATTCCTTTTTTATGGCAGGCAGCTACAAAGTTCGTAAGATCTTCATTGGTTCCCAGACGGGAATCCAGTTTCTTATAATCTGTAGTTTCATATCCATGTCCAACGCTTTCGAATAACGGACCGATATACAGTGCTGTACATCCAATCTTCTGGATATGATCGATCCATGGCAACAAGGTATTCAACCGATGTGCCGGAGCACCATAATCATTCTGTGCCGGAGCACCTGTAAGACCCAGGGGATAAATATGATAAAATATAGCTTCATTGTACCAACTCATGTGAATGCACCTCTATTTCTACAATTTATTTAACTGTTCAGTACCTTTGTGATCATAGTATATTTACTTTTATTATAATACCACACCTTCTTACAGAAATCCAGTAATTTATTTACCGTTCGGTATATAAATTATCTAAACAGAAAAAATGAGCAATACAGATTTCCCTGTATTGCTCATTCGCATAGCGTATTTTGTTCGCTGACTTATGCCATGATCGGTTTTAAAGCTTCTGCCAGTTTTTCTTTCTCTGCTTCTGCTTCTGCCAGATTTTTACCCAGCGTGGTGTAATAGATCTTGATCTTTGGTTCTGTACCGGATGGACGAACGATAACGGTTTCGTTGTTCTCCAGTTTGTAGATCAGAACGTTGGCTGCCGGAAGACCGGTTTCTTCCGGTTTTTTATAGTCTGTTACGCTGGCAACTTTATTGCCTGCGATTTCGGTCAGAGGATTCTTTCTGAGTCCTTCCATGATACCTGCCATGGTATCCATACCACTCAGTCCCGGGAATTCAAAGCTGTCTACTTTGTTCAGGTAACGACCATATTCTTTGTAAATCTCTTCCAGTCTCGCTTTCAGAGAACTTCCGGTGCTTCTGTAGTAAGCAGCCATCTCACAGATCAACATGGAAGCGATGACTGCGTCTTTGTCACGTACATAAGGACCAGCCAGATAGCCATAACTTTCTTCGAATCCGAAGATGAAACGATCAACTTCACCTGCTGCTTCCAGCTGAGCAATCTGATCACCGATCCATTTGAAACCGGTCAGGACACTTCTCAATTCTACACCGTAATGTTTTGCAACGGCATCTGCCAGCGGTGTGGATACAATAGATTTTAATGCTACCGGATTCTGTGGCATCGTGCCTTTTTCAATACGTCCTGCACAGATATAATCCAGGAGCAGAACACCCACTTCATTTCCGCTGACCAGTTCATAAGAACCATCGGGACATTTCATAGCGATACCTACACGGTCAGCATCCGGGTCTGTTGCAAGCATCAGGTCAGCACCGGATTCTTTTGCAAGATTCAGTCCCAGTTCAAGAGCCGCAAAGATTTCCGGGTTCGGATAACTGCAGGTTGTAAAGTAACCGTTTGGATATTCCTGTTCCGGGACAATGGTGATATCAGTAATTCCGATGTCTTTCAGTACCTGTGTGACAGGAACCAGACCGGAACCGTTTAACGGACTGTATACCAGTTTCAGTCCTGCAGTTTTGCACAGACCCGGACGAACCTGTCTGGACTCGATAGCATCATACAGGGCACGTTTGCAGTCATCTCCTACGAAACGGATCAGTCCTTCTTCTACACCTGCTGCAAAAGACATATATTTTGCACCGGTCAGAACATCAGTTTTCTGAATCTCATTGTAAACGATTGCTGCAGCATCATCTGTCATCTGGCATCCGTCCGGACCGTATGCTTTATAACCATTGTACTTTGCAGGGTTATGAGAAGCAGTTACCATGATACCTGCATTACAGTTGTAATATCTGGTTGCGAAAGAAAGGGCCGGAACCGGCATCAGAGCATCATAGATTCTGACTTTGATTCCGTTAGCTGCCAGTACACTTGCAGCAGTCTTTGCAAATACATCACTTTTCAGACGGCTGTCGTAGCTGATGGCTACAGTTTGTGTGCCGCCCTGCGTTTTTACCCAGTTGGCCAGTCCCTGTGTTGCCTGACGGACCACATAAATATTCATACGATTGGTACCTGCTCCCAGGACCCCACGAAGACCAGCAGTTCCGAATTTTAATGCGACCGCGAAACGTTCTTTGATCTCATCATCGTTTCCTTCGATCCTGGACAGTTCCGGGTTCAGATCGGCATCCTCAAGATCTGCTGCCAACCAGCGTTTGTATTCTTCCTGATACATTATTTACCACTCCTATTATCTTTATTTTTGTCACTTAAAAAGTTATATAGATTGTAACATGTTTTCACAAAAACAGCAACTGCTTTGTGAAACTTAAACGAATGTTAACAAATAATTTCGGTGAAAACGACAAATTCTACTATATTATCAGAAAAATTGCATGTCATTTTCCAATGACAAAACACGCCAGATATCATATCATGTTCTCAATTTTCCAGAGTGGCGAAAAATAATTCATAAAAATCGTCTTCGCCTTCCAGTGTTGGCGAATTTTCTCCCCCACCGTTGGTACTGCGACGCATGGAAGCATAAAACTCTTCCCCTGCCTGAATCAGATCCATCGTATAGATTGGATAACCTTCTTCCTGACATTTTTTACAGAAAGCATCGACAGGATTCTTCTCACTGCGGGTTGCAAAGAGTGCTTTTCGAAGTTCCGGGTCTTTCTTGGCTTTCAGCTGCAGTGCATCCAGTAATTCAATCGTATTCATAAAACATCCTCCTTTATCCCGTGATATGCAAAAGAGGCCTGCCAAATACAATGCAGACCTCCTTGTCTTTTACTGTTTTTAATTATTTCTGAACAATGTTGATGATTTTCTTCGGTACATAGATCTCTTTTACGATTGTACCTGTCAGTTTGTCAGCAACGGCTTCTTTTCCTTTTGCGATTGCATCTTCTTTGGAAATGTCAACCGGGATACTGATGACTGCACGGGTTTTTCCGTTGATCTGTACCGGTACCTCTACTTCGTCATCTTTCATAGCGTCTTCATCATGTTCCGGCCATTTTGCTGCAAATACGGATGTGTCATGACCCAGAACCTGCCACAGTTCTTCTGCAATGTGCGGAGCGAACGGAGAAAGCAGAATTACATAGGTAGACAGTGTTTCTTTGTCAATACCACCGGTCTTCTTAGCCATGTCAATCATCTTGTTGTTATATTCCATGAATTTGGAAACAACGGTATTCAGGCTGAAGCTTTCCAGACGTTCTGTGATATCGTGAATCAGGCAGTGACGCAGTTTTACCATCTCTTTAGTTTCTGAAACATTTGCTTCTGCGCTGTCCTGTACCAGTTTCCAGAAACGATTCAGGAAACGGTATACACCGTCGATTCCTCTGTCATCCCACTCTGCATCCAGTTCCGGCGGTCCTACGAACAGCTCATAGATACGCAGAGAGTCACATCCGTAATCTCTTACCAGATCATCAGGAGAAACAACGTTTCCTTTCGATTTACTCATCTTGATACCGTTCTTACCGGTGATCATACCCTGGTTGAATAGTTTGTGGAATGGTTCATCAAAATCAATAGCTCCGATATCATACAGGAACTTGGTATAGAAACGGGAATACAGCAGATGCAGTACCGCATGTTCCACACCACCGATGTACATATCTACCGGCAGATATTTGTCAGCTTTTTCTTTGGAAACCAGCTCTTTGTCATTTTTGTTATCTACATAACGCAGGAAATACCAGGAAGAACCTGCCCACTGTGGCATAGTGTTGGTCTCACGTTTTGCAGGTCCGCCGCAGGCCGGGCACTTGCAGTTAACCCATTCGTCAATAGCAGCCAGTGGAGATTCACCGGTTCCTGTCGGTTCGTAGGATTCTACATCCGGCAGACGAAGCGGAAGTTCTTCTTCCGGTACCGGAACGTTTCCACATTTCGGGCAGTGAACGATCGGAATCGGCTCGCCCCAGTAACGCTGACGGGAGAATACCCAGTCACGCAGTTTGAAGTTTACGGTTTTACGTCCGATACCCATCTTTTCGATCATCATCGGAGCTTCTTTCTTCAGTACAGAAGATTCCATACCGTTCCAGTCACCGGAATTGATCATAGTTCCAGAAGCCTCGGTATATGCTTCTGTCATATTTTCAATCTCTTTTCCATCTTTTGCGATAACCTGAATGATCGGAATATTGAACTTGGTTGCAAATTCAAAGTCACGGTCATCATGGGCAGGTACACACATGATTGCTCCGGTACCGTAATCAGCCAATACATAGTCAGACAGCCAGATCGGTACTTTGGCACCATTTAACGGGTTGATTGCATAAGATCCGGTAAATACACCAGTCTTTTCTTTGTCCTGCAGACGATCCACGTTAGACTTCATGGATGCATCGTAGATATATTGCTCCACAGCTTCTCTTGTTTCATCGGTGGCCAGTTCTTTTGCCATGGCATGCTCAGGAGCCAGTACCATGAAGGTTGCACCGTGAAGGGTATCCGGGCGGGTGGTGTATACAGTGATCTTCTCGTCTTTTCCTTCAACCGGGAATTCAACTTCTGCACCATAGGATTTACCGATCCAGTCACTCTGCATCTTTTTAACTTTTTCCGGCCAGTCCAGTTTGTCCAGATCATTCAACAGACGGTCTGCATATTTTGTGATACGCAGCATCCACTGACGCAGATTTTTCTTAGTTACTTCAGAACCACAACGTTCACATTTTCCGTTGACAACTTCTTCATTTGCCAGACCTGTTTTACAGGATGGACACCAGTTGATCGGGAATTCTTTTTCGTAAGCCAGACCTTCTTTAAACATCTTTACAAAGATCCACTGGGTCCATTTGTAGAACTCAGGATCTGTGGTGTTTACTTCGCGATCCCAGTCATACAGAGCTGCGATCTCGTTGATCTGACGTTTGATGTTTGCTACGTTGTCTGCGGTTGATTTTGCAGGATGTACACCCATTTTGATCGCATAGTTCTCAGCCGGCAGACCGAAAGCATCCCATCCCATCGGGTGAATGATATAGTAACCGTTCAATAATTTGTAGCGGCTCCATACATCAGAAATTACATATCCTCTCCAGTGTCCGACATGAAGACCATTTCCTGACGGATATGGAAACATGTCCAGACAATAATATTTTGGCTTTTTGCCATCATCCACATTCACCGGGTGTTCTTCCCAGATATCATGCCATTTTTTTTCTACTGCCCTATGATTATAAGGTACTGTCATGGTTTCTTCCTCCTAGGTATTGCTTGAAATATAAAAAGTCCTTTTGTTTCTGTTTTTCAACTAGAGACGAAAGGACTTTATTTCCGTGGTACCACTCTACTTCATGAAGCATAAGCCTCATGCACTTATGGATTCTGTAACGGGAACTCCCGCTTTTTCTTACTTGCATCTTCTATAAATTATGAAAATGTTTCGGAAAAAGGACTCCGGGGCCAGTTCAAAGCTCTCTTCTGCTGACTCGCACCAACCGACAGCTCTCTGAAAGAACGATACCGCTTTTACTCTTCCCCTTCCAGGTCGTATACTTTATAAAACATAAAATATTTTAACTGCAAAGACAGTGTTTGTCAAGGCTTTCCTGTTATTTACACGGGCAGCAAGCCAAAGTGTTACTGTTCACTCCATTCCCGGTAACACACCTCGCGATGCACAGAATTTATACCAATCGTATAAATTCGCGAAGCATATTTTATCTCGTTATGGCTGCTCATCAAACCGATGGTTTTTAAAATAGTATTCTTTATCGTGCTCATTGATCTCACGATATACCTTGCATGGACTTCCAAAAGCAATACAGTTTGCCGGAATGTCTTTTGTTACGATAGAACCGGCACCGATCACGGAATTTTCTCCGATAGTTACATCCGGAAGAACGACAACATTGGCTCCCAGCCATACATTATCACCAATGGTGATTGGGAATGAATACATTCCGTCTCCCCGGTGTTCCGGATCAATGGGATGTCCGGTGGTACACAAGGTTACATTCGGTCCGATCAACACATTTTTTCCGATGGTGATCTTCCAGTCATCGATCAGTGTCAGATTCATATTAGAATAGGTGCCGTCTCCGATGGATACATATTTTCCAACAGCTGCTGTAAGCGGTGGAGTGATCCATACATTTTTTCCTACTTTTCCGAAAATATCGTGAAGAAGTGCTTCTCTTCCTTCCATATCTTCCGGCGGCATACTGTTGAATTCTCTTACCAGTGCTTTTGTGTGAGCCTGCAGACTCATATTTTCATCATCATCCTGCCATACATACCCCTGTTTCATTCTCTCCTGCTCAGTCATAGTTTTTCTACCTCCCAGTTAATATTACTACAGGGTTAAGTGTAACATATTTGTGTGGGAAAAGCCATCTGCTCTCAAAGAAAAGTATTGCCACGGTACATAACAGTAACATATAACAGTCAGGTGCTTTTTCATAGCATCAGTTGTCCATCGAATCGGAAAAAAACAGACGTGGGAAAAGATCTTGTCCGAGCTCTTCCGCGGTATAATCCGCATTGCAGGATACGCTGGGAGCATACAGGTACGTATATCCATCCCGTATAACCATAAATGCCAGCCAGAAATTGGTATCCTCGTTGTTTCCGCTGGTAAAGGAAACAATATATACCGGATAGGAAAGACTCTCAGTATAACCATCGTCCTGGTAAACGGAAAGAATGTTATATATGCCACCGTCGGTCAGTTTTTCTGCTGCAAGGGTTGCGTATGCCTCCGGAGTGTCTGGAAGATCTTCCGGGTTGACATAGCAATAGTCAACGATGCAAGACATCCCGTCTTCTAACATATCGTCATATCAGTGAGTCCCGTCTTCATAATTTTCATTTATTATAGAAATCATACCGGTATAAGGAAGAGCACCTCCCATGAGAACTGGTATGTCCACAGAATTCTCCTGACCGGACGGCGTATCAACAGGGTCTTCATCTGGTTGTGACGGAGAAGGATCAGCATCATCAGGTGTATTGGATTCATGATCATTACCTGATGGAGTGTTTTCTGTGGTATCGATATTTTCGGGAACTTCAGGTTCGTCCGTTATTATCGGATCAGTGGCTTTTTCCGGGTCAGATGGATCCTCGTCGTTTTGTTTGGTGTTTCTATCTGCAGTAATGAATGGAATCTTGAAGGGTAAGTCGACCGGAAGTTTGAAAGAACAGGATGTCATGGTCAATGCTGCTGTGAGGAGCAGTGAAGCAAAAAGCCATTTTCCTTTCATAAGCGTAGTCTCCTTTCTTCTGATTATAGCAAATAGAATGGTATACAGAATTCCTTTTTTACATTGTACCATATATTGTGCGGTTTGTGTGACTTTGCCTTATAAAATGATCCACTGGTCTTTCGATTATTGTTATCGGTAAACAGTGATTTTTCATTGAGGAGAAACGCTGGAGATCCAGTCTTTTGGCGAACAACCGCACTGCTGTTTAAAATATCGGCTGAAATGAGAGATGTTTCGAAATCCGCAGGAAAGAGCCACTTGTTGGATCGGCAGTGCTTCATTTGTCAGTAGATTTTTGGCCTTGTCAAGACGGACCTGTAGCAGGTCGTTGTGTGGGGTACTGTGAAAAAACTGCCGGTAATAAGCGTAGAACTGACTTTTTTCCAGGTTTATCTGATTGCAGAGTTGTTCGGTTGTCCAGTGTTTTTCATAATGGCGGAGCATCTCCATGCGAAGTGCCTGAAAATCCCGGTACAACCCTTCTTCTTCTGGGTTATGTCGCTGCCCTTTTTCAAGTCCACGGGCTGCCGTGACCAGAAGCTGGCAGATCAGTGCACTCTGCATTGCTTCCGTATGAGAACCGCGGGTGATGTATTCCTGCTGCAGCTTGCGGATGATTTCTTCTATTTCTTCCGGATTTTGCGGATAAAATATCTGGTTTTGCGGAAGCTGAAAATATTCTGCCGGATTCTCCTGTGCAACAAAATGAAGATAACTGTTCCGGAACTTCTGTACTGCCTGATAGTGCTGCATCCGTCCTGGTGTGTACAGGATGCAGGCATTTTCTCCGGTAATCAGTATACCATTCTCCTGATAAACTTTCATCGGAGTTTTCAGCAATAAAAACAAATAATCGCCGCTCCCCTGTGGACGGTAGATCCGGTCAGCATCTGGGTTGGAGCGGTTGTATTCGCAAAACTGTATGGAAATATCTGAAATCATTACTTCATCACCCTCTCGTATTTTCTACAAAAAGCATACCTGACACCGGAAAAAAAGTCAATTACTTCGGACAAAAACATCTGGTATTCTTCCCATGTTCTGTTACAATCATATACAGTACAGACAATACATGTCGAGAGCACATTATATAACCACAGGAGGTTTTTACAATGAAAAAAGCTGAAATTATTGTAGACAAATATTTCCTCACCGGCGCGGTAGACAAAAGGATCTTCGGTTCTTTTATTGAACATCTGGGAAGAGCCGTGTACGAAGGAATCTATCAGGAAGGCAACCCGAACTCCGATGCACAGGGATTTCGGAAAGATACCCTGGATCTGGTCAAAGAACTGCAGGTTCCGATCGTTCGTTATCCGGGCGGTAACTTTGTATCCGGTTTCCGCTGGGAAGACAGCGTAGGACCAAAAGACAAACGACCATCCAGACCGGAGCTTGCCTGGGGTGTGATCGAAACCAATCAGTTCGGATTAAATGAATTCGCCGACTGGTCAAAAAAAGCAGGAAGCGACATCATGATGGCTGTCAATCTGGGAACCCGTGGACCGGAAGATGCCAAGAATCTTCTGGAATACTGTAACTTCAAAGGCGGCACTTACTACAGTGATCTGCGAAAAGAACACGGTTACAAAGATCCGCACGATATCAAAGTATGGTGCCTGGGAAATGAAATGGATGGACCGTGGCAGATGGGCCATAAAACAGCTGCAGAATACGGAAGAATCGCAGCTGAGACTTCCCGTCTGATGAAATTCATGGATCCTACAATCGAGACCGTAGCCTGCGGAAGCTCCAATCTGGATATGCCAACCTTCGGTTCCTGGGAATACACCGTTCTGGATGAGGCTTATGATGAGGTTGATTATATGTCCCTGCATCAGTACTACGGAAACCGTGATGATGATACCCCTGATTTCCTGGCAAGTTCCAAAGGAATGGATGATTTTATCTCAGGTGTCGTAAGTATCTGCGATGCTGTCAAAGCAAAGAAACACGGCAAAAAGAATATTAACCTGTCCTTCGATGAGTGGAATGTCTGGTATCACAGCAACGAAGCAGATGAAAAACTGGAAAAATGGATCCAGGCACCCCATCAGCTGGAAGATATCTACAATTTTGAAGATGCCCTGTTAGTCGGAAGTATGCTGATCACACTTCTTCGCCATGCAGACCGTGTAAAAATTGCCTGCCTGGCACAGCTGGTCAATGTTATCGCACCGATCATGACTTCTGACACCGGTGCATGGAGACAGACTATTTTCTATCCGTATTTCCACGCAAGTGTATACGGAAGAGGTACTGTTCTGAACACCCAGGTACACACCCCGGTATATGAAAGCAAAACTTACGGAGAAGCTCCGTATCTGGATTCTGTATGCATCTGGAATGAGGAAGAAGATACTCTGACAATCTTTGCTGTGAATAAGAGCCTGGAAGAAGATATGGAAGTCAGCTGTGACCTGAGACAGTTTGAAGGTTACAAAGTAGCTGAACATATCGTTCTGACCAACGATGATCTGAAAGCGGTTAATACAGAAGCCGCTCCGAACACAGTAGCTCCGACACTCTCTTCTGCTACCAAACTGGAAAATGGTAAATTGCAGACCGTCTTTGGGAAACACAGCTGGAATGTAATTCGACTGAGTAAATAATTTCTTTCAAAAATGCTCCTGGAATCCCAGGAGCATTTTTGATAACTGTTCTGTAACGATTCAAAGTTCTTGTTATTCTTTTATTCTAACGGTTCCTCATAGAATCTTCCCGCGATTCCCTCGGATTTGATAATGTTGATAAATGCCCCCGGATCCAGGCTGTGAACCAGTGCAGTCACTTCTTTCACCTCATCTTCTCCCAGTACTGTGTACAGCATGTCTTTGTCCTCTTTCAGATAGCAGCCCTGAACGGCAAGATGTGTGATTCCATGCCTGGTACATTCCATAATCTTCTGCTCCAGCATTGCTCCGTGACGGGTGACAATGAACATGGTTGCTTTTTGATCTTTTCTGTGAAGTGTGTTGATCGTCTGTGTGGAAACAAACTGGAAAATGATGGAATACATCGCAGCCTCAAATCCAAACAGAAAACCTGCGGTCGTAAGTATCACCACATTGATACCAAAAACAAAATTCCAGGACGGTTTATGCAATCTGGAGGAAAGATAAACCGCAATAAAATCCGTTCCACCGCTGGAAGCTTTTCCGAACAAAGCAATCGAGATTGCTGTTCCGTTCAAAATCCCGCCAAATACAGACACCAGAAGCGGATCATATGTAATCGGCGTTACCGGGATCAGATCGACCAGAAAAGAGTTCAGTACGATCATCAGTACCGTATATGAGGTAAACTTTTTCCCGATCATCCGAAAACCGATGATCGCCGGTATCGCATTCAATGCAATATTGATCACCGAATATGGCAATGAAATTCCGAAAAATGTTTCCGCCGTACGCTGTAACAAAAGTGATAAACCGGTAAATCCTCCCGGAATCAGATTTCCCGCCCGGACGAAAGATTTGATGTTGACAGACATCAGTAACGATGCGAAAAGTACGCAGCCTGTCGATATCAGTGGCTGCTTCCATCTTGGGGATGTTCGTACAGTTGCCGGTTGTTGATTTGTAGTTTTCATTTTGTTCTCCATTATAAAAAAATTGTAAAAAACTATTGTTGCCTTCACTTAAGGAAGTTTTAGCAGCGTGTTCTATTATAGTATAGCTCTTTTGAGATGTTTCATCAATGGGAATTCATTGGACTTTATTTGTAGATATTTTCTAACATATCAAGTATATGGCTCTCAGGCAGTTCTGTGAACTAATTCCGCAAACTTTTTATACCGTTCGTACATCCTGTCATAAATTTCCATATACTCCGCATTTGGCAAATCACCGGGTTTTGGCTCTTGTTTAAAGAAATCAACTCACGATACATTTCTTTATCGTCATCATCCAGTTTATTACTTTCCAGTAAGAATTTAAACCGTCTGCCAACAGGAAGCTTCAACACTATTGCTATTTTTTCATGCTCCTTTCCGAAGCTATACTACAGGAACGGAAGATACTCTGCCCCAATGTACTTTGATTTTACCATCTAACAGGCCAAATAACAAGTTGATGCCCCGGCACTGTTTTACAGACTAATATTATTATTTTACAGTTAAGCGATAATCTCTATCATACAAGCAAAAAAGTGAGCATACACCACGACAAAATAATCGGTATATGCTCGCTTATTTACTCATCATCATCTTTTGCTATTTTTTAATCACCGGAATCTCCGTATCATCTTTTGCGTCCAGGTCATCCAGGTATCTTTTCGTTTCTTTCACAATAACTGGAGAAAGGAGCAGTACGGCGATCAGGTTTGGGATTGCCATCAGGGCGTTCAGGATATCGGCGATGTCCCATACTACATCAAGGGCTACTACCGGGGCGATCACAGCTACGGCGATATATAACACACGATAAGGAATCAGTCCCTTTTTCCCTGCAAAGTATTCCACACAGCGTTCCCCATAATATGCCCATCCAAGGATCGTAGAGAATGCGAAGGAAATAATTCCAACGACAAGGATCAAAGGTCCGATGACCGGAATCTGATCGAAGGCTAGGGAGGTCAGTACACCACCATCGGTGATTTCATTGGCATTGATAGCCGGGTTTTTCATAATCGTAGAAACCAGTACCAGACCGGTCATCAGACATACGACTACAGTATCCCAGAAAGTTCCGGTGGAGGATACCAGTGCCTGGCGTACAGGGTTTCGAGTCTGTGCTGCCGCTGCGGCAATCGGTGCAGAACCCATACCGGATTCATTGGAAAATAGTCCCCGGGCAACTCCGTAACGCATCGCCAGCATGATACCGCTTCCTACCAGACCGCCGGCTGCTGCTCCCGGTTGGAATGCCAGGCGACAGATAGTTGTGATTGCAGGTATGATATAGTCATAATTAATTCCAAGAATCACGATACAGCCAAGCACATAGAAAAGTGCCATAAACGGAACCAGTCGTTCACAGACCCTTGCGATGCTTTTGATTCCACCAAAGATGACAACTGCTGTCAGAACGCCAATGATGATTCCGACAACTGCTTTATTGATATGTAGATTCTCATTGCAGACAGTAGCGATGGCGTTAACCTGCGTGGCACATCCGATACCGAAAGAAGCAAACCCGGCAAATACAGCAAAGATCAGCCCCAGCCACCGCATATGCAAACCGCGTTCCAGTGCGTACATGGCACCACCCTGCATTCGTCCATCTTCGGTTTTGACACGATATTTTACTGCAATCAGTGATTCACTGTATTTCGTCGCGATACCGAACACACCGGTAAGCCAGCACCATAAAACGGCACCAGGACCACCTAAGGCAACGGCAGTTCCCACACCGATAATATTTCCGGTTCCGATCGTAGATGCCAGCGCAGTGGCAAGTGCTCCGAACTGACTGACTTCACCGTCTGCATCCGGTTCTTTGGATACGGAAAGCTTGATTCCTTTTGTGATTGTTTTTCTCTGGATAAACCCGGTTCGGACGGTCATGAAAAGATGAGTTCCGAGAAGTAACAGAATCATCCCCCAGCCCCAGACTTTTCCATCCATCCAGGTTACCAGTTGACTGAACTTTTCCATATGTTTGTTCTCCCTTCTGTGGTGTAGATATGTAAATCTCATAAATATTTCGTATCTTCATAGTTGCTGAGCGTTTAAAAGATTCTGTACGTTTTCCAGGTGCTCTGATTCCTGTACAGGATATATCAGTTTATGGCATATAGAGGAATATTATGCCGGCAATAAGATAACATAGGCTTCGCGATCTTGATATGCAGGAAGATAATTTCCTGTATATCGAAAAAAGGCAGACACCCTCTCGGATGTCCGCCCTTGGACTTACATATCTCATCTGTATTTTGTTTATCAGTTGATTTTTCTTATTATATCATGAAACTCTTTTGCTGCCAAGTGAAAATTTTCTACTCCAGGTTCAATACCGTACAAACCGGAGTTCCTTCCAGGTATTCTACGGTAACCGTGTCTCCCTCCTGCAATGTTACGACCTGCAGATAATCCTGAACTGGGACATCGAAGATCTCGGAATGTCCGTTTAATACCAGGTAGAAATGGGAATTGCCGTCGATAACGCTCTGCGCGATCCGCTGGATCGTTCCGGTGACAGTTTTGAAATCGCTCTCATTTCCAGCAGTAATTCCACTGGTATTCAGGAGTTTCACATAAGCGTCCTGGCAGGCGGATACGGTATCTCCGATGGCAACATTCTGGTATTTCTGGATATTTACCATCGCGTATTTTTTTACCAGTCCGGCACCGTCTTTCAATGCCATAAAGTATGTTGGTTCATTGGAAATATTCAGAAGGATCGGGAAAGTTGCCTTGTACCCAAGGTTCTGAACCTGCCCTTCCGCGGATCCCATCGCCGAATACTCTTCTGCTCCGTTTACCTTATAATATCGTGTCTCTCTGGTACGTTGATTGATCAGAACAAATCCTACGTTGGACTGATCTCCGCTGACAGAAGTTACACCGGTGTATACCCATACATCGTCTTCCATCGCCATGTAATTATATCCGTCTGTAGATTTCAGACAGCCTTTCTGTCCGAAGATGCTGTTGATATAACCGTGTACCAGTGTTCCATAATAATTATACTGCTGAATCAGAAAATCTGCCGGATTGGCACGGTCTACCCATTCCGGACAGTCTTTTAACGTGTAATCCTGGCACTCTCCTGTCTGGGCATTACACAGGACAACTCTGCCGATTGTTGCACCACCAAAAAGTCCAATTGTATACTTCCGCACCGGGCAGACCCAGTAAGGAGTGCCATTATCGTCAATCTCGAAACTTAACTGATCGAAGATATAGGTAGGATAATGAAAACGCAGATGACGATAAATATTCCGGTTCAGATATTCTGCCTCGGAATAGCGGATCGGTTTGTCCAGTTTTACCAGCGAGGTATCCTGTGTCGTCATATCGATCATAATATACGCCGGGATTCCCTGTGACTGGTTGGTCAGCCATTTGATCGGGCTTGCGTAGACCAGTGGAGTCACGCGAACCGGTTTTTCCTGATAATTGATCTGCGAATACAGATCGCTGACCTCAAACTGAGAAACCATATCTACCATACTTCCCATTTTTCGGTTTCCAAGAATCATCGCACTGTCTTTGTCAAGCAACGGAATCTGACTGAAATTCACCGGCTGGATATCTTCCGAAAAGTCGCGTTCCTCGATGGTCAACAGATTTCGATACTGTTTTGCGTTTACGATGGGGGAAGATAAGATGCTTCCTGCTGCAAATACAAGCAGTACAGCCATCAGTACAATGCCTCCGATTTTCAGAAACTTGCTGCTTTTCACCTCACGGATGCTGGTAAACTTCTTTTTAGCTGTATAAGCTGCCAGAATCAATACGAGTACAAACAGGATAAAAATCCAGATTCCCGTAGAATGAATGTTGATCGCCGGGATTGTTACATAATAATAAATCCCTGCAAGAACGATCACCAGCAGCACTAGAAGCGCTTTGATTTTTCCTTTTTTCATATTGTCTGCTCTCCTCTTTGGAACTGTTGTTTTTTGTACTATATCAGTATACGCTGTTTTTCGCAAGTATAACCCACAAGAATTCACAAATTCTTAAGGAAGCCGCGGTCTCAGGAATTATAAAAATATCCGAAAGTAAACCAGTTGTCAAATAGCCGATTCACTTTCGGATTAAGTATCTCGATTTGTTTTACAGAGATTCACACTCCGCATTGATCGTATCTTCGGTTGCTTTCATTGCTTCCATTGTCATCGTCAGCAGTTTTTCCAGTTCCCAGCCGAGCTGATCGGCTCCGCGCTGGATGACTTCTCTGGAGCATCCTGCAGCGAATCCTTTGCTTTTGTATTTTTTCTTTAAGGATTTCAGTTCCATGTCTTTTGTACTTTTGGAAGGACGCATCAGCGCTGCCGCCCAGATCAGTCCGGTCAGTTCATCGGCTGCAAACAGTACTTTTTCCATCTCATGTTCCGGTGCTACATCAAGAGTAACACCACATCCGATCGTGATACCATATCCATGGGAAACTACACTGTGGATGATATCTTCACCAACGCCTCCCTCTCTTAAAAGTTCCGGTGCTTTCAGGCAGTGCTCTTCTGGATACTGTTCAAAATCAATATCATGCAGAAGTCCTACGATACCCCAGTATTCTGCGTCTTCAGCATATCCAAGTTCGTTAGCATACCATTTCATTACAGCTTCCACGGTAAATGCATGCTGCAGATGAAACGGATCCTGATTGTATCTTTTTAATAATGCCAGTGCATCTTCTCTTGCTATATAGTCCATATTTCTTTCTCCTGTCCGGTGTGCACTGCGCCTGAAACACACCATTTGTAATTCATAGATTTCTTAGAAATATTTTTGAAATGATTTCACGCATAAATGCATTATAACACGAAATTGCTTCAAAAACAGAAGCTTTTTCAAACAATACCTTTGTGGGTATATATATCAGGAAAAACTGTTTTTCACTTCCTGTGCAAAATGATCCGGCGTATCCATAAAGCAAAACGGTTCATACTCCGTATATGCAGATGGACGGCTGACAGTAAGCAGCTGTATTTCTTCACCGGGAAGATCCGAGAGAAGTTTCTGCTTTAATTTTGCCAGTTCTTTTCCATGCATCATTTGGATTGCCAGACTGCTCCCACCCTGATTATTTTTTGCAATCAGATAACACATCCCGAAGCACCTCCTCACATTCACATTCTGTTCGGATTCTTCCTCTCTCGTACTCTCTTCGCAGGATGATTCCTACATTTGCCGGATGATGTTTACTCCATACATATTTATGCAGCCAGTTGTTCATCTGACGGTCATAGTAGGTATTATATTGAATCTCGATCGGGTAATGTCGGTGGCCATACTGATAATAGATATACACACCGCGGTATCCGTCATCGTGTGTTTTCCCGTTGGACATGTCTGCAACGGAAATATTCTTTGCTTCTCTCAGACGTAAAATTTCCTCGTAATTATCGCATAATGTCCGAAAACCGAGGATATCGTTAAATACCCGCTCTACCCGGCTTTCCCCGGATGCCCGTTGATATTTCCGCAGGATCGCCTGAAGACTTTTGATGCGGTAATCAATCGGAAGTCCGGATAAAATATCACTGGAATCATACCAGACGACGATATTTTTCAGTTCTTCTGTAAGAAACGCTTCATCCAGACAGCTGATTGCCTGAGCCAGGTTCTCTTCCAGTCTGGTTCGAAAGGACAACTTTCGCAGCAGGGCAAAAGACAGTCCGTCTTTCTTCAAAATATCTTCTACCATTGCTACTGCCCCCTGATTAATCTTCCAGAGTAACTTTCACTTTTTTACCCATAGCTCCGGCAATCTTTACCAGGAATTCCAGACTGGGGTTGTAATTTCCGCTCTCAAAACGGGTGATGTTCGGCTGAGAGATACCGGCACGTTTTCCAAGCTCACTCTGCGTCAGTCCCAGTTCTTTGCGGTACTGTTTGTAAATGTCGACGGTTCGCTGAATCGTCACTTTCTGCTGAGTTTCCAAAAGAATTTTTTCTCCGTTTTCCATAATGATATAATCCATTTTTTTACTTTCCTTTCATGTTTTTATCAATACCGTATGTGATATTCATATGATAACCTATACGGTATGAAATGTCAATAGTAATACGATACAAAATAAAAAAAGTACAGAAATCCCGGAAAAATATTTTCCAGGATTCCGTACAGTTCTTAATCGTAGAAATATTTGCTATTTTACATAAAGCATTTTTTCAGCATCTTCTGCTTCGGCAAATGGTCCGGGCACAGTTGCCACACCGCGGTGATTTCCGAAATAATCTTCGTCAAACCGGATCGGTGTTCCATCTGCATTTTCGAACGGCTGTTCCGGTTCGAAGGCATTTCCAAGCACTTCAGTGTTGATCATTCTTCCGGTAAAGCCCTTCAGGAACTCATAGATATTGGTTTCCAGATGATATCCGTCTTCTTTTTCCACCAGTTCCACCTTCACATCCTCCCTGTTCTCTGCTGCGGTCAGACCATTTCTTTCCTTTTTCCATGCTTTTGCTCCTCCGAGATACACATTGCCCTCGCTCCATACCGGCAGATGACCAAAGTGTACCGGTTCCAGTTTTACCATATCCACCGGTTTTGTAAAGTCAAACTGTGAGATCCATTCCTCATATGTCGGATACTCGTCGAATGTCCAGGTACCAGCCAGACGGTTTTCCGTGTCATATCCATCATCGGAATCGTGAGGGGTAATCACATCTTCTTTCGGCCATTTCTGTACAAAAATATTGTTATAGAAACGGTCATCCCCGTGAAGAATTGTCATGAATCCCATCACCTCTGTACGGTGCGGAATATGATACGGTGTATATCTCCAGCCGGTTCCTTCACCAACACAGGTCAGAGAACCACAGATCAGGTTATGTACCATTGCTACACCCTGTGTTGCGAAACGAAGGGCAGCATCAGACAGAAGAATATTGTTGTCGATCAGTGTCGGTCCATGTCCCACTTCCACAAACAGATCCTGAGACATCATACCGCCCTTCAGATTTTTTGCAAAGGACGGACACTGGTTGTCATGAAGCAGATTCTGCGTGATCCGTGTTCCCTGTGCTTCCCAGTCACACCAGATACCCATGGTACAGTGATGAATATGATTACGCTGATACAGAACATCAATCGCTGCATGCATCTTGATACCTGCAATCTCTGCACCGCCCTGTTCCATCATGTTGTTGATGTGATGAATATGGTTGTCTTCGATCACACTGAACACACCGCCCATACGACCGATGATACCGCCCTGTTCACAGTGATGAATATTATTTCTGCGGATAATATGACTTCCTACCTTTTCTTTCAGCCAGCCATGATACTGTCCGCGGCATACGGCATCACGTTCCATCTGTGTCGGACTCTTGACATACTTATATGTAAAATAATGATCGTTATCCGGATCCAGATATTTACCTACGGAGATACCTGCGCATTTGCTGTTGGAGATATCGCAGTCCTCGATGATCCATCCCTTGCTCCAGTGTGGACCGATCATACCGTCCTGAAATGCTGCCGGCGGTGCCCAGGTGGTTGCGGCTTTGCAGATGGTAAAGCCGCTGACAGTAATATAACTTACTCCTGTTTTGGAAGGGAAAAAGCATTCACGACGCACATTGATTTCCACATTTTCCGCGTTCGGATCTTTTCCCTGGAAATTGGCGTAAATGATTGTTTCATCCGTCTTGGAATCCTGTTCGGCATACCATTTGTAGACAGATTCTTCCGGAACCCAGCTGCATGGATACACTTCTCCGCGAAGACACTCATCCAAAGTTACTGCCTCATACATAGCGCGACCGTTCAGATATACGCAGCCGGTATGTTTGTCTGCCTTTGCAAAATACCAGTCACCATATACTGCAGTCGTATATGGGTTATAAGAACCGAACACACTATTTGCCACACGACATACCCAGGTGTTGTCCTGATACGGTGTCCAGGTTTTAATCTCCTCCGCACCGGTAATCACAGCACCCAGTGGCTTTACACTGCGATAGGTGATCCGGGCATCTTCACGTCCGGCATAGATTGGATCTACATATTCACGGTAAGTTCCCGGGAACACTAAAACCTCATCACCCGGTTGTGCGATCTTTGCAGCATCATTGATTTTTCGAAAAGGAGTTTGTTCGGTTCCGTTTCCGTTACGTACAGCATTCACATCTACATAGATTCTCATGTTCATAACCTCCATTGTACTTCATCTTTTATAAAAATCAGTTATTATGCATATTTCTCAATTGTGTTTTGAGAAATATGGCCATTTATGGTTATTATACTATAGACTCTGATCTGATAAAAGATAAATCTGACAGTTTCAGAGAATTAGTTTTCCGTACATGAATTCAAAACGGCTGGGAAAGAAATTACACCGGAAGATTGCGGTATTGCTCGATGTTTCTCTCCTGATTTTCATCGTAAATGAAATAATAATCGATTTGACCGGTTCCCTGGGTATAAATATATTGTCCATAGGTTCTCACGTTACAGAATAATACGGTACTTCCCGCCGCAACACCGATGGCATATCCCTTATTGGACAGTACCAGTGGCATCCGAAGTTTTTTCTGTCCAAAAGAGATATACCGTGCTTTCGTGCTCAGATCCATAAAATCATCTGCAAGAACACCTTTGGATTTCAGGCGCTCATTTTTATCCCAGGCAAAAAAGTTCCAGGTCTGACTGTCCAGAAGCAATCGAGGTTCCGAAGGATTTTCCGTAAGCAGTTTTTTACTGTCTCTGCTTAAAAACTGCACAGCACCATTTGCTTTTTCCACCCGAATCAGGATACGATCAGTCAGAAGCTGTACTTCAGAACGGGACTCTTTTGCGCCCCATGTTACTGCGGTATCTGCCTGTGCTTTCCAGTTCGTATCCTGGATCGTGCCGGTGACACCTTTAACAAAGCTGATACGGATCGTCGACGGTGTGATCGGTGTCAGCCGAAGAAGTCCGGCTGCACTGGCGATCTCCAGATACTGCTTTGTCTTTTTCACCCATTTTACAGAAAAATTCCCTCTGGAATGTCCTTTGACCTGAAGATGACTCTCCGGTGGGAAGGTTCCATACGTATACGGGGATGGATTCACCAGTCCGTCGATGGCGGAAGATTTTAATTTCTTATCCGTTGATTTCTTTAACAGATTTCTGTTTTTGGGAATCAGTGCCTGATGTACTTCAAACGGTTTTTGAATTAGCACCGGTGTCTCTGTTCCGGCAATTTCCTGTTCCTTTTTCAACTGGATCTTTCGAGGACCCAGATAACCTCTTGCCTGCCGTTCCCTGTCGCCCTCTTCTCTACGCTGCTGTTCGATCTCTTTCTGTGTGTGTACCGGTTTTGCGTATTCTTTCGCTTTTTGCAGACTTTCGGTCTGAAATTCCTGCATATGTTTTTCTTTCGGCACTTCGGTTCCTATAATGTCCGTAAGAGAATCCTGATACAGTACGGTCAGTTCATGGAGCGCACGGGTAGCGGCAACATACAACAGTTTGATATGCCCGTTATCCTGTGGATATTGTTCTTTTGTCGGATTCCACAGAAGTACCGCGTCAAATTCCAGCCCCTTGGTATACACCACCGGGAGAACCATGATTCCCTCTCCGAACTGACTGCGTTCCGGTGTGTAACTCATCAGATTCGGAGTATCCTGTAACAGATCCGACACCTCTTTGGCTTCCGTCTCATCGCGGCAGATTACAGCGATCGTTTCATATCCGTTTTTTTGCCATTCCTGAATCTGGTTTGTTGCTGCATCTTTCATAGCAACTGTATCTGCACTGGCTTGCACCTTCACCTGCTTTCCGTGGCGAATGATCGGTTCCACCGGATATATCGGAAAATCTCCATGCCGAAGGATCTCCGTGGCAAATTCTGAGATTTCCACCGTGTTTCGATAGCTTTTTCGAAGCAGTCCGAATGCATCGTATGTTCCCCGCAGGATCAGTCTGCGAAGTTCTTCCCAGTCATTTAACCCCTGTCCAAAATGGATATTCTGAGAAGTATCTCCCATAACAGTATAGGTGCATCCCCGCATACAGTAGTGCAGGCAGCGATATACCATCATACCAAAGTCCTGTGCTTCATCGATGACCACATGGCTTGCTTCCCTTACCGGATCGGTTTCCTTGATCCGTTTATAGATATATGCCATCGCCGCAAGGTCGTACACATCAAACGATGTATCTGGTATTTCGATAGGAATTCCCTCTTGCTGCTGTGCACAGAGAAAATCCTGATAAAAAGTTCGCACGGAACCATTCCATTTTCCGTTGCCAAAGTAAGTGCTGTATTTTTTGTCCAGTATTTTCCGCTCTTTTTCTGTGAAAGAGATCACTTTTCCCGTGATCACATTTTCATAGTGGGCATACAGCATTTTATTCAACATCAGGATCTTGCTTTCCATCGAAAGGAGCGGATTGTCACGCAGATACTCCCGGATCATCGCAGGACGCATCAGACGCACACCCGTTTTTTCCATCACGATCGCCTCCTGTGGAATCTCCTGATTTTCGTATGCCTGACAGTACGCTTCCAGTTTTTCGAACCAGGCAGTACTTCCTTTCTGTTCCTGCCAAGCTTCCTGAGATACCGGATGAACGCTGTATATTTTTCCATCCCATTCCTCATACAGAAGGCGGATAAACAGCTCTTCCATCGTCATCTGACGAATCCCGTATACATCCAGCTCCGGCAGAACACCGGTGATATAATTCAGCAAAATTTTATTGCTCCCGATAATATAAAAATCTTCCGGGCGGAAATCCTCTTTGTAATTATAAAGAATATAGGAAATCCGGTGCATCGCCACTGTAGTCTTTCCGGAACCCGCCACACCCTGGACAATCAGATTAGTCCTGGGGGAGCGACGGATCAGCAGATTCTGTTCTTTCTGAATGGTTGCAATGATCTCTCCAAGTACGTTTTTTTTGCTTTTGGCAAGGTATTTGGTCAGAAGTTCATCATTGGCTACCACATCCGAGTCAAAGTAGTCTTTCAACCGGTCATTTTCAATCTCATACGTCCGTTTCCTTTCCAGATCGATCGTATGCGTCCCCTCGGAAAGAACGGTATACGAACAGGGACCAAGACCGCTTTCATAATAAACAGAAGCAATCGGTGCGCGCCAGTCCAATACTAACGGCTGCGCATCATCCCCGGAGATTCCAACACGACCGATATAATACGCTTCTTTTTGTTGTTTTTCTTCTGCAAGAAAATCAATTCTGCCAAAATACGGTTTCTTTCTGGCTTTTTCCAGGCGCACCATATTCTGTTTATATTCTTTCAGACGCGCCGTAGCATTGTTCCAGAGTGTCAGACCTTCTTTATCTTTTGCATCGTAAACTTCCATCAGATCGGCAAGATCTTCATTTGCCTCCCGGATGGCTTTACGCGCCTGTACCAGATGCTCCTGGGCAACCCCGATCACATATGCCAGCTGGTGTTCTTCTGCTTCTCTGCTGATACCGGGAAGTTCTGCTGCATCCTTTTCCATTTTTTCTGCCATAGCTCTTCTCCATATTTTTATATTTTTTCACATACGACAGTGCCCATCCCCTGCAGATCTCTCGTATTTTCTGTATTACATTTACATTAGTGTGTTATTGCCTTTATTGAAACAGTGTTTTCATCTGATCCAGCGAATCCATACATGCGGTTAACATGTTCTGAAGTTCCGCGTCCGGTTTTGTCTGATCCGGTACCATGACAACCTGACAGCCTGCACGGTACGCACTGGTCACTCCGTTCGGTGAATCCTCTACCGCCATGCATGCAGACGGATTCAGTCCCAGCTGTTGGCAGGCATAGATATAAATATCCGGTGACGGTTTTCCGCACTTGACCATATTTGCACAGATGATCCGGTCAAAGTACTCGTACAGTCCGATCTGTTTCAGATATCGTGCCGCGCGTTCCGTATCAGTTGCCGTAGCGATCGCACGCTGGATCTTCTTTTCTTTCAGATATTCAAGAAGTTCTACAGCTCCCGGTTTGATCTGGATTCCATCCCGTTCCAGATATTCTTCCATCAGCTGTTTCCGATATACACGAATTGCCGGATAGTCCAGATCGGGATCCTGAAACATTTCTTTCAGATGCTCCGGCGCATATGGCTGTCCCAGCGAACGCATGGAAAGTGCCTGCTCATCACTCATCGTATAACCAAAATGCGCCAGTGCCTGTGGCCAGCAGATCCGGTAATATTTTTCTGTGTCAATCAGTGTTCCATCCATATCAAAAATTACTGCCTGTATCATTCTTTATACTCCTTGCTGTTCTTTTCCTGTAGTCGCAAATATACCAGTTTGCATCGACAATCGTTCTTATATTTTACTACAAACCTGCACGAAAAGGAATATGAAGATCGTTGATTTGACTGAGAAACCAGTGACTGCCAGCTTTTTCAGATACATCGTAGCATAAAAAGAACTCCTGCCAGCTTTGTTCGCCTGCAAGAGTTCCCGTGTTTTCGGACACGCGCTGGTATGAAGTTGTTAGTGACTGCATTTGTTATATTTTGATTTGCTGATTCCTAGAATCACACCAAGAAACGTATCGATTGCCGTGATGGTTCCCACCAGCTGTTCTCCATAGGGAAGTCCCCAGATGCCAGCCAGTGCAAAATATAATGTTCCCAGAGCCGGTAAAAAATACATGGCAAGCCATTTTAACCGGTCATATGTTTTATTACTCATATCACATTCCCCGCTTCCTGATATGTCTCACCGCATCCGTGAGACGATACCCAGCTATCTATCTGCTTTACCATATGCGTGAAATGTATTTTCTGTCACTCTTTTTTGCACTGTTCTCTTTCCGATGCTCCGCCAGTTATATCGGATGTTACTTCTGTTTTTTCTCGACTCCCAAGATAGCGATCAAAGAACACAGAAGCAGAAACATCGGATAAAACAGCCGTGGCATGATCTGGAAGGCGGAAATCTCGTATCCAAGTTCATGTGCCGCCGAGATGGCTACCAGCATCTGTGCACCGTAAGGGATGACTCCCTGGAAGATACAGGAAAAAGTATCCAGTAACGAAGCTGTTTTCTTCGGTGTCACGCGGTATTCCTGGGCCATTTCTTTTGCAATCGGATTCGCCATTACGATTGCAACAGTATTGTTGGCAGTTGCAATGTCCATCGCTCCGACTAGCAGTCCCATACCCAGCTGCCCGCCGCGTTTTCCCTTAAAGATCCGGTGGATCCAGCCGAGCAGCGCATCAAATCCTCCGTATTCCCGGATCAGTGCACACATGGCTGCGACCAGAATCGCCACCATGCAGGTTTCAAACATTCCTGAGACGCCGGAACCCATATTTGCCAGCAGATCGGTCGGTGTGATATGCCCGCCAAGCAGCATGATCAGCGCGCCGGAGGCAATACCGGTTAGAAGTACGACAAATACATTGATACCGATGATTCCACCGATCAGAACCAGCACATAGGGAAGCACCTGTAACAGATGGTACGACTGATCGACTCTTCCGTGAATCTCTGTCTGAAAAGACAGAATCAGGATCAAAACCAGTGTGATTACCGCCGCCGGAAATGCGATCCAGAAGTTTTCCCGGAATTTATCTTTCATCTCGCAGCCCTGTCCGTTACAGGCTGCGATTGTTGTATCGGAAATAAAGGAAAGATTGTCCCCGAACATTGCACCACCCATGACCGCTCCGACACAAAACGGAAGATCAAACCCGGATGCAGCAGATACCGCAACTGCGATCGGTGTCAGCAAGGTGATCGTTCCCACGGAGGTTCCCATTGCCACCGACACGAAACAGGCCACTACAAACAGCACTGCAACCGAAAACCGCGCCGGAATCAGCGCCAGCATAAAATAGGCCACACTCTCCGCACTGCTTCTTCCGACAACACCGACAAAGCAGCCGGCGGTCAGAAAGATCAACAACATCGTAATGATATTCTTATCGCCCACACCCTGCGCCATCAGTTCCAGTTTTTTATCAAAATTCACTTTCCGATTCTGTACACACGCCACCAAAATCGCCGCCAGAAACGCTACGACGATCGGCACGTTATAAAATCCCATCGGAATCTTTAACACATATTCAAACAAAATTCCAAGCCCCAGATACAATACCAGGAACACGCCGATAGGGAGTAACGCAATTCCATTTCCTTTTTTCATGTTTGTTTTTCCTTTTCTACTATCATTTATTTTGATTTTGTAACTGTTCCATACTTTCACAAGTACCCGTTTTAATCCATTAGTTAATTTCACTTTAATGCTCATATGAAAAATCAGATTTTTCACATAGCTGGAAACGTAATTACTCTTTTACCATGTATATGGTACAGATTTTAGTCTTTTTATTTATATCAATATTCCGCGGCAATGATCTATTTCATGTTGTATGATCTGTGCGATCCAGCCGGAATACGTCTGTTGCTGCTGTTTGAAATTGACATCCTGATACTGCACTTCAATCTCCTGATACCGCATGCATTTTCTCACCCCTGCCAGAGAAAGACACCCTTCTTCCGTCTCATACGCCCCTGACTTTTTGATGATCTTCGGATTATACATCAAAACATTCATAAATCCCATGTGCACGGCAATGATATTTTTCCGTACCCCGATCATATTCGCCGCCATACCGACACACTCTTCTTCATGTGCCTTCAAAGTATCCAGCAGATCCATTCCTGTCTTCCGATCCGCCTCAGTTGCCGGCTCAGATGGCTGATTCAGGAAAAAGATATCTCTCATAATTGGTTTTACCATACTACTCCTCCATAATACAAAATGTCTCCCCATGGGACACATCACTTGCGTGAGAGGTGTGGGGAGTCCTGTTATTAATATAATACAATATTAATTTTAAAAAATCAATGGTACAAAATTTTCTTTAACGTTTCATATATTTCCTGAATTATGACGAACCTGGTCATGCCGATACCATTGTAGAAACCGATGTAACAGAAAAACACCGCCGTGAAAATACAGTCGATCGCATATGCTTTCAGATAATCGGCCGCTGCCAGGATCACCTCGGAATCAGAAGAAAGGATACCCGCCAGAAGATCTCCATGGAAAAAGCCGGATAAGAGGCAGGTATCTCAACCTGACATCTTATCCGGCTTTTGCTTCCAATGAATGCGGGATCCGTTTTTTTGAAATGATCCCAGAGATGCAATGCAACAAATCACCCTCCGATGAACTATGAAACAGTATATAGCAAATCCTGTAAAAAAATCAAGAACAGGATAACACCAGAGGCACGATTTCTCCTCTTTTTACGTCGATCAATCCATGATCGGTCAGTTTCAATGCAGGACTTACAGGGAGTCCAAGCGTTCCCACAGACATGATCGGATTGTGATGTTCATATCCCAGAGTGATCAGACTTTCCCGCACTTCTTTCAGCGCGCTTCCTGTTGCTTCAATGGATGCCTCCGAAAGAATTCCACAGACAGGTAATGCAAGTTCCGAGAGAATCTGCCCATCTTTTACTGTAAGAAAACCGCCCTGCAATTCTCCGATTCTCTGTATGGCGAACAACATATCCTCCGGATCATTTCCCGCAACAAACAGATTGTGGTGATCATGAAAAAATGTAGTTGCTACGGTTCCCTCTCTCTGACACGAACCTGTCAGAAATCCATAACCGATATTTCCATTTTTCCCATGGCGTTCCAGAACCATCGCCAGCAGACATCCGCTTTCCTGCCAGCAGATCTTGTGCTCTTTTACCTGCATGGTTACCAGTTTCTCCGTGGTCTGGGTGCGATCCGGATGTACTTCCATCGCACGGATCGTTACTTCCCCTTCTTCGACCGGAACTTTAACATCAAAATCCGAAAGTGTTACTTCCGGAATGGAAACACTGTGATAAAAATCTTCCGGAAATGCATACGGTTCTACGGGGAATGCCTGTCTGTCCTCTTTTTTATAGATGGAAATTCCATTTTTAAACACCGTTTCAGGCTCCAGTAATTTTGCCGGATCCTTCAGAAGGATAAAATCTGCCAGTTTTCCCGGAGCAATCACGCCCCGATCATAAAAATGCATTCTCTGACACGGTGTATAGGTCGCGCAGTAAATCGCCTGTTCCTTTGGAAAGCCCATTTCTATCGCCTTTTGTACTACAGTATTCAGATGCCCCTGTTCATATAAAACATCTGCCATCGTATCATCTGTCACAAAAGAACAATATTCAAATAAATGATTTTCACAGATATACGATAACACTTCCGGCTTCAACATCTTATCCTGGATCTCAAAGAACATTCCATTTTCGATCCGCTGTTTTACCTCTTCCAGGGTATGTTCTGTATGATCTCCGTTAATGCCAAGATACAGGAATTTTGCAAGATCCAGATCCACCAGAGACGGACAATGTCCTTCAATCACATATCCCGGATGTTCCTGCCGCAGATAATCCAGAAATTTTGAGATCTCCAGATGATTTTCCCGGATAATTTCCCGATAATTCATAATCTCGCCAACGCAGACCACATCTTTTTCACCAAGCAGATGCTTCATCGCCTCAAAATCAATCACACCGCCGGTGGTTTCCAGTTTTTCACTGGTCGATGGAACGCTGCTCGGAATCCCGTAGAAAATATCAATGGGTGCATCTTTTGCCGCAGATATCATCTCAAGGATTCCGCGAACCCCTTTGACATTTGCCATCTCATGTGGTTCGGAAACCACTGTGGTGACACCATTTTTCGCTGCACAGTTTCCAAAAGAGCCCGGCGTTGTCATAGAACTCTCAATATGCATGTGGATATCAACCATGCCGGGAATCATGTATTGCCCATCTGCATCGATTGTATGTTCCGCATCAAACAGATTTTCGTGCTTTCTGTCAATATAGTAGAATTTTCCATCTTTTACAGAGACATCTGCATCGATAAATTTTTTCAGATACGAATTAAATACTTTCGCATGTTTTATCAACAGCTGAATCTTCTCCATCTGTTTTCACCTCATTTATACAATAGAATAAAAATATAAGAGACAGACAGCCACAAGAACATACATCACCGGATCGATTTTTTTGATCTTACCGGTTGCAATCTTCATTACCAGATATGCCGGCAGTGCCACGCAGATACCATTTGCGATGTTGTTGGCAAAAATTGTGAAGGTCACACACAAAAATGCCGGGATATACTCTGTGATATCGGAATAATCAATGTTTTTCATTGCACTCAACATATTGATTCCTATAAAGATCAGTACCGGACCGGTTGCTGCTGACGGGATCACAAGAGCCAGTGGTGCCAGGAACAGAGAAATTCCAAAGAAAATACTGGTAAAGATGACCGTAAGTCCTGTCTTACCACCTGCTTCCACACCCGCAGAAGATTCCAGATATGTGGTCATGCTCGGCATACCGAACAGTGCTCCAAGACTTGTGGAAATAGCGTCTACTTTAAAACATTTATCAATACCCGGCAGATTACCGTCTTTGTCCAGGTATCCTGCTTTCGCTCCAACACCGAGAACCGTACCAAAAGTAGAGAAGAAATCAGGTACAAACAAGGCGATCAGGAACGGAATATAAGCAAAATTCAGCGCTCCAAGAAAATCAATATTCAAAAATTGTTTGCCAATACCAGCCGGAAGAGAAAAGATCTGTTCCGGAGCATGTGTCACACCGAACGGAATTCCCACAATCGTAGTCAGCACAATTGCCAGAATCATACCACCCGGAACATTCCGTGCCTTGATAACCATCAGAATCAGAAAACCAATGGCTGCCACGATAACGGACGGAGAAGCAAGATCACCAAAAGACAGGCAGTTTTTTGCATCATTTGCTACGATCAGCCCACAGTTTTTTGCTCCCAGAAGTGCAATAAACAGACCGATACCGGCACTTACTGACTGTTTCAGGCTGACTGGAATCACACGCACAACAGCTTCCCGCAGTCCCAGAAAAGAAATGATGATAAAAAGTACACCACTCCAGAAAATAACGCCTGCTGCAATCGGTGCGCTGACACCCTCATTCGTAATCATAGACGCGATAATACCCACGCTTCCAAGTCCCGGTGCTAATGCAAACGGACGGTTGGTATACAATGCCATCGCACAGGTAGTCACGATAATCAGAAGAATCATAATCGTCAGAGTTACATGTTTGTCAAATCCGGCTCCGGACATGATGTTTGGTACCGTAGCAAGAATGTATGCCATAGTAACAAAAGTAGTCAGTCCGGCAAGAATCTCTGTTTTGACATCCGTATGAAATTCTGACAACCGAAACTGTTTTTCCAGCCAATTTTTCATTTGTTTTTCCTCCCTCAATAAGAAATGTCTTGATAAGCTGATAGAAAATATTGTAAAATAGGCAGTACAGGAAGTCAAATTCATATTTTACATAAATTTTATGCCAAAACAGAATAGTCAGGGGGATTTTATGAACTACAGTGAATTGCACTATATTTTATGTATCGCCAAACACCAGAATCTTACCAGGGCAGCGCAGGAACTCTACATTTCCCAGCCCACACTCACCAAGCATCTGCAAAAACTGGAACGGGAAATGGGAGCGAAACTCTTCAGCCGAAATGGAAATACTTATGTGCCGACCTATACCGGAAGAAAATACATGGAATACGCCCGTAAAATTCTTCAGGTAAAACAAGACTGGGAAAAAGAACTGAAAGATCTGACGGAAAATAACGAAGGGGAATTGAATATTGCTGTTCCACTGATGCGAAGCAGCTGTATGATTCCACAGATTATGGCAGAATTTTCAGAAAAATATCCGAATGTCAATGTCAGCATCTGGGAAGAGGCATACTCTATTCAGGAAAAACTTCTGTTGAATGATCAGCTTGATTTTGGGATTTTTAATGAGACGAGGGAACATCCAAAACTGGAATACGAACTGCTGAAAAGAGAGGAAATTCTTCTGGTTATGCCACCGGATCATCCGTTGGCATCTTCCGGATATCCGTCTCCCTCCGACCGGTATCCGAGAATCGATCTGTCCACGCTTGCCAGCGAACCTTTTATTCTCCATTTTCCGGAACAGACCACCGGAAAACTGGTTCTTGAAGCCCTGGATTGCGCCGGTGTCCAGCCCCGTGTACCGGTTCGAAGCCGGAACACGGAGACCTGTGTAAAACTTTGTATGCAGGGAATAGGCATGTGTTTTACGCCGGAAACATATTTACAAAATATGGATTTTTCCAGAAAACCGGCTTGCTTTTCTGTCGGTGAAAAAGGAATCTTTACAACACTGAGCATCGCTTTTCGCAGGGGAACTTATCTTCCCAAATACGCCAGGGATTTTATTGAAATTGCACGGAATAAATAAGGATTTCACTGATACAACGGATGGTTTTGTGCCATTCTCTATTATCGCTTCTGCAACAGCAGATTCAGCCATTTTTCTTCTTCCCTTCCCGGACGCACATCACCAGTCACCCAGGATTCTGCTATGGAAAGTGACTCAGTATCACGGATGAATCTCTGGAAACTGCTCCAGGTGAAATCCGTGAAATATCTGCCGTTTCGCATCCCTTCATACTCTCCATATTTGAAAGAAGTGTAGATCCATCCATCGGGACGCAGGGCATCCGCCATTTTTTTCAGCACAGATCTTAATTCTGTTTTTTCCAGATGCAGAATCGAAGAACACGCCCAGATACCGTCATACTGCTCCCGGACATCCAGATCCTGAAAATACATCCGGCGTACCGGAATTCCTGTATAGGCACTGGCGATTTTACACAGTTCTTCGGATCCGTCTATGGCCTCCACCTGATATCCATGTTCCAGAAAATATTTGGTATCTCTGCCGGAACCGCAGCCAAAATCAAGAATTGCCGCTCCCGGTTCCAGTCTGCTTAAAAACCGATTCAATGTATCTGTCAGATCTGCGTGAACTGTACCGCTGACAAAAGAACCGGCATTTTGATTATAATATTGTAATGTTATATCCTTGTTTTCTTTATACATAGTTATATCCTTTTCTATTACAAATAAAATTATGCAAATCAAAAACAGCTTTCAGGAAACTGACACGTAACCCCGAAGCTGTTTGATTATTACTATTTCACCAGTTTAAATGTCTTTTCCAGCATAAAGAACATCAGAATCAGGAAGAACAATACATAAACCGGAAGTAAACCGACAGAAATATGGTTTGCGATCAGTCCGAACAGCGGCGGCATAAAAGTAGATCCCACATAAGCACTTGCCATCTGGATACCGATGATCGCCTGGGAGTTCTTCTCTCCGAAATTAGGCGGTGTTGCATGGATGATAGATGGATAAATCGGTGCACAGCCAAGTCCCATAATAACCAGACCAAACAGTGCAAATTCATCGATGGATACCGGTAACAACATACCGATACATCCAACAAGAATGATAGCGATGCCCAGACGAATCATCTTGTGGTCTCCCATCTTCTCTGTAATAAAGCCTGCCAGAAATCTTCCAAGTGTGATACCGATGCAAAACAGGGACGCAAAGGCTGCTGCACGTTCCGCAGAGATTCCTTTTGCTCCTACCAGATAGCTGCTTCCCCACAGAATCACTGCTGATTCCAGTGCACAATAGGAGAAAAATCCAAGAAGAAGATTCGGAACGCCTTTGATCTTCAGTGCACCTTTGATGCCTACCATCTCTTCTTCTGCCTTTTCTTCCTGCGCAGTTTCTTTTTTATTCACCTTCCATATCGGCAGTGTCACGAAAAGAATCAATGTTATTCCGATCTGGATAAAAGATACCATGCGATATCCGTTCTGCCACACCGATGTGGTCAGTGCATAACTCATCACATACGGACTGATAATGGTTCCCAGTCCCCAGAAACAATGCAGCCAACTCATATGCCTGGAATTATAATGAAGCGCTACATAGTTGTTCAGTGCAGCATCAATCGCTCCCGCACCCAGTCCATAGGGAACGGCCCATAGACAGAGCATCCAGAAGGCGCTTGCTGTAGAAAATCCGAATAATGCGATTGCAGTAAGCATCACGCTGAACACAGTTACAATCTGTGTACCGAATTTCTTTGTCAGACGCTCAGACATCAAACTGGAACAGATGGTTCCTACGGAAATAATCATAGTTACCAGACCCGCATAAGACAGCGGAACCTGAAAAGCCTTGTGCATCACCGGCCAGGCAGAACCCAGAAGGGAATCTGGCAGTCCGAGACTGATAAATGCCAGATAAATCAACAGTAGTAATAGTGTATACATCTTTTTCTCCTTCTCTTTCATAGTACAACCGACGATGGAAAAGGGCGTCCCAAAGGTTTTCCATCGCCGGTTGACATTTGTTTTCTATCTATTACTATACGTTAAAATATATGACTTGTCACGGGAAAATTTGTGATTCTCAGAGAAATTATTGATATTGTTGCCGGTTATTCAAAATTCGCTGACACACTTCACGAGACATTGCCGCAGAATATCAGTTCGATATTTGCTATACCGGGTAAAATAATGAATCTCCGAACCCGTCTGTTATTTAGAATCCTCATTCCGTTTCTTAATGTGTCGAATGACAATGGAACTTTCCCGGCAATACCGGCAGATGCTTTACCGGATGTCTCTGTATCAGACTGCCAAGGAACAGCAATTATCTGTGGGAACGCTTCCTGTACTCTCTCAGTATCATCTTACCGGAGGTTTCCGCCTGTTTCAGAAAGAACACCCAGAGATTTCTCTTGCTCTTACCGAGGTGGAAGAAAGCGAATTAATGGAAGGCATCGAAAAGAAGCGATTTGCCATGATTCTTGCCAGAGAATCTATGATCGATACGGAACATTATCATTTTTTTCCTATTGCAACCGACCGGATCTGTGTCATGCTTCCGGCAAATCATCCACTGGCAACACGACAAAAGCTTTCTGTTACAGCACTGACCGATCAGTCTTTTCTGCTGATGCACCCATACACATCCATTTATCAGCTGTGTATGCAGATTTTTCAAAATGCAGGTATTCATCCGTCGATTCTTCGCACTGCACGCGTAGAGTCTTTAATCAGTGCCGTTGCTGTCGGAGAAGGTATCAGCCTTTTTGCAGAGAGCAATTTTCGTCTGTTTCAACATGAGGGCGTGATATCTGTTCCGTTGGAAGAATCACCGGTACTCCGGATTGGATTTGCATATAAAAAAGCCGGAGAATATACTCCGGCCATGGATTGTTTTTTACATTTTATGGCAGATTCACAGAAATATTGAATGGTTCTCAGCATCTACAACGGATGTAAAACCGTAAACATCTTCAGAAGTTCTTTTTCTCCATAATCATCGAAGCGGATGGTAATGGTGTCTTCATTTTCGGAGATTACCGTTCCGACTCCGTATTTTTCGTGTGCTACGCGCGGCTGGTTGGCTACGGAATCTGCATCTGTATGATTGGTTGCACTCTTCGCAGGGTTTTCTTCTTTTTCCTCATGCCTGCACGGATCCGTGTCTGGTTTTTCAACATCTATCTCAGGCGATATTGTCCGAAAGTCCTCTTCTGGCATTTGCAGCGTCCGCTCTTCTCTTGCCTGCAAAATCTGCCGCTTCATCGCCTGCAAATGTTCCGCCGCACTTCCTTCTGCATATTTCGGTTCATCCAGACCTTCAATCAGGTCTTTCGGAAACATTTTCAGGTATTTTCCGGGACCCGGAAGGATTCCGTAACCGTCCGGGCTGGTGTAATAGGAAAGTTCCAACTGTTCCTTCGCGCGGGTCATTCCCACGAAGAACAGACGTCGTTCTTCTTCCTCCTGATCAAAACTAGTTCCACGCAGAGGCAACAGACCATCATTCACACCGATGATGAAAACACAGGTAAATTCCAATCCTTTTGAGGCATGAAGCGTCATCAACTGCACAGCGTCAATTTCTTCTTCTCTGGAACTATCTTTTTGCCCTTTCGCACTGTAACCCGCTGTATTTATTGGATATTTTGCTGTCAAATCTTCTATACTTTGCTTTTCTGTAACGTAATTCCCTGTTACTATATTCTCCGTCTTCTGGTTCCCTGAATTGTGCATCCAAGGCAGTCCATAGAGAGCCACATCATTCAAAAATTCTCTGATATTCCCCTTGTTCCGAATTGCATCAAAAATTCCCAGAATACACGCCTTATCTTCCTGATAACCAACTCTGGATGGCATCAGATAACGATCCAGTGAGAACATTTCCCACAATTGATCGGTTTCTTCTGTCACAAACACATCTTCCTGAACATTCACCATCCCCGAAAACAATGGAGAATTTTTCGGCAATGTTCCATCCGTCTCCCAGCGTCGGATCTGCTGTAATGCTTTTTTCGTTGTCCATCCCTCTCCATACGTTTTGTTGCACAACGCTTCCACACCACTCGTGGTATCCGAATGATTCACGCAAAACCGAAGTACATGGAAAAACCACTGCACTACCGGAATGTCTTCCATTTTTTCTTTCACTGCCACATGCACCGGAATCCCATTTCTGGTAAGTACCTGTTCCAGTAGTGCCGACTGATTCTGCAAACGATACAGAATCCCAATCTCGTGATACGGAATCCCCTGCATATGAAGCTCCCGGATACGGGCTGCCAGATCCTCCGCCTCCTGAAATGGATCATACTGTTTTCGGATCTGCACTTTACCGCCTTCACTTTTTACCCCTTCCAGCGTACTTCCATTCTGCAAAAATCGTCTTGCTGCAGATAAAATCGTCCCAGAAGAACGATAATTGATCGGAAGGCTGAGTTCCATCGCCTGATAGCGGTTTTTCAGCTGGAAGAAAATCTGAAAAGCACTTCCCCGCCAGCTGTAGATCACCTGATTCGGATCACCAACCGCAAAAAGATGACTGTCTTTTCCCATCAGACTGTCCAGAAGATCCAGCTGACTCTGATCGCAGTCCTGAACTTCATCGATGATCAACCACAGCGGACGTAGAATCTCCGGGTGGCTCTGAAGCAGCTGTCCGGTATGTAAGATCAACTCCTCGTATGTCATTTTATTCTGTTTCTTTTTTTCTTCTTCCAGCAGAGTACACAACCGCTCAAAATCATCCCCGTAATCTTTCGGTTTTCTTCCACTTTTCTGACGGCTTTGATCCAGCCGCTTTTTTAAACGGTTTTTATATTTAATCTGAAGATTCTGTTCCGTGATCAGCTGCTGTGCCATCTGCATTTCTTCTTCGGGGATGCATACCTGAAATTCTTTCGTATATCCAAGTTCCTCTACCGGAAGAATCGTCTGTAACATCCGAAGTGCCACACTGTGAAACGTGCCAAACCACAGATCTTCCTCTTTTCCGGTCAGATTTTCCAACCGCTCCCGGATTTCATTTGCTGCCTTATTGGTAAAGGTAAGCACCATCAGATCCTTTGGAGCCACTCCTTTTTGTTCGCAAAGATAGCGAACTTTTGCCGTCAACACGGTCGTCTTCCCGCTTCCTACATTTGCATTGACCAGACAGGCAGGACTCTCATCAAGCACTGCCTCTTTCTGGTAGGGATTCAGTTTATTCAGATCCATCATCTTTTTTCTCTCTCCTGATATCCATCGCCCGGTAACGGCGAAGAATCTTTTCCTGTTTCTCCCGTTCTTCTCTATCGTAGTCTTCTACAGACCGCCCGGCTGTATCGTGACTTTCTGTCCACGTTTTTCTTGTATCTGAACCCGTAATGTCAGATAAATTTCCCCGCTTTTCCGGTCTTTCCGCCCGGATTTCCAACCGAAATCCTGCCGGAAGTTCTGTATAATAACCGATCAGATTCCGCAGACTCTGTTTATTTTCCGGCCCATTCGCCCACTGTGCAAAAAATGGTGTGTCTACCGAAAGAATCAGTCTGGTATCCTTCACTTTCACCCGGTGCACGGTCTGGAAAAATCCGGCGTACTGCTCTCCGTTCTCTCTGGCTTTCCGGCAAAAAATATCCCACTTTTCCGGTAATGTTTCCAGTCGGAATTCTTTCCTTTTCCAGGTGGACTCTGCCCAGGTAACTACTTTTTCACCTTTGGGAACCTCCGATGCTTCCCGCAGATTTTCCAATCCCCACAGGATCAGTTTGCGATCCAGTTTATAATCCCCCACACATGCCGCACATCCGTCTTTGCATTTGCAGCCGGACACCATCCGAATCGCCTGTTCGATCACCTGCGGGATCAGATCATAGATTTTCTCGGAAAATCCAAGACCGCCCACATAGCCGTCATAGAAATAAATGGATACATCCGACGCTGTTTCACCCGATAATTCCAGCGCATTTGTGGAAGTTATCACATGGATATCCTCCTGTTCTGTCATCGTCACCATCTGCGCAGCATTTTTCAGAGCGAAACACAAGCCCTGAAAATGATTATTCCTGGTCAGCCGTCCCGTATCATCCGCCTGCAGCAGACCACGATACGCCCGTACCAGATTCTCCGGCAGATGCATCCAGGTTCCTTCGGTATCATAATCCTTCGTCAGCGGTGTCCGAAGTTCCTCATATCCAAGGTTCTGATGGTTATGGAACTGCAGTTTTTTGTACATATAGACATAATCCGCCACATTCACATCACCAAACTGCACCCGAATCCGGTTCCACTGCTGTTCCTTCTGGCTGTGGATTACATGAATATTCGTCTCGCCTCCGGCAACCGTATAATAATTTCCGTTAAATGGAATCGCATACGCCATCTTGCTCTCCAGATCCATCTTCACCACCCGGTAAGATTCCCCGTCGTGGATATAAACCGCACCTTCATGAATCTCCCGAAACGCCTGACTTTCATCCATCTCCGTGATCGTTTTTCCGGTTTCCTGATTCAACAGCGTGTATTTGTTCTTATCAATATTTCGCATGGAGAAATCGCCCGCCGGATACTCGCCGCCTGCCCATGCAAACCGACCGTTCTGGCTTCGCACTTCCTGCATCTTCATCAGTACCGGAATCGTCTCTCCGAGATCCGGGAAGCGGGCAATGTCATCCAGAGACAGCGGGAGTTCTGCTGCCGCCGCACGGATATGTGCCAGTTCGATCAGCAGGTTATCCGGATCAATCACCGCATGTTCACTGCTCTCATCAAAAAGCCATCCAGGCTCCAGACCGATATACTGATCCATCGGAAGGTGATCCAGGATCAGATAGTTGGTACAGCTTTTCTTACTTCGCCCCGCACGCCCGGTCTGCTGCCAGAAAGAAGAACGGGTTCCCGGATAACCGATCAGTACCGTCACTCCGATAGAACCGATATCAATTCCCAGCTCCAGTGCATTCGTACTCACCAGCCCCAGCAGATCCCCACGGATCATCTGCTGTTCGATGGTCTTTCGCTCGATCGGCGTATAACCGCCCCGGTAACCGGAAATCTGATCCGAAGTCACTGTAGTAAGAAAATCCGCCGCATCCAGCCGGTCTCTTGTCTCTTTTAACACAACTTCCACATTTTTTCTTGATTTTGCAAATGCAAGAAAACTTTCCCTCTGTTCCATCAACTGTGGAAGCATCTGTGCCGCCACCGACACAATGGATTCCTGCCCGTAATATTGCTGATCCTTTCCGCTTATTTTCGGTGGCTGTATCAGCAGATAATTCCGCTCGGATGCCGCCGAACCGTCTTTTGTCACCGAAGCAAATGGTTGTCCACAGATTTTTTCCGCCAGTTCCACCGGATTGGCAATCGTAGCCGAACTACATAGAAAATGAGGGACTGCGTGATAATACTCTGTAATCCTCGAAAGCCGCCGGAAAACATTTGCCATATGGGATCCAAAGGCTCCACGATAGGTATGCATCTCGTCGAGAACCACGTATTTCAGGTTCGAAAAGATAAAATCAAATCCGTATTTGCTGTGATTTGGCAGCATAGCGCCATTTAACATCTCCGGATTCGTCAGAATAATATTTGCCCGGTCCCGGATCCGTTTTCGCTCGTTCACCGGCGTATCACCGTCATATACTCCGGCACTGATTTTCTCCGGTCCGAAAAAAGAAAGCCACGGCTGCAATGCCCGGTACTGATCCGCCGCAAGTGCTTTCGTCGGATAAATAAAGATTGCCCGCGCCGTCGGATGTTCCAGAATCTCCTGTATCACCGGAAGCAGAAAACTCAGCGTCTTTCCACTAGCCGTCGAAGTGGTAATCACCACGTTCTTCCCTTCCCGCGCCAACTCATACATCTGCGCCTGATGACAGTACAGCTGATCAATTCCCCGTTCCAGCAAAAACTCCACGATCTTCGGATTCAGAGATTCCGGAAACGAGGAATATATCGCTTTCCGCGCAGGGATCGTTCTTCGATATATAATTAAATCCTTGATGTCCATAACATCCACAGTCCTTTCTGATACAAACTTGTGTTCTGGTGTTATTGTAACGGAGAATACTGCGGGATGCAAGATGGAATGAGAGAAAATAAATTATCTTCAACGTATGAATTTCCCGGTAACACTGTTTTCATTTTCTGCGACCTGCTCTGGTGTTCCCACAGCAACGATCCTTCCGCCTGCTTCGCCGCCTTCCGGACCCATATCGATGATATAATCTGCGTTTCGGATCACATCCAGATCGTGTTCTATCACAATCACAGTTGCCCCCTGATCCACAAGTGCCTGGAATACTTGAAGCAGCGTCTTTACGTCCAATGGATGTAATCCAATCGTCGGTTCATCGAACACGAAAATGGAATCAAACTGCCCTTTCCCCATCTCACTGGCAAGTTTCAGTCTCTGTGCTTCCCCACCGGACAGTCCCGGTGTCGCCTCTCCCAGGGTCAGATAGCCAAGCCCAAGATCTCGCAGTACTTCCAGCCGCTGCCGCACCACTTTCCAGTCTCCTGCCGCCTGTAGTGCTGTGTTCACATCCATCGCCATCATCTGCGGCAGCGAATACCTTTTCCCCGGTTCCTTTTCATAGCAAACCTGCCATGCCGCTTTCGCATACCGAGATCCTTTACATTCCGGACACACCACATCTACATCTGGCAAAAACTGTACATCCAGTGTGATCTGCCCTGTTCCATCACATGCCGGACATCTGAGATTTCCGGTATTATAGGAAAAATCCTTTGCCTTGTATTTCATCCTTTTTGCATCGTCAGTTTTTGCGTAAATCTTTCGAAGTTCATCATGCACATTGGCATACGTTGCCACGGTAGAACGAATGTTGATTCCAATCGGTGACGCATCGATCAGTTTCACATGGGAAATCCCCTCCGCAGAAACATTTTTCACGTGTTCCGGAAATGTCTCTCCGTTCAGTGCTGCCTCCAGTCCCGGAATCAGACTTTCCAGCACCATCGTAGTCTTGCCAGAGCCGGACACACCGGTCACAACGGTCAGCCTGCCTTTTGGAATATCGACTTCCAGAGGTTTTACCGTATGGATCGCATTGGTAGAAAGATGGATAACTCCCAGATCAAACATATTTTCAGCATGCGTCTGTTCCCGTACTGGCAAATTCGTTTTCTGCGCTAAAAACGGACCAATCATGGAAGCAGGATTCTTTGTAATCTCAGGGATCGTTCCCTCTGCGATCACATATCCACCGCCATTTCCTGCCTCCGGTCCCATCTCCACGATCCAGTCAGCTTCGGACAAAATCTGCGTATCGTGATCGACCAGAAGAACCGAATTGCCATCCGCGATCAGATCATGCATCACGGCATTCAATCCATTAATATTGGAAGGATGTAATCCGATGGAAGGCTCGTCCAACACGTACAATACACCTGTCGTACGGTTTCTTACAGCTCTCGCCAGCTGCATCCGTTGCCGCTCCCCGGTAGACAATGTCGCAGCTGCTCTGTCGAGAGACAGGTAAGAAAGTCCCAGATCCATCAGTCTTTTTGCAGCTGTCTGAAAGGATTCGCAGATTGATTCTGCCATTGGACGCATTTCCTCCGGCAGAGAATCCGGAACATCGGCAACCCACACAACCAAATCTTTTAAAGTCATCTGACACGCCTCCGCCAGTCCGATGCCTCGAAGTTTCGGTGCTCTCGCTTTTTCGGAAAGTCTGCTTCCCTGACACTGCGGGCAGATCTCTTCTTTCAGGAATTTTTCCACACGTTTCATGCCCTTTTCATCTTTTACTTTAGCAAGGGCATTTTCCACAGTATACACCGCATTGTAATAGGTAAAATCCAGTTCTCCTGCCTGGTTCGAATTCTTTGCTTTATAAAAAATATGTTTCTTTTCCGCCGGCCCGTGATAAACAATATCTTTTTCTTTCTCCGTCAGCTCGCGAAACGGAATATCCGTGCGCACACCCATTTCCCGACATACATCCGTCATCAGTGACCACATCAGACTGTTCCACGGTGCAACCGCCCCGTCATCGATACTGATCGAATCATCAGGTACCAGAGAATCAATATTTACCGTCCGTACTCGCCCGGTACCACCACATTCCGGGCATGCACCCTGAGAATTAAACGCAAGTTCTTCCGCACTCGGCGGCTGCACCTGTTCCCCACAGATTGGGCAAAGAATCTCCTGCTCCGCTGCCACTTTTAATGTCGGCTCCACATAATGCCCATTGGGACACCGATGCGAAGCCAGCCTCGAATACATCAGCCGCAGACTGTTCAAAAGCTCCGTTCCCGTGCCAAACGTACTCCGGATTCCCGGAATTCCCGGCCGCTGATGCAGCGCAAGTGCCGCCGGTACATACAAAACTTCATCCACCTGTGCCTTCGCCGCACCCGTCATACGTCTTCGCGTATAAGTAGAAAGCGATTCCAGATACCTCCTGGATCCCTCCGCATACAACACCCCCAACGCCAACGACGACTTCCCGGAGCCGGACACACCTGCGATGCCTACGATCTGGTGTAGGGGGATATCTACGTTTATGTTCTTCAGGTTGTGGACTCTGGCACCTCGGATTTGGATGTATTTGGGGTTGTTATCGTGATTGTTCATTGGTTGTTCTCCTTTATTTCTTACATCTTTGATTGACTTTTGATAGAAATACTTTATAATGAAGTTAAGAAATGGGTTTTGTGTCGTGTACGGTCTTAGGATCCAAGCGGGTTGCTCGTTTCTTTTTTATTCTATACAAAACTTTTATCCAGCTCACACAATATCTTTATATCATAATCCCATAATGAGCCGATAACCATCGGCTACCGGCTCATCGTTACTCAATTCCGTATTCATATAATTTCCAGAATTTTTTATTTTTTAAAAAGTAATCACTTCCGGTTCATGCGTAAATGCAGAAATCGTTGCGATTGCATTCTTAAAATAAAAAACTTCTGTATTGCCATCATCTGCGGCATACATTTTCTGCAAACTCGGATATGCGTCCAGCATGGACTGTCTTGCTTCCACACGATCATCCTCTACCAGTTCGCCAGCCACACGGATCCATTCACCACCCTTAAAAGCACAGATCTCAGCTTTCGGATTGGCATGTAACTGTTTTGAGACATCTTTCACTTTTCCGGTCTGGATATACAGCTTGCCCTCAAAAATATGAGCTGTTCCAAAAGGACGAACTCTCGGTTGATTACCCTCTACAGTTGCCAGATAATATGTCTCTGCGTCTTTTAAAAATTGTAATACTGTCTCCATGATTATGCCCCTTTCTGTGGTGATATGTTTGAGATAAGTATAGCACTGGAAAGACGGATGTGCAAATTTTTATGTATTCATATCCACCTTTCATCTTGCATTCATTCCACCAATTTCTTTTATTTTCCTGTGGATTTTTCATAAAATCATGTATAATCAAATCAACAAGTATTTTGGTCGACAAGACCATACATTAAAAACACTTTGACCGACGAGGTTTCTCTGGTTTTCCAGAGCGGTGGATGGTTAGCGCCATCCACCTTTAAATGTCAAATAATTTTTTCTTCTGATTCTCAGGAATAAATTTCTCCAATTCCCCATACTTTTCCTCATTATCCCATATCAGCCATCTCTTAAATGCCGTAAACGCAGAACTGTCTTTCAGTTCCCTCTTCAGAAGCATCGCAATATCCTCTTTTTCCTCTTCGTTCTCTGCTTCCTGATACTCCCTTACATATTCTTTGAACTTTGAAAGATCTTTCCGCAACGTTTTACGTATAATCCTTGCTTCCATTTTCTTCTGAGGAGTCGTTCCATAATATGCATCATTTAACAGCAAAATGGTATTTCTGATCGCTACATTATCATCCTTCACCGGCACAAACTCCAGTTTTTCATCCGTTCCAAAATAACCTGTTTTCCGAAAAGCAATCAGGTGTTCTACAGGCTCTGTTGTACAGTTCAATATTGGTTCATATTTGTCTGACTTAATATTGTTGCAATGTACACACACCCAAAACAGATTATTCCAGTCATATTTCAATTTTTTATCGCCCCGGTGCGGAATCAGATGTTCGATTTGATAGGATGTTGCCTCTTTGTTTTCGCAAATATAACATTTCCCGTGGAATACTTCCCGTAACGCCTGATTCACATGTTCCGTATTATACGAACGACCTGTATTACATGCTTCCTGCAAATCATCCATTGCCTCTTGTGTATGCGGGGTTTCCTTCCTCTCAATCTTAATCATTCGTTTCCCTTCTCCGTTCGATATCCTCAAATTTTTCTCTGGCAGCTCCTGACAGATCTGTTGACAAATTTTTAAATTTTATTTTTAATTCTGCCCGTTCAGCCCTCTCCTCTTCCGTCAGTTTTTTTCTAGAACACAACTGTGCATATCGCTCCAGTTCCTCTTTTAATGTATCTGAATATTCATCTGCCTCAAAGTAGCCTTCCGCAAGTTCATCCGATGAAAAAGCAGCCAGGTTCTCCAGTTCCACATGCTTTTCCAGATCATATGCTTTCGCATTGGAAATAGAATTCAAAATATATGGCGAATGTGTTGTCACGATAAATTGAATATTCGGGAAAAATTCTGTTAAAAATGGCAGGATTTTTTTCTGTAATTCAATATGAAGATGCGTTTCCAGTTCATCAATCAGAACAATTCCCTGTGCATTATACTGACTGATTTCTTCACCCAATAACCAGTTTTTATCCATTCGAAGAATCAAATCGGATACAATATAGATTACAGATGAATAGCCATCTGACAGTTCACTGAATTCAAAAGGCTCCCGGCCTTCCTGTCTGATTTTAAAATTATAATTTTTATAATCATATTCCAGATGAATCGATTTTTCATCCAGTAAAACCTGTAGTGCAGATTCAAATCTGTCAAACCATTGTTGAATCCGCTCCACGATTTCCTTATCGCCTTCGTTTCTTGCAAAAGACTGCTGGGTTTTCATGTGAACCATATATTTAAGAAGAATATTTCCGGCGTTCTCTGCGGTGTCATATACCTCAGCCAGCTTGATATTTTCCACACCATTCGGTTTCGAAAATTCTGCTTTCCGTTCTGCCGGGAAATACGCGGTTATAAATTCTCCTTTTTGATACGCACTTTCAAGTCCATCATTGTCATTCCATGCAATCTTTATGCCATCACTATACTTACGAATCATATCCGACCATTGTCTGTAATCCTGCTCCGCTTTAAATCGTTCATTCTCACTTGAAGCATGTTCCATCTTCCGTTTCGCATTTTCTTCCCATTCCGGCCATGTTCCCGTTAATCGAATAAGATGCCCATCTTTAAGTACTTTCAGGTATCTTACTAATCTTAACAGTAACGATGTCTTTCCTGAACTATTTTTTCCGGTTAACAACAAATGCTGGCGCTTGGTTGTATCCAATTCAATCGTTATATTTGATAAATGATACAACTTTTCTATATTAATTTCACTGATAAAATATTCCTTCACTATGAATCCTCCGGTTTTCGGTTATTCTTCCTAACTATTCATTATATTATCATGGGAGGAAGATATTTTCAATTTTTCTCGATATACTCCCTTCTTTTAGTATGGGCAAGTGATTTGACGTTTACAACAGTCTGTATAATTACACAATTTTTAATATCATGTTGCAATTATATATAAAAAATCGAGTTTTCCTGAGAAGTTTCGATTTCTTATCTAGTATATATTTTATAGTTATAACACCTACCAGTTTCCAAAGTACTATTTCCACTTTAATTTTCTATATTTTTCTCAAACATTTCAAGATACGTATTTATATTTTGCATCATAGTTTTTCCCTCCAATCAAATGAGTTAAATATGTTTTAGTAATATCGGTTACTGGTTTTGCGAGTAATTCTTTCTAATATTATCCTCAATCAGTAACTGGGCATCATATGCAACAGAATCTTCCCAATTTTGAGTTGTATTGCAGCGGAGGCACTCCATTTCTGTTCCATACAGACCACCTTGTTTGAGCCTCATACCACACTTTGTACAAACTAGATGCAGGTTGCTAATGGTGTATTTCCCATCATACATTTTAGAATAAGTCCACTCCCATGAATAACCCAACATGTAATCCTTGGTGTATTGTAAAAATGTGGGGGTATATTATTTGACTGGGAACCCGATATTTTTGCAACCACAAACAATCCAACTACGATAATCGCAATAGCAATAAGCAATCACCATACTTTAATTTCAAAATTCAGGAAAGAAGTACGCCACCTATTACAGTTGTTCCAATTCCAAGAACCCAAGGATTCTTTGCCCATTTCTTCATTGCGGCTCACCTCATTTCAGCCGTTCACACAACGGCAGATTTTATCTTTTTAGTACATCATGGATTCTTCTTCAACATACGAGCACGCTTCTTCAATAGGCGTACCGGTCTCCAGCAATCAATACGCTTGGGCATCTTTTGATAAATCTCTCGATAATCACGGAAATAGAATTGCTTACACCGGAACCAATGTGATTGTGCTGGTACAAATTACGAGGCCCTTGAAAGAAGCCCATAAGCATATACCTGATGCCGTCCTGTTCATTGCGCTGGGATTCGTTTTTCAGATCATTGATTGCAATAAGGGGAGCCCTCTTTATTTCGCCGGTTTGCTTGTCTATTTCAAAAGAAAGTGCTCTTGTCGCCAGATCGAATCCATGCAAATCCAGGCCTGACTTCTTTTTGAGATAATTTTCCACAGCCACGAAGGCTTCACGTGCTGCCGACTCAAACTCGGATTTATATATGAGTTGCACCGCATCCGATAACGCTGCGTGGATATTGTATACCTCAAAAAATCCTTTGAGCTTCTTTAGTGAATATGGCATTAAACTGCCGCAACAAGGACAGAATGTAAAATCATAAAAGTCAAACCCATATATACCGTTGCTATATTCCCTAAGTTGCTTTTTTCTGGGTGGAAGAGAACACCCATTAGGACAAGCGTATTCTTCTCTCCTCATTGCTTTCACCTCATTTCAACTATTCACATACCCGCTGGAAAGATTACAATTTCAAAGGATAAGCATCCAACTTGTTTTGCGCATTTATGTAGGATTTATAAATATTTTTGATTCCGGCTTCTTTTGCCATGCTTACAACAAGATTTTCCTCTGCTACGTCCATTCGCAGACCGAGAATTATACCGCTTGGGATCCATTCCATCATCACCGGCGGCTTCATAATGCAGCCAGTTATCATTCGCCATTCTTCATCGTATTTATGGCACTCTTTTTTGATTAGGGTCGTTCTTTCTTGTTCCCATAAAGCACTTCCCATACCTGCATATAGCTCTGGAGGAATCTGAGTTGCGGTTGTCTCTGCTATTTTACGGAGCATAACGAATTTCGCAAATTTGGTTGCATCATAAGGCGTGTCCGAATAATAAATCGGATATAGCGGCGTTCCGTAGTTCTTGATTCCGCAATTAGCGCATTTCTCCTGCTTACCGCATAAGAAGTTGTCATTGTTTTCAAGGTCGTAGATTTGCACAAAACCTCTGTGCTGATCTGCATATTTCAGCCACAGAACCTCATTAAACCCATTTTCGGAGAAACAAACTGACCACGTATCCTTTTTAACTTCATCACGGAGTGAAAGCGCTGCATTCAGAAAGCTTTCGGTAAGCCCGTGAGAAAGCGCGTTTGTCACATTCTCAACCGTAAACTGCGCTGCTTGCTCCTCAGAGAGAATATTCCCAAGCAATGACTTAACACCATCCACAACAGCTTCTGTACTTTCCGGAGTCTGGAATGCACTTAGATACTCTTTCCGGATCGCTTCAATATCGATGTGAAGAAAGGTATCAAAAGGATCGTCATAATAATTCGCAGAAGAAAAATAGAGCCTGTTAGTTCTGAGTGCTTCCAAGCTTTTTGTGCTGACAGGTCGATACCGGAAAAGCAGCTTCGGATACTTAATTGATTTGAATAGTTGTTCGCGTTCTGCCACAATATCATTTCCAGGCAAAGAACATAATGTTTGCCAGAATTGTTCTCGTTCACTGTGATTCATTGATGCCCCTCCTCTTAATTATCAAATGTGATTTGTAGTCCGAAACAAAACAACCACAATTAAATTTACGAAAAATCGCCCATTTGTGTTTTGGTATGCTGTTTGCCGCTTGAATCTGTCCACTCAGTGATTATTCTAAACTTTGATGCAAAACCATTATGCGTGATTAAAATCAATTCATAGCTTTTTCCTGCCTCCAATTCTTCAAAAGGCTGCTTTTCACGATCCATAATCATAATTCCAACATCACCATCAAATCGAGCGCTTACATTATAAGCGGTCGCATTTCCGGAATTCCAAACTTTCAGTCTATGCTTACCTTTGCCCACAGTAATAAATCTTACCTCAACGCATGCAAGTACCGAATCTTCCTTCTCCTTGGCTATCTTGTCCAGTTCATTCTGCTTAATCTTGAGCTCCAGTTCATTAACCTTGTTCTGGAGACGTTGTGCCTTTGAAGATTTAAACAGCGAAATGATGGCAACTAACAGAGATATACCTGCGATGATTAGCGCACCCCAATCTTTTATGAAGGGCACCACTTCCTTCAATATGCCAATCAAAACTTCCATTTTTTCATCGCTTTCTTTAATTCTTTTTCCAGTTCTTTGATTGCGTCTTGCGCAAGCTCATCTACAGCATTATCAATTATTGCGGCATTGTTATCGAGCAACTCTCGTTTCGTGTATTCCGAACCGCAATCAGAGCAACGTACTCGTACATCGTCACTTGCATGAAGAAGATCTTCAAATTCTTCATCTAACGACTCAAATTGATCATTACCGCAAAGAGGACACAATAGCGTGACTTTACGATCTAAATTTTTCATTAAAGCACCTCATTTTAGCCGTTCACACAACGGCAGGATTTCTTCCAGCTTGGCAACGATTCGTCTTTGCTCAGCAAGGGGTGGGATAGGGACGAGATAATTTTTAAGAATCTCAAATGGCGGAATATTCTTAATTGCAGAGCCTTTACTACCGCTTCTGGCGTTCTTTTTCAATACAAAATCAAAAAAGGTTAAGAAGTATGGTATGTACAATGGTTCAAAAATCTTCATTCGCATTAGCGCCTGATTAATAATACCTTGTTCAAATTTGTCAGGCATTACGTATGTTTCTCCAATTGTACCAGCGCAACTAACAATTATATCTCCCGGAAAAACTTCAAATCCTTTCATTTTAGATTCAAAATAATCTCTGCGGATATAGTAATCTCCAAGAGTAGCATCTTTTTGTATAGCATTCTTCTGCTCATAGACCTTAATTGCACCATTTCCTTTTGGGACGAACATACTTTTAGTTATTGCACTACCAAAAGGCCCTTTTTTATAGCTGCCCAAATCACCAAACCTCACCCATGTCCAATTGTCAGGGATATCGTAAGGCTTTTCGTTCTCTGCAATTTCGGGCAGGGGTTTTTCCTTTTTGATTTTCTTTTCCGCAATGAGCCGTTGCTTCTCTGCCTGAATTTGTTGATAGAGTTCCTCGCCGGTGCCTTCCTCAGCTCGCTGCTCAACGAGCTTACCCTGAATGGCATATTGAAGAATGGACTTCTTCATATCCTCCGGGAACTTGGCATTAAACTGTTCCAACTTTTCGTAGGCTGCGGCATAACGGTCAACATACGGAAGAAGTTCTTCTATCTTGGCAACGATGCGCCGCTGTTCTTCTGCAGGAGGCAGAGGAATCAGTGAGTTCACGATTTTTTCTTTCGATATATTGGGCTGCGCTCCACCTTCTGCCATTCCGATGTAAGATTGACGCATAGACATCAAATAATAGAACAAATACTTGTTATTCATTCCGGCGTACGGGATACAGGCACAGCATGCTTGGTTTGTTGTAACCGGAATTTCTAATATGCCGAGCTTACCTATCGTTGCTCCATACATAGCCATGAGAACAGAACCTATCGGATTGAGCCTTAAAGATGTTTTTTCCAGAGCCAAGTCCGTAATATATTCGGGAACCTCTTGAATAAATCCATCATTCAAGTCCCCTGTTTTCAACCAAGGAATAGAACCACCATAATATGCTGGATTTGTCCTTGAGGGCGTCGCTCCAGAACTCCACGAACCAACATTACCAACTTTAACCCATTTCCAACTTTCCGGAACATCAAAAGGAATTTCATTGTCGATAATGTCTGGTAAAGGCTTTTCTTTTTTAATTTTCTTTTCCCTAATCAGCGTTTGCTTATCTGTTTGCATTTTCTGATAAAGTTCTTCTCCAGTACCTTCTTCCGGTCTCTGCTCGACGAGCTTGCCTTGGATTGCATACTGAAGAATACTTGCCTTCAACTGCTCGGGGGTCATTCTGTTACACCTCCCGGCAGCAATGCTTCCAACTCTGCAAGAACTTTGTCGATTTCAGCGTTGAGGGTGGTTCTTCTTTCCTGATACTCTCTGATCGTATCAAGCGGGTCGAGAACTTCTTCTTCCTCGTGAGGATAACCGCAGAGATCTATGTTGCAACCCTGTTCATTTAGCAGATAGTCAGCGGTAAATTTCTGCGCCTTGAAGTATTCGCCGTCAGGAATTATCTCTCTATTGTTCCACCAAGTGATACAATCCTCGAAGTGCTTCAGCTCCATGGGCTTGGTCTTGGAAAAATGCTTTCTATCGGATGGAATATCCACTCTGTAGAACCATGTTTCCGTTGTCGGCTTTGTGTTGTCGAAGAACAACAGATTGGTGGTAATGGAAGTATAGGGGCTGAACACAGAGCCGGGCAGTCTGACAACGGTATGCAGATTAAACTCGCCAATGAGCTTTTTCTTGATGTTTACCTTGGCGTTGTCCAGACCAAACAGAAAGCCGTCCGGCACGACAACGGCGGCTCTGCCGTTCTTCTTCAAGCGGTACAGGATGACCGACATAAACAGGTCGGCTGTTTCCGAACTTGCCAAGTCGTCGGGGAAGAAGCCTTGAATAGACTTGTCCTCATGCCCACCATAGGGAGGATTCATCAATATCACATCAAACTTATCATCATCCGTATAGTCCAACAAATTGTGTTTCAACGAGTTCATGTGATAGATGTTCGGGACTTCAATATCATGCAGCAGCATATTGGTTACGCACAGCAGATAGGGAAAAGGCTTTTTTTCAATTCCGTAAATGCTATCATCCAGCTGCTTCTGAGCGGCGGTGTCCGTTACCTGCTTGGAGAGCTGTCCAAGCCAAGAGGTGATAAATCCACCGGTGCCACAGGCGAAATCTGCCATCTTTTCGCCCAGCTGCGGCTTTATCATCAATGCCATAAACTCGGTGACTGCTCTCGGCGTATAGAATTCACCGGAAGAACCAGCAGATTGCAACTCCCGCAAAATCTCCTCATAGACAAAACCGAAAGCATGGCTTTCCTTCACATCGTCAAACTCAATCTCGTCAGTGACATCAATGACCTGACGAAGATAAACGCCGTCCTTCATATAGTTGTTAGCATCCTCGAAGGTGGACTTGACAATGGCTTTCTTAATTGGAGTATCGGGTGTCACCTTGATACCTTCATAGAGAACCGCATCACCATCTTTCACATCATTGCCTTTCAGAACCGGGAACAAGGTATTGTTGACAAAATTAAGGAGCTTATCTCCAGTCATAGCATGACCGCTACCATCAGCTTTCGCCCAATTTCTCCATCTAAGGTCTTCGGGAATGATGGATTCATAATTATCCTCATTCAGCTCCCAATCATCTTCTTTTGCGTCATAGACTTTGAGAAAAAGCATCCATACCATCTGCTCAATTCGTTGCGCATCGCCGTTGATACCAGCGTCCATACGCATTATATCTCTAATTCTTTTTATAAAACCTGACTGCATCGCCATATTTATCCTACCTCTACTTCTTCATAGATACTTGCCTCAAGCTCTCTAACAGCGGTTTCATATTGAGCCTTGCCGCCAAACAGCTTGACAATTTTTGCAGGCTTACCGTAATTGGCAAAATCCGCAAGGGAGAGAACTTTAATATCCTCAACCTCTGTGATACCTTGGTTCATATACTTATCCAGCAATATATCAAGAACGGCCTGTGCGTCGGCAGAATACTTGCTGAAAAAGTCTTTCTTCTTAACATTGTTAGCCCGTTCTTTTCGGGTCAGCGGCTTTTTACCATATGCCACATAACAGATGAAGTCGAAATCGTCCACATCTTCCATACCTTGGTCTGCTTTCAATGCTTTTAGATCAATGCCCATCGCCGTGAAAGATTCCTCAATAGTTTTCTTTTTGTCCGACGCTTTCCACTTGCGGATAAAATCGGACAGCGAAGCGTATTCACCCTTGATGTTGGTTCTGGTGTAGTCGATAATGTCCTCCTGCCTGAGGAGTTTTCCATTCGCATCATAAACTGAAACGGTCTTGTTGATAATTTTTACCTTGCAGCCATCTCTGTCAACGACGGGCGTTTCCACAGGGTCATCAGGAGGCTGCATACCTCCACCACCGCCACGACCGCTACCCTCTGGCTTGAAGCCGCCATGCTTGAAGCCCTCATCCTGCTCAACCGGGCCGTCCCAATCCGGGTCGGAAAATAGCCTTGTCACATTCCGAAAGTCCATGACAACAAAATGTGTTTTGCCGTCTTTTTCTCTGATACGGGTTCCACGCCCGATAATCTGCTTGAAAGTGGTCATGCTCTCAACCGTCTTGTCAAGAACAATGAGCTTGGTCATCTTACAGTCAGCTCCGGTGGAAAGCAGTTCCGATGTTGTTGCAATAACGGGATACGGTTCGGATACAGAGATGAAATAGTCAAGTTTGGACTTGCCGTATACATCTGAGCCAGTAATTCTCACGCAATAGTCCGGGTTCTCCTTCACCATATCCTGATTACAGTTGGTAAGGGCAATTCTCATGCGTTCTGCATGATCTTCGGAAGCGCAGAAGACGATAGTTTTCTGCATTCTGTCGGTGCTTTTCAGATATTCCGTAATTTCCCTTGCGACCTCATCAATGCGGTCTTGGAGAATGATGGTGTAATCGTAATCCCGGTTGTTGTAAATGCGGTCTTCAATGACATTGCCGAAAATATCGGTCTGCCCTTGGTATGGTCTCCAGCCGTCTCCGATGTTGGTTGTGATATTGATAACCTTAAACGGGGCAAGGAAGCCGTCCTCAATGCCCTGTTTTAAGCTGTAAATATAAACCGGCTCTCCAAAATAATCTATGTTCGATACCTTTTCACTTTCCCTTGGAGTAGCGGTCATACCGATCTGAGTGGCAGAAGAAAAGTATTCCAAAACCTTGCGCCAGTTACTATCTTCCTTTGCACTTCCTCGGTGACACTCGTCTACAATAATAAGATCGAAATATTCTGCCGGTATCTGCCTGAAATGTTCTTCATCGTTCTGACCTACCATCTGATGATAGAGGGCAAAATTCACTTCATGGGATGCAATTTCTCGCAAACATTCTTTGTCAGAAAAATTAACCTTGTAAATTGTCTTTTCAAGCGGTGCGAAGTCCTGTGCAATACTTTGGTCTACAAGAATATTTCTGTCCGCTAAATACAAAATTCTCTTTTTAAGGTCAGAACGGAGCAGACGATATACAATCTGAAAAGCAGTATATGTTTTGCCTGTTCCGGTAGCCATGACAAGCAGCAATCTCTGCTGTCCTCTTGCAATTGCTTCCACCGTTCTGTTCACAGCATTTCGCTGATAATATCTTGGCGGATAAGTACTCTGAGATGAATAATACGGCTGGGAAACAATTTTCTTTTCCACGACAGAAATGCCATTTCCACCATTTAGCTCCGCATAGTAACGTGCAATCAGCTCATCTTGTGTCGGAAATTTCTCCAATTCAATCTGTTGCTCCTGTCCGGTCAGAAAATCATGCTCATAGAAAGCGTCACCGTTTGACGAATATGCAAACGGCAAATCCATCATCTGAGCATATGTCATCGCTTGCTGCAATCCATGAGATACAGAGTGATTGTTATCCTTTGCTTCCACAACGGCAATCGGCTTGCCATCGTTTAAGTACAACAAATAATCGACAAACTTGGGTTTACTGCGAACTACGATATTGCCCCTGATGTTGATGCGACCATCTGTGATTCTGGTCTCCATCGTGATATGACCTTTCCAGCCTTTCAGAATAGCAGGAGTAATATAATTCAATTTGATATCTTCTTCTGTCATTTGTTTCTTTGATAAAACAATACTCATCAGTATATCCTCCTTGCCTTAAGCTGTCTGTTCTGGAATGATATCCAGAATATCATCTATGGAGCAATTTAACACTCCGCATATTTTAACCAAAACCTCTACTCGGACATCTTCGTTCTTTCCCAGTTTTGCCATGGCATTTGTACTAATTTTTGCTGCCTTAATAAGTTCCGTCTTGCTCATACCACGATCAATAAGAATTTTCCATAATTTATTATAACAAACAGCCATGTTTCAACCTCCCACAAACGCAATTTCTCAGGTGAACTTCTCATAATTTTGTGCTATAAAAACATTATACCTCTTTTTTCTCAAATTTCAATTTCAAATTGCAATTCTCAATCGATAAATATTTTGATCCAATCTGCATTCCTGCCATCCTACCATATAGCTGAATTGTCAAAAGCACAATTCTGGAACTGCCATAAATACAATTCAAGAATTATCCCATCAAAAAAATAGAGCTGACCTGTTACAGTCAGCCCTAAGTAAAAATTCTATATTCTGTTAGCAAAAAATCAGTTCTGCATTAACGATTTCCTCCGCCTGTGCTTTTAGACTACTCATGTGCTGCACCCAAGCAAGCTGTTGGATTGACTTATCCGGAGCCGGATTTCTCTCCAGAAGTTCAGTCATTATCTGTTTTACTCTACGGTGAGCTGTTTCGTCAATTTCCCATAAGTGCGGAAACAAGGTCTCCGTCAGAATCATGTCATCCAAGAGTATTGGATTGTTTTCCGCAAGAAACGCCCTGCGCATCCTGCCATATTTTCCAAGCGGTTTATTACTTGTGTTGCTCAACTGAATATCAGGGATAAGATAATCGCCGCAACGGGTATAAGTCAAATTCTGTGTCATAGTCACTCCTCCAATCATTTTTCTTTCACCTTCATTGTAATGGATGTTCCCATAAAAGTGAAGTTTGTAGACCAGTGGCTTCGAGCATAGCGCATATCTTCTGATAAATCTTTCGTGACGGTCTGCGATTGCCTCCTTCGAGCTTATAGTAATAACCGGGTGCAATCTCTATTTGCTCTGCAAAAGCCTTCTGTGACAGTCCCAGAGCCGTTCTAACGCTCTTTAGTGCTTCGGTGTAGGGCACGGCAAGGAAACGGAAGAAATCATCATAGAGCAAGGACGCTTCAATTTCCAAAATATCTGCCAGTTTGACAGCTACATCATAAGGGATAGGCTGCTTTACGTTTTCATACATCGTAACAGTCGCTGGTACAATATCCAGCTTTTCTGCTATATGCCTTGTTGTCATCTGTTTTCGCTGACGGTAGTACCTTAGATTATCGCCCGGCAAATTGGTCTTTGGCTTTTCTTCAAAAGGTATTGTTAAATGGAGTAACAGCTTGCTCTGGTAAAATTCACACAACGATGTGTGATTGAAAATACCATTGCAAAGACGATATGATATTTGCACATCCATTTCGTATGTGCGAGTGAATTTTCTTTCTTCGCCATAAATTACCTTTCCTTTCTGCAATATAGCCTGAACAACTTTATTGTAAATCGAAAGGTAATTTTTTTGTATAACAATCGACGCGCACCCGCATAGCGGGTGGTTAAATGTTGAGTGAAATTCCATTTTTCGGAACAGCGAAAAACTCCATCTCACTCAACAGGCTAAAGCCCATAATGCAATAAAACCGCTGTTACCGTTCTTCCGGATAATAGCGGTTTATAGCAACCTGTTCTCTACTTTCGCTCCATCTCTTCTTCCACTCTCTCCAGCAAATGTCCAATTGCAAACATCACCGTCTCATAATGCATATACTCCAGAATGTTCCGGTCCACCAGCACCTGCAAACTCGCAGGGAATTCGTCATCGGATTCCCAGAATCTCAGTATAACGGGAAGAAACGAAAACAGTTCCAGCTGGTAAGCCACATCGCCTTTTTCCAGCCTGATCCCATGCAGCCGCTCGCAGGCTTTTGCCAGTTCTGCAGTCTTTCCATCGAATTTCTTTCCTGCATCCCTGAAAAAGTTACTGTCATTTGCCAGATTTCCTCCCCGCACCGTAGAAAGGCTGCCGATATGAACCCATTCATGGGCGGGATGACAGTATTCTTTAGAATTACACAGGACATCGTAAATTGTCATGGCTTCGTTGTAATTTGCATTTTCTTCCGTCTGGAATTCATCCACAGACCAGGTGATTCCTCCGGTGATGCGGTTGATCCGGTATTTTCTTCCTACAAAGAAAATATAGAGATACTTTTCATCATGCTCCAGAGCAAATTTCCGGATCATTTTTTCCTGATCGTATTCCAGGAAATGGGAGGACATACGGTCTTTCATCGTTTCATAGTTTGACATGTCGATTTTTCCTTTCTATGGATCATATATTATCCAAAATCTGGATTTTTTACTTGTTTTGGATAATATGTTATCTATAAAAATCATATCACATCAAATAAAATTTGCAATTTTAATTCCATCTTCAGCTACCGCGTTAATCACCAGTTTCTTATGAAGGAAAAGATTTTCGTTCATTGCTCAAACAACCAAAAACAGAGTATTTTCAAATTTTGTTGTATCTCAAAATCAAAAATACTCTGTTCCTCTTAAATTATATATTTTTTATTACTATTATTATCTCTTACACAGCCTCCACAACCGCAGCCGGTGCCGCAAAGTTTCTGGCGGCTTCGCCTAATTTTACGAATCCCTGGTTATCCAGTGCTTCTTCTGCGATACTTACGCAGTTGTCGGCAGCTCGGTCCAGGTTGTAGAGGATGCCGGAGAAGCAGCCGGTCATCGCCGGATCGCATTTCTGATTCTTTACGCGGTTCAAGTGGGCTTTGTTGAATTTCTTTTCTGCTTTATGCAATTTCTTTTTATTTTTGAATACCAGTTCCGCTTCCTCTTCACTGCCCTCTTTTACGGCTGTCATCGCCAAGCGCAGCAGATCAAGAAGGACATTGATGCAATTTTCAATTTCCTTGCCGGCTTCCTCGGAAAAGCTCATGCCATTGTCCTGGATTTTTATCCAGATGCTGTCGATATCCTGACACCGGTCGGCGATACGTTCGATATTGTTGGTTACATACAGAAGTCCTGCTGTTTGTTCAGACTGAAGCTCTGTCAGATTACCGCTGGAAAACAATTTTGTGATATAGTCCGTGATTTCTTCCTGCAGGTGCTGGACGATATCCAGCTGATTTTTGAATTTTTCATATGCAGCTGAGGTCTTTTTCTGATTCAGAGAACCTTTCAGGCTGTTCAGCATATGTACGGAAAATCCTGCCAGATTTTCCAGTTCCTGAGATACCAGATACATCGCAGCCACCGGCTGATCAATCACTTTGTTATCCAGATACTTCGGTTCATAAACTACACCTGTGTTCTTATCTTCTCCGCGTATAATCGTGGTAACGATCTTCACCATAATCGGGATTAGAGGCAGCCATACCAGCGTACAGACCACGTTAAATGTCGTATGTGCATTGGCAATCTGGCGAGAGATCACATCGATCTCATTTCCTTTTGGAGAGATATAACGTACAAATTGTGCAAACCACGGAATGATCCAGATAAATACGCAGGTACCCGTGATATTGAAAAAGCTGTGTGCAATTGCGGTACGTTTTGCATCTTTGGATTGTCCTATGGATGCCAGAAGTGCTGTGATCGTCGTACCGATATTATCGCCAAGCAAAATCGGAATCGCTCCTGTCAGTCCGATCACGCTGCTGACACCGTCCGGTCCTGCCTGGGAAGCAAAGCTCTGAAGGACTGCGATCGTTGCAGAGGAACTCTGTACCACCAGAGTCATCACCGCACCGAGGACAACACCCAGTACCGGAATGGATGACACTTTTCCCATCAGATCCACAAAGATCGGGCTTCCAGCCAGTGGTTTCATAACGCTGCCCATGATCTCGATTCCTTCAAACAAAAGTCCGAAAGAAAAGATAACCATACCAATATTTTTAACTTTTTCTTTTTTTCCTAAGAAGTTCAGCATGAATCCGATGAAGATCAACGGATAAATGTAATCACTGATTTTGAATGCCATCAGCTGGGCTGTCATCGTCGTACCGATATTAGCACCAAAGATAACGGAAATCGCCTGTGGCAGACTCATCAGTCCGGCACTTACAAAGCCGATGACCATAACGGTAGTTGCCGAACTGCTCTGTAACACAGCCGTAACCAGGGCTCCGGCCAGCGCTCCCATGATCGGATTCTTCGTGAGAAATTCCAGAATCTTCTTCATCTTTTCTCCGGCTGCCTTTTGCAGCGCATCACTCATACTGTTCATTCCATAAAGGAACAGCGCCAACCCACCAATCAGCCCAAATACTACTTTTACATTTTCATTCATTTTGTGTTCTCCCTTTTCCGGCAGCTGTCTGCTGCTCGATTCTTGAAATCATCTGTAAAATCTCTGTTATGAATCTGTATAATTCATTTACGGTTTACAGTATAGTGGGAGAACGCATATGGCTCTATCATGGTATTGTATGATTTTCGTTAAATCTGTGTAAAGCTGGCAGTTAGTTCCTGTTAACTCCAGTTAAAAGGTCAGGCGCATCTGATTCCAGACAACATCGCCGTGGACAGATTTATCTGTTACTCCTTCATTTAGGAAACCAAATTTTGCATAATAATGGATCAATGCATCTTTGCAGGTCAGCACCAGACCCTTCCTTCCCTGTTTTCTGGCATCTTCGAGCGCCCGCTCCAGCAGTTCTCCTGCCAGCCCGCGTCTTCGATAAGCCGGGATTGTATTCACCCCGAAAATCATCTGCCAGGCACCGCTTTCGTCGTGCATGGAAGCTTTTTCATACATTTCATCCGTCAGATCCGGTTCGTTGGTGACAAAACCATCGACGAACGCAACCAGTTTGTTGTCATTTTGCTCGTCGAACATCAGCCAGAAATGGTTGGAGTAATGAATAAGGCGGTCGGCGAATTCCTCTTTTGTGGCGGCTTCGGCCGGTGGGAAGCACTCGGACTCTACGGCGGCGATCTGTGGCAGATCATCTATGGTTGCAGTTCTGATTATCATGATATTGTATCCTCCAATTTATTATCATTAACTTTTTTCTTTCCACTTCGCAGCTGGTACCATTTTCGGGTATAGTCTGCGTGGTTATGCATGATATTTTCCAAGAGCCATCCGGCCAGCAGACATTTGTTACTCTATCCCAACACCGAAAACGCCATAACCGCAACTCCCAGCACCACCAGGATCACTCCTGTAGCCCGGTTCAGAGTCTTTGGCGTTGCTTTATTGGCAAATACTGCTGCGATTCTTGCCCAGAGGAAGGTAAAGACCACACACAGGATCCATACTGTCCAGTCTGGTGTGCCGCCGATGGCAAAGTGGGATACGGCTCCGGTGAGGGCGGTGAAGGTCATGATAAATACACTGGTTCCCACGGCTGTTTTCAATTCATATCCGAGAACGGATGTCAGGATCAGAAGCATCATCATACCGCCACCGGCACCGATAAATCCGCAGATAAAGCCGATCATCACTCCGCAGATCACAGACTGAATCGCACGTTTTTTCGCAGACACCTGTGCCATGGCTTCTTTTGTAGTCATGACCGGGCGAAGGATGAATTTGATACCGAGCAGGAAGGTCATAAAGACGGAGAAATTCCCCATCGTTGTGGACGGTACCAGGCTGGAAACGTAACTTCCCACTATGGTAAACAACAACACGGTAACCATCATGATCAGACCATTTTTTATATCAAGATTCTTATTCTTCCCATAAGTATATGCGGATACGGCACTTGCCAGCACATCCGAGGACAATGCGATTCCCACTGCCATGTAGGGATCCATTCCCAAGAATGTGATCAGCATCGGGCTGATGACCGCCGCCGCACTCATGCCGGCAAATCCGGTCCCGAGACCTGCACCCATACCTGCAAAAAATGTAACAATTACTGTCAGTAAAATACTCATTTCTTTTTGTTCTCCTTTTGATATGTATTCAGATTTTCCTCTGTCTGTTCCATCACCTGTTCAAAAACTTTCCTTGATTCTGCAGATATCCCGGAAAATAGCGTTTCGATAAATGTTCTCTGGATCTCACATCCCTGTCTCCAGACATTCTCTGTTTTTTCCGTACAGATCAACTCAGTTTTCCTCCGATCTCCCGGCACCTCACGGCGTTCCAGATACCCTTCCTGCACCAGGCGTTCCACATGGAGCGATACCAGATTTGCCTTGATTCCACGAATCTTTACGATATCTGCAGCAGTTTTATACTGCGGATTGTTTTTCAGGAACATCAGGATATCCAGGGATGTCTGCGGGATGCCGGTCTGCTGGCATAACGGTCGACACAGCTGATTATAGACATCCAGCAATTTATGTATATACTCAATGCTTATCATGCCTTCTATACCTCTCTTTCATTTTTAGAATGTTCATTTTTGAAGTATTTTAACATGAAATTCCTATTATTACAAGCGTGAAATAATCATTACATTTTCATGAATTATACTATATCTTTCTGTCTATATAATGCCTTCCTTCTATTTCTTACAAAATCCTGAAGTTTATGGTAAAACATGTCAGAATTTGTTATGATACGGGTAGAACATATAAATTTTGAGGGAGGATTTCAATATGTTTAAGGAAAAAATACGTATACAGCTTCTTGGGGGAAGTCTGACGGATCACGGCAGCTACACAGATGGCAATTATCAGGGATATCCGGTTGTCATTACAACAGAGTCGGCGGTTTATCATGTTCGTATCAATGCCGTCTCCGCACAGGATCCCGACAACACACAACTGGCGCAGTATCTGGAATACCAGAAGCAAAATGTCAAACATCTGGTAGATTATTCCTGTACTTCCACCTCCGTTCTGCTGACGATAAAAATGCCGGCAGTAAACGGAAACAAAGTTCCGGATATGATCAACAGTGTCGTAGATCCTCTGATTCAGTATCTTCATGGCGGTAACTATCAGCCTTGCTGTGAGTCCTGTGGAAGCACACAGGAATATCTGTCAAATTATGAGGTTAATGGTTCCTACCATTATCTGTGTACTTCCTGTGCACAGCAGATCGAGCAGAATCTTCAGCAAAATCAGCAGACAACCCGTGCAAAAAAGAGTAATCTGGTTGCCGGACTCGTAGGTGCTTTCGTCGGTTCCCTGATCGGATGTGTACTCTGGGTATTGATCTATCGTCTGGGATACATTGCCGGTATTGCCGGAGCGGTCACTGCAATCTGTGCACTGCGTGGATATGAACTGCTTGGCGGTCATCTGGATCGAAAAGGTGTGATCATTTCCACTGTGATGATGCTGGTGATGATTTTCTTTGCAAATCGGCTTTCCTGGACCTGGGATGCTTACGATGCACTGAAAGACGAAGGATACACCTTTTCCGAGTGTTATCAGTATCTGGATAACATTCTGGATCTTTCCGAACTCACCGGAAGCTATTACAGCGAGCTGTTCATCGGATACGGACTTACCTTACTCTGTAGTGTACGGCGCATCATCGACGCTTTCCGCACCAGTAGTGGAAGTTATCGCATGAAGAAGGCGCAGTAATCACCATAGATTCTGTAATAGAATCATTCGAGCAATAAACACAAAAAGACAGAAATCGGAATCGTCCCGTACCATTGGTACATGTCTGAAACAGATTTCTGTCTTTTTTATTTACGCGAGCAACGATTCAAAGTCCGTACTTGCACGAGACCCTGACGACTATCGCAATAACGAGTAAAAAAATCCCGGGAATACCTTTCACATCTTCTAGAGCGTGTCTGAAAAAGGCTCCCCGGAAATGATTTTTCAGACACGCTCTAGTTCTGCCACCGGATCTCACCTTTCTGAATCAGTGGATACCGTGCCAGTGTGGTTCCGTCCAGATTCTCACGATGCATATCAACCGCAGTGATCTGATGATTTTCATAGGTATTATAATAGTAGATTCCTTTCTGTGCGTTCCAGCAGGAGGTATAGATCGTGATCTCATATTTTCCGTCTGCCACCTCACAGCATCCGCGCTGCTGGTCCACCGATCCCAGAATGTGGAAAAACTGGCTGACGCTTTCCGCTTCGGAATCTCCCGATACTGCATGTGCTCTGGTAAATGCCACTTTTGCAAAGCGGGAAGTAGAAGAAAGATCTCCCGGAAGTCCAAGTGCACCCATACCGCGGCTGTAGGTCTGTAATGGCAACTGCTCGGAAAAATGATTCTCCGGCTGTTTCGGTGACAGATGCATATACTGATTCAATAAAAACATCTGCTGTTCAAATGGCGGATTATTGGTCAGTACACCTGCCGGATTATCATAAACCTTCAGTCCCTCCCGGACACATTCGATGGTGATACACGCATATTTGTCCGCCAGAATCCAGTGCAGCTGTGCCGCCGGAAACTGTGGAGCGAATACGGTTCCCACCAGATTCATCTCCGCCAGCATTTTCTTCGCCTCTTCTACCGATGCGCACTGGGAAAGAATCCATGGAATGAACTCAAACTGAGCCACGTTTTCCCGCCCCTCCTGGATTTCCTGGTAGACAGCGTTTCCTACGAAGTTCAACCCTGCCATTCCAAGTCCTTTTTCATTGACCGCATCGTAATACAGCGGGTAATCATCCGCTACATGTGCCATACCGATGATCGCATAATGATTTTCCAGTTCTTCCATATGACGAAAATGAAACGGATAATTTCTTGGTGTTACTGTAATCTCATCTCCATAGGAGAATTCATAATCTAGCGTCCGTCCCATATAAAAATCTTTTGTCTTATAAGTAGCTGCTGTACACATTTCCATCTGCTCCTTTTATTCAAAATACTTGCATGGCTGTTCTGTTTTTTCTCATTGTTCTGATACTTTCATAATTTTCTCTGCACTGGAAGGGTCCCAGGAAGAAATCTCCAAAACTGCATCCGGAATCTGCTGATCTCCGGAATCCGGATTATGGAACCAGACGCAGGACATTCCTGCTGCTTTTGCCGCCTTTCCTCCATTAGTGGAATCTTCTACTACCATACATGCGGAAGGATCCAGTAATAATGCTTCTGCTGCGGCAAGAAACGTATCCGGTGCCGGCTTTGGATGTGCCATATTTTCTCCACTGATAAAAGCAGAAAAATACTGAGCCAGGTCAAGATCCTTCAACACTTTTTGGATCACATCCTCCGGAGAAGAAGATCCGACTGCCAGCAGATATCCTTCCCGATGTAGTTTTTCCAGAACTTCCCGGATTCCCTCACATTGCGGGAATCCTTCTTTTTCCACGATTTCCTTTTTCTTTTCTTCCATTCTCCGGTTCATCGTCGGATAATCCTCGAAAATATCACCGTAAGCATCCACCATCAGTTGCCGGAAAACTTCTCTGGTAGAACCGATGCACGGTTTGTAAATCTCATAGTCCAGCGTGATTCCGTCCTCTTTCAGCACTTCCTGCCAACACCGAAAATGCAACGGTTCCGTATTGACCAGAACACCATCCATATCAAAAATGATCCCTTTTTTCTCAGCCAGTCGATTAGCTACTTTCGTATACGAGGGAACCGGCACACCATACAGTTTTCCCATGCGAACCACTTCGTATACCAGTCCGTCGATTTCTGATAGTTTCCCAGCCATTACATCCCTCTGCATAGAAGTAGTTGCTTCCGGTGCAAGATTCGACAAAATATGTAAATTAACCTCCACCATATCTTTTTGAAACGAAACACCCATAGCATCTGCAAGTGCTGCGATTTCCCGGATCATCGAACAAAACAGTTCCCGCGGAGCGCCCTCTTTCTGAAAATCCCCCGCTACCGCGTTACAGTACAGTCCTGCTGCTCCGATCGGAGACACATAGGAGAATTTTTCAAGTGCTTCTCTGCGGATATTTTCAGATAAATTTCCGTCAATAGCACTGTCCGTAAAATCCTGCCGGATCTGTTCCAGTTCCGGTCTCCAGTCTGTCTTTTCCCGAACTCCAAAGACGATCCGCAGAATCTTTCCATGCTGTACTAACACACCCGGTTCTTTGATGTTGGCAGATACATAGATGCATCCGTCTGTCACCAGAAGTTCCGGCAGTTCTTTTTGCAGTTTTGCACCGGTTCCATAGATATTTAGAATCGGAATCACGATCGTATCCGGTTTTGCCACGCGGCGGATAAACGGGACGGTATCTTCCAGTGAATACCCTTTTACACACACCAGGATCACATCCGGTTGTTCCTTGTAGTGTTCCATATCCGTTGCTTTCACAGCAATTGTCTCAGGATTCGGATCCCAGAGACGCTCCAGAGTCAATCCATGCTCTTTCATAGCTTCCAGATGACGGCCACGGGCAATCAGTGTCACATCTTTTCCTGCCTTTGTCATAAAATATCCCACAACTCCGCCGGTTCCTCCGGCTCCTATGATTGCATATTGCATTTGTGTTCTCCTTTTTTCTTTGCATCTGCCACAGATTCTGATAGTATTCAGAACATAATCATAATATTATGTACGAGATAGTTATTATTCACCAAATAACACTTCTCTGTTTGTTCCGTAAAAGATTTCATCATGACCGGACAATTTTTTCAGGATCTCTTCCATCCGATCCCAGTTCTGATCCACGTCAAACTCATAACTGTGTCCCCACAGATAGAAAAGCTGTGGTTCCTCACTGTCAGATGCCAGAAAACGGTCAATCAGATCCATCACATCTGCATCATTATGATGGCAGGTTGGATTCAGTGTCAGCGGCTCTTCCGGAAGTCCAAAATTTCCGGTCCGCTCTACCGTACGGGAATAACGGATACCACAGGCACGCGCAATATCCACTACTGTATCGTTATAAGTACCAAACGGATACGCCATTCCCACAACAGGCTGCCCAAACCGTTCTTCCAGATTTTTCTTGTCTTCCAGAATCTCATTGCGGATCGTCTCTTCATCATATTTGGGAAGATCTGCATGTGTCAGACAATGTGCTGCAATCTCATGTCCCTGATACAGTTCTTTTAAACCTTCAGTGTTCATTCGATGAATCAGAAGCCCCTTGGGATGTTCCCATACATTTGCATAAGACTGCATACCGCTGTTTAAGTTAAAGGTGCCTTTTACACCATAAGTATTCATCATTTCCACCAGACGGCGATCCTGTGTCACACCATCATCGTAACTGAATGTTACCGCTTTTTTCTTTCCATTCCACATAACAATTATCCTCCTTTAGCAATTTTAGTGTACCCAGTCATCTGTCACACTTTCTTTCGTATTTATTACTCAAGCACTTTCTCTACCATCTGTGCATCGATCGTTACGGACTGCATATGATTGACTTCAATCTGATACAGAGCATTGGCTGCGATATGCTCTGCGGCCTGTTCCAGATCACGGATACCGCTGGTATTCGCATGTTTCTGAATGATTCTGTCCAGCCCCTCATCTGTCAGAATAATTTCATTTTCTTTCAGACTCATTCGCTTCAGTACTTTCGGCAGTGCGTATTTTGAGAAAATAATTTTCTTCTCTTCGTCTGTATAATCCGGAATGTCGATCACCGCAAAACGGGACATCAGCGGTGCACTGATCTGGGATTTGTCGTTGGCGGTGGCGATCGGATAGACACCTACCGTAGGGATCATACATTCCATATAGTTATCGGTGAATCCCAGGTTATCAAGCAGGGTCAGCAGAACATCCGCCGGGTTTCCGTTTCCTTTGCCGGAGGCAGCTTTGTCCAGCTCGTTGATGATAAATACCAGATTGGACTCTCCTGCCATCGAAAATGCATCCATGATGATACCGGGTTTTGCATTGGCATAGACACGGGAACTTCCGGTCAGCTGTTCCGGATCGTTGATGGAACTCATATCCAGAGTTGTCCACGGCAATTTCAGGATTCGTGCAACCGCATAGGCAATCTGGGATTTTCCGGTTCCTGCAGGTCCTACCAGAAGCAGACCGTATGCCGGTAACGTATGCGTACGGTTGATCTGGATGATCGTCTCGATAATTCTCTGTTTTACCTTCTCCATACCGTACAGTTCTTCATCGAGGATTCTTCTTGCTTCCTGCGGGTCGATAGACTCAAAGTAATTGCTCTTCCACTGTACATTCATCATAATCGACAGTGCTCTCTGTGCATGCCGTCTCTCTTCCGGAGATACCTCATGGGATTTTGCAACCGCCAGGTTTCTTCTCGCCCAGAGACGAATATTATCCGGCAATGTTTTTCCGGCGCAGGTCATAAAGTCGGTGATGCTCTGTATACTGGTCAGTTTCATATCATCGCCGATTTCTTCTGCATCCTCATCTTCCTCGATCTCTTCCGGTGCATTGCTTGCCAGAAGACGTTCGATCATAAACTGTAAAAAACCATCCTCCGCCGAAAGTTTGGTGCCGCCACCGAAAGCGATCTCACGAATCTTATAAACGGCATATCCATTTTCTCGGTTCTCACCGGACAGACGGATATGAATATGATTGCCGCCGAGCCATTTTAACAGACTGACAAAACGGGCATCGATCTGCAGAATGTCCGCGGATACGATACCGTCTTCCTCCTCAAATTCAAAAGTCGTCTGTTTCGCCGGATTAGAAAAGAATCCGCTGGAATGGTGTTTCCACTGCCGTTTTTTGTTATCCAGCACCAGCATCGGGCGTTCCGGTGTAGCGGTGGATTCGTCGGAGCGGAAGGTTGTATAAGTACAGGTCAACGGTTTGTCTTTATCCGGGGTATTATTAAAATCAAATACTGGCATTGTAATTTCTCCTTTATCACCGTTCCGTTTTTAACTCTCATCACCGGAACAGTTCTTCTGTTTTTTCGATTTCCTTTTTTTGCTCGTAACTGTGAAGGTACTGAACAGTTACCCTGTCACACTTTAACAGTTTACCATGATTTTCCGAAAAAAAAAAGTGAAAACGTTACTAAACCATTATGATCCGTCCCATCTCCGCTGAAGTTCTGTGGGAAATCGAGATTACCGTTCGGTTTTCCGATACGCGCCGCAGTGCCTGTAAGACTTCCTTTTCCGTCTCCACATCCAGATTTGCCGTGATCTCATCCAGCAACAGAATCGATGGTTCTGCAACTGCTGCCCTGGCGATGGATAACAATTGCCATTGCCCCTGCGAAAAGATCTCCGGGGTACACACGGTATCGTAGCCATTTTCCAGACTGGCGATCGAATCTTCAAGACCAGTCAGTCTTGCTGCCGCCTGCACCTGTTTTTCCGTGATTCTCCGATCATACAGTGTGATCTGCTCACGCACCGTACCCGGCACCATATGGAAAGACTGCTCCACATAGCCAAACAGCGATCTCCTTTCCTCTTCCGGAACTTCTGTAGCAGAAACATTACCGATCCGTATGCTTCCACTCTGTGGCTCATACAGACCAAGCAGCAGCTTCAGGATCGTACTCTTTCCGGCACCGGTACGCCCGGACAATGTGACCTGTTCGCCTTTTTTCACCTCAAAACTCACACCTTCCAGAATCAGATGTTCGTCATAGCCAAAGACTACATTTTCAAAGGATACCGCGGTCTGATCTCCGACATCTGCCGTATGTATCTTATCTGTTGTAACCTGTTTTTTCTGTTCAATGATATCTTTTGCTGTTTTCCGGACACCCTGTTGTTTTCCGTTCGCTCTGTCTGCTTCATTCACTTCCAGATTGAAAAACTCATTGATTCTGTGAATACCTGCCATCGCTGACTGGATCGTCTGAATCTCCATACCAAGGCTTTCTACCGGTGTGAAAATCTGGGAAATATAATTGATCACGGCTACTGCTGTTCCGGCAGACATTCCAAAGAATGTCAGAATCTGCTGATTGCCAGATGCAGATAACAGCATCACAACAGCAACCACAACGGCATTCAGAATCAGAATAACCGGTGAGTAAATCGCATCATAGAAGTTCGTTCGTTCCATCGCCCGATAGCTGTCGCTGATATATTTGTCATACCGCTCTTCCATATATTTTTCTTTTCCAAAACAGTGGATCGTCCGAATATTGTGAAGCGTTTCCGGCACATGACCCGAGGCACGGCCTACTGCTCTTCGGTTCTCGATCTGTGCGGTCAACATATTTTTCTGTACATGTCTGGTAAACCAGAACAAAAATGGCAATAAAAACAGTAAAACCAACGTCAATCCCTTATTCCGAAACCAGATCACAGCCAGGATACTCAGGATCTTACATGTATCCGCAAACATGCTGATGATTCCGGAAGTAAACAGGTTCTCTACCGTATCCACATCTCCTATAAACCTTGATACCATCGTTCCCGGTTCCTGCTGATTGATCGTATCCGCACTGAGGCTGACAAACTTTTCCATCAGGCGGCTTCGAAGCGCATGCGTGATCTTCTGTCCGAAAACAGTCAGAAGACTCTCGCGCGCCGTATCCATAAAACCTGTCAGGGCAAGCACAACAAAATAGAGGACAAAGAACGAAAACGCTACCGCATGTCCTGCCGTAATACTGTCCACGATTTTTCCAAGAAGAAGCGGCGGGATCAGAGAGGCTCCGATGGCTCCAAGTACTGCGATCAGGATCCCGCTGGACAGCCATTTTTGTTTTTTTACTGTATCGATCAGAATATTTCGTACATTTCCTTTATGCTTCATGACTGTCCTCTCCTTCCTGTGTGGTAAATAATGCCGCATATGCCGAAACTTTCTGTAACAGTTCCTCATGCGTTCCCACGGTCGTTTTTCCCTCGTCCATCCAAATGATCTGATCCATCTGTGGAAACAGATACAGTCGATGTGACAAAAGCAACACGATCGAATCACGGGTCATCGCCCGTACATTGGCAAACACTTCTTTCTCCGTCGATTTATCCAGTGCAGAAAACGGATCATCAAGCACCAGTAACGGCTTTTTATGGCACAGTGTTCTTGCCAGTGCCACACGCTGTGCCTGACCTCCGGAAAGGCGAACCCCACCATTTCCAATCAAGGTATCCTCTCCCTCTTCCATATCAGAAACTTCCCGGTCAATACACACTGCTTTCAGATAGGTTTTCAAATCTTTTTCGTCTCCCAACAACACATTATCTCTGACGCTGTCATGAAACAGTTCCGGATCATGCCCCAGGTAGGCTACGATACCCTTACGTTCTGCCTCTTCCATCTGCAGCAAATCTTTTCCTGCAAATCGTACCGTTCCCTCATATGGACATTCACATAAAAATAACTTTCCAAGGGTTGATTTTCCACAGGCTACCGGACCGGTCACGCCGATGATCTGCCCCGGTTTTGCTGAAAAAGACACATGTTCCAGCACGCGCTTTCCATCCGGATAAGTAAATGAGGCATCTTTTACTTCCAGATCTCCAGGTCTCCATTCTTTTCCGTCTTCTTCCTCGTTTACCGAGTCAAGCAGCGGACGGATACGATTCCAGGAAACCTGCGCTTTATGTACGGCATTGAAGAGTTTTGCCGCACTGGATGATTTTGTAGAAAGCTTCACAAAGCATGCCAGAAACGTGGTAAATGTTGCGATTGACCAGCTGCTCCATCCGCTTCCCAGTATATTTTTCTGACCAAAATACAGAATAAACAATACACTGGTCATAGAAATCACTTTATAAATCGGAGGCATGGCACTGTTCCAGATATTTGCCTTTACCGCGGATGTTTCATAATCGGTAAGATTCTTCTCATAAGCCATCTGCCGGTCTCTCTCACAGCCAAACACCCGGTAGGTGACAGCGTTCTGTGCACGATCAAGAGTCATTGCGCTCAATACTCCGCACTGCTTTTTATATGCTGCTCCGGTTCTCTGGATCATCCGTTTCATCTTCTCCGCTGTAATATATGAAATCGGCGGAAAGATCATACACAGCAGAGCAAGCCGCCAGTCATACCACAAAAGCATGCCTGCATAGGCAGTCAGAGCCACACCGGTATCAAAAATCTCCGTCGTGAATTTACGCATGCCCTCCACACAATCATCTACATCCAGGATGGCTTTTGTCATGATGGTTCCTTCCCCTTCTTCCCGAAGGCTCGCCCTCCCCCTGGTCACAAGACTGTGATACAGGATCTCTTTCATTCTCCGGTTTATATTATTTGCAAACCTGCGTACATAAAAACGTTTGACATATCTGGATACCTGTACGATCCCGATTGCTGCCACATAACCGATTACAAGAAACAGCATATTGGCAAAAGTTCCGCTGCCTCTCAGAATATCCACCAACATTCCCGTCATCCTTCCCTCAAACCACGGTTCCGCCAGAAGTCCCAGGTTATAGATCAGACCGGAGATTGTAATTGTAAGAAGAACTTTCCATTCTACCCGAAAATACGAGCCGATTTTTTCCGGACAAAACTTCTCATCCTCTCTCTTCTTTTGCAGTTCCTTGTTTTCCATCCCCGTCATTCTCCTCTTTTGCCAAAATCCGTGTAATATTTTCAAATCCTGCCTGTCGTTCTCTTTTTGATTTCCAGTACAACATGTCCAGTGTTTTACAAAAATGCTCCTTTTCCTCCCCTGAGAGATCCTCTAACAGCCATTCATAAAATACGGTTTCGATCGATGTCTTGGAATTTTTCAAGTGTTCCGCTTTTTCTGTCGCATAAAGCAGCTGGCTCCTTCCATCTTCCGGATTCGGTTTTCGAACCAGATATCCTTTATTCTCCAGGCGGGCTACCCGTTTTGCCGCAGCTCCTTTATCCATCTTCAGACTTTCACGCACTTTGGTCTGGGTGATTCCCGGATTATGACGTACCAGATGAATCACATCAAACTCCGCAGTTCCGATTCCCTCTTCTTTCATGGTCTGAACTGTAAATTTTCCTACTTCTCTGGCTATTTTCGTGATCTGCCGTTTTGTATCATCCATAAGAAATACCCCATCCTTTCTTCACTTATACTTTTCTCTTCCTGTTTTTTATAGAATATCTGTCCGTTAGTTGTACTATCAACTATCTGGATGATAGTACAACATTTTGGGCATGTCAAGTCTTGTCTTTCGATTACATAGTCTGATGTTTCCTGTTCAGACCGTCGCTAATATCTCATGCAGGTACGGACTCAGACATGTTGCTCACATAAAAAAAGAAACCTGACATACTACTGACAGATTTCTTTTTTAATCCTTATGAAGGGGCTTCAAATATCTCCCTCTTTATATTTTTTCATTAATTTGGCCAGTGCTTTATTTTCTCCTGCAAGAATCAAGATCTCTCCCATACACAGGTTTTCTTCCGGATGGATGTTGACACAAATCGTTTCCCCTTTCTTGATTGCAATAACATTAATTTCATATTTTTTTCGTAGATTCAGTTCTTCCAGATTATGATTGATCCAACTATCCGGAACCGCAAGTTCTACCATCGAAAAGGAATCTGACAGCATAAAGAAATCCTGAAATCCTCCTGAAATCAGGTTTTTACCAAGACGGATACCCGTTTCGATTTCGGCCATCACTACACGGTCTGCACCGATCTTTTTCAGAATCTTGGCATGCATCTGATTCATCCCTTTGGCGATTACCAGCGGAACACCTGCCTCTTTTGCCTGCAATGTCGCCAGAATACTTGACTCCATATCTTCCGAGATCCCTATGATCACCACATCCATGTTACTGATTCCCAGCGATTCAAATACACGGCTGTCCGTCACATCTGCCCGTGCAGCATAAGTCACATAATCTGCTATCTCCTGCACCAGTTCCTGGTCTTTATCCACTGCCAGAACCTGTTTTCCTGCCTGTGACAGTGTCTGTGCCACAGCATAACCGAATTTTCCAAGTCCGATTACTGCATATTGTTTGTCCATGATTTTTATTTTCCTTTCTGTTAATCTGTTCTCCCCTATTCTTTTATCCAATCAGAATCCTCTGTTCCGGTCTCTGAATATCCGCATCCACATGTCTTGTTCTGCGCCCAAGGGCTACCGCAAGTGTAATCGGCCCGATTCGTCCCATATACATAATAAGTATAACAATGATTTTCCCTGCTGCCGGGAGCTGTGAAGTCAGAGAACGGGTCAGTCCCACCGTCGCCACCGCCGAAACAACCTCATAGGCACAGTCCAGAAGCGGATGACCACTGACGGTAACCAGAAGGATCGTGGCCGTAAGAGCAGTAGTCAGTGCAAAAAAGAAAATCACTACCGCAGAGCGGATATTTTCTTCCACAACTTTTCTTCCCCATGCTACCGTATCATGATTTCCACGGATATAAGAAGTAACCAGCACGATAAGAAGAGCAACCGTAATTGTCTTCACACCACCGGCTGTTCCCATCGGTGAACCGCCGATAAACATCAGAATTATACTCACCATTGCAGACCCATCCGTAAAATTTTTCTGTGGAATCGTCTCGAATCCGGCTGTTCTTGTTGTTATGGACTGAAAAAAAGCAGCCATCACTTTCTCTCCCGGTTTCAGATCTCCGAGAGACCCTGTATGATTCCAGTCCAACAGGAGGATCAGAAGTGCCCCGCCTGTGATCAGGATTACTGTCGTCGTCAATACCAGTTTTGTATGAAGAGTAAATCCGCGGATAAAATTTTTTCTGGTTCGTTTTCCTCTCAGCAGATCCTGCACATGCTCGATCACTTCCCACCAGACGGGGAAGCCAAGTCCACTCAAGATAATCAGTCCCATGGTTGTAACATTTATCAGAGGATTGGTTACAAAAGGCGCAAAAGAAGATTCACCTACCAGATCAATTCCTGCATTGCAAAACGCGGATATCGAATGGAAAATACTGTACCCGATTCCTCTCCACAGTCCATAATGAGGAACAAACCAAAAGCTATAACATATTGCTCCTGCAATCTCAACCACCGCTGTTCCGATCAGGAGTCTTCTGACAATTCCCACGCTTCCTTTCAACATCGGCAGATTATATGTATCCTGAATCAGTTTGCGACTCTGCAGGCTGATTTTTCTTCGCAAAACCAGAAATATCATGATCATACATGCCATGATTCCAAGTCCGCCAAACTGAATCAGCCCCAGAATCACAATTTTTCCAAACACGCTCCAGGTGGTTGCAGTGGGCACGGTCACAAGGCCGGTTACACACACAGATGTAGTCGCCGTAAATAACGCATCAAGCCAATATACGCCCTTTCCACTGGCCGATGAAACCGGCAGACACAAAAGAAGCGTTCCCAGTATGATCACTACACCAAATCCAGTCATCATAATTCTTTCTGTCGGCGTATGCCACTGCCTTTTTTTCTGTTTTTCAGACATCCTTTTTTCTCTTCTTTCCTATATTTTTTCCAAAATATCAACTTTCTGTTTCATTTCTGATATTTTACAACCAATGATTCTTCTTTTAGAATCCGAAATCTGCATAATCCTCCGGCAGAAATCTGTGGTAAATGATATGGCAGCCCTCATCTTTAAAGCAGTAGTAATATGGATCTTCCGAGTCCACAAAGCGGATCATCAGGTCAAATTCTCCGTTGTCCATCGGTTCCATCGCGCACTCAGATGTCTGACTGCGGAATAATTCTTTTACCTCATCCAACGTCGTTCCGTGCTTTGTAAGTAACTGTACCAGTGCAAAGATAAATGCATTCTCGTCCCGGTGTGCGTGCACATATTCTGTCGCATGTTCCGACAGGAAGAAGCAGAAACGATCTCCTTTGTGCGATACCTGTACTTCCCCGAATATTTCTTTTGTTGCCTCCGGAAATCCTCCCAGTGACTCCTGCATCGCCTCTGCGTCACCTTCGCTTTCAAAAAAATGATGCAGAGAACTCAAAGGATAATACAGCCGGATCGGTTCTTTCATATATCCAAGCTTTGCCTGTTCCTCCGCAATCACATCGATCAGACTGTCCTGCAGTTTTTTATATCCATTTTCGTACATAATTCTATAATCCTTTCTGGCTGGCCCCTTCGACCGCCGGTCGTCGATGGTGTCAGGCACCATTGAATTTTTATGAAATATTTTCACAGCTATGTGAATTATATAATCTCACGGATATTTTCGCAAGCAGAAAGAACATCCTGTACATTTAAAACTGTACAGGATGTTCTCCCTTGCACTTTTATTCTTTATTTCATACTGTCGGGTTATTCTTCCCCTTTGTCTACCTTGCTGGCTCTTGCTTCAATCTCTCTTTCCTGTACATCGCCAGGTGCCTGCTCGTAACGGGCAAATGTATAAGAGAAATCACCGGCTCCACCTGTCATGGAACGAAGTATGGTTGCATATCCGTAAATCTCCAGTTCCGGAACATCTGCTTCTACGATGGTATATCCCTGTTTATCCGGGTTCATACCAAGCACACGGCCACGTCGTTTGTTCAGATCACCCATAACATCACCGGTAAATTTATCCGGTACACGGATCTGCATATTTACGATAGGCTCTAACAGAACCGGCGAAGCTGCCAGGAAACCGTCTTTGAATGCCATCTTTGTTGCTGTCTTGAATGCCATCTCAGAAGAATCTACCGGATGATAAGATCCATCATACAGAACCGCTTTCACACCAACTACCGGGTATGCTGCCAGAGGACCGGATACTACAGATTCCTGCAGACCTTTTTCTACTGCCGGGAAGTAGTTCTTCGGAACGGCTCCGCCGACAACGATCTGCTCAAATACATATGGTGTATCCAGATCACCGGATGGTTCAAAGGTCATCTTTACATGACCATACTGGCCATGTCCACCGGACTGTTTTTTATATTTTTTATCAATATCTGATTTTTTACGAATGGTCTCACGGAAAGCTACTTTCGGTTTGGAAAGTTCCACATTCACTTTATACTGTTCCTGCAGTTTGCTGACGATCACGTCTATATGCTGGTCACCCATGCCATAAAGAAGAGTCTGACGGTTTGCAGAATCATTGACTACTTTCATTGTCAGATCTTCCTGACACATCTTGGAGAGTGCCTGGGAAATCTTATCCATATCTGCTTTGTTCACTGCTTTGTAGCGTTTGCAGGTATATGGAGTGGAAATCTCCGGTTTGCCGTAGAATACCGGGACAGCTTTTGTTGCCAGAGTATCGCCGGTACGCAGTTCGTTGATCTTGGCTACGGCTCCGATATCGCCTGCATGAAGTTCCGGAACCTCGATCGGTTTGGATCCTTCCATGACATACAGCTTGCCGATCTTCAGTTCTTCTTCTCTTTCTACATTATATAAGGTATCCCCGGACTTGATAACACCGGAACAAACTTTCAACAGTGAATATTTTCCGATAAACGGATCTACGATCGTCTTGAAGACCTGTGCAGATTTCGGCATGGTGAAATCATAGTCAGCTTCGAAAATTTCACTGGTTGATTTTACGATACCGGCGCGTTCTCTCAGATTCGGGCTCGGGAAGTATCCACAAATATCGTCTAACAGGATCTTAACACCCTGCAGGTTGACCGGAGATCCCATGCATACAGGAACCAGACTTCCATCGCCTACGCACATGGATAATGCTGCAGAAATCTCGGTAACAGAGAATTCCTCACCTGCAAAATAGCGATCCATGAATTCTTCACTGGTCTCTGCTACGGCTTCGAGTAAGATCTCTCTGTATTTTTCCAGATATTCTTTGGAATATTCCGGGATCTCACATTCTTCTTTTTTGTCTTTTTCGATGTAACGGCGGCCTTTGTTCTTTACAATATTGATATAACCGACAAATTTTCCATCCTCACGAAGCGGCATGTGCAACGGTGCGATCCTTTTGCCATACAGTTCGGTCAGATCTTCTACTACCTGACGGTAGCTGACATCATCCATATCCATCTCTGTTACGAAGAACATACGTGGCAGTCTGTATTTTTCACACAGTTCCCATGCTTTCTGGGTTCCTACCTGTACGCCTGATTTTCCGGAGATCACGATCACTGCTGCATCGGCGGCGGCTACTGCCTCTTCAGCTTCTCCTACAAAATCAAAGAATCCAGGTGTATCTAAAATATTTACTTTTACCTTATCCCATACAACCGGCACGGTAGAAGTACTGATCGAGAATTTTCTCTTGATCTCTTCTTTGTCGTAATCACTGATGGTATTGCCATCTGTCACCTTGCCTAAACGATTTGTAATACCTGAAAGATAAGCCATAGCTTCTGTCAGTGTAGTCTTACCTGCTCCGCCATGACCAAGCAGCACTACATTCCTTATTCGGTCAGTTCTAAAAACGTCCATATGTAATACCTCCCAAAAATTAGTATAGTTATATATTACTAAATTTCTTCGAATATTTCAAGTTATTTATGTAATTTTGACAATTATTTTCTGAACTTTTTTCATTTGCGCTTGTATATTTTATGTTTTTGCGATATGAATTGTTTCTTTTTTGTATATTCTATCTTCATTTTGTTAAATTATCTCAAAGAACCCCTTTTTGTGCTGTATATATTTTCTTCTTCTCTTTTGATTCTCCCTGTCGTATAATCTCTTACCTGTGCTTTCCAGCGTTAAAGTTCCGTAGTTTAAAGCGCTAAATCATTGACTTTTCCTATCTTGTGCTTTACAATGGTAAAAGTACGCAAAATACACGCGTAATTACTGAGAAAGGATTTTGACAGACAACTATGAGTGATTCACTGAATATAGGATTTATCGGTCTGGGGCTGATCGGCGGATCCATCGCCAAATCTCTGAAACGTTTTCACCCACAGACCAGAATTTTTGCATATACCAGAACGGAAGCTACGCTGGATCTCGCCGTGTCTGAAGGAATTGTTGATGTAAAATGCACGAAAGAAGACGAGGCATTTGCTTCCTGCAATTATATTTTCCTCTGCGCACCGGTTCATGACAACATTTCTTATCTTGAATGGCTGAAAGATCATATGAGCCCGGACTGTATCGTTACGGATGTGGGAAGTGTAAAAGGTGAGATTCATCAGGCGGTTGAGAAACTGGGACTGGATGACCACTTCATCGGCGGACACCCGATGGCCGGTTCTGAAAAAACCGGTTTTGAAAATGCCACTGATATGCTGATCGAAAATGCTTACTATATTCTTACACCAGGTGGTCAGATTGATATTCCCCGTCTGACACAGTTTATGGAACTGATTTCTTCTCTCGGAGCTATTCCACTGGTACTTACTTATGAAGAACACGATTATATCACTGCGGCTGTGAGCCATCTGCCGCATATCATCGCCTCTACACTGGTAAATGCTGTACAGAAAATGGATACACCAGAGGAAAATATGAAACTGATCGCAGCCGGAGGTTTTAAAGATATTACACGTATCGCCTCTTCTTCTCCTGTGATGTGGCAGCAGATCTGTCTGGAAAACCGGTCGATGATCTCCAAAGTACTCGATGAGTATATTCGCCTGATCGTACAGGCAAAATGCTGGGTGGATAATGGTGATGCAGATGAAATCTATAATATGTTTAGTAATTCCAGAGAATACCGTAATTCTCTTCCGGAAGCGAGCAAAGGGGTAATCGAGAAGATTTATGCCTTTTACTGTGATATTTATGACGAAGCCGGTGGTATCGCTACAATTGCCACACTGCTTGCGATGAATTCAATTAGTATTAAAAATATCGGCATCATTCACAACAGAGAATTCGAGGAAGGTGTTCTTCGGATCGAGTTTTATGATGAGGAATCCTGTGTGAAGGCACAGGGTGTTTTGAAAGAACGGAATTATACACTTCATGTTCGGTAAGGAGGATGTACATATGGAACTTATGCAGGCAAAAATGCCTCTTCGCGGAGAGGTGAAGATTCCGGGAGACAAGTCGATCTCACACCGCGCTGTGATGTTTGGTGCACTGGCTGACGGTACGACAAGAGTGACGAATTTTTTGCAGGGAGCAGATTGTCTTTCTACGATCTCCTGTTTCCGCAAATTAGGAATCGATATTGAAAATACGCAGGAGGAAATCCGGATTCATGGGAAAGGCCTTCACGGGCTTACTGCTCCGACTGAGATTCTGGATACCGGTAACAGTGGAACCACAACACGACTGATCTCCGGTATTCTCGCCGGTCAGAATTTTACCACAACACTTACCGGTGATGCGTCGATCCAGAGTCGGCCAATGGGAAGGATCATCAAACCACTTTCTATGATGGGTGCTACAGTCGAGAGTCTGAAGGGAAACCAGTGTGCACCGTTACAGATTCAGGGGCATCCGCTGACTGCGATCCATTATCAGTCACCGGTAGCTTCTGCGCAGGTGAAATCCTGTGTTCTGCTTGCCGGACTGTATGCAGACGGAATTACTTCGGTTACAGAACCTTATCTTTCGAGAAATCATACGGAACTGATGCTCTCTCACTTCGGCGCACGGGTCACCAGTGAAGGAACAACTGCTTCTATCTCGCCGGATCCGGAACTTCACGGACTGGACATTTCTGTTCCCGGAGATATTTCTTCCGCTGCTTATTTTATTGTGGCTGCTCTTTTGGTGCCGGGATCTGAAGTAATGATCAAAGATGTGGGAATCAATCCTACCCGAGATGGCATTCTTCGTGTATGCAAGGCGATGGGCGCAGATATCACCCTGTTAAATAAACGAACAGCCGCCGGTGAACCGGTTGCGGATCTTCTGGTTCGTCACAGTGAACTTCACGGTACGGTTATCGAGGGTGAACTGATTCCGACGTTGATCGATGAGATTCCGGTTCTGGCGGTTCTGGCAGCTTATGCGAATGGAACTACGGTTATTCGAAATGCGGAGGAACTGAAGGTGAAGGAATCGAACCGACTGGATATTATGGTGAACAGTCTTGGGGCTATGGGCTGTGATATCGAGGGTACCGATGATGGTATGATTATCCGAGGTGGGAAACCGTTACATCATGCTTCTATTGACAGTCATCTGGATCACAGGATCGCGATGTCGTTTGCAGTAGCCGGGCTGGCTTCCGAAGGTGGAGTGGAAGTACTGCGGGCGGATTGTGTGGATATTTCTTATCCGGAGTTTTATGCGGATCTTGGTAAGCTGATGAAGTAATATTTTTTATTGACTAAGGGGACGCCGAGAGTTGCGGGAAACCGGGGTGGACAACATGGGCAGGGCAACTTTGAACTAGCCGCTAACTTCGACTATATTCACTTGGGTCAGCTGACCCAAGCGAAAGTCTTCGTAAGCGTCGGATTTCAAAGCTTGCCCTAACCGCCCATAAAGTGTTGTCCACCCCGGTTTCCCGCAGCTCTCAGCTGTTTCCTGGCAAAAATATGTAATGACTATTTTTAACGATACACAGCCCGGAAGAGCAAAAAGATCTCTCTCAAAAGCATTTTGTGGGCGGTTAGGGCGAGTTTTAAGATCCTGTGTTTAGTAAGACTTGGCGATGAGCGGCTCTCAGTGAATCATGTGCATCGTTGAAAAAATCCCCATATCAATCACGCAGGATGCAGATTCGAGTGTACAGGTAAAAAACGTAGGCGTAGCGGGCTACGCTGAGGCTTTTTTGCCTGTGCAATCGGATTTGCAGACAAGCGAATGATATGGGGATTTTTTCATAAGATGTACAAGTCGCACTTAACACATAGCTTAAAATCGTCCTGCCCACTGCTTTTGCAGGGGAGCTTTTTGCAATTTGGGGCGTACGCCTTGAATATCTTATTTGTAGAAATCTACAACATCTTCCGGATTATAGTACACTTTATCCTGCTCTTCTATCGTCGCTTTTCCATCTTTCACATCGATAATCGTTACCGCGCAGTTTGGCGGTACGTGACCTCTCCAGAAGTCGTCTTTCCGACCGTCAATGTAATAGAGAAAGGCCCGTGTCGAGCAGCCGTGTGCTGCTATTAGAATTGTTTTATTCCGGTAGTCCGGGTTGTGGATCAGGTCCTCGTAGAAGGCACCGCAGCGGTCGATCATCTGCTGAATAGATTCGCCGTCTTTCGGTGGCTTGTAACCGAAGGGATCCGTGAAGAACTGTTCAAAATCTTTTGACGGAATCTGATAATTCTCCCTTCGACAGCAAAGTCCTTCCCATTCTCCGAAACTGATCTCTTCTATTCTCTCATCCGTAAGAATCGGTATATTTCTGTCACCCAGTACCAGTCCGGCGGTCTCGTAAGCCCGCTTTAACGGGCTTGCGATTGCCAGGTCAAAATGTACATCTTTTAATTTTTCACCGGTGATTTTTGCAAGGCGGATACCGTTTTCGTTCAGTTCGATATCCGTTCTTCCCTGCAGCCGTCCCAGAGTATTCCATGAAGTTTCTCCATGACGAATTAGATATATTTTCATCTTTTTTACTTTCTAAGCTGGATTCCCATGCTTTCCAGACCATTCAGGATCTTGTTCATAGCGCCATTGATTTCTGCTTCTTCGAGAGTTTTCTCTTTGGAGCGGAAGGTCAGAGAATAAGCAACGGACTTGAATCCTCTTTCGATCTGATCTCCTTCATAAATATCAAACAGTTCGAAGTGTTCCAGAATCTTACCGCCTCTCTGAGCGATCATATGTTCGATCTGTCCAACCATGATCTCTTTCGGTACTACCATGGAGATGTCACGGTTTACTGCAGGGAATTTTGCGATTCCTTCGTATTTGCGGTCGAAGGATGCATGTTTTACGACATTCAGGATATCCAGAACTGCCACATATGCGCGCGTTCCGATACCATAGGTATCTGCCACTGCAGGATGTACTTCGCCCAGATAACCCATCACTTCACCTTCGTAGCTGATCAGAGCCTGACGACCCGGATGCAGGAAAGTCTTACCGGCTTTCGGATCGTACTCAGTTTTCTTATGCATACCGATCTGATCGAAGAACTCTTCTACTACACCCTTCATATCAAAGAAATCACCGTCTCCGTACATACCCAGAGTGAACATCATACGTTCATCCGGCAGTTCGGTCAGCGGAAGTTCTTTTGGCAGATATACATTGCCCAGTTCGTACAGACGGACATTTTTATTTCTTCTGTTATAGTTTGTTGCCAGAGAAGTCAGCATACCATTCAGAGAAATGGTTCTCATGATACTAAAATCTTCACCCAGCGGGTTGGAAATGGTGATTGCTTTTCTCAGTTCATCTCCTGCCGGAATCTGCAGTTTGTCAAATACCTTCGGGCTTTCGAAAGAATAGCAGTATCCCTGGGAGAATCCACAGTACTCAGCCACTTCTCTTGCCACTTCTTCGATCCTCAATTTAAATGGCAGTTTTCCTGTTGTTGCCTCACCACTTGGCAGTGTGGTCGGAATATTGTCATATCCGTAGAAACGGGCAACTTCTTCTGCGATATCTGCTGTACGGAAGATATCATGACGGAAGGTCGGAGCAACAATCTCGTTGGTTGTTTCATCGTAAGCCAGTTCTACCCTGGACAGGTACTCCAGCATATCTTCTTTGGAGATATCAGTTCCCAGAAGGCTGTTGATTTTTTCCGGTTCAAACGGTACTCTTACAGGTTCTTTTTTCTTGGTATATACATCAGCCACACCACCAACAACTTCACCGGCTCCCAGTTCTTCCATCAGCTGGCAGGCACGGTCGATGGCTGCCAGTGCATTGTTCGGATCCAGACCTTTTTCAAATTTTCCGGAAGCATCTGTACGAAGTCCGATTCTCTTTGCAGACAGACGGATATTCGGACCGTCAAAGCATGCTGCTTCAAACAGAACTGTTTTTACATTGTCTGTGATCATGGAATTTTCTCCGCCCATGATACCTGCGATACCGATAGATTTTTCTCCGTCACAGATCATCAGAACGTTTTCATCCATCTGGCGTTCCTGACCGTCAAGAGTAACAAATTTTTCGTCTTTTCCGGCACGGCGTACATGGATCTCATGATTTGCGATCATATCCAGATCATAGGCATGCATCGGCTGACCATATTCTTCCATGACATAGTTTGTGATATCTACCAGGTTGTTGATCGGGCGGATGCCGTTGGCAGCCAGACATCTCTGCATCCATTTCGGGGACGGACCGATTTTTACATTTTTTACGACTCTTGCGCAGTAACGCGGGCAGAGATCTTTGTCTTCTACGGTTACTTTCACATAATCATTGACATCTTCGTCATTACCGGTAGCTGTTACAACCGGCGGAACAAATTCTTTATGGAAAGTAGCTGCTGCTTCTCTTGCGATCCCCAGTACACCGTAGCAATCTACACGGTTGGAAGTGATCTCATATTCAATCACCGCATCGTTCAGTCCCAGTGCTTCGATCGCGCTTTCACCAACGGTAGCATCTTCCGGGAAAATATAGATTCCGTATTCCGGAGCTTCCGGATACATTTCTCTTGTGGAACCAAGTTCTTCGATGGAACACATCATACCGTAGGAATCCACACCACGCAATTTTCCGGCTTTGATCTTGATTCCGCCCGGAGTTTTCTTACCGTCGTGTCCACCTGCAACTCTTCCTCCCGGAAGAACAACCGGAACTTTGTCTCCTTCTTTTACATTTGGAGCACCGGTAACGATCTGTGTTACTTCATTGCCTACATTTACCTGGCAGATGATCAGTTTATCTGCATCCGGATGTTTCTCAATCTTTTCAATCTGTCCGATCACGATGTTTTCCAGATCGGCATCCAGTAATTCATATCCTTCAACTTTTGTTCCGGACAGTGTCATCGCATCTGTATATTCCTGAGCTGTGACGTCCAGATCCGGGACAAACATTTTAATCCATGATAAAGATGTATTCATTCTTTTAATCCTCCTAGAACTGTTTTAAGAATCTGTAGTCATTTTCATACAGAAGGCGCATGTCATCGATCTCGTATTTCAGAAGTGCGATACGCTCCAGACCTACACCAAAAGCAAAACCGGTATATTCTTTCGGATCGATGCCACACATCTCAAGTACATGCGGATGAACCATACCACAGCCAAGGATCTCGATCCAACCGGATCCTTTACAAAAACGACATCCTTTGCCACCGCACTTGAAACAGGATACATCAACCTCTGCACTCGGCTCTGTAAATGGAAAATGATGCGGACGGAATTTTGTTTTTGTTTCCGGTCCGAACAGTTCTTTTGCAAATTCTTCCAGTGTACCTTTCAGGTCAGAGAAAGTAATATGTTTGTCGATTACCAGACCTTCGATCTGATGGAAGGAAGGAGAATGGGTTGCATCTACTTCGTCAGAACGGAATACACGTCCCGGTGCGATCATACGAATCGGCAGTTTCCCTTCTTCCATGGTTCTCGCCTGAACCGGAGAAGTCTGGGAACGAAGCAGAATGCTGTCTGTGATAAAGAAAGTATCCTGTTCGTCACGAGCCGGATGATCTTCCGGAATATTCAGTTTGGTGAAGTTGTAATCTGCGTACTCAACTTCCGGTCCTTCCACAACTTCATAACCCATACCGATAAAAATTCTTTCTACTTCTTCCAGTGCAATGGTATTCGGATGACGATGACCAACGTTTGCTTTTTTTGCAGGCAGTGTGACATCGATTACTTCTGCTGCCATCTTTGCTTCCCGCAGTTCTTTCTCCAGACGGGTTTTTGTCTCCTCCATCATAGTTTCAATTTTTGCCCTGGCTTCATTCACCATCTGTCCTACTTTCGGACGATCTTCCGGAGCTACATCCTTCATACTTTTCAGCACAGAAGTAAGCTGTCCTTTTTTACCAAGGAAATTTACTCTTACATCATTCAGTTTGTCCAGGGCGTCTGACTGTTCAATCTTCTCAGAAGCTTCATCCAGAATCGCCTGTAATGTTTCTTTGATACTATTACTCATGGCAGTTCTCCTTTTCTATTTGTTGGGGATAGCACAATGCAACGGGTAAAATCCGCTACGCGATTTTTATTCGTTTTCGCAACTATGAGAGACACGCTACGCGAGTTTCTCATAGTTATCGCGGCAGTCGCCAAGGTCTCGTGCAAGCACGGACTTTGGCTCGTTGCTCGCGTAAAAAAAGCCTCGCCCTTCCAGATTACTGGAGGGACGAGGCAATTATATCATCTCGCGGTACCACCCTGATTTCCGATTAAAATATTAACGGACACTCATTAAGACTTAACGCGTCTGTACGTCTTCTCTTACTTGTCTTTCGGAGAAGAAGCTCCAGTGGGAATCTCAATATATATCTGAACTTAAAGGAGCTCGCAGCCGGTGACTCCTTCTCTCTGTAAGAAAATATATATCTACTGACACTTTCTCAGCTTTTTTCTTTCGGCATAAATTATAGTATGGATCCGCTTATCTGTCAAGTTTTATTTCCGCTTTATTCCTACTTCATACCCTCTTTGGTATTTACCCCTGTTACTGTTCCGGTCATTTTCAGTAGCTTCTACAATTCCTTCTTTTCTGTCGTTTCCTTGTCTGTCATTTTCTTTTCTTCTGTATCATTTTCCCGGATTCCTTTTAACAGTCCCTGGTACTCGCTGCGAATAAGCTCGCTTGCCATTTGATGCAGCCTGCGAAGGCGTTCTTCAAAATAAGCATTGATTTCCGCCCCGATCAGAACAATATACATACAAAAATATAACCACAAAAGAACCAGAATAATCGTCGTCAGGCTTCCGTACATGTTGGAAAATCCATCGTAATAATCCAGATAGACAGAAAATCCAAGGGAAAACAGTGACCACGCCACCGCCGAGACCACCGCTCCCGGTATCTGACTCCGAAAAGAAGTCTTTCTGTTCGGCAGAAATTTATAGATCATCAGGAAAATCAATGCCAGTACAACAAGTGAAACTGCTGTACGCATACCAATGACATAGGCAGTGACTTTGGCAAGTGTCGGAATGTACTTTGTAAGAAGTTTCTGGATACTGTTACCGAATACCAGAAGAATCAGGCTGCTGATGACAGCAAGAATAAAGATCAGTGTATACAGAGCAGACCGTATCCTTGTCACCACATAATTTCTCGTCTCTTTTACATGATAAATCGCATTGACCCCATTCGTCAGTCCCTGCAGGCCTTTCCCCGCACTCCAGAGGGTAAAAACCGCACTGATTGGTACAATTGCTGTTGATTTGTCATAGACCTCCTGAATAATACTAAAAAGAAAACTTCGAAAATCTCCCGCATCCGGCATAATTTGCAAAAGAATCTCCACTACCATATCTTTTGTAATAGAGACATACGTTACCAGTGGAAGCAGAAGCATCAAAAAGGGCACAAAGGACATCAAAATAAAGAAGGCTGCCTGTGCGGCAAATGCGCTCACATGATCCTGAGTCATGCGGTTCATGAATCCGGTCATGATTTTTATAAACTTTTTCATTTTGCTTTCCTTTCTGCACAATATCTGGTTTTTACATAATTATTTTTATCATACTATTTTTTCAGTATTCTTGCAAGTTTTCTATAGTAATATTCTGATAGAAAATCTGCAGAATGTCCCGCCAGCCAAGACCATTTTCCGCAAGATGCTTTGCTCCGTTCTGGCTCATCCCCTCACCATGCCCATAACCTCCACCGGTAAAGACAAATGTACCCGCTCCCTGTTCTTTCCTGAAATCGACTATAAAACAGGCACTCGGCAGTAATTCCATCGTATCACAGACACTTCCATCATTTCTGCTTACAGACAGCCCTTTTATCGATAAGAATTTTCGGATCGCATATTCGTTTTCAAGTGTTGCGTTTTGATTCTCTCCCTGAATCTCCAGTGTTTTTACTCCTCCACCTGGATTTCTTCCCTGTATGGATAAGCCGGTAAATGCACCAAGCTGAGGCCATTTACTTTCGCTGCGTTCTTTCAGCATTTCCCATGGAATACAGACTTTCCATCGATACCAGACATCTTCTTTTTCATAATCTCCTGCATCCCTCTGCAAAATTCGTTCCCGAAACGACTGTTCTGTCATTTCCGGCTGCAAGGTACCGTTCACCATGGTTTCCACAGCCTTGTGACTCACTGCAATGCTCCTAAGATATGAAGCACTTTTTTTCGCGTTCCATACTTCATCTGTATCGGTGCAACCCCAGGAAGTCGAAAAAAAATATGCTTCAATCGGTTTTCCATCACTGAGTATTATCATCCCCCTGGTAGCATCCACCGCCTGACTGCTTGCCGCCTGTTCGGAAATGTTGTTATACACCTGACAGGAAACAGTATCGTCCACATCCGCATCCCACTCTTTCATTCGTTCTTCTCTGATCTGCCGTACTGCATATGTTCGTGCGCAAACTGCCTGTGCACAGAGTGCTTCTTCCGGAGCATCCGCAGGCATCTCACTCGGCACAACTCCTTTCAGATAAGATTCCAGATCAACCTGGTTGATCACTCGAAAACCTTGTTTCTCTCTCGTCACTTCCAGAATACCCTGATATGCCGGCGCGCCCTGACTTCTTCTGACAGAATTCAAAGTCAGTGACATTGTGTCCGGTGCTTCCACAATGACTGTCTGCCCAGGCTGCATCCGTTCTGACAAACAGAGTTCTGTGCCAGCCTCCTGCTGCACTGTTATATCCCCTTTTACCAAGTAGGGTGCCGTACAGGATATCCTCACATCCGAATGAAGATACTGCTCAGTTCCGTCAACAGAAATCAATACACGAATTATCGTCTCTTTTCTTTCCGTATTTTTTTCTTGTTCCATATTTGTCAATGATGTAGTTGGATTATCTATCTCCTCATTTCTTTTCTGCTGTTGTTCCGTTTTTTTTCGAGTGTTCTTTGCTTCTGCCATCTGTTGCTCTGCCTGCAGTTTTTCAAGATACTTTTTTTCTTCCTCCCTCTGTTTTCCTTCCCATATTCCCGGCAGAAACATCACCAGAAAAATTATCACAGCACCTGCAATCGTCCATATCCATCTCCATGGAATATTTTTATATGTTTCACCATTTTTTTCCATATCTCAGTATATGGCATTTTTCTGAGAATTATCCGGCCGGACTTGTTATGTTTTCAGTCAAAATTTGTGACGTTGCTGTTCACCGCTAGAGCGTGTCTGGAAAAGGCTTTTCGTGAGCTGCGAGTCTCAGTTTGTGGGAGATTTTATCCGAATGAGGGCGGCGTAGCGGGCTACGGCAACCGAATGAGGGTAAAATATACCGCAAAGTGGGGCTTACAGATTGCGGAAATGATTTTTCAGACACGCTCTAAGATCCCACGAATGGTTTTTTTGTGGACGAAAGTCATAGAAAATACACAAAAAGGATCCCATACCCTCAATTAACGGGTACAGAATCCTTCTATCCTGTTTATAAATTAATTATTTTACCAGAAAACGATATAATGTTTTTGTGTCGTACTTCTCTCCTGCTTTCAGGAAAGGCTGTGCGAAATGGGTATCGTTGACCGCGTTCGGGCAATACTGGGACTCCAGGCAGAATGCATGGCGTTCAGCATATACCGCGCCATTTTTTCCTTTTTCGCCGTTTACGAAATTTGCTGCATAGAACTGAACAGCCGGGCAATCTGTATATGCTTCCATAGCGATTCCGGTTTTTTCGCAATAAGCTTTTGCCATCCAGTCAAAGGCACCTTCCGGTTTATCCAATACAAAATTATGATCGTATCCACCTGTCATCTGTAACTGCGCAAAATCTGCATCGATTTCTTTACCGATTGCCTTTGGCTCTGTAAAATCCATTGGAGTTCCGGCTACAGGAGCAAGTTCACCGGTTGGAATGGATTTGGAATCGCTCACCGGTGTGTAAGTAGTTGCATTCAGCTGAATCGTCTGTTCATATACATTACCGGAATCATGTCCACCCAGATTAAAGTAGCTGTGGTTTGTCATATTCGCCACCGTATCCTGATCAGAAATTCCTTCATAGTGAATCTCTACGGAATTATCATCAGTCAGTGTGTATGTAACTGTCACATCAAAGTTTCCGGGAAATCCCTGTTCACCATCCGGGCTGTGATGACGAAAAGCAACCGCCTGCTCTTTTGTTTCTGCTTCCCACATCATGAATTCAAATCCATCCGGACCACTGTGCAGACTATTTCCTTTTTCATTTGGTGTCAGCTGAATCTTTTTTCCATTCAGTACAAAAGAGGCATCCTTGATACGATTTCCGTTTCTTCCGATTGTAGCACCAAAATGAGGAGAATTTACCTGATAATCTTCTCCGTGATCATATCCTAATACCACATCTGTCAGCACACCATTTTTGTCCGGTACCAGGACACTTACCAGAATTGCGCCAAAATCTGTAACCTTCATCACCATACCGTTTTTATTGGTTACCGTATACAAAGAAATGGCTTCTCCTTTTTTTGTAGTTCCAAAGCTTTGTTTTTCTACACTCATAATACCCTCCGTCTCAGTCACTTTCGAGGACTGTTCTCTTAATAATATTTTGTACCAGCCCTCAGTCTTGTCCCAACAATGTTCCGACTGTTATGCAGCTGTACTATTACATAAAAAAGGAGTCATATCATGACTCCCCATCTTCCTTTTATAACCCCGGAGTGCCGTTTCCCTTTTTTTGACGCCTAGCGACTGCTAGGTGGGTGACCGCAGTATCTCTTTTGTCTTCCGCTGCATAATGACGGCCTGACATCCAATCAACAATATAGGAGTCCCATAAACGTAAATGTAGGTTCAAAATAAAGAGAGGGTCGCACACCCCAGGTGTTACTTTTTATTGTATTATACCCTAGTCTATGTTGTATTTCAAGGAATAATGTACAAAAAATTCAAATTTTTGATGAATACTTTAGGTCACAGTGACCGAAGGGCCTGTTTTCTTTCTTCATCACTGAATGCCGAGAATTTTCTTCACTACAACAGGCATCTCCGCTACATCTGCTACCGTATTATGACGAACTTCAGCGTTACGGATTTCTTCGATTGCATTCGGCACTGCCACACCGGAAATTTCAGATAACTGGTCGATCAGTTCAAAATCTCCCATAGCTGCATATTTTCCTTCATCAATTGCTTCCATCACGCTTCTTGTAAACTTATATGGGCTTGCTGTAGAGGCAATCACAGTTTTAGCTGTATCACCTGTTTCCTCTGTATACTTTTTATACACTGTTGCAGCTACACTGGTATGTGTATCGATCACATAACCACAGTCTTTATAAATTTTACGAATCGTTTCCGCAGTCTCCTCTTCCGTTGCATAGTTGCCATAGAAATCAGCCAGCTGCATCTTCATTTCATCTGTGATATGATAAGCACCATCTTTTGTCAGTTCTTCCATCAGAACTTTATTTTTCTCCGGATCATTTCCTGCGATTCTGTAAATCAGACGCTCCAGATTGCTGGAAATCAGGATATCCATAGATGGTGATGTTGTCAGAATAAACTCTCTGTTTCTGTCATAAATTCCTGTAGTAAAGAAGTCAAACAGTACTTTATTGTCATTAGACGCACAGATCAGTTTTTTAATCGGCAGACCCATATTTTTTGCATAGTAAGCGGCCAGGATATTTCCAAAGTTACCGGTAGGAACTACTACATTAATCTCTTCACCCTGCTGGATCTGTCCTGTTTTATACAGATTTGCATATGCATATACATAATACACAATTTGCGGAACCAGACGGCCGATATTGATCGAGTTTGCAGAAGAGAACTGATAACCAGCCTCTTCCAGCTCTGCTTTCATCTCAGTGTCGTTGAAGATTTTCTTTACGCCAGTCTGCGCATCATCAAAGTTTCCGCGAATCGCAACAACGTAAGTATTGTCTCCTTTCTGAGTTACCATCTGTTTTTCCTGAATAGGACTCACACCGTCTTTCGGATAAAATACGATAATTTTAGTTCCCGGTACATCAGCAAAACCTGCCATTGCTGCTTTTCCTGTATCGCCGGAAGTTGCAGTCAGAATTACGATGTCATTGGTCACACCGTTTTTCTTCGCAGCTGTTGTCAGCAGATATGGAAGAATCGACAGAGCCATGTCTTTGAAAGCTATTGTAGATCCGTGGAATAATTCCAGATAATAGGCACCATCTGCTTTCACAAGAGGTGCAATGACATCGGTATCAAACTTCTTATCATAGGCAGACTGAATACATTTCTTCAGTTCTTCTTCTGTGAAATCAGTCAGAAAACGACTCATTACTTCGTAGGCAACTTCCTGATAAGACATCTGTGCCAGCTGTTCCATAGGGACGTCCAGTACCGGAATCTGATCCGGTACAAATAAGCCGCCATCTTCAGAAAGACCTTTTAAGATTGCATTGGATGCAGTTACTGTACTTCCATTTCCTCTGGTGCTTCTGTATAATACTTCCATTCTGTACACTCCTCACATATTTTTGTGCTTTTATGTAGTAAATCACTATAGTTTAGAATTATAACACAGGTCACTTTTTATGGCAATCCTATTTTCTTTGATTTACATACCTGTATATTTATGTTTTTATGCGTAACTATTCAGTAGGCATTATCCCGCGAGGTGTTTTGGCATAAATATGCCAAAATCCCGAGACATACAAGCAAAAATGCCATCACCGAAGGTGATTTACGCGAGCAACGAGTCAAAGTCCGTGCTTGCACGGAACCTTGAGGAGTGCCGCGATAACGATAAAAACTCGCAAAGCGTGTTTTTATCGTTTAAATGCATTTTTGCTCGTACCTGTGAAGGTACTGAACAGTTACTTTTATGCAACTATTCAGCAGGTAGTATCCCACGAGGTGTTTTGCAATCTCAAATATAAAAGCTGTGTCCACCATGTGCAAACAGGAATGTCAGTTTTTCATCAAACCACTTCACGTTCTTTTCATCTGCCTGATCTTTCGCAATAAAATACAAAGCTCCCTGCGACAGATCATCACCATCTATCGCACGATTTACTGCTTCTCTGGTATCATCCGAAACAGTCACTGTATAGATTCTGCCATCTTCTGTCGGCGAAAACTGTGGGCTTCCACCTGTCCGATCCCAAATCACAGATGTTACATTATCAGGGAACTGGTCACTCGAGACACGGTTCAAGATAACATTCGTTACCATGATCTTTCCGTCCAGATCTTCTCCTCCTGCCTCCGCTTCCACGATAGCAAGGAGATTCTCATAGTCTTTATCTGACATACGCATCTGTTGAGTCAGATCATCCGTCTCCTGATCTGCGGCTTCCAGTGCCTGAATCATCCTGGTCCCCACATCCAGTTTTGCTACGGTTTCTGTCCGGATCATCCACTGTCCAACAAGAACAGTCTCACAGGGACCTCCAACAGCCCGATAACTTTTTGTAAGTCCTTTTGTAGCCAGGATTCCATCGATTACCCCTGCATAACCACAGGGGATCGTCCCGTCAGGATCATCATCCCCGGTATCTGATTCTTCCTCTTTTTGGCCAGATGCTTCCTGTGTGACTGTTATTTCTCCCATTTGTTTTACGATCATCGGCTTGCTGCCCATCAGGCTTCCAACAGCCGCGATAACCACCGCTGTACCTGCTCCCACTGTCAGACATTCTCTTTTCCGTTCTCTGACTGCCCGCAGAAGCATCGCCCGAAGGGAATTCCAGACCTTTGTTAATCGTTCCATTTCTATTCCTCTTCGTTCTTTTCTTTTTCATAATTCTGTAATATTTTATTCATAATTATAAATATCCGTAAGAATAAAGTCAATAGAATCTCTGTTTTTTCTACTTATTTCACGAATTCGCTCCCACTTTTTCATGAATAATGCTGGTTTATTTGATTTTCTACCCACTTTCTTTTATTTTTCGATATATTTTATTATTTTAAAACATTTCCAATCATTTCGTAATAACTATGCTTTTAGCATCAGAAAACAGGGGCAAGATGTTACATTTCTGCAACATCTTGCCCCTGTTTGGTTTCTTCAAAGTTCCCCAATGTTCAAGTTCCATTCCAGCATGATATTTCCGATCTATTTTCCAATAAATGAATCATCGTTCAATATATTTTGTGATGACAGATATTAAAATCTCCATATCAATCGGTTTCGCCACATGATCATTCATCCCGGCATTCAAAGCAGCCTGTACATCCTCTGCAAATGCATTTGCCGTGTTTGAGACTATTTAGATTATAGTAAGATCATATAGTGTATAATAAAGATGTCTATTGATTTCATAACAAAATTCATGTATAATTTTACTATCAAAAGGAGGTGTTGATATGCCAAAAATCAAATCAAGTGCTGATTTACGGAATAATTACAATGAGATTTCTACGTTTTGTCACACTTATCCAGAACCGATTTTTATCACGAAGAATGGAAAAGGCGATCTGGCAGTCATGAGCATTGAAGCTTATGAAGAATTGACCAGCCGATTTGAATTATACAGCAAACTTAAAGAAGGAATGGATGATATCGCATCAGGCAACACAAGACCATTTTCCGAAGCTATATCTGATATTCGGAGACGACATAACCGATGAGCCACAATTACAAAATTCACATTACTTCAACCGCAGAACATGATATTATGCGTGCTGTAGATTACATCGAATTTACCCTCAAAAATCCTGATGCTGCAGATAAACTGTTAGATACTGCAACGGAGCACATTAATTCGTTATCCGATTTTCCACAAAAATTCCAGCTTGTAGAGGATCCGATATTGGCAAGTTGGGGAATTCGTTTTGTAATCATCAATAACTATTTAGCCTTTTATACTATTGATGAAAGGAAACAGATAGTAACTATCGTCCGTTTTCTTTATCAAAAAAGTAATTGGAATTCTATTCTTCGACAGGGATTTTCTCTTAAATAAGAAAACAAAATGACCCATAAATAAGAAACGTCAACCCCGGTACGCACGAATGGTTTGACGTTTCTTATTTTTCATTCAATTGTGATTCGAATCCTCGGCAACCGGCTCTTTTCCGGATGCAGCGGGATATTTTTATACCGGCAAACACTCAGGACCATTCCCATCAAAAGGTACGCCACCAGTGTTCCACCACCAGTAACTGATAAAAACGGAAGAATTACAGAGGATATTCGCAGAACTCGCAGATAGGTAAGAATGCTGTAGGCAACCTGCGTTGCAAATACAAGCCCACATCCATATCCGATCATAGTTCCCAGTTGATTTTGCTGTTTTTTCGAGACACCAAAGATTTTCCAGATCATCATCAGATAGATCAGAACTGTCAAGATTCCCGGAAGGATACCAAAACAGGCCATCACACTGGTCAGGATCAGTTCACTGTTAAATCCCGGCAGGCTGCTTTCCAGAAATTCCATACCGGATACGCTTTTCCCGATCCATCGGCTCTGTGCAAAAATGTTCTGCATCATATCCTGTGTATAGATATTGGATCTTTGTAAGAAAGCCCAGATTCTTTCTATCATATACGGCTGCATCCATCCTCCTGCCGCAACTATAACTCCACCAGCAATCAGGATCCACAAACACACCCACATACTGATCAATACTTCTTTCCGTGCAATCTGATACCACTGTCTCCAGACCGCGATAGAAAACATAAACAGGCAGATGAACAGCATGCAAAATGTATGCACGAGGGAACATCTCAGATCCACCCATATCGGTATAGCCAGCCACAAAGCACTCTTCCACAGCACTTCATATCCTGCATTTCGATAAGAATACAGAATTGCTCCGAAAATCGGAACATACAGATACATCACCAACGGAACAGAAATGACCAAGCGCCCAATCATAATAAAAGTACCACCTGTACTCGCCAAATGTCCCAGAGAAGCCACCAGAATCATAACTCCACAAAACAGGATACCGATCTGTCTCGCATATTTTCCAAGAATACTGTAGTCCATGAAATACACACCAAGCATCAACAAAAAACCTGCGATATGAAACATGAGCTGCCGATTTGGCTGCGCCGTTGCATTGCCGCCTCTCCACAAGGCAAACTGTAAAAAAACACCGATTCCGCCCAGAATACCTACCAACAGCAAAATTTCCCATGACATCTTCGGTCGATGAATCCGGTCGAGTTCCACTCCCACTTCCACCGGATCTCCCATCTCCAGGATCGCCCGTTCCATTGCCTCCTGCTCTTTCATCCCTTCGTTTCTGTAGTCTTCCATCTGATCCATGATATGAGCTTCCAGCTCTGTCTTCACATCAGGACGAGCTTTTTTACAGCGGATCTGATCCGTCACAATGTGTAAATATTCTTCTTTTTTCATATCTACCCCTCCATGGTCAGCACATCCGTCACCGCTTTTGCGTATACTTTCCACTCTTCTTTTTTCTCTTCCAGCCTTTTTCTCCCCGTGGCTGTCAGACTATAATATTTCCGTACTTTTCCCACTACTTCCTGTTCATAGCAAGATACAAAATTTTTCTCTTCCAGTCCGTGCAGCAATGGATATAACGTACCTGCCTTCAGCTCAAACACATTCTGTGACTTTTCCCGCAAAGCTTCAATCATCTCATAACCATACCTGTCTTTTTCTTCCAGAAGACTCAGAATCAACATCGCCATGCTCCCGGAAACCAGTGATTTTTCAATTTTCAATATATGCACCGCCTTTATATAGTTTTTCGATATATCGGATATCAATATAGTATATCGGTAGACTATATTTGTCAAGAATAATTATTCATAAATGATAAACACCAGCTCACCTGTGCTTCGTTTGCATCTGTCTCTAAGTAACATTTACACTGTTTGTCACAACCAGCTTGGATACTTTCTCAACACCTTTTACTTTCTGACAAAAACGAAAAAAGGTGGTCTCCAAATTATAGGAATACCACCTTTTTCAGCTTTATTATCCAATACTACGAGTCCTAGCTCTCGCCCAACTAAGTTTCTCATTTCGCTCAATTACTTTCGTTTTCTTTTCGAGCTTCATACATGCACCTGCCAGTTGTTTTGATATTTGTTCAGACGAATATATCTTTCCGGTACATTTTCTAGTCTTCTGTCTTTGAACAGCTCCTGCTACACGCGCCATAATCAAAATTCCTTTCTAAATTCGAATCTTTAAATATTTCATAATTTTCACTAAACTGTTGATACTCTACACTATACAGCTCTTAAAACAATTTTATCAAGACAAAATTGTTTCCAAGGTCTTTGCAGATTTCAACCGTTTCCACTTTATCTTTTTTTGAAGTTTTAGTAAATTCTTCCTCATCCGCTATTTCGTCTTCACTATCTTCTTCATCTTCTTCATTCCAAAGATCTTCTGGTACAAAAATAAAATGATTTTTATATCCTACGCTTATGATTCCCCTTGTTTCACTATATGGAGATGCTGTTGAATCTAATACAATTTCTACTCTTGCTTTCTGAGGATTCTAGCACCACGTTTTAGGTTTTGCTAACGGGTAATACTTGAGCATTTCCACAAATCCATTCC
>JBKYFG010000007.1:0-130588 GCA_047027955.1 Blautia sp.
GCGGACATTTAAGAAGATATAAAAAGATAGTCAAAAAGACATATATAATTTTATACAAATTTTTATCATTTTATTTACATACCGCATTTTTTTCCAACACGCAGTAACTTCATCTGTTTCAAGAATGCCTCTGCATTCTTGCTGCGAGATGCGCGTCATGCAATGCATGACATACTTCTTCTGCGCATCTCTGCAATCCTGCCGGAGGCTATATCAGATGGGGGATTGACTCTCACCACTGATACTGATTTGTTGCTCGCCACCTACAGAGGTGGGAGTCATCTCACATCTGATATAAACTCCTCCCTTGCATTTTCCCAACACCTCACCTATACTGAATACAGTCTGATAAAGCAGTAAATACAGCTTTTCGATAATACAGCCCATCGCCAGACAATAAATTGCACTCTATTTTTCAGGAGGGTCCTTATGATACAGGATATTGCACCACATACTTATCACAATGAATACAGACCGGTTGCTCCGGATGGCAGCAGTTTTGTGCTCGCTTATGAAAACGGAAAGAGTTTCTTTCATAAAAATGATACAGACAATTCTATAACGCTTCCCCGTTTCCGCGAACTGGAAGGAAACGTAAGCGACCTGTACAAAAATTATATCTATCTTTTCTCGATAGATGACGAACGTTTTTATCTGATTCCGGGACTGGATACTTCCCTGCTGCCAGGCTATGAATTCCACGAAAACAGAGAGCTTCGTTATGTACAGCCACAGTATCTTGCTTTTGCTTCGATTACCGGATATCAGCTCTGGTTCTGGTACAGAAACCGCCGTTTCTGCGGATGCTGCGGGTTCCCAATGAAACACGATACAAAAGAACGTATGATGTACTGCCCTTCCTGTGGCCGTCAGGAATATCCGGTACTTATGCCGGCTGTGATCGTCGGTATTACTAACGGAGATAAGATCATCTGCTCCAAATATGAGGGCAGAAGCTTTAAGCAATATGCCCTGATCGCCGGTTTCGCGGAAATTGGTGAAACAATTGAAGAAACCGTTCATCGCGAAGTCATGGAAGAAGTCGGTCTGAAAGTGAAAAATCTCCGTTATTATAAGAGTCAGCCATGGTCCTTCTCCGGTACATTACTTTTTGGATTTTTCTGCGATGTAGACGGGGACGATACTCTCACGGTGGATCATGAAGAGCTTTCTGTAGCACAGTGGTTTGACCGTGACAAAATTATCTGTCAGGACACCGGCAGCAGCCTTACCAATGAAATGATGATGGTCTTCGCCGCCGGGAAAGAGCCAAAGTGATTTTTTTCTCCATGTTCCAATTGATTTTAAGTCAATTTTTTCGAATATTCAGATTGACATTTTCTCTCCAATATTTTATCATCTATATAAAAGAAATGGGTTTTGTATCGTGTACAGCCTTACGGCTCAAGCGAGTTGCTCGTTTCTTTTTTTATGTCTATGATATCATACAAATACATTCTATTATCTTCCGAATATCTTACTATAAGTGATGCATGAAAAATATTATATCTTTCTATCTCATCGTCTTTATACACAGGAAGTGCAAACCTCGAATTATAGCGATACCAACCATACCTCGCATTTCTCCAATGCTTGCTCTCTTTATTTTCTCTATAATATTTACCCAAAGCTATTTCTATCATTTCAGGAATTCCCTGTGTTGCATTTGCTTTCGCCTTGGCATTTGTTCCCTTAAGACTATGTGTATATTTCGAACCACTATATTCATTTGGTAAATCAGCTCCAATATATATAACATCTCCAGTAGAAGCCACCATATAAAAATCCCCAACATATTCTTTCAAGTATGCACGTACTTCCCTCCAATTGATGGAGCGTTTTCCCTTAAATCTAATATCATTGATCACCACAATATTATTTCCATCAATATCCTGAATAATCGAAACATTTCGCTGCCGTTTTCTAGACTGACAGGCATTGTTGATTTGTTTACAAACTTCAAGAAGTTCAATATAGCTGATTATTCTCCTCTTGCTCTCTGCATCTGATTGACGAAACAATTCAATCATATAATTTTCATTTGTCAAGCAATCAATCTGGGCTGCCGGTTCCACAGTTTCTTCATCACAAAGCAAATCCACAAGTGACATATCAAGCGCTCTACATATAGACACTATTTTATCCGCTTGTGGATTAATTTTTTTCTTTCGCCAATCGCTAATCGTACTGGTTGCAATTCCTGTTCTTCTAGACAGTTCCATTTGACTCATATGTAACTCATCAAGTCTGTCAAAAATCTTTTCATATATCTTCATGCCATAACACCCTTCTATTGATTATTTCCGACTTTTCGGATATTGTATCATGATTAATTATAGATATCAACCTTTATCTACATTCCACCGATATTTCCAGGAAACTCCTTTATAATACATTTTTTGTTATTTATATATATTTTCAAAAAATAAGCATCCGCCCAGACGTTTTTTTGTATGTTATACTTCAAAAAGCTGCCATTGCATTCCTGTCAATCCGGCTGATCATGGACAATACGTTGCCGATAACATCCTGACCGACTGGCTGTCGTATATCCCCGCAATACCATGGATTCGCTTGAACTTGACCGTTCAAAAGGCTCTCTGCTTCCACATACTGTAGTTTCTGCGAAACAAAATGTGTATTTCTTTTCACCGGTTCATTTCCGTGAACGTGAGATTGGGTATCTTGTTCTGGAAAGCTGCGATTACCTGCTGGATCATCAGTTTCTTTTTGAGACGCTCAACACCTTCCGTACATCTATAGAAGCGCTCTATGGAAAACTGATCCTTCGAAAGAAAAACAAACAGCTTTCTCAGCTTTATATCCACGATTCCCTTACCGGACTCTACAACCGTATGGCTTATGAAAAGCTTGCCCTTCCGCTCTTTCAACAATATATGCAGAAAGGCAGACCTGTCGGAATCCTGTTCGCAGATGCAGATCATCTGAAATATATCAATGATAATTTCGGACATGACATGGGAAATCTGGCAATTCGGAGTATTGCCTCCGTAATTCAGCAGCAATGCCCTGTCGGTTCCATTTCCATGCGTTATGGTGGAGACGAATTCGTCTGTGTGATTCCTGATTACAGCCAGTCAAAGATACAACAGCTCAAAGAATCTATCCTGGCTTCCCTTGAAGAGTTCTCCTCCACCAGCCGTACAGTTTTTCCTCTCGAAGCAAGTATCGGCTTTGTCGTTGCGGATGATCCTGTCTTCTCACTTAACGACTACATCAATCTTGCTGATGAAAAAATGTACGCCGAGAAAAAAGAGCGCAAAGCAACCCGCCAATAACTTACAGGAGTTTTTATTATGACACCATATATCACCAGAGTCCTCGCACAACAGATTGTAAATACGGTCAAAGATCTCTGCGGCCAGAATGTTAATTTCATCGACTGCTCGGGAACGATTTTTGCCAACACCGCCGAATCCCGCATCGGAATGTTCCATGAAATCGGACAGCAGGCAGCAACTATGCAGAGGCAGCCGGACTGGATCTGGAACTGATCCTGGCTTCTGTCAATTCACGCAATAAAAAAGCCTTCCTGGAGAAAACTCTGGATAAGCTTTCTTCGGAAGACCTTGAATTGCTTCGTATTTATTTTTCCTGCGATATGTCCCTCAAAAAAAACTGCGAAGAAACATTTCTGCATAAGAATACCATTCAGTACAGGCTGAACCAGATTCATAAAAAAAGCGGATACAACCCGAGAGAATTTCAGGATGCTGTGCGATTATATCTGGCATTAAAAATGTAAGGTCATAGATTTGCAGAAGACAAATTCTAATACTAAAAAACTCCGGTCACAAATTTCTTCATGACCGGAGTTTTTTATTTTTACAGAGTTTCTATTTTCACTTTTACATTTGTATTTATTTCTTTTTTGAGATCATATACTGTATTCGTAATCACCGCTTCACCATTGTTTACAAAAACACTGATCTGGTTCGGGTTCACATATGCCTCAATCTCGAACCCGTCTTTCAGCTCCGGTGTCTCAAATTTCACTCTGTGATTCGGGAATTTTTCAAAAAGGGCACTTCTGTCGGTACAGATTTTATTCCCTTCTCTAGAAATCACATATCCACCGACATTTACTTTATCCCCATCCTCCAGAGAAAAGCGCAGACGATATCCACTTTCATCTGCCTCGGATGGTTCAGAGATTTCCTTTGTATATACTGCCTGTACATTCGGATGAACGCGGAAATAAATGTGATCTTTCTGCACTTCCACAACACGCGGAATACACATCATTCCCTGCCATTTTCCATCTACCGGTTCCGGCATACGGAGCCATGCTGTCAGAATTCTTCTGCCACTCTCATCCAGAGTGCTCTGTGGTGCATAAAGGTCTGTTCCATAATCAAGGAACTGGTATTTTTCCGGCAGTTTCATATCACAGGTTTCTTTATCAAATGTTACCTGCATGCATACTGTCTGTGCATCTTCTGCCTTACCATCTTTAAACAACTGCATCGGTGAAAAGATCACTACCTGGCTGTTATCCACTTCAAAATAATCCGGGCATTCCCACATCCAGCCAAAGTTTTCTCTGGTTACAGAATTTTCAAATTTCCATTCTTCTCCATCTGTACTTGTGAAGAACAAAAGTTTTCCCTGTTTATCATTGATGGTACTTCCAAGTACCATGTACCATCTGTCCCCGTCTTTCCAGACTTTTGGATCTCTTGTATGGCGTGCATCTCCGATATCTGCATCGTGAATAACCGGAATCACGGTCTTTTTGTCTTTGATGTTGTCAAAATGAATACCATCCTCAGAAGTGATCATGAGCTGTGCAGATACAAAATGTTCATCCACACATAAATTGATATCCTCCGGATTTTCTGTAAGATAATTCACACCTGTATAATACAGCTGCATTTTTCCGTCTTCTTCAATCGCACTTCCGGAAAAACATCCGCTCCGATCATCCGTTTTGCTCGGAAACAGTGCAATTCCCTGTTCTTCCCAGTTCACCAGATCTTTGCTGACAACATGTCCCCAGTGCATCCGTCCCCAGCGCGGCCCATACGGGAAGCACTGGTAAAACAGATGGTACATGCCTTTGTAATATATAAAGCCATTCGGGTCATTCATCCAGTAGTCTTTCGGTTTTACATATATTTTCTGCATATTCTGCTCACTTTCTTATTTTTCTATGAATGGATTAATTACTTCCATCGCTTTTTCTGCTTCTGCACCTTCTGCATGAATTCTCAGATCTACCGCTTTTGACAGATCCACACTGAAAATTCCCATGATTGATTTCGCGTCAATCACATATCTTCCGGAAACAATATCCATATCACAGTCCAGACGTGTCACAGCATTGACAAAATCTTTTACTCTTTCTATTGTTCCTAAAAAAATCTTTACTTCCCTCATTATCAACGTCACTCCTATAAATAATTCATCTCAGTTTCTTTATCAAAGAAATGAATCTTGGATGGCATAAATACAAATTCAATTTCATCTCCAACCTGGCTGATCTCATATTTAGAAACTCGTGCAACTGCCTGGCAGCCTCCGAACTGGAAGTACAGGTTATTCTCATTTCCCATGACTTCTGTATCTGTGATCACAGCTTTCATTTTATTTTCTTTATAAAGTTCCAGGTTCTGCGCATCCATTTTAAGATCCTCTCCACGGATACCAAGTGTCATCTCGCCTTCTTTACCATTCAGTTTCTTAAGAATAGCTTCCGGAAGCATCAGTTTATTTCCGTCTTCAAATGTTACTTCGTTTCCTTTTAAGGTAACATCAAAGAAGTTCATCTGAGGAGATCCTATAAATCCTGCAACAAATTTGTTTACCGGATGATCATATAATTCCATTGGTTTTCCAACCTGCTGGATCACACCCTCTTTCATGATAACGATACGATCAGCCATAGTCATGGCTTCAACCTGGTCATGTGTAACATAGATCGTCGTTGCACCCATTTCACGATGTAGCTTGCTGATCTCTGTTCTCATGCTGACACGAAGTTTTGCATCCAGATTGGACAGTGGCTCATCCATCAGAAATACCTTCTGATTTTTTACGATTGCACGCCCCAGTGCCACTCGCTGTCTCTGACCTCCAGAAAGATTCTTCGGTTTTCTGTAACGGAATTCCTGCAGTCCCAAGATATCAATTGCCCAGTCTACTTTTTTCTTGATTTGGTCTGCTGGCATCTTCATGTTCTTCAGCCCGTATCCGATATTTTTTTCTACGGTCATATGAGGATACAGAGCATAGTTCTGGAATACCATCGCAATACCACGGTCTCTCGGTGCTGTCTCGTTCACTCTTTTGCCGTCAATATACAGATCTCCTTCTGTAATCTCTTCGAATCCGGCAATCATACGAAGTGTTGTGGATTTTCCACATCCAGACGGTCCTACAAATGCGATAAATTCTTTTTCTTCTATATTAAGATTAAAATCATCTACAGATTTGTGTTCTGCTCCTGCATATTTTTTTCCGATATGTTTAAATTCTATAAAACTCATAATTCATTAACCCTCCTTGGAACCAGTTGATGTTACACCTTCTACAATCTGTTTGGAGAACAGTGCATAAATAATAATAACAGGGATTGTGATCAGTGTGATTACTGCAAGTGTCTGTCCCATTGTTGTATTGTCATTGGATGTTATGGAGTTCAGACCAATCTGCGCGGTCAGAAGATCACTGGATGTAAATACAAGTGACGGCCAGAGATAGTCATTCCATACTCCAAGGAATGTAAACACACTAACAGTTGCAACGACTGTCTTTGACATTGGCAATACCATGGTAAAGAAATATTTTACCGGACTGCAGAAGTCAAGCTGTGCCGCCTCATAAACATCATCCGGCAGACTTACGAAAACCTGTCGGAACAGAAAGATATTAAACGGATTCACGATCATTGGAAGTACATATCCAATCACGGTATTCAGTAGTCCTGCTTTTGCAATGATCAGAAAGTGTATCGTGATAACGGTTTCTGTCGGTACGATCAGAAGCATCATGATGATCAAAAGCCACTGGTCACGGAATGGAAAGTTGATCTTTGCAAGTGCATAGCCTGCAAGTCCGTTTACAATAACCCCAAGTACGATCAGCAGTGCCGCATATCCCAGAGTATTAAGCATGTAACGAAGGAAATTGGTATCTGTCAGAATCGTAATATAGTTTTCAAAATAATTTCCATTTAAAGCAGGAGGAATAAATGCTGCTATGGAATTCATATCTGCTGTGATCGCTGCATCTGGTTTAAAGGAATTTGCAAGCATCCAGATCACCGGAAACAGGAAGAATATGGAAAGTACCAGCAAAATAACTGCCAGTATCCAGTTAATTGTTTTTTGCTTTTTTGTTAACATGTTTTTTCTCCTCCTTTCCTTTGGTCAGTACATTCTGTATAATTGTCAGTATGACAACAAATATAGTGAAGACAATTGCCATTGTTGATGCAAGTCCCATCTCCCAGTTCATTGTACCGGTTTCATAAATATCATATACAAGTGTGTATGTTGAGTGATCCGGTCCTCCACCTGTCATGACCATCGGCTGTACCAGCATACGGAACGCACCGATTGTAACCGTGATAAATACAAACACACAAAGTGGTTTCAATTCTGGAAGTGTGATATCTTTAAATTTCTGCCATGCGCTTGCATGATCCATCTCAGCTGCTTCATAAAGCGCCGGGTTAATGTTCTGGAGTCCACCAAGGAAAATGATCATCTGATATCCGACACCCTGCCATACACTCATAACTGCGATGGATGGAAGTGCCTGTTTCGCACTGTGAATAAATGGCTGTGCACTGATCCCCAGATGAGCAAGCAGTGTATTCAGGATTCCTTCCGGACTGTAGATATCCATCCAGAGTGTGGATACAACCGCCAGCGACATAACAACCGGAATAAAAAATGCCACTTTGAAGTATTTCTTACAATGTGTGACTTTGTTTATCGCAAGTGCCAGAACAAGTGCTCCGATGCACTGACACGGTACAATAATAAGTACAAATTTTACCGTGTTAAAAAATGATTTTACAAATAATTCGTCTTTAAAAATGTTTATATAGTTTTCCAGGCCTACAAAGTGTGTCATATCCGGATTCAGTGCAAAGTAATCGGTAAAACTGAACACCAGTGTCAGCACCATCGGCAGAAATAAAAACAACGTAAGAAGTACCAGTGCCGGGCCAAAGAAAGCCATTCCTAAAATTGATTCTTTTTTCTTCATTATTCTCTCGTATAACGTTCCAGTTTCGCGTTAATCCTTTCTACAGATTTATCCAGTTCTGCCTGTGCATCTTTACCGCCCAGTCCAACACTTTCAAGTGCCTGCTGGAAAGATGTACTTACCTGTGGATATACAGGAGTCTTTGGTCTTGGGTGTCCATATTTACTCAGCTGCTCGTACAGTGCTTTGTAATTTTCGTCTGTCTGGAATACATCGATCTGTTCAAATGCTTTATATGTAGACGGAAGTGATTTTGCTTCATTCCAGATCCTTACACCACTTTCCACACCACTCATCCATTTGACCAGCTCTGTTGCACCTTCAATATTGTCTGTTTCTGAAGATGCTGCAAATGCCCAAGAGCCTGTCGGTGTATATCTTTCACCATCCCAGTCATCACCAACTACATAAGGTGCAACGCCAAGATTCACATCCGGATAGTTCTCGTAGATTGTGTTGACTTCCCACGCACCGTCAAATTTGAAAGCTGCTCTTCCACTTTCAAACAGATTCTCGATCGGAGCTTCGGACATGTATTTGTTCTCTACGATCTGGTGGAAATAATTCATAACTTCAACATTCTTTTCTGAATTGAAATATCCGTCCACTGTCAGTCCGTCTTCGCTTACCAGGTCTCCACCATTTGCCCAGATAAATGGGGCATAATAATAAATACTTGATTCACCTACCGGGAATGTCATGTCGATCGGGTAGCCTTTCTTCTCATCCATCAATGGCTTCAGTTTTTTCAGAATATCCATAAATTCAGTCTGTGTCCATGGATGATCGGCATCTGGTACCTCAATTCCGGCTTCCTCAAGAATATCTTTATTGTAATAAAGACCTACACTGGATTCCATTACTCCAAGTGCATACAGCTTATCATCATAAGTTCCCTGTTCAAGAATAGATTCGAGATATTCACCTCTCTCATCTTCTGTCAGATCTGCTAACGGCTGTATGATGCCGTTCTCTGCATATGCTGCTACATTAGGTCCGTCCAGAGTAAGAACATCCGGAAGGCCACCTGAGAGCACTGATGAATTTACTTTATCTGAATAGCCGCCACCACTGTCGTTTCTAGGAATAAATTCAATATCTGCAAAATATTTACCATTATATTTCTCATTAAAGCTGTCTACAGATTCCCTGTACACCTGTCCTTCCGGAGTATCTTCAATACTATGCACCCAGATTGAAAGGTATTGTTCTCCTTCATCATAGCCTGCTACATCGCCAGGCTTTACTTCTTTTTTCTGACATCCTGTCAGGCTGACTGCCATAGCCAGGCCGGCAAGAAGAATCAGTTTTGCTTTTTTCATGTTCTCCTCCTTTTCCATCTTTCCGTTCTTCGTGACCGGTAAAGTAACCGGTTACTTTATGTATTGATAATAGCATATACTCATTTTTACGTCAAGTATTCTCTTATATTTCATTGATTTTTACAATTTTAATATATAAGTTTTGTAAAATCTATACAGAACCGGTTACTTTACCAATTCTGTTACTGGTTAACCTTGTTCTGACTCTCTTTTTCTGTTATACTAAAATTACAATTATTACTGAGTTTTACTGAAAGGAAACTACCATGGGCAAAAAAAATATAACCTTCAATGACATTGCCAAATATACTGGTTTCTCAAAAACCACTGTTTCCAGATATTTCAACAATCCTGATTCCCTCACATTGAAGAATCAGCAGATTATCTCGGATGCACTTGATAAACTAAACTATCAGGAGAATAAAGTTGCCAGGATCCTGGCAAACGGGAAAACCGAATTTATCGGTGTTATCATTCCAAACCTTTATTTACATTACTATTCTGAAATGCTAAACCAGATACTGAAAACTTATGATACCTATGGCTACAAATTTCTTGTTTTTACCGGTGATGATCATAAATCAACTGAACGCGAGTATATTCAGGAACTTCTTTCTTATAAAATAGAAGGAATGGTTATTTTAAGCCATACCATTCCTTCCAGAGAGCTCGCCTCCTACAATCTCCCAATTGTAACGATCGAGCGTGAAGATCAGTTTGTGAGCAGTGTCAATACGGATAACTATATGGGTGCGGTGCAGGCAACCAGTCTCCTTGCAAAGACCGGAGCAGATATTCTGATCCACATCAATGTTGAATTATCTCCACAGGTTCCATCCTATGGCCGTATAAAAGGCTTTTCTGATATCTGCGAGGAATATCAGATTCCACATGAACTGATTCTCACAGATACCGGCCACAGTTATGAAGAAAGTTCTCTGATTCTCAAAGATTTGCTGGAAACAATTGATTCTAAATATCAAGGCAAAACAAAGGGAATTTTTCTTCCAAACGATACATTTGCCAACATCATGCTCAATCATGTGATTCAAAAGTATGGACAGCTTCCAGATGACTACAAGATCATTGGTTTTGATGATTCTCCAGTTTCCAGAGAAGCTATTGTTCCGATCAGTACTGTCGGACAGCAGATTGACAAGATTGCCGCATCTGCCATGAAAATCCTGCATGAACAGATTACAGAAAGACACAAAAGAAAACCGGCTCTGTCTTCTGAACCGGTTCACAAGATCATTCCACCGATCCTGATCAATCGAAAAACAACTGAGCCTTCTCATTGAAATCTGATATTTTTTATACATAACAAAAACGCTGCAAAAAATGAATTTTAATTCACTTAATGCAGCGTTTTGTTTGCCAAACAGGCGGGCGCCGGACAGTTCCCGGCATCATGCATTTCTAAAACGACTTAAAAAGTCTTTTGTCATCTCATTTTGTGGATCTTCAAAGATCTGCTGTGAAGTTCCCTCTTCTACAATAACTCCATTACCCATAAAGATTACATGCTTTGCCACATCCCGGGCAAATGCCATCTCATGTGTGACAATGATCATTGTCAGTCCGTCTTTGGCAAGCGTTCGCATAACCTCAAGGACTTCTCCGACCATCTGCGGATCCAAGGCTGAAGTAGGCTCATCAAAGAGCAGGATCTCCGGTTCCATGGCAAGCGCTCTGGCAATTGCTACCCTCTGCTTCTGACCTCCAGAAAGCTGCTTCGGCTTTGCATTGATATATGGAGCCATACCAACCTTCTCAAGATACATCATTGCGTTTTTATGGGCTTCTTCCTTGCTCTTTTTCAGGACTTTCTCCTGCCCCACCGTGCAGTTTTTAAGAACTGTCATGTTATTGAACAGGTTAAAGTTCTGAAACACCATACCAACCTTTGAACGATATTCCGGCACATTCACATGCTTATCCATGATGTTCGTTCCATGGTATCTTATCTCTCCTGAGGAAGGTGTTTCCAGAAGATTCATGCAACGCAGCAGCGTGGATTTACCGGAACCGGAAGGGCCAATGATACAGGTAACATCCTTCGGCTTCACTGAGAAATCGATATCTTTCAGAATCTCATTATTTCCAAAAGATTTTCCCAGATGCTGTACTTTCAGAATTGTCTCACTCATTCTCTGCTGTCCTTCCTTTCTTTATAAGAGTACATTCCGCTGGTATGTGTCAGAGTATCAGCGGTTGCAAGATCATAATTATCCGGTCCGTCCATCTTGTGTTCGATCACACGCAGGATTCTGGAACAGGTAAATGTCATGATAAAATAGATAACCATTGCAATTGTGAAGGACTCAAAATATGTATACAGTGCTCCTGCAACACCTTTAGTCGTGTAAAAGAGCTCTACTGTACCAATGATTGAAAGTACACAGGTATCTTTGATATTGATGATCAGGTTATTTCCGATCTGCGGCATGATATTTCGCAGGGCCTGCGGAAGTATTACATTTATCATCGTCTGAACATGTGTCATGCCGATTGCCTTGGCGCCTTCTGTCTGTCCGGGATCGATGGAAAGAATACCACCTCGAACTGTCTCTGCCATGTATGCCCCTGTGTTAATCGATACAATAAAGATTGCTGCAAACCACATAGACATATTGATGTTAAATAGATAGGCACTTCCGAAATAAATAAACATTGCCTGGGCCATCATTGGAGTCCCACGAAAGAACTCCACATAGCAGGCCATAATAAATTTGACAACTTTGATAATTACTTTTTTGGCTGTTGAATCATTTTTGTCCACCGGGATCGTCTGCACGATGCCAACCAGAAAACCAATGATACATCCAAAAAGTGTTCCTACCAGCGCCAGCCACATGCTGACACCGGCTCCCTTCAGGAAAGAAGGACCATATTGCTGAAGAAGATATATAATTCTTTCTCCAAAACTCTCAGGCAGCATTTCGCTCCTCCTTTATGATTCTGAAAGTGGCTGTACGGAAATAGCCTCATCCATCATTTTATTATAATCATCTTCGGTCATATCTTTAAGCACGCCATTGATTGCATCCTTAAGTTCATCGTTGCCCTTCTGTACTGAAATACCAATATTGATATCTTCATCAGATACTTCAAATGCTCCGTCTGTTCCACTGAAGTCCAGCAGTTTGAAATCCGGATATGCTACACATGCAGCCTTTCCTGTAGGCATGTCAGTGACAACTGCATCACATTTGCCGGATTCAAGAGCAACCAGCATTGCCGGTGCACTTTCCTGTGCCGGAAGGATATCAGCATCTGGAATCTGAGGCAGGCAGGAATCATACCAGATCGTATTCTGCTGTGATGTCACTGTAGCTCCTTTAAGGTCTTCTACGCTTGCTGCGTCCTTGTAATCTCCATCATTCTTAACCAAAGTGATGATGGATGCATAATAATATGGATCTGTGAAATCAACCATCTGCTGACGTTCTTTTGTAATAGACTGTCCTGCAATAACACAGTCAACCTGACCGGACTGTACTGCCGGTACAAGAGAATCCCAGTCAAGCTTTACGATTTCAAGATCATAGCCTAATTCATCTGCAATTTTCTTTGCCATCATAACATCATATCCATATGCGTAATCGGAGCTTCCTGAAATCTGCACTGCACCGTTGGAATCATCCGGCTGTGTCCAGTTATAAGGTGCATATCCGCATTCCATCGCAACTTTCAGAGTTTTCTTATCATCCGCACTGACGCTCTGAACGCCTGCAATGCCACAGGTCATAGATGCTGCTACAGCAGCCACTGTCAACATTCTCCACATTTTACTCTTTCTCATTTTCGTTTCCTCCTGAAATGTATATATTTTTTTCATCCATAACAAAAAAAAGAGCGCACGGAAGTATGAAGTGCTCCGTTGCGCTTTAAGTCATATTAATACTTTTTCTTTTAAAAGTCAAGAAAAAAAAGCAGCTCCCGAAGGAACTGCCCTGAAATCATATTTATGAAGGTCTTCTTACAGACAGGATTGTTCTGTAAGCAGCGTTGTTGCTGATCTTAATACCATCTCTGGAGTTGGATGCATGTACGATCTGTCCGTTACCCATGTAGATTGCAACATGTCCGCCATAGCAGATCAAATCTCCTGGCTGTGCATCTGCATAAGAAACTTCTGTTCCCCAGTTCTGCTGCTCATAAGATGTTCTCGGAAGGCTGTAGCCAAACTGAGCATATACACTCTGTGTAAATCCAGAGCAGTCAGCTCCACCTGTAAGACTTGTGCCACCCCATACATATGGGTTTCCAACAAACTGTGTAGCATAATCTACGATTGAAGATCCTGAACCACTGGATGAAGAACTGCTGGAGCTTGAAGAGCTGGATGAAGTATCTACTGTATCCGGATCAACTGTGTTGTCACTGTCAATCACATTTCCATATTCATCATATTCTACATCACTGCTTCCACTGTCTTCTGTAGTTGTTTCTGTTGTAGTCTGGCTCGGATCAACCTCGTTTCCATCTTCGTCATATACAGTATCTCCGTTTTCTGCTGCTTCTGAAGCATCAACTTCGTTACCGTCTTCATCATATACTGTCTGATCTTCCTGTTCCTGCTGTGCAGCTTCTTCCTCGGCTGCTGCAGCAGCTGCAGCTGCCGCTTCAGCTTCTGCCTGACGTCTTGCCTCTTCTTCGGCTGCAATACGTTCTGCTTCAAGCTGCTCAATCTCTGCCTGCTGTTCCTGAATCAGGTTTGCATATTCATTTGCCATTTCCTGTGCATATGCAATTTCATTATCACAATCTGCAGAATTTGCTTTCTTTGTATCAATCTGATTCTGAAGATCTACAGACTGTGCTTCATATTCCTGTTTCATACCTTCCAGTTCAGCTTTTTCCTGCTGATACTGATTTCCAAGGTTTGTTACCTGTGTAATTGTGTTTGCATATTTTTCAAGGCTCTGTCTGTCATAATCATACATTTTCTGAGTATACTCAGCTTTTGTAAGAAGATCAGAAAGATTATCTGCACTCATCATCATCTGGAACCAGGCTTCATTTCCACCTTTTTCGTACAGATACTGGATACGCTGTTTCATTGCTGCGTACTGTTTGTCTTTGGCATTCTGTGCCTTCTGCAGATCAGCCTGTGTCTGCTGAATGTCTGCTTCTTTATTACTGATATCCCCTTCGAGGGTCTGAATGGAAACCATGACATTCACAAGATTTGCGTCCAAGGAGTTGATCTCATCCTGTAACTGCTGCTTAGCGGAGTAGAGCTGGTCGATCTGAGCATATGTAGCATCAAGCTGTGCGCTTGTAGCTGCCTGTTCCTCTCTCAGTTCGTCTTCTCTTGACGCACTTACACTGACAACCTGAGTTGCTGTCATCATTAATGCTAACGTCAGGCAAACAATTCTTTTTTTCATGTTTCTCACCTCATAATCATTTTAACTCTATTTTGTAACAATTGTGAAATATCTTTCTTAAGTTCTTATACATATTAACACAAGGTTCTTTTGATTGCAAGAGTAAATCGATAAAAAGTTTAATATTTTGTAACATTTATTAAAAACTCCGCAAAAGAAAGGAGAAGTTCCCGTGTCTGGAAACTTCTCCGTAACATTTCATTCTTATTTAAAATCCAAACAATTCCTGAAGAATTACATCTGCAGTCTTGTTCTTAAAGTTATCCGGATCAGAAAGAGTGGAGCTGTACCATCTCATATAATTTCCTCTTCGGATGTAGTTACCGCAGGATGGACGATAGGTATACTTCTTAAATCCTGCATATCTGGACATGTATTTATTTGCAAGAGCTACTGCCTGGCTGTCATAATCACCATCCGGTGTACAGGTTCCTGCAATCTGGCATCCTGCATTCGGAGTGGAATGAACGATCACGGCACTCTTATCGGAACACTGTCCGAGGATAATCCATGTATGACCATCATCATATCCGATATCACCAGGATATACTTTCCATCCTGTTTTGGACAGATAATTCTGGTTCACATAAGTTCCCCATTTTAATGTATTCTTATAATAACTGCCGATTTCTCCTGATACAACCGTATAACTATTTCCATTTCTCATAACCTGCTGTGCTGCCCATCCTACAAATCCAGAACAGTCAAGTCCTTTTGCTCTGTTTGCAGTACTCAGATCACGATAATTATTATAGTTATAACTACTTGTCTGGCTGAGATAAAAGCTCTGCCAGGTCGGGCTGACACCGATCCTTGTGGAATCATACCAACCGCCGCCCCAGATATACAATGCCTGTCCAACCGGTTTCAATGCCCCGGCAAGATAATTCTTGAGCGTTTTGATCCCGGTCTGCTCAACCGGTTTCGGATCATTTGCAAAATAGGTATTGCTTGTCGTACTGCTGTCATTTGCAGATGAATAGGTCATAATACCTGTTGAGCTGAATGTATAGGTCACACCATCAATCGACTTGGTACCTGTAACCATCTTGAAACTACTCTTGTCAAAGTAATATTTATTTCCACTGATCGTTACCCAGCCGCCCGCTGCGATTCCTGTACTTGGATCAAAATAGTACGTAGCGCTGCCAACCTTTGCAAGTCCCTTGGCCATAACACCATTGCTGCCAAAGTATCTTAATTCTCCTTTGGCAGATTTTGTCCAGCCGGTAACCATTCTTTTGTATTTGGCATTGAAATATCTCGTCTCATTTCCAGTATTCACATAACCGCTGGCTGCAATTCCTGTACTTGGATTGAAATAATAATAATATTTGCCGATTTTTTTCAGTCCCATATACATCTTACCATCGCTGGCAAAATACCACTTCTGCCCCTTTGCATTTTTCAGCCAGCCTTTTGCCATCGTATAATTCGAGGGCTGGAAATAACGGACAACTGCGCCATTGGCAGATCTTACAAATCCCCTCTTCGTGTAGCCGGTCTTGATATCGAAGTAATAATATTTACCGCCGATTTTTTTCATTCCGGTATACATAACACCATTTTTTTTATTAAAATAGCGCTTTGGTCCTCTGGAACTTCTCTGCCAGCCTTTCAGCAAGACGCCTGTCCTTGTATTAAGGAAGTATTTCTTTCCATTTAAAGTAAGCCATCCCTTAACTTTCTTTCCGTTTTTATAATAGTATGTTTTTCCTTTTACGGTTCGAAAACCAGTTGTAGCAGCCTGCGCATCTACCGTGGATGCCTGAAACGCAAAGCCTGCAGCAAAAAGCATTACTCCTAAAAATATGGCTGCGATCCATGACTTTTTGCACACCTTTCCCATACGGTCAACCTCTTTCTACGAGTATAAATATTCGTATTTTTTACAATCTTGTTACAATATTATGTAGGTATTATATATCATGTTTGTAACAACGTCAATAAAAAAGTAAAAACCTGCCAATATATTCCCCTCCTGGAGCGCAAAAAGGACCGGGTTAAAAACCCGATCCTTATTTTTTACAATTTCATTTCATATATTACAGAAGATGTTTTCTCAGTTCAGCGCCATCCAGTGCACTTAAATATGCCGGTGCAACATCAAATACTGTTTTGCATCCTTTCTGTCCTTCCTGGCTCATGCGATATGCAGCTCTCGCATATGCAACAATTACGGAAGATGTAAATTCCGGATTGGAATCCAGCTTCAGGCTGTATTCGATCACATGACTGTTCTCATCGTTCCAGCCGGTTTTGCCTGTACGGATCACAAATCCACCATGCGGAATTCCACTGTGATCACGTTTCAGTTCTTCTTCAGAAATGAAATGTACTGTTGTATCATATTCATCAAAATAATTCGGCATTGTCTTAATCTCATTTTCAATGCGTGCAAGATCAGCACCTTCCTCAGCTACTACGAAGCATTCTCTTGTATGCTTCTGTCTTGTAGTCAGTTCCGGATTTTCTCCGTTTCTGACTGCTTCCAGTGCAGCTTCTACAGGAATTGTGTACTGTTTTCCATCTTTTACTCCATCAATTCTACGGATTGCATCGGAATGTCCCTGGCTTACACCCTTGCCCCAGAATGTATAATCCTTTCCATTTGTAAGGATTGCGTTTGCATACATTCTGTTCAGGGAGAACATTCCCGGATCCCAGCCAACAGAAATGATTCCTACATGATTGCTTTCAGATGCTGCCTTGTCAACATTTGCGAAATGTTCCGGTACTCTGGCATGTGTATCAAAACTGTCTACCACATTGAACCACTGTGCATATTTCGGTGTCTGAACCGGCAGATCTGTTGCACTTCCACCGCAGAGAATCATAACATCAATTTTATCTTTCATCTTTTCTGCTTCATCTACATGGTAAACAGATGCTGAATCTGTAAGAATTTTTACAGTTGCAGGATCACGACGTGTAAATACTGCAACCAGTTCCATGTCCGGATTATGTTTAATTGCACATTCTACGCCTCTTCCAAGATTACCATATCCTAAAATACCAATACGAATACTCATTGTGATTTCCTCCTGTTATTTCACTTCGGTAGTTACTGTTCTGTTCACAGCAGCTTCCCATATGCTGTTCTTTGCCGCTACATCGCTTTAGCATGACAGCACACCCATTATCATAATATCCCAATCGACAATTGTCAATTTTTTTATAAAAAACCTTCTAAAATATTTTATTGATATTCCAGAAGGTCTGTTATTTCTTTTCATTATTGACGATTCTTCTCAGCAGCAGAACATTCCACCCGGACAGCAAAGATTACATGCCAGATTGGCCAGGCAAAGCTTCATACAATAATCGCTTCCGTCACTTGGCATTCCTCCAAATGGATTCTGTTGTTCCTGATACCAGGTTCCTCCGCCTTCCAGTCTCTGCAGCAACATTCGGTACTGCATATTATCCGGTTCCATATTTACTGCACTTCGTGCATCATTTAACGCATTTACATTATTTCCCAGTCCCATGTTCGCCATTGCGGACAGATAATACCACTGGCCGTTTCTCTGCTGAAGCGACGAAAGCACATTCATTGCCTCTTTGTAATGTCGACTGTTGATATAATTTGCCGCAGCCTGTCGGCGCACTGCCTCTTCATCCTGATACGTATTCTGGCCCTGTGTACCAAAGCCACCAAAACCACCATATGAATTATAGTTTCCTGAAGAACCATATTCCCGTTCTTTCATGATCTGTTCATATGCCTGCTGGACTTCTTTAAATTTTTCTTCTGCCTGTGCTTTGTTCGGATTGTTGATATTAGCATCCGGATGATATTTACGGCTCAGCTTACGATATGCCTTCTTTATTTCATCATCAGATGCATCCCTCGAAACACCCAGCACACTGTATGGATCAAACATCTTCTTTCTCCCGTTCTTCCCTACGCTTTCGCGATATACTCTCAAATCTGCACCATACTCCGGAATATAAAATATTCCGCAGGATGTCTGCATATTTTATAATAGGAAGTTTTTCAAATTCCCGACAGGTTTCTGCCATCATTAGCAGCAACATATTTTTTATCCTGTCATCAAACTCTTTTATTATATAATCTTTTGCAAAAGGGTTGTAATTTCCTTTTTTTACATCATCTTCCACATCATCGTAGGCATCCATCAGGTAAATAAACTTACCCAAATAAAATCCCATGCGGTGAAGTGTTGGTTCCCAGACATCTTCTCTGTATGCAAAGATTTCTGCCATGATTCTTCCAAAACAGCCCGAAACACGATCGATATCTGTCTCTCCCTCCTGTTCCATCTCTGAAAGTTCATTCAAACAGGAAATGATCACATCGATTTTTTTCTTCCATTGCTGTTCGCTTTTTTTCTCTTTACTCTCCAGAAGCTTCCCATATGCAAGACTTAAGATTTTTTTCTCGTCATTCCAGTCATCCTTACACTTATAGTAAGTCAGAAAGATATTCATATCGGCTCCGTATTCTGTTATGGCATTTTTCCGTACCGTCTGTTTACGTACCGGATGTACAATGCATCTGGTCGTACCTTTTCTGGTCGGCGGCTCATACAACGCACTGAGCAGAAGAATCACAAATGTCATATCATAGCTCAGTGTGATCTGCCCGCTTATCCCGTAACGCTCTCTCAGCTCCCTGCACAGTCCGCAGTAAAAAGAACGGTACATATCAAAATCTTTAAATTTAATTTCCGGCTTATTCAGCACCACATATCCAAACATACAGATACCTCTCTGTCAGTTTATCAGCTTCTTTTGACAAATTTCGTATGACATTTCGGACATTCGATTTCAATCTTGCCTTTGCCTTTTGGAATACGGATCTTCTGACCGCATCCCGGACATGAATAAATATGATGGGTCTTTCTCTGGTTCATCATATTTTTTTCCCGGTTAAACCTCTGTCTGAATTTTGCTGTTGCTGCAAGATATTTTTCATTCTCTGCATATCGCTTCTGAATGTCTCTGGACAGCATTCGATAATATGTATATAGAAGCACCAGAAGCCCTATTGTGTCAAATAACGCACCAATTCTGTTTCCACCCGGGAAAAAGATAGAAATAATGATTGCTACAAGTGCAACTCCCATTGTGAAACGTGCAAATGCGTCCACTCCATAACGTCCCTGCATAAATTTATTAAATTTGTCTCTCATTTAAGTCCTTCTTTCTGTCTGCTCACCCGACTATTTCTCATCACATACCTGGAAGATGTAGAATTTCAGATAATAAGATTCATCAGATGCCCAGAGAATCGGGTGATCCGGTGCCTGTGTTCTGTATTCCACCTGGCGCAGTCTCTTATGTGCGCTTCTGGCAGCCTGACCGATTGTTTTGGTAAACAATTCATATTCCATAAAATGGGAACAGGAACAGGTCGCAAGGAATCCTCCGTCCTTTACCAGTTTCAGTCCACGAAGATTGATTTCCCGGTATCCCTTGACTGCATTTTTGACAGAACTGCGTGATTTGGTAAATGCCGGTGGATCCAGAATCACTACGTCATATTTTTCTCCCTCTTCTTCCAGTTTCGGGAGCAGTTCAAATACATCTTCGCAAATAAATTTTACTTTGTCATCCAGCCCGTTTAATTTTGCATTTTCTGTTGCCTGATTCACGGCAAGCTGCGATGCATCCACACCTGTAACTTCTTTCGCTCCGGCTATTCCCGCATTCAGGGCAAAAGAACCTGTATGTGTGAAACAGTCCAGCACTCTTGCATCTTTGCAGAGTTTCTGGATTGCAAGACGATTGTATTTCTGATCAAGGAAAAATCCTGTTTTCTGTCCGTCTTTGACATCTACCTGATATTTTACACCATTTTCCACAATTTCAACCAGTGTAGGAAATTCCGGTCCGATAAAGCCTTTATACAGTTCCATTCCTTCCTGTTTGCGGACCTTTGCATCACTTCTTTCATAAATACCGCGAATCCGGATTCCGTCTTCTGCCAGAACTTTTTTGAGCAGTTCCAGAATCGTATTCTTCAGACGGTCAATTCCCAGTGCCAATGACTGTACGACCAGAACATCTTCAAATTTGTCTACAACAAGTCCCGGCAAAAAATCTGCCTCTCCGAAGATCAGGCGGCAGCTGGATGTATCTGTTACTTTTTTTCTGTACTCCCATGCATCGCGCACTCGTTTCTCAAGAAATTCTTCATCAATTTTCTGATTTTCATCTCTTGTCAGCAATCTGACTGTAATCTTAGAATTCGTATTGATAAATCCTTTTCCCAGCGGATATCCGTCAAAGTCATGAATCAATACAATATCTCCATTTACAAAACTGCCCATGATCGTTGCAATTTCATTATCAAATATCCACATTCCGCCTGATTTCAGAAGACGGCCCTCTCCCTTTTTCAGTGTAACCACTGCAAGACTCATAGTTTTTCTCCTTTCGGATCCTTCTCTTTTGGTTTTCAAAGTTATATCTGAGATAAAAAACTCTTTTTATTTTAGCACAGAAAGATATGGATTTCCAGCTTTTCACAATCTCTTCACAGCACAGTTTCCTCTAAAGGAACAAAAAGGATGCCTCCCCAAAGGAGACATCCTCATCTTGCATCGCTGTTTTTTATCTTTAGTAAGTTTCTTCTGTAGTTCCATCTTCAGAATATGCTTCTGTATTTTCGTCAGTTCCGGCTTCTGCGGTATCTGTGGAAGAATCTTCAGATGTAGTTTCTCCATAAAGGTTTGCAAAGAACTTCATTGTATCATCATACAGTTTCTGTCTTACTTCAGCATCTACATTTACAAGCAGATCATCATCTGCAATTTCTGTATCAATACTGAAGACTGTCTTCATCTCTTTATCCAGTACGTTCAGCTCAGCTGAGAAGTATTTGTCTGTGTCTGCCGGTACATAAGAAGCCCCTGCATCATTTAATACTTTGATATAGGTTTCCAGAACTTTTTTGCTGAGTTTGGAAGCCACATCCTGATCAAGTGTTACCGGAAGTTCTGTCACATTCGATACAACGCTCTGAAGTACAGCAAGATCTCCCTCATATTCTCCCTTACAGAACTGCTGTGCCTGCTCAAATTTTGCTTTGCCTTCTTCTGTCAGTGTTTCTGTATTCAGAGTATCTTCTGTAGAAGCATCTGTGTTTTCGTCTGTTCCTTCTGTGGAACCATCTGCATTTTCTGTTGTTCCATCTGCAGAAGTATCTGTATTTTCAGTGCTTCCATCCTCTGTTGCTGCTGGGATTTCTTCACTGCTGCTGTTATCTGTACTGCTGTCTGTGCTTTCCTGAGGTGTGTCTTCTGTAGTTCCATCTGAACTTCCATCTGTATTTACGGTTCCGTCTTCTGTCGCATCCGGAATTCCTGTGGAACTGTCACTGCTCTCACCTGCATTGTTTGTATCTGCACCTGTCTGCTCTGCAAGTCCCGGATCCTCTGTAGATGTCTCTTTGACATTTCCGCCAAGCGCACCACTGTCTACATTCGTTGTAATATCTTCACCGGTACCTTCATCAGCAACGTCGCTCTCGATCGGAGTTGGTGTAGGCTGCCCTTCTGCTTCTGCTTTGCTCTGTTCCAGATTCTGCTGAATATTTGCAAGAGTCTTTTTCATTTCCTGAATATCATAATTCTGCTGTGCGATCTGCTGAAGCAGTGATACGATCGTGTCGATTTCATCCTGACTTAAGCTTACGCCATTCTGCTCAGCGATATTATATACAATATTGTAGATTTCATCTGCATTCTGAATATTGTCACCAATGATCTGCATCTTTGCCTGGTTGATGATATTGGTTGCATTATCCTGTCCAACCTGCTGAGCCACATCACCTGTAACTACAACTTCTTTGGCTGCAAGGTCTTTCTTGGTAGAATCCAGTTCCTGTCCACTTGCAGACTCGTATGCTTTCATGACACCGGTAAGTGCACCAGTACCGGATACTTCATACGGGCATGCGGCAACAACTTCACAGTTCGTTACTCCTGCTGTAGAAAGTGCTGTTGCGATCATATTACATGTTACATAATTCAGATTGGCTGTACGCACCTTGATGCCGCCGGACTGTGTAGGTTTTACATAGGCACAGCTCAGTGTTCTCGTTCCAATCTGTTCACTTGGGATATATTTGCCAAGCAGATCATGCTCATCCTGGTTGGTAACACTGATAACCTGCACCTGGCTCGCATCTGCCTTGAAATAATTCATCATTGTATTTTTCTGTTCGTCAGTAAGATCCGCTCCAAGTGTAACTACCTTTGACGCATCTGCCATTGCAGGAATCGGTGTGCTGACTGCCAGACACATACTGCAGAGCATTGCAACGATAACACTTCTTTTCTTCATATCTTCATCCTCCATTGTTCACGCCGACAGAAAATCCGAGTATCTTCCGACCGGCAATTACATCTTCTTTTTAATATCCAGTATTATAACACACATTCTGCCATAATTGTATTTTTTATTTTCTGATACCAGACAGAATCATGGGCATGCACAGCACGAAACAATTTTCAGATATCATATTACTTCCATAAATACCTGGATCGTACCGCCACATACGAGTCCTTCCTCTTCTGCCTGTGAAGCAGTCATATCTACTGTAAAGATCTGCCCCTGTGCCCTCTCTTCATGAAGCATTCGCAAACAGAGATGCTGTACTTCACTTTCCATGCATCCGCCTCCGATCGTTCCTATGATTCTTCCATCTTCAAGGACCAGCATCTTTGTTCCAATGCCTCTGGGTGCTGAACCTCTTCTTGCAACGATCGTCGCAAGTGCCTTCTTTGTGTCCGGCTCCTTCTCACCAGTCAGATAGTCCAACAGTTCTGCGTCATAACCACTCGTCTTACGCACACTGTTTTTCTCTTTGATCAGTTCTGAAACAATGGAGACTGCAATTTCCTCCGGTGTTTCTGCATGGATATCAAGTCCTACCGGTGTATGTATCTCATCCAGAACCTTTCTGTCAAAACCATCTTCCTCCATCTGTTTTTTCAGAAGAGCCGATCTTCCTCTGCTTGCCATCATTCCGACATAAGCATAGGGTTTCTTCAAAATTGCCTCCAGACATACCCGATCATAACGATGCCCTCTGGTCACTATCAGAAAATACGTATCTTCACTTCCCGGAATCTGCTTCAGTGCATTTTCAAAACTGTCACAGATCACCTGATCCGCTCCTGCGCGTAGTGCTTCTCCTGCAAAACTCACACGGTCCTCCAGAACAGTCACCGTAAATCCAACTTTTCCTGCCAGAAGGATCACCTGCTGTGCCACATGTCCCGCTCCACAGATTACCAGATGTGCCGGCTGTTTCAGTGATTCCACAAATAATCTTCTCCCATCTGCTTCTGCAATACCACTCTCCCCCGGCTGCACCAGTTCCCGCAGCCGTTCTGTCTCTATGTCTCCGCTGCCGCATTGTGCTTTCACTTCTCCGTCCGCCAGGAAATATCTGCTTCCAGTCCCATTTCCCTGTATCACGGTCACCAGAAAATTATTTCTTCCCTTCTGTCCGTCTTTCAGTACATTATATAATTCAAAAAGATTCATCCTATCCCTCCTGCGGATCTTCGGCTGTTTTATCTGCTCCAAAGTATAGCATGTCACAGGACAGTTGTATAGCAATTCTCTGTAAATAAAAGAAGACATACCGATGTTTCCACATATGGACTACATCTGTACGTCTTACTTTTACAAAACGTTTATCTTCGGCATATTTATCTTTTATAATGCCTTGTAATACAGCGCAACAATATCCTGTTTGATGCCATAATTCATATAAGACATTACAGCACCTGCTCTGCACCATCCTGTCTGTACTTCATCGATCAGAAGGAGCATATCGTTTTCATCACAGAATTTACGAAGTCCCTGCATAAATTCCATTGTTGCAGGATGTACACCACCTTCGCCCTGTACCGGTTCGACCATGATCGCGATCGTATTTTCGGTACATGCATCTTTGAATGCCTGCAGATCGTTGTACGGTGCATAGGAGAATCCATAAGTCATTGGTCCGAATCCAACCTAACATCCGTTAGCCGGCTGACCTGTTGCTGACATGGCACCGAAAGTTCTTCCATGGAATCCCATCTTTGCAGTTACGATATGATAACGGTTCGGTCCGTATTTTTCAATACCATATTTACGTGCCATTTTATTTCAGGAATTCATCGACATCTATTCCTCTGAATGACCGGATTGTCGGGAAATATCTGTGTTCTGACGGTTCTTTTTCCTGGGTATACCAGATTCCTTTCATGCCGCTCTCCCATGCACCTTCAATATCTTTTCGGACATTATCACCGATGAATGCACATTCTTCCGGACGAACTCCCGCTTTTTCCACACAGATGTCAAAAAAATGATAATGTGGTTTCTCTGCCCCCACTTCTTCACTGGTAACAATAAAATCAATATACGGTGTTACACCAATTGCTTCCAGTTTTCTGTACTGAACGTATGCAGTCATATCTGTACCGATTCCGATACGAATCTTTCTTTTTTTCAGTTCTTTCATAAATTCCAGGATTCCCGGATTTGACTGTATATGCTGAATAAATGTGTCCCAGTAGGCATGATACATATTTCTCGCATGCGGAAAAAGTGGCTGTTCAAGAAGCTCCAGCATACACTGCATCCTCAGCATACGGCTGTGGATTGCAGCAGTATCTGTTCCGATCCGGTCTGTCATGATCCGTCCGGCCTTTCTGTAGCAGGCCTGCATCTCGTCTGTTGTAATCCCAAACGAATCCCTGCAGTATACAGCCAAAGCTTCCATTCCATAAATATGATTTTCATCATAACTGTATAAGGTATTGTCTATGTCAAAAATGACCGCTTTTATCATCATGTTTCTCCTTGTCTGTTTTCCTGATTTCTATCTTACCCTATTCTTTTCCTTTTGACCATATAAAAATGCCGGTGCACATCTGTTTCTTTCAGATATACACCGACTTCTTCTTACTCTAAAATATGCTCTCTTCCCATGGAAATGATCGTTCTTACGTGATCATCGGCCAGAGAATAAAAAATAGATTTTCCGTCTCTGCGGGCCTTCACCAGTTTATTCTGCTTGAGGATACGAAGCTGATGGGACACTGCGGACTGGGTCATGTTCAGGACCTTTGCCAGATCACAGACACACACTTCAGATTCAAACAGCACAAACAGGATACGGATACGGGTAGAATCCGCAAACACCTTAAACAGATCTGCCAGATCATACAGCTCCTCTTCATCCGGCATGGTCTCATTCACGATCTTTAAAAGATCTTCATGAATCTCCTGGCATTCACAGCTGATCTCTTCTCTTTCTTCTGCCATATTTTTCTCGCTTTCTCTCTAAATTATTCAGTTCAGGTAACTACGGATTGCTTCGTGTTACACACTCTCGCAATCCTGCAAACATTCGGAATCCACAGATTTACTTTGTAGCCTGTAGTTACAGTTTCTTTACAAACAAAGTTCTGATCGCATTCAGCACTGCAATGATCATAACTCCGACATCTGCAAAAATCGCAACCCACATATTGGCAATACCCACTGCACCAAGAATCAGACAGATTACCTTGATTCCGATTGCAAAATAAATATTTTCATATACAATACGCATACATTTCTTCGCGATACGGATTGCCTTGACGATCTTCATCGGATCGTCATCCATCAGAACTACATCAGCAGCCTCAATCGCTGCGTCAGAACCCATAGCTCCCATTGCAATACCGATATCTGCTCTGGAAAGTACCGGAGCGTCATTGATACCATCCCCAACAAAGGCAAGTTTCTCTTTCTCTGTCTTTTTTGCGAGAAGTTCTTCTACCTTACTTACTTTATCAGCCGGAAGAAGTTCACTGTATACACGGTCTACACCAAGCTCACCTGCTACCTGCTGTGCAACCTTATCAATATCGCCCGTCAGCATGACCGTCTCTTTAATGCCATTTTTCTTAAGATTTACAATTGCCTCTTTTGAAGTCGGTTTCAGGACATCCGAAATCAGGATATGCCCTGCATAAGCTCCATCGATTGCAACATGGATGACCGTTCCGACCTGATGGCACTCTACTGCCTCCACGCCGATACGTTTCATCAGTTTTGTATTTCCGACTGCAACAGAGATTCCGTCCACCTTCGCCGTAACACCATTTCCGCTGATTTCCTCTACATCTGTGACACGTTTCTGGTCAATTTCCTTACCGTAAGCAGTTTTCAGGCTACGGCTGATCGGATGTGACGAAAAACTTTCTGCCAGTGCTGCATATTCCAGAATCTTTTTTTCTTCCATCGTGTTATGGTGAACACCTACAACTTCAAACACACCCTTGGTCAGGGTACCGGTCTTGTCAAATACTACATATTTTGTCCGGGCCAGAGTTTCCAGATAGTTGGATCCTTTGACCAGAACACCGGCATTGCTGGCTCCACCGATTCCCGCAAAGAACCCCAGCGGAATACTGATGACCAGAGCACACGGGCAGCTGATTACAAGGAATGTCAGGGCTCTGTAGATCCACTGGCCCCACATTGCAGGATTGTGAAGGAGCACAAGATTTACAAGCGGCGACAGGATTGCCAGTGCAAGTGCTCCATAACATACTGCCGGTGTATAATAATGGGCAAATTTTGAAATAAAATTCTCAGATCTGGATTTACGGGAACTGGATTCTTCAATCAGTTCCAGAATCTTCGATACGGTCGATTCGTCAAATTCTTTTGTTGTCTTAATCTTCAGTACACCGGTCATATTGATGCATCCGCTGATGATCTCATCTCCCGCTTTTGCACTGCGCGGAAGGCTCTCACCGGTCAGTGCACTGGTGTTGAGGCTACTGTTTCCTTCTACGATCACGCCATCGATCGGGACTTTTTCACCCGGCTGTACGACGATAACGGAACCAACCTCAACTTCATCCGGATCTACTTTTTCTAACTTACCATCGTTTTCAATATTAGCATAATCCGGGCGGATATCCATCAGTTCGGTAATGTTACGGCGGCTCTTTCCAACTGCATAGCTCTGGAAAAGTTCACCGATCTGGTAGAACAGCATAACCGCGATCGATTCGTTATAATCGCCGCTTTTTTCATAAACTGCCAGCGCAAATGCACCGATTGTTGCAATGGCCATCAAAAAGTTTTCATCGAAAACCTGACCATTTTTGATTCCTTTAAATGCTTTCTTTACAATATCATATCCGATAACCAGATAAACTGCCAGATAGCAGATAAATCTCGGAATTTCCGTAATCGGAACGAAATGCAAAACGATCAGTAACACCGCTGCTATGATGATACGTGCCAGCATTTTTTTCTGCTTTTTATTCATAACCTCTTTCCTCCCACCATTTATTTAAATGCCCTGCCGCATCCGCAGCAGAGCATTCTCATTTCATCTTATAAATAAATCTCGCAATCGTCTTCTACTTTCTTACAGTTCTTCAGAACTTCTTTCATTACGCTGTCCGGATCCTGTCCTTCTTCAAATTCTACTTTCATCTTGAGCATCATGAAATTAACGCTTGCATCTTTAACACCTGCTGTGTTCTTAGCTGCTTCTTCCATTTTATTTGCACAGTTTGCACAGTCAACTTCAATTTTGTAAGATTTCTTCATAGTAGTATTCTCCTTCTCATATATGTTTTATTCACGTTTTCATATGAACATTCATTCATATGTTTGATTGTATTATAACACTACCCTCATATATGTCAATATATTTTAAAGAACTTTTCAGACGATTTATGCACAAAAAAATCCTCTCAGTATTGTAAAAATATACTGAAAGGATTTTCTCTCTTTTATTCCTTCACCAGCAGTGCCACTGCTTCTGTCCACACGGTCTCGCAGAACTGGTCTACACAACAGGCTTTTTCAAGTCGATATCCCGCCTGCAAAAATGCCTCCAGATCACGTGCAAGGCTGGTTGCTTTACAGGAGACATACACAATACGTTTTACCCCATAGGAAAGGATCTTCGGCAGCGCTTTCGGATGGATTCCATCGCGAGGTGGATCCAGGACGATCACATCCGGCTTCTCAGTCAGATCATCCAGAACCTTCAGGACGTCACCGGCAATGAATTTACAGTTATCCAGTCCGTTCAGCTTCGCATTCTCTCTTGCTGCTGCAACTGCATCTTCCACGATTTCCACACCGATCACTTCTTTTGCCACCGGAGCAAGCAGCTGCGCGATCGTTCCGGTTCCACTGTAAAGATCAAACACTTCCATTCCACTCGTATTCTGGATATAATCACGCACAATATTGTACAGTACTTCCGCAGCCAGTGAATTCGGCTGGAAGAAAGAAAACGTGCTGATACGGAATTTCAGTCCGAGCAGTGTCTCATAGAAATAGTCCTGTCCATAAAGTATCCTTGTCTCATCGCTCTGAACTACATCTGAAAGTGAATCATTGAGAATATGCATGATTCCAACAATCCTGCCCTCCAGTGGAAGAGCCAGAAGCTGATCTTTCAGCGGTTCCAGATCATACTCTTCCTGAGTGGTCGTTACAAGATGCACCAGAATCTCACCGGAAGTAACACCTCTTCTCAACATCAGATGCCGCAGATAACCGGTGTGCTGCAGTTTCCTGTAATAAGAAGCTCCTTTTTCTCTGAAAAATTCTCTTACACAAGTCAGGATATCCGTCATATCCTTATGCACCAGCTTACAGTCGTCAGTATTCAGGATATCATACGTACTTCCTTTCTTATGCAGGCCAAGGGACAGTGGTCCGTCTTTGACCTCATCTCCAAAAGAAAACTCCATCTTATTGCGGTATCCGAATTCGATCGGGCTTCCGTGAATACCCTCCCATTCAAAAGCTGCATTTCCATTCTCATCTATCTGACCCCCCTGGACCAATGCCTCTTCCAGAAGCTCTCGTATCTGTATCTCTTTCATATGAAGCTGGTCTTCATAGGACATTGTCTGATACATGCAACCACCACATGCCGGAAAATTGCTACATACCGGTTCTCTTGTCTCCAATGGTGATTTTTCTATTACCTCCAGGATACGTCCCTGTGCCCTTCCGGAACGTTTCTTCTGAATCATAAAGCGTACCTTCTGTCCCGGAATTCCGTTCTTGATCAGAACCTTCTGATCCTCCACAAAAACATATCCCTTATTCGGGAAGTCCACCTTCTCTATTACACCTTCGTAAATTTCACCTTTTTTCATGCTTTCTATTCCTCATTTATATATTTGAAACACTTGCATCCAGCTGTCTCTTCGTAACCCTCACTCTTTTGTCTTTGACAGAGCAGTAAAACAGCCCCGGTTATCTGCCGGAGCTGTTTGAACTTCATGCTACGCTTACTCTGTTGCCATTCTCTCTGCAAGCAGTCATCTTACTCTTCTTCATCCTCGAAGTAATCATCAAAATCATCATCGAAATCTTCTTCAAAATCTTCCAGATAATCCGGAGCAAAGAAGCGATATACTGCAAATGCGATTCCTGCAACTGCTGCAACTGCGCCTATGATAGCCAGTACCCAGAGGACTGTATTTTTTTCTTTTTCGTCTTCTTTTTTCTTTAAAGCAGCAAGTAAATCCTCAATTTTCTCGTTCAAGTTTAAATTATTCAGATTCATGACGGGCACCTTCCTCTCACTTATTTATAGGTCATAGTATACCACTAATCCATCCATTTTACCATATTTTCTCGCAAATTTTCGATTATGTTTCTGCACCTTATCACTCCAGAACTTCTGATACACCAATCCGCTCCCCAAGTTTTACTCTTGTCTCAATTCCATTTTCGGAATTCATAAAAATGTCTGGATCAGGCAGTACCCGTTCCTTCTGTGTCATCAGTATAACCGTCGAACCACCAAATGCGAAATTTCCTTTTTCTTTTCCCCGTTTTACACGGCCACGAAGTGGTACATTCTCAATCCTGCCGACCATCAACGCTCCGACTTCCATCATCAGAACAGTTCCAAAATTCACAGTCTTCAACAACGCATATTCTCTTGTATTTTCTTTGTAGATTGGATACACATCATTGGCGACCGGATTGACCGTATGCAGTTCACCTGGAATATGCACTCTCCGGGATTCAAATCCATCATCTATATAGATATATCTGTGATAATCGTCCACACATAAACGGAACACCCAGAGAAGTCCGCCTTCGTATCGTTTCACCAGAACCGGATTCTTCAGAAGTTCAGCAACTGTATAGGATGTATGTTTGATTTTTACATGACAGTTCTCACTGATCGGATAAACACTCACCCTGCTGTCGCAGGGACTGACAAAAGCTTCCGGTACCATATCGATTTCTCTGGCACCCTCTCGAATCTGTCTAGTAAAAAAATCATTGTACGACCAATACTTTTTCGGTTCATAATCTCTCATATCAATTCCTGCATGTCTTATAAATGCCGGAACCGCCAGTGCAGATACTCTGGAGTCCAGAATTCTGCCCCCAATCTCTGAAAGTACAGGATTTACAAGCGGTTTAAGTAAAGCCCTGCCAATTGCAGAGCCATACATTTTTTCCAGGAATCTGTCCTGAAACGAATCATTTTCAGTTACATGACCTTTTCGGTCTGCCGTATATGTTGTCATGCTGCTGCTCCTTTCAGTTTCCTGATCGTATGGTAATGAGCCCACCATCCTTCTTTGTAAAAAAGAATAAACAGTACTGCCACTGCCACAACTGCAACCAGTACCACCAGTTCCTGATTGGTCGGCTTGCGGAAACGGAAATTAAAAATAAACAAGAATCCTACGATCAGCATCGCTGCATGAAGCAATCCCACAAAATAACGAAATCCCGGAAAAAATACCGATGCCACAAACAGAAGCGGCATGATCACAGCCATAGATGTGATCGGAAGTCCCTGATAGTACTTGCGGTTCTCAGATGTCTCGCTCTGGCGTTTTGCCTCCATCACATTAAAATATGCAAGACGGATCACTCCTGCCATCCCGTAAAATGCAAGGATCGCAATGCTGTATGCTTTACACATTCCAAGTTTGTAGCCCAGAATGATTGGAAAAATCCCAAAACAGACAATGTCACAGAGAGAATCGATCTGAATACCAAAGGATTTCTCATCATCGGTTCTGTTCTTCTTTGTCCGGGCTATCTTTCCATCAAACATATCACACAGTCCGGAAAAAGCCAGACAGGATACTGCCAGCGTAAGCTTCCCGTCGATCGCACAAAACATACCCAGGATGGATGAAACAAGACTGATATATGTAACAACTACTGTATAATCATAAAATCCTATCATTCGTAACTCTCCTTATTTTCTTTGCCATGCCCCTGTCCGATCGTAAGCTGTGCCACAATCGTAAAAAGTGCACTGATCAAAAGCTCTCCATAATAACCAAGTCCTCTGCTGAGAACCATCCCCGGCAGAAGTAATGTGCCAAATACCGGGGTGAATATTGTCAGGAACAGTGTCTCACTGATTCCCATACCTCCCGGAAGCGGAAGCATATCTACGGAAACAGAGATCACTGCCTGAAGAAACAGCACCGCCCAGAATCCTGTCCCCGACAGTGAAAATGCTTTATATACAAACCATGTTACTGCAAACATTGCCATTCTCTGTACAAATGTGATCGCAATGACATTCACGATCACTCTCGGATGTGTCTTCAGATAAGCAGCTGTATCTCTGTAAGTATCCATGGAATTTTCCAGTTTTTTCAGCCTTCCTTCTTTGTGACGCAGAATATGGAATTTCTCTAGAATCGAAAGTCCCCATACAAGAGCTGATCTGGCAAGCAATGGATGAAACACCAGAATCGTCATAAAAGTCACACAAAAAATATTCAGTCCCAGTCCCAGATAGAAAACAGGAAGAATTCCTTCCAGATACTGATGCAGGAATCCTCTTCCAAACACAGCTACTCCGATACCGACCACCACCAGCACCAGCTTATAGGTGATCGTAATGATCATCAGAATAACCGCAGAAACCGGGATAGATATATTTTTCTTTTTCATATAATATGCCTGCATTGGCTGTCCACCACTCGCAGATGGTGTAATACAGCTGAAAAAGAATCCTACCGATGAAAAGAGAAAACAGGTTCTTTTTTTCAGTTTTATTCCATAGGACCGCATCATATACCATATGATGATCGACTCACCCCAGATAAAGAATGCCACCAGTGCAAGTCCGGGCACGAGCCATCGTTTATCCGCACTCCGAATGGCATCCATCATAGCCCCGAGGTCTTCTCCATGAAACACTCCATAAATTGTGAGCACAAAGACAATGAGCAGGAAAGCTCCATTAAAGATCACTCTTTTATTTTTTTTCATAAGCAGCTCACCCTTCTGTAGATTTCAGAATCTTTTTCTCAATCCTGCTGCCAAATCTTTCGTAAATTTTGTATAGATTTGTGTTTCTGCCAATACAGAAACACAGTTCTGCAAGAAGGATTCCTCCTGCCACGTCCACCAGGACATGCTGTTTCGTCAGCAATGTAGAGACAAATACAAGAATTGCAAGCACTGCCGACACTCTCTGGTACCATACCGGAATTTCTTTTTTTCCGCGGATGCCCAGATAACAGAACCAGCTGACCAGACAATGAATAGACGGAAACAGATTATCTGCTGCATCAATAGAGTACAGCCACAAAGCAAGCTGATTCCATAATCCTCCATCTGTTATCACTGGTCTAGTATTCGTTGTGGGATACAAAAGAAAGAAACCAAGGCAGATACATCTTGATATAAAATCTCCTGTAAAAAACTGGTACACACTGTGTCGTTCCTGCCTGGCAATCAGAATGTAATTGACGGCCCAGAAAAGATAGCATCCAAAATAGATGATCAGAAACTGCGGAACAAAAGGAAGGCTCCTGTCCACAGCAGTTTCTATATTGTGGTGGTACCATCCACCTGCGATCATTCTGGAACCTGAATAAACAAGACAATTAAATACAAACGAAAAAATAACCGGGAAAATTCCATATGCAGGGAGTATCCTCGTGAGGCCTTTTAAAATTTTTTTCATTCTGTACTCCCTTCGAATTTTCATGTATCCAGTATATCATTCATTAAAAGGTAAAACAACTAAAGTACAGAAACTTTAAGATTTCTTAAGAAAATTATAAAAAGTTATATTTTCTTAAGTTTTGCAAAGGCAGCGAACATTTTTTTGACTCCGACTTTGTCAAAATCTACAGTAACCTCATAATCTCTGCCGCCTTCTACGATATCCTTAACGATGCCAACACCAAATTTAATGTGACGGACCGTATCCCCAACACCGTAATCCAGGGAATCCGCTTTCGTTACCTTAAAATTCTGTGGCTGAAATGCCTTCGTATGGAAGCTTTTCTTCATCTGCAGATAGCTGTTGAGCGGAGATTTTGCCTCCGGGATCTTTGGTTTGTGTTCCTGAACAGTATGTCCAAGATCCACCAGTTCCCGTGGAATCTCTCTCACAAATCTGGAAACGCGATTATACTGCGTTTCCCCACGCACCATACGCTGCTGTGCACTGGTCATAGTCAGTTCTTTCATGGCTCTGGTGATTCCCACATAACAAAGCCTGCGCTCCTCTTCCAGATCCGACTGGTCACCGGAAAAGATGCACATACTGCTTGGGAACATACCATCTTCCATTCCGGCAAGATATACATATGGAAACTCCAGTCCCTTTGCACTGTGCAAAGTCATCAGTACCACATAATCCTGATTCTCATCTACAGAATCAATATCCGCGATCAGTGCAATTTCTTCCAGGAATCCAGATAATGTTGCCTCTCTATTCTCAGCCTTCATTGTCTCTTCATAAGAAACCGTTTTGGATATCAGCTCATCGATATTCTCCACCCTGGCTCTGGCTTCTTCTGTATCTTCTGCTTTCAGTTCATCCACATAACCAGTCAGATCTATGATTTCCTCCAGAAGCTCCGATACAGAATATGCCTGTGCTTTACTCTTAAGTGACTGGATAAATGTAACAAATCCATCCACTTTTGAAAGACTGCGTCCGATCGACGGCACTTCCTCTGCCACACGGAGTGCATCATAAAAACTGATATTCATCATGTCGGCATAATCCTGAATTCTGCCGACCGTTGTTGCTCCGATTCCACGCTTTGGTACATTCAGGATTCTACGTACCGCAAGATCATCCGCTGCATTATCTACCGTTTTCAGATAGCAGAGCAGATCTTTGATTTCTTTACGCGCATAGAAGTTCACTCCCCCTACGATCTTGTAAGGAATATTTGCAAGCAGACACTTCTCTTCAAAAAGACGGGACTGTGCATTTGTTCGATAAAGTACTGCGCAGTTATGATACTCTGCTGTCCCTTCTCTGTGTCGTCGGGCAATGTCCCCTACAACAAATTCGGCTTCCTCATATCCATTCATAAACTGTCGGAAATGGATTTTCTCTCCCTCCGGGTTCTCGGTCCAGAGTGTTTTTTCTTTACGCTCTGTATTATTTGCGATCACACCATTCGCTGCATTTAAGATATTCTGCGTAGAACGATAATTCTGCTCCAGACGAATAACTTTAGCATCCGGGAATACCCTCTCAAATCCCAGGATATTTCCAATATTGGCTCCACGGAATCTGTAAATGGACTGGTCATCATCACCGACTACACACAGATTCTCATACCTGGATGCCAGAAGACTTACAAACTTAAACTGTGCCGTATTGGTATCCTGATATTCATCTACCATAATATAGCGGAAACGTTCCTGATAACTCTGCAGAACATCGCCACAATTCTGGAACAGTTCCACTGTCTTGCATATGAGGTCATCAAAATCCAACGCATTATTCCGACGCAGTGCCGCCTGATATTCACGATAAACCTGCGCCGCTCTTTTCTGGTTAAAATCAGCACCTGCATTCATTTCCATCTCATCCGGATTCAGCAGCTCATCTTTTGCATGTGAGATCTGAGCCAGGAGTGCCCGTTCCTTCACTTTCTTGGTATCGATATTCATTTTGCGGCAGATTTCTTTGATCAGTGTCTTCTGGTCGTCCGCATCGTAAATCGTAAAATTATTATCATAACCGAGACGGTCTATATGGCGTCGTAGGATCCGCACACATGTCGAGTGAAAAGTTGATACCCATACACTTCCCCCTTCGCTTCCTGCGATCTTGTCCACACGTTCTCTCATCTCGTGGGCCGCTTTGTTGGTAAATGTGATTGCCAGAATATTCCACGGATTCACACCCTTTTCTGCGATCAGATAAGCAATCCTGTGTGTCAGTACTCTGGTCTTTCCTGAGCCGGCTCCTGCAAGAATCAGAAGTGGTCCATCTGTATGCAGAACAGCTTCTTTCTGTCGGTCATTCAATGTATCATAAATTGTATTCATCAATTATCTCCTGTTTCTTTGTGGTTACTTATTTCGAACTGATGTTTTCTTGCTATCTTTTTAATTATACATGAAACCTGGTATGGGGTAAAGGAATTTTAAAATCATTTGCAAAAACCATTTACAAGTAGTATTTAAAACTATATAATAGAGCGTGCAGGTATTAGAAATACCATTCTGCCTTTATTTCAGGCAAAGGAGATGAATTTATGTCAGTTAATACAGACTCCATGATCCGTAATATTCTGGATCGTGTTTCCAGAATCGGTTATGTAAAACCAGAGGATATTCCCAATATAGATCTTTATATGGATCAGGTCACTACTTTTATGGAAGCACAGCTTGCTCATTCCAAACGCTATGAAGATGACAAGATTCTTACAAAGACCATGATCAATAATTATGCCAAGAATAATCTGCTTCCTTCTCCTGAGAAGAAGCGCTATTCAAAAGAACACCTGCTGGTTCTGATCTTTATCTACTATTTCAAAAATATTTTATCGATCAGCGATATCCAGACTCTGCTCGGACCACTGACCGATAAATATTTCAAATCTATGGATGATATGGATCTCACTGCTATCTACAACGAAGTATTCAGTATGGAAAAAGGACAGATCGAATCTCTTCAGAAGGAGCTTCTGGAACGCTATGAAATTGCTCAGGGAACTTTTGAGAATGCACCGGAAGAAGACAGGGATTTCCTGAAATTATTTTCTTTCATCTGTCTTCTCAGCTTTGATGTTTACGTAAAAAAAATGCTGATTGAGCAGATGATCGACGAACTCCGTGCTTCCACGGATACAGACACAAAACATAAGAAAAAATAATACAGCATCGGAAGTACTGATCCTGTATTACGTAAAAATTACCTGCATCACTGCAGGTAATTTCAGACTGTAGACAAAGCCCTGCTTTTGCAGGGTTTTGCTATTGTTGGAACCGCTTTTCTGATATAATAAATATCAGAAGGGCGGTGTTTTTTATGATGACGAAAAATGCAGATAAAAAAAGAGAACAAATGATGATGTTTTCCATGGATGACATGGTACCTCAAAACCATATGCTGCGATTGATTGATAAAGCAATCAATTGGAACTTTATTTATGATCTGGTTGAAGAAAAATACTGTCCGGATAACGGCCGTCCCAGTATGGATCCCGTCATGCTGATAAAGATACCATTCATTCAGTATCTCTATGGGATAAAAAGCATGCGTCAGACCATGAAAGAGATCGAGGTAAACGTTGCATACCGCTGGTTTCTCGGACTAGACATGTTAGATCCAGTACCTCATTTCTCTACATTTGGAAAGAATTATACCCGCCGTTTCAAAGATACAGACCTTTTTGAGCAGATCTTTTCAAAGATTCTGGAAGATTGTATGAAATATAAGCTTGTAAATACAGAACAGATCTTCGTGGATGCAACACATGTAAAAGCCTGTGCAAACAGTAAAAAAATGCGTAAGCGGGTTGCACACGAACAGGCTCTCTGGTATGAAGAGGAATTAAATAAAGAGATTGAAAAAGATCGTCTGGCACATGGAAAAAAGCCATTGAAGAAAAAAGATGATAACCAGCCACCTGCATCCGGTGGAACCGGAAATGATAAGGATTCTATATCTGAAGAACTTCCTGAAGATGTGAAAACACAAAAATGTAGCATCAGCGATCCGGAAAGTGGATGGTTTCGAAAGGGTGAACATAAACACGTTTTTGCATATGCAGTAGAAACTGCCTGTGATAAACATGGCTGGATCCTTGGATATACAGTACATCCTGGTAATGAGCATGACAGTCGTACTTTTAAGGCATTATACGATAAGATATCTAAACTGAATCCGCAGATGGTAGTTGCAGATGCAGGATATAAAACTCCGGCAATCGCCCATCGGCTGTTGGAAGATGGAATTCAACCACTTTTTCCGTATACCCGTCCCAAGACCAAAGAAGGCTTTTTCGGAAAACACGAATTCGCATATGATGAATACTATGATTGTTATATATGTCCGGGAGCACATATATTGACATACAGTACAACAAACAGAAGTGGATATAAAGAGTATAAAAGCTGCGGTGAACATTGTGCTGAATGCCAATATCTTTCAAAATGCACAGAAAGTAAGGATCATGTAAAACTGATCACACGTCATGTATGGGAAGAATATATGGAAGTGGCAGAAGACATTCGGCACACGATAGGAAACAGACAGATCTATCAGTTAAGAAAAGAAACCATAGAGAGGATATTCGGTACAGCGAAAGAACAACATGGATTTCGATATACGCAATATGTAGGAAAGGCACGGATGGAGATGAAAGCCGGGCTTACCTTTGCATGCATGAATCTGAAAAAACTGGCAAAGATTCTGGAAAAACGAGGCTGGAATACAGCCAGATTTTTGTTGATTTTGAAGAAAATAAAAAGAAAAGAAGTTTTAAAAGAAAAATGGTGCTGGGCATAACACCCAACACCAAGTTTGTCTACAGTCTGAAATTACCTGCATCACTGCAGGTAATTTTTATTTACATAGCCGCTCTTTCCAAGTCTGGAAGAATATACATACCAGTAAGTACTTCCACTGGAATCCTGGACCTGAACGGTATCGCCGGTATTCAACTGTCCGATCTCATTTGCATCATCATACGCTTTTGCATTACGAAGTGCCAGATAGCCACTCTTGACTTTCACTGTCTTTGTAACAACCGCAGATGCTGTATTGTCTTTATTTTTTACCAGATAATCTTTGTTTACATATCCGCCCTTTCCAAGTCCCGGTACATATACCAGCCAGTAGGTGCTGTCACTGGCATCCGCAATCTGTACCTTATCTCCTGTATAAAGTTCTGCAACTTCATTGGACGATTTAAATGCCTTGGCATTACGAAGCGCCAGATATCCACTCTTGACACTTACATAACGTTCACTTGAAGAATTCGCCAAATATCTGCGATTTACATATCCGGATTTCTTGAGTCGTGATGCATATACATACCAGTAGGTGCTTCCACTGGAATCTGTCACATCAACGGTATCACCTGTATAAAGCTTACCGATCTCATTCTTGTCATCATAAGCCTTTGCATTACGAAGTGCCAGATAGCCATCCGCTACTGTAACTGTGTAGGAAGTGGTGGCCGCCCATCCTGTCTGCACCGTCATCGGCATAGCAAGTGCAAGTGCGATCACACATGTGAAAATACGTTTCAGGACTCCTGACCTCTGCATTGTGGAAAATCTCTTCTTCATAATGTTGCCCTCCTTTGTATTTAGTTTTTGCTCCCCGTGACAAGTCTTCGAGCAGATACGACACCGAACCGTTCTTGTCAAATTTTTTATTATAGTTTATCATATAGGAAACAACTTTCTGTAAAATAAAATTTCTCGGGAGGATATATATTCATGCGCAAACTATTATCTGTTTTTCTTGCCGGATGTCTGCTTTTACTGCTTCCTGCCACGATCTGGGCTTCTGCGGAAACCACCTATGAAAGCGAACAGGGACAGGCCATGATCAAGGCTCCATCTTCGGCTTCTCCAAATGCTTCTGCCAATACTGAAGCCGATGTCGATTCTTCAGATGACTCCGAAGGTACTTTGAGTCCTTCCGGTTCTTCCTCAGGCATGGACTGGTCTGCCGCAAACACGGCTTCAACTCCGTCTTCCGGTTCCAGACAGTTTACCGTCTGTATTGATCCGGGACATCAGGGAAGCTGGGTAGACATGAGTGCACAGGAACCTATGGCTCCAGGTTCATCTCAGACCAAAAATAAAGCTACGACCGGTACTGCCGGTAACTACTCCAAGGTTCCGGAATATGAAGTCAACCTTGAAGTTTCTCTTGTCCTTGAAAAAGAACTGGCATCTCGCGGGTACAAGGTTGTCATGACCCGCGAGGATAACGACAAAGCCATCAGCAACAAAGAACGTACAGAATTTGCCACAGAATCCGGAGCCGATATCACGGTCCGCATTCATGCAAACAGTGACAACAGTGCTTCTGCTGCCGGTGCTCTTACCATGGCCCCAACCAGTTCCAATCAGTATCTGGACAAGGAACTCATCGAAAAAAGTAATACGCTTGCATCCTGTATCATCGACAGTTACTGCAATGCCACCGGCCTTGCAAACAAAGGTGTCATCTCTGCCGACAATATGACTGGTACCAACTGGAGTACAGTTCCGGTTGCCATCCTCGAAATGGGATTTATGAGTAACCAGAATGATGATCTTTACATTACCAATTCCGCAAATCACGAAACTATGGCAAGGGGAATTGCCGATGGAATCGATGCATATTTCAATACTGTCGAACCGGCTATTACTACTGTCGGAGAACACCTCGCCGATCTCACCTCACAGCTGGAAAAGAACTATACTGATCCGCTTGAACAACAGGGAGAACTCTGGGCAATCGCAGCTATGGATCTGAAGACGCAGGCCTACAGCACAGTCAATGCCGAACAGTCCATGCAGTCTGCCAGTGTTATCAAAGCATTTATCATGGCCGCTGTTTATGACAAACTGATATATCCAGATGAAGGAACTACGGTTTCATCCGATTATGAAAGTACTCTGAAACCTCTCCTCACCAGTATGATCACAGTCAGTGACAATGACTCTGCCAACGAACTGGTCCGCAAACTCGGTGGAGGCGATTTCCAGGCTGGAGCTGCTATTGTCAATGCGTTCTGTCAGGAGCGGAGCTATACCTCCACGCATCTCGGCCGCGAGTTCCTGGCTTCTGATCCAACCGATGACAATTACACAAGTGCTTCCGACTGCTGCCGACTGCTCTCTGATATTTACAACAGTTCTCTGGTAAACGCAGAAGCATCTGCCGAAATGCTTGCGCTCCTTACGAGCCAGACAAAGACAGCCAAGATTCCGGCAGGTGTTCCTTCCGGCACCGCAACTGCCAACAAAACCGGAGAACTTGCAGACTCCGGAAAACTCGGTGTTGTCGAAAACGATATTGCCATTGTCTTTGACAAAGAGCATCCATATGTGCTCTGTGTACTCTCCAATAATATCCAGAATAATTCCAGTGCACAGAATACGATCAAAAAAATCTCTGCAGATGTCTATACATATATGACCACAAAACAAAAGTAATTTCTCACAGCAACAAAAAAGGAACAGACCTTTGGATTATTCCATTGCCTGTTCCTTTTCCCTGTATTTCTTTATTCTTCTGTCTTTCCTGCGGTTTCTTTTTCTTTCATTCTGGAAAAGACCATCTCATATCCGTCATTTCCGTAGTTGAGAGAACGGTTCACACGGCTGATCGTCGCAGTGGAAGCTCCGGTCTTCTCTGAAATATCCAGATATGTGCGTTTGTCTGTCAGCATCTTTGCAACTTCAAAACGCTGTGACAGAGAAAGAAGTTCATTGATCGTACATACATCTTCAAAAAACGTATAGCACTCTTCCTTATTCTTCAGACAAAGGATTGCTTCAAATAGATGGTCAACCTCTTCTGTTCTGATTTTTTTACCCATAACTCTGCTCCTTTAGTTACATTCATTATATGTTCTGTTTCATATACATGGTATTTTAACACTTTAACATGTGAAAAGCAAGTGCTAATTTAGTGCATTACCAGTGATCAACATGTCACATTATCTTTCATTTTTCCTTTATTTATTCCTGTTTACAGCAACTTGAATTTTGTTCTCATATCAAGTATACTTAGAACAAATGTACGTACTGAAAAGGCAACGTATTCAAGAATGCCATTTTTCAGTACATATCCAACTGATCATAGAATGGAGCATCTGCTATGGATTTATTTGAATATGCAAAATCAAAAACACTTGACCGCGAATCTCCACTGGCTTCCCGGCTTCGTCCGACTACGCTGGATGAAGTCGTTGGGCAGGAGCACATCGTTGGCAAAGATAAATTACTGTACCGTGCGATCAAAGCTGACAAGCTGACTTCTGTTATTTTCTATGGACCTCCCGGAACCGGAAAGACTACCCTTGCCAAGGTAATCGCAAATACTACCAGTGCAAGTTTTACCCAGATCAATGCGACAGTCGCCGGTAAGAAAGACATGGAAGAAGTCGTAAAAGAGGCACAGGACCGTCTTGGCATGTATGGCAAAAAAACGATTCTTTTCATTGATGAGATTCACCGTTTCAACAAAGGCCAGCAGGATTATCTGCTTCCATTTGTTGAGGACGGTACGATCATTCTGATCGGTGCAACTACTGAAAATCCTTATTTCGAAGTAAATGGAGCTCTCCTTTCCCGCTCCATCATTTTTGAACTGAAACCTCTCAGTAATGAAAATATCCGCACGCTGATCCTCAGAGCCGTAAATGACTGCGATAAAGGCATGGGAAATTATGGCGCCGTAATTGATGACGATGCCCTGGAATTTCTGGCTGATATGGCAGGCGGTGATGCCCGCAGTGCCCTGAATGCGGTAGAACTTGGTATCCTTACTACCCCCAAAAGCGAAGATGGTTCTATTCATCTGACACTGGATGTTGCGTCTGAATGTATTCAGAAACGAGTCATCAAGTACGACAAAAAAGGCGACAATCACTACGATATCATATCCGCCTTTATCAAAAGTATGCGTGGTTCCGATCCTGATGCAGCAGTCTACTATCTTGCCAAGATGCTCTACGCCGGAGAAGATGTCAAATTCATCGCCCGACGTATCATGATCCTCGCCTCAGAGGATATCGGAAATGCAGATCCACAGGCATTGCAGGTCGCCGTTGCTGCCGCACAGGCTGTTGAACGTGTCGGCATGCCGGAATCACAGATCATCCTTTCTCAGGCAGTCACTTATATGGCATGTGCTCCAAAGAGTAATGCCGCTGTCAATGCCATTTTTGCCGCCATGGATTCTGTGAAACACACACAGACAACTGTTCCGGTTCACCTGCAGGATGCTCACTACGGCAGTCATGAAAAGCTCGGCAAGGGAATTGGATATAAATATGCTCATGACTATCCAGATCATTATGTTGATCAGCAGTATCTTCCTTCTGAGATTGAAGGTTCTCATTTCTATGAACCAGGTGATCTTGGCTACGAAAAAACGATAAAAGAATATCTACAAAAGATAAAAGGGAGAACTGATTAAATCAGTTCTCCCATCAGCATTCCATAAATATCCTGTGATTTCTTAGCCCAGCTGTGACACATCGCCTGTGCTGCTTCCCGGCCCGGTGCTGCCAGTGTCAGATCCAGCACTGTCGTATCTTTTTCAATGATCTGGCAGCGCACTGCATAATTTCCCTGTGGTGTCGTATAATAATCTGCCGGTGTCAGGATGCGTTCCTGCACCTGTCCGCCATGCATCTGCAGATAATCTTTTACTTCGTTCTTAATCTCACCCGACAGTTCTTTTTCAAAATAAGAAAGTGTCTTTTTTCCCTCTTCCGTAATCTCATAATAGGAACTGTTGGAAATTGTTCGCTTTCTCAGAAGCTCTGTTTCTACCAGTTCAGAAAGTACTTTCTGAAGCTGGAAATAATCTGTGTAATCTCTGTCCAGTATAAATTCTGAAATCTGAGAATTTGTCAGTGTTTCTTTTGAATGTTTCGCCATATATAAAACGATCAGTTTATAAGTTGTAAATGGTTCTGCCATTTCAATCACCTCTTTCTCACACAAGTCAGGCTTCTCGCTTCTTATTGCAGCTGTTTGCCCTGCCAGCTGTTACGAACCTTCATTTCGTGATGAAGAAGATTCAGAACTTCCCGCTTCCGGCTTGCCCACAATGGTGCAATAAGCAGCTTCTCCGGTCCATCTCCCGTCATTCTGTGAATAACGATTGACGGATCCAGATGTTCCAGACAATCTATCAGTAAATTCAGATATTCTTCTCTTTCGTAGACCCGGAATTTCCCGGCCACGTAATCCTCTGCCAGATCGGTTCCCTTCAGCACATGCAGAAGCTGCAGTTTAATTCCCTGAATATCCTGTCCATTCAGATACTGCATTGTCTCCAGAATGTCTTTTTCTGATTCTCCCGGCAGTCCCAGTATCGTATGCACGATCACCTCAATCTGGCGCTTCCGTAAATTCTGTACTGCATCTTCAAAACAGGAAAGGGGATATCCTCGTCGAATATAGGCAGCGGTACGCTCATGCATCGTCTGAAGTCCAAGTTCTACCCATACCGGTTTCCTCTGGTTCAGTTCATTCAGGAGATCCAGTACATCCTCGCCAAGACAATCCGGTCTCGTTCCGATGGATAATGCGACCACTGACGGATGCGCAAGCGCTTCTGTAAAGATTTTCCGCAGGTATTCCACCGGTGCATACGTATTGGTATATGCCTGAAAATAAGCAATATATTTATGGATCGGCCGCTTTGCAGAAAGCAATGCGATCTGACTGTCGATCTGCTCTGTTACCGACAGCTCCGCATCTGCTGCAAAATCCCCACTTCCACCGGCACTGCAGAAAATACAGCCTCTGCTGCCAAGCTTACCATCCCGGTTGGGACAGGACATCCCTCCGTTCAGAGTCACCTTATAAACTTTTTCTCCGAACCTTTCCCGAAGCATATGATCCAGCGAATGATACGGCTTTCCATTCCAGTTCTTCTGCTGTGTCACCGCATCTGTATTCATACTTCTGTGCCTTCGCTTTTCTGTTCTTCATTTTCTTCCTTCGGCATATAATGATCAAATATTTTTACAAGGAAGAAGGAATTACAGTACGCGATCACTCCGAATCCCATGACCAGAAACAGAACAAACAACGTGGACTGTATCTGATAAGAGTCTATAAATAACAACAGCAGCGGGCAAAGTCCGATCAGTACCATGACAACTGTATACGGAAGATGGCGGATTGCCATGAACAATGCATTTTTGATCGTATTACGGATCGTATTGTAAAACCTGGCAAGAATCGGATAAACATATAAAAACAGTACATAATATATGATCACAAATGCCATAAAGATCACATGAAAAATCTGACCGGCACTTCCAGGCATATTTTTGGCAATATTCAGATCCAGATAAAGAACCGCACCAACGGCGATCATGATCAGATTAATAATTGTCGCCTGTTTGAAATTATCTTTAAAAGATTTAAAAAAGCTCCGAACAATATAAGCTTCCTCATTCCGGACCATCTTCAGTGTCACATAATACATAGCCGTAATAGATGCTCCGGCAGTAACGATCGGAATACAGCAGACCAAACAGATGATATTCAAAATACAAAGATCTGCCACCTTATTCATAAATGTAAAAAACTTATTGTCCATACTGAAAAAACGTCCCATATGCACAGCTCCTTTGTTTCTTTCTTCTTCTCCGGCTTATGCCTGTCTCTGCTTTACAGTATAACGAAATTCCTGAAAAAAAGCAATCAAAACCAAACAGCTGTTTTGTCCCTGCTCTATGGCAGGATCAGCTGATCTACTGTTACAAGTTCATATTCCTGATTTTTCAGTTCATCGACAACCTGCAGCGCCGCTTCAACAGAAGTATCATATTCATCATGCATCAGAATGATCGCGCCATCCTCTATCTGTTCCTGCACTGTACGAACGATTTTTTCTGTATTCTGCACCTTCCAGTCCAGTGTATCGATCGTCCAGAATACAGGAAGCATCTCCACACATAGTTCCAGATTTTTCTTCCAGGCACCAAACGGCGGGCGCAGGTACAGTGGATAAACACCGGTTGTCTCATAGATCAGATTATTTGTTTTCAGAATTTCTTCCCTTGCCTTCGTCTCATTCAGTTTATTCAGCTGTACATGATGATAGGTATGGTTTCCTACCAGATGCCCTTCTTTCTGCATCCGTTCTACAAGTTCCGGATACTGTTCAACCTTCTCTCCAAGAAGAAAAAAAGAAACTCTGACATTCCGCTCTTTCAGACCATCCAGAAGAAGTGGTGTATACCTGATATCCGGTCCGTCATCAAATGTCAGTGCCGCCTGCGGATGCTTCCGTTCTTTCACAGCTATTTCCGTAACCGATGTTTTTCGTGCCCGGGCCTGCATGGATTGTTCAACCAACCGCAGCATCCCCGGACCTGCTATATTTTCAGCCAGGATTCTGCCTGAAATACGGTGCGAGTCCATACTTTTTACTCGCACCGCAGTTATGATCAGTACGATCACAAATATCCCAATTCCTGCTTTTCTTCTTTTCATATTCCGGTTTCAAATCCCAGACATAACTATCCTTCTGTTCAGTATATGAAAAGTGGCAGAAAAAAAGCACCGGGGCTCGTAAAAAGCCCTCAGTGCTCTGTAATGGTCCTGTATTTTATTTACCAAGCATGATCTTCAGCTGTGCTTCAATTGCATCCACACATTTGTCAAATCCGAGTTTTCCACTGTTCAGGCAGAGATCATAATTCGTGGCATCACTCCACTGACCACCTGCAAATTTACGATAATAATCCTGTTTACGCTTATCATCTTTGAGAAGGAATTTCTCGACATCCTCTCTTGATCCGGAGATCTTCTGAGATGCCTGCTCTACACGGAACTCCCATGGTGCATGAATGAATACACGCAATGTATTCGGTCTGTCCTTGAAAACATAATTGACACATCGTCCGACAATTACATAGGATTCTTTTTCTGCAAGATCATTGACCACTTTTGCCTGATAGTTGAAAAGATTTTCGTCTGAAATGAATTCCTTACTTCCCGGCTGATGCAGATTCCCTTTGTAAATGCTTTCTTTATTTCCAAAAAGAGAACCCTTTACCTTATCTCCCTCTTCTACTTTACCGAAAAGTTTTACATCAATTCCGCTCTCATCAGACGCCATCTGGATAATCTGCTTATCATAAAAAGAGATTCCCAGACGCTCTGCCAGCATTTTACCAACGGTGCGACCGCCACTTCCATACTGTCTTGCGATTGTGATTACAACCTGATTCATACCGATTTCCTCCTTATTCTCCCAGATATGCTTTCTGGACAGATTCATCATGAAGCAGATCATCTGCTTTGCCTTCCAGAGTGATGCTTCCTGTTTCAAGGACATACGCTCTGTCAGCAATAGAAAGGGCTTTCTTCGCATTCTGCTCAACAAGCAGAACCGTTGTTCCACTCTCACTTACTTCTTTGATAATATCAAAGATCTCATTTACAAAGATCGGTGACAGCCCCATCGAAGGCTCATCCATCAGAATGATCTTCGGTTTGCTCATCAGCGCACGTCCCATTGCGAGCATCTGCTGCTCTCCACCGGAGAGTGTACCTGCACGCTGTCCTGTACGTTCTTTCAGACGAGGAAATCTTTTGTATACCATTTCCAGGCTCTGAGCGATCTCGTTCTTGTCTTTTCTTGTATAAGCACCCATCAGAAGATTCTCATATACAGACATATCTGCAAATACTCGTCTTCCTTCCGGCACATGAGCCATACCCATCTCAACGATCTTATGTGCCGGTGTTTTGGTAAGATTTTTACCTTCGTAAATAATACTTCCTGCTTTTGCCGGGATGATTCCGGTCAGTGTCTGTAAGGTCGTGGTCTTACCAGCACCGTTTGCACCGATCAGTGCAATAACTTCTCCCTGTTCTACATGAAAGGAAATTCCCTTCAATGCCTGAATCACGCCATAATAAACCTGGAGATCTTTTACTTCCAACATTGACATTTGATCTTCCTCCTTATTCTCCCAGATATGCGGTGATAACAGCCGGATCCTTCAGAACTTTGGATGTCTCACCTTGCGCAAGCACCTGTCCGAAGTTCAGTACAGTCAGCTCTTCACAGATACCGCCAACCAGCTTCATATCATGTTCGATCAGAAGAGTGGTCATATCAAAATGTTTCTGCACAAAACGGATCGTATCCATCAGTTCCTGTGTTTCGTTTGGATTCATACCGGCTGCCGGCTCATCAAGAAGAAGGAGCTTAGGATCTGTAGCCAGTGCTCTGGCGATCTCAAGTTTACGCTGCTTACCATATGGAAGGTTTCCTGCAAGTGTCTGAGCTTCCTTGTCAAGATCAAATACTTTCAGAATCTCCATTGCTTTTTCATTCATTTCCTTCTCGACTTTATGATACTTCGGAAGTCTCAGGATTCCGGTCAGTGTGGAATAGGAATGATGATTGTGCAGTCCTACTTTAACGTTGTCAAGAACCGTCATTTCTTTAAACAGACGGATATTCTGGAAAGTTCTCGCAATACCGGCCTTGTTGATCTCTATTGTGCTCTTTCCTGTGATATCCTGTCCATCAAGTTTGATAATACCTTCTGTTGGTTTGTATACACCTGTAAGAAGGTTGAAAATTGTTGTCTTACCGGCACCATTCGGTCCGATCAGTCCATAGAGCTGACCTTTTTCGATAGATACATTAAATCCGTCAACCGCACGAAGACCGCCGAACTGGATAGCCAGATGATTTACCTCTAACATTGCCATAGTTAAGCTGCCTCCTTTTTGTTCTTAGTGCCTCTGATTTTTTCCATGGTACGAGCTCTCCAGTTTCTTGCTGCCGGTGCCCAGTTAAAGAGCATCATAACGATCAGGACAATCGCATAGATCAGCATACGGTAGTTTGCAAATCCACGGAGAAGTTCCGGAAGTGCATAGAGAATGATCGTTGCGATCATAGAACCTCTTAAGTTTCCGATTCCACCAAGCACGACATATACCAGAATCAGGATAGACATATTGTAGTCAAATCCGGATACCTTTAACATAGAAAGGTTATGTGCATACAGTACGCCTGCAACACCTGCAAGAGCTGCTGAAATAGTAAATGCAAGAAGTTTGAACTTCGTCACATCAATACCTACAGATTCTGCCGCAATACGGTTATCTCTGGTTGCCATGATCGCACGTCCGCTTCTAGAGTTTACCAGGTTCTGTACGATAAACAGCGTAAGCAATACCAGAATGATTCCGATCGGGAAGAAATAATGCTTTACGTCTTTATAAAGAGCACCTGTTCCTGAAATACCAAGTGCACCTTTGAGGATCTGTTTGCCGCCTGCTGCAAGCTTGAGATTTGCAGAACTTGTTGCAACATGAAGTCCGTTTTCATCAAAACCGACATACAGGATATTGATCAGGTTTTTGATAATCTCGCCGAATGCCAGCGTTACGATTGCGAGGTAGTCACCACGAAGGCGAAGTACCGGGATACCGATGATCACACCAAACACTGCTGCTACTGCTGCACCGATCAGAATTGCAAGGATAAATCTCGGCACCTGCGGGATATCACTTGCAATGTGAGAAAATAATGCACTGGAATATGCACCAACGCACATGAATCCTGCATGGCCAAGGCTCAGCTCACCGGAAAAACCTACAACCAGGTTCAGAGAGATTGCCGCAATCGTATAAACGCAAAGCGGAACCAGCAGACCTGTAAGAAGTCTTGAGAGGTTTCCTGTTCCGGAAAGGATCTCTACGATCACAAAAATTGCGATTACAATTCCATAGTTGATAAAATTGTTTTTTGTTGTTTTGTTCATTGTTTTTTTCATTCTGACCACCCCTTATACTTTCTCCTGGATGTTCTTTCCGAACAGTCCGGTAGGTTTTACAAGAAGTACCACGATCAGAACCGCAAAACAGATCGCATCTGCAACCTGAGAAGAGATATAGGCTTTACCGAAGATCTCGATCACGCCGAGAAGAATACCGCCGACCATGGCTCCCGGAATGGATCCGATACCACCAAATACGGCTGCTACGAATGCCTTAATACCAGGCATGGCGCCTGTATATGGAGTCAGTGTCGGGTAGGTCTGACAGAGAAGAAGTCCGGCAATTGCTGCAAGTCCGGAACCGATTGCAAATGTCATCGAAATTGTCGCATTGACATTGACACCCATGAGCTGTGCTGCGTCACGGTCTTCAGAAACGGCCTGCATGGCACGTCCTGGTTTTGTCTTCTGTACAAAAAGCATCAGACCGGCCATAATCACAATACAACTCAGGATTGTTACGATCGTAATTCCCTTAATAACAAGCTGTCCGTCAAATAAAGACACCGACGGTACATCAATAACAGTTACAAAACTCTTGGCATCTGCACCGAAAATCAAAAGTGCCAGATTCTGAAGCAAATAGCTGACACCAATCGCTGTGATCAGTACAGCCAGGTTGGATGACGCCTTACGAAGCGGGCTGTACGCTACTTTCTCGATCACCATACCAAGAACGGTACAGAAGATTACAGAAAGTGCAACAGCCAGCACCGGAGACATGCCTCCTCTGGTAACAGCGGTAAGGATCACATATGCACCGACCATGATGACATCACCATGAGCGAAGTTCAGCATTTTAGCGATACCGTATACCATTGTATACCCCAGGGCAATGATCGCATAGATACTGCCCAGGCTGATTCCATCTTTTAAATAGGATAAAAAACTCATAATGCACCTCTTTAAATAGTTGTCATATTAGCTCAAGAAAGGGGAACGGCCCTGTGATAACAGGCAACCGTCCCCCGTCCTCTGATTACATTATTTTAATCTGATTATTCCATTTCTACGTAAGCGCCGTCCTGGATTTCGAAAGCTTTTGGCTCTTTATCGCACTCGCCGTCTTCTGTCCATTTTGCTTTACCTGTAAGACCATCAAGCTCTACACTCAGCATTGCCTCAGACATAGCTGCGCTGATGTCTTCGTTGGACATATCCGGTGTGATCTCAGCTGCATCTGCTGCTGCTTTCATTGCATAGATTACATCATATGTATCTGCTGCGAACTGGTTCGGAACCTCATCTTTGTTAGCATCTTCGTATGCTTTAACGAATGCCTGAGATTTCTCATCTTCTGATGTAGCAGAGAATGGTGTCAGAAGCATAACGCCTTCTGCAAGAGATGTATTGAAGTTTTCTACTCCAAGAATACCGTCCATACCGTCTACACCGAATTTCTTAACGTCGTCCATACCTGCATCATGTGCCTGCTGAAGAATCAGAGCATTGTCTGCATAGTAGTTAGGAAGGAACAGAAGTTCTGCGCCGCTGTCTTTGATTTTCTTAAGCTGTACAGAGAAGTCTGTGTTGCTGTCTGCTGTGTATGCTTCATCAGCTACAATTTCCAGACCGTTTTCTTCTGCTGCTGCAACGAACGCATCGTTGATACCTGAGTTGTAGTCTGCGGATGAATCATAGAGAACTGCTACCTTTGTAGCAAGACTATGCTCACCGATGTACTGTGCAGATTTTGTTCCCTGTGCAGGGTCTGTGAAGCACATACGGAATTCGTTGCTTCCTGCTGTGATACTGTCCACTGCTGTTGCAGATGGTGTAAACATGAATGTGCTTTCTGCTGCTTCTGCTCCGACTGCAATACAGGAACCGGATGTTACAGTTCCGCAAAGCATCTGCATTCCTTTGTCAAGAAGGTCATTGTATGCATTTACTGCCTTCTCCGGGTCAGCCTGATCATCACCTGCGTCAAGAATTTCTACGTTGTATCCGTTGAATCCACCGTTTGCGTTGATTTCTTCTGCTGCAACCTGTGCTGCGTGGTATACACCAAGACCATACTGTGCGTTGTCACCTGTCATAGGTCCGATTACACCGATCTTGAATGTCTCCGCATCATCCGCAAATACAGCCGTCGGCATCATTGCTGCTGTCATAGCTACTGCTGCTGTTACAGCAAGTACTTTTTTCATATTTTTCATAATAAGATCCTCCTATCTTATACTTCAGCTAGCTTTACTTTCATTTGCTAAAGCTTTAATGTAGTTGATTATAGCATTCACTTATCACGATTGCAAGCAGAAATTTTAGATTTATTTAATATTTTGTGTTTTTCTCGAGAACTCTTGTTGTCCTCAAACGGACATTAGGTTCAAAAAAAGACCGTGGTTCAATAAAGAACTCCACGGTCTCCATAATTTTACAACTTATGCTACTGCTTTTTTAGCGATTTCAGCAAGTGCTGCAAATCCTTCTGCGTCGTTTACTGCAAGTTCAGCAAGCATCTTTCTGTTGATGTCGATGTTTGCAACTTTCAGACCATGCATCATTTTGCTGTAGGAAAGTCCATTCATTCTTGCAGCTGCGTTGATACGAGCGATCCAAAGCTGTCTGAACTGACGTTTTTTCTGTTTACGTCCTGCATAGGAGCTTGCAAGTGCTCTCATTACAGACTGTTTTGCTACTCTATACTGTTTGGAACGAGCTCCTCTGTAGCCCTTTGCCAGTTTTAATGTACGGTTATGTCTTTTCTTTGCGTTTAATCCGCCTTTAATTCTTGCCATTTCTTATTTCCTCCTGTTCGTCTTCCAATATCATCTGCTGCTTATTATTATAAATAAGGCAGTGCTTTCTTAATGTTCTTAAGGTTTGTAGAATCAACAACAGTAGCTTTTCTCAGATTTCTCTTTCTCTTCTGAGATTTCTTTGTTAAGATATGGCTCTTATAAGCTTTATTTCTCATGATTTTTCCGGTTCCGGTTTTTTTGAAACGTTTTGCTGCTGCTCTACAAGTTTTAATCTTAGGCATAATTATTTCCTCCTTAATTCGTGGTACTGTTTTTTATTTCTTATTATCAAGAACACGTGCCAAAACACGCTGTCTGTGATAACTGCTTAACGCTTTTCGCTGAGAAACATTGTCATGCTTCTGCCTTCAATCTTAGGGGCTTTCTCAACAACTGCCACATCTGCAAGATGTTCTGCAAAATCATCAAGTACATGTTTGCTGCTTGCCATATGTGCCATTTCTCTTCCACGGAAACGTAATGTAACCTTAACACGGTCTCCTTTAGAAAGAAATTTTCTTGCTGCATTGACCTTCGTCTTCAGGTCATTGGTATCAATGTTTGGAGAAAGACGTACTTCCTTGATGTCAATTGTCTTCTGTTTTTTCTTAGCTTCTTTTTCCTTACGGGAGAGCTCATAACGATACTTGCCGTAGTCGATAATTTTACAAACCGGCGGCTTTGCCTGCGGTGCGATTTTAACAAGATCAAGTCCGGCTTCCTGAGCCTTTGCAAATGCTTCTCTTGAAGAAACGATTCCAAGCTGTGCTCCATCCGGTCCGATCAAACGTACCTCTTTGTCTCTGATCTGTTCGTTAATCATTAAATTGCTAATTGTAGTACACCTCCATACATTTAAATAAATGATAAACCTGAATCTCTCAGCTACTGTATAGGAACAGTAACTCCACCCTGTCTTATGAAAACAAAAAAGAGTATGGACAGTTTCCACACTCTGCTATATCCAGGGATAACCAAATGAAATCTCTTTTTCATTTTTATCTCTGTGCATTCCCCGATCTCTGTAGATCAGCCTGCTGCGATATATCAACCTGAGTCGCATTATATGCGCTGAGGTGAGAGTGAAACTCTGCTTTGTTTTCCACGTACTTTAAAAAGATATCATGTCTTTTATATAATGTCAAGTTATTTTTTATACATATTTTTATTTTTTCAGCGCATACTATTCCTGCATGACGTTTGCTGTTATGCATAATCATATCATTATATAAGAAGGAGGCTTCTATTATGACAATTCTGAAATGTAGTGCCACAAAATGTCTTTACAATGAAAATGAGCTCTGTTCCAGAGGCGATATTGAGATTACAGGAGATAATGCTCATCGTGCAGATGAAACAAACTGTGGAAGTTTTCGTGACCGCGCGACTGCCGGTATGACAAACAGCAAAGCTCATCACTGCGGCTGTGAAAAAATCAACATCGACTGTAAAGCTCAGGAATGTACCTATAACGATCAGCGCAAATGTACGGCTTCTGCCATTGATGTGGCCGGATGCAGCACAGACGGATGTAACGAAACAAAATGTAATACCTTCTCCTGCAAATGCTGATCCTGACACTCAAAAAGACGCTGCATCAAACAGCGTCTTTTTTATGTCTGAATCATTCAGTTTCTGATCCTGTCGCTTCCTATCTGTTTCTCAGGAAATCCGGAATCTGGATATCTTTCTTCTGTACTGTGCTGGTCGGAACTTTGCCTGTATAAGAACCATTGTTCATAGTCGGCAGACTGAAGCTTGGCATGGACATTGTACTGGAAGACGGTGCAGATGTACCTGCTGCCGGTTTACGTACACCAAATGGTGTTGTATTGCTTCTTGTACCAAATGGAGTGGTCTTTGCAGCTGTATCGGATAATCCGGTTGCAATAACTGTGATCTTAGCATAGTCTGCAACAGAATCATCATACATAGCACCAAAGATGATGTTTGTATCTTCACCTGTCAGCTCCTGTACATAGCTTGCTGCATCATTTGCATCCATAAGAGAAATATCTCCGGAAATATTGATGATCACATGAGTAGCACCTTTGATGGTTGTCTCAAGCAGCGGAGAGGATACAGCCTGCTGAACAGCTTCCATAGCCTTGTCATCTCCTCTGGCCTCACCAATACCGATATGTGCGATTCCTTTATCTGTCATAACTGTCTGAACATCCGCGAAGTCAAGGTTGATCAGTGCCGGCAGATTGATCAGGTCTGTAATTCCCTGGACAGCCTGCTGCAGAACCTCGTCAGCTTTGCGAAGTGCTTCCGGCATAGTTGTACGACGGTCTACGATCTCGAGCAGTTTATCGTTCGGGATAACGATCAATGTATCAACAGCTTTCTTCAGATTCTCGATTCCTGTAAGAGCATTGTTCATACGTGTTTTTGCTTCAAAACGGAAAGGTTTTGTTACAACGCCAACGGTCAGGATTCCCATTTCCTTAGCTGCTGCTGCAATAACAGGAGCTGCACCTGTACCGGTACCACCACCCATTCCACAGGTAACAAATACCATGTCAGCACCTTCGATCAACTGTTTTACTTCTTCTATGCTCTCTTCAGCGGCCTTCTGACCAACTTCCGGCTGTGCACCGGCGCCAAGGCCTTTTGTAATCTTTTCACCAATCTGAAGTACTGTTGGAGCTTTGCAAAGTGTCAGGGCCTGTTTATCAGTATTTACACCAACAAACTCAACTCCTCCGATGGCTTCTTCCACCATTCTGTTAACTGCATTATTACCAGCCCCGCCTACACCGATTACAATAATCTTTGCAGAGGACTCAGCTTCATTTGACATAATCTCTAACAATGTACTTCCTCCTTTATTTACCTGATATCAGCGTATCAGGCTGCATATAGATATATCATATATTTTTTTTTCGAATTAATCAACTACTATTTTTGTTTTTTTATACTTTTTTCACTATTATTCGCCATTTCCATCACTCATAAGATTCCTCATCTGTATCTCCCTGATCCCAGCCATCCGACTCTTCATCACCGTAGCTCTCAGTATCTTCATCCGAGGAATCTGTATTCGTATCAGAACTGTCTTCTTCTGAATCTTCCTCCGAAGTATCACCTGAAGAAGTGCCGTCATTATCCGGCATAGGTCCCACGTAGTTGCCATCTTTGTCATACTCGCTGACACCATCAAAGCCACCGGATTCATTATATCCGCCTGTCCAGTCTCCAAAGCTGTCCAGAAGTTCCTGCGTCGGCTCCGAACCAACATAGTTCAGATTTTCATCATATTCACCGGAACCTGTATAATCGCCTTCTTCGTCATAACCGCCTACCCAGTTTTCTTTTGCATAATCAAGTGCCGTCTTTGGTTTTGCTCCTACATAATTGCCATTTTCATCGTATTCACCATCACCGGTATAATCACCATTTTCATCATAACCTCCGGTCCAGTTCTCTGCAGTTACTTCCTCTTCCTCTTTTTCAAAAGTCACTGTTTTAGAACTTTCTGTGATATTCTCCATATGAAGGATCCCCTTCTCACCCGTAATCTGTGGAAGAATCGCAACCATTCTGGACATTTTATCTTCCAGATATTTATCTTTTCCAAGTTTTACCGTGATGTCTCCATAAATAAGTTCTATGGTGGAATCATCCTCCAGCTGGATATAATCTGGCTGGAGATCATTTTTTGCAAAAATCGTAGAAAGTGCAACCGCAGTATTTAGAACAGCATCCTTAATCGGAAGTTTTTCATTCATAACAACTTTTTTTACCTGAATACCCTCAAAATAGGGGACAGACTCATCCCTGGTCTTGTCGCCTTCTACAAACATTCCATTTCGATCAAAATACACATAGCTGTCAAGATATGGGATACAACCCACTACACTTTTCTCACGGACACTGATCACGATCGAGTTCCGACCGGATCTGCTGACGGAATATCCTTCAATATATGGCACACCCTGCACATTATTTTTTGAACATGTGATCGGTGCCAGAACAGAATTAGAAGAAAAGGCTCCTGTAAGAACCATTTCCTTCAGTTCTTCTTTTGTATAGTGGTTACTTTCCATCACTTCCACCTTTGACACATGAAAAAAAGCAAAGAAAAAAATAATCCCGGCCAGAACAGCAACAGCAGCAGCTCCTCCGACCAGTTTCGCCTGTTTTTTTGTTATTTTAAATTTCCTGTAATTGGATGTTCTCATAAAAAACTAATACCTGTATCCTCTGAACTCATATTAACTCAAACCGATAAGATATCCTCCATATAGATTTCTGCCTGAAGGTATCTCAAATCTCTGCAAATGTCTTCATACCCTCTTCGGATAAAAGGAACACCCTCTATCACAGATTCTCCATCTGCTGCAAGAGCCGCGATCACTAGCGCTGCTCCACCTCTCAGTTCCTCTGCCCGCAGCCTGCATCCCTTTAGTCTGCTTCCACAGATCTTTACTTCGCTTCCCCTGACTTCTATGTGTGCCCCCATTTTTGTAAGTTCACTGCATATCTTAAACCGGTTCTCAAATATATTCTCCCTTATGCGGCTTATTCCCGGAACTGTAGTCAGTACTGCCAGCAGTGGTGACTGAAGATCTGTCGGGAATCCCGGATAAGCTTCTGTTTCCAGAAACGGAACCGAAAATTGTATTCCGGCTCCATTCGCTATTAGTTTACCACTCTTCCATTCATATTGTCCACCCATTTTCCGATATACTTCAAGGAACGCCTCCATTTCTCCCTCAGGTGCATTCTCCACAGTCACTGATCCACGCGAAGCTGCAGCCGCGCAAAGATATGTTCCTGTAACGATCCGGTCTGCCGGTATCAGCATCTCTGTCCCGTGAAGAGAGGTCACTCCCTGAACCCGGATGCACCCTTCTTTCTCATGGCAGATCCGTGCTCCCATCTTTTGCAGAAATCTGCAAAGCCATGTAATCTCAGGTTCTCTTGCACAATTTCTGAGTACGGTTTCTCCTTCAGCCAGAACAGCTGCAAGCAGTGCCTGTTCCGTGGCCCCTACACTTCTGTCAGGAAAATTTATCTCCTGCCCTTTCAGCTTTTTGCAATCTGCCTGAATTTTTCCGTTTTTTTCTGAAATTATCGCACCCAGACTTTTCAGCGCATACAGATGAAGATCTATCGGACGTTTTCCGATCACGCAGCCGCCCGGATAACCGATCACACCTCTTTGGTTTCTGCCGAGAAGTGCTCCCAGCAGAATCACAGAACAACGCATTCTTCCTGTATATTCCGAGGCAATTTCCATTCCACAGACTTTGCTGCAGTCAAGATACAGATCATGGCCCTTCCACCAGGTAACGACTCCCAGAATGTGAAGGATTTCTTCCATATAACAGACATCAAGAATACGCGGACAGCCTCTCAGAACACAGATTTCCCTCTGAAGCAGTGATGCAGCCATGATCGGAAGTACTGTATTTTTTGATCCCTGCACAGTTATGCTGCCCTTAAGACAGTTTCCCCCAATCACGTGAATTTCATCCAAATGATCCACTCCCACAGAGTCTCTTACAGTTAATATATGCAAAGACCAGACTTCCGTCACAGAAGTCTGGTCTTATATTACAATGCTCTTACATATTCTTTGAACATGTCTCCACGCTGTTCATAATTATCAAACTGTCCCCAGCTTGCACATGCCGGTGAAAGAAGTACCGCATCACCAGGATTGGCTTTTTCGGCACATATCTTTACTGCCTCCTCAAGATTTTCACAGAGAATGCATGGGCAGACACCAAGACGTTCTGCCGCCTCTTTGATCTTGTCACGCGTCTGGCCGATCAGCACCAGATATCTTACCTTCCCGTCAAAAGAACTCAGCCACTCATCATAACTGGAACCTTTGTCGTAACCACCACCGATCAGGATCGTCGGACGGTTCATTGCCTGGATTCCTTTTATTGCTGCATCAGGATTGGTTCCCTTGGAATCATTATAATATGCAACACCATTTTTCTCCATGACATATTCAATGCGGTGTTCTACTGCTGTGAACGCACAGATGCTCTTACGGATATTTTCCACAGACACACCTGCATAATATGCCATTGCAGATGCCGCCATAACATTCTCAAAATTGTGCTGTCCGAGAAGTTTCAGTTCTCCTGTATGTACCAGAGGGATTTCTTCGTCTGCTGTTTTCAGTACGATCAGATCTCCATCCAGATAAATACCCTCGTCCAATTTTCTCACGCTTGAAAAATACACAGTTTTCGGAACAATGTGTCTGCCAAACTCACGAAGCACTTCATCTTCATAGTTCAGGATACAGTAATCCTCTGCTGTCTGATTTTTGACGATCAGTTCTTTGACGCGGATATATTCTTCCATCGTATGGTGTCTGTTCAGATGGTCTTCCGTAATATTCAGGATTGCACTTACCTTCGGCGCAAACTCTTCGATCGTTTCCAGCTGGAAACTGCTGATCTCGGCCACTGTTGTGGAGCTATCTTTCATTTCCAGTGCCTTTGATGTATATGGAGTTCCAATATTTCCTACTACAAAAACAGAATCTTCTGCATCACTCATAATCTTTCCCAGAAGAGCTGTTGTAGTTGTTTTGCCATTTGTTCCTGTAATTGCCAGTACTCTTCCCTTGCCGGTACGATACGCAAGTTCTACCTCACCCCATACCGGAAGTCCCTGTTCATAAAAGCTCTTTACAAGCGGAATATCCGTCGGTACACCAGGGCTCAGCACTGCCAGATCCAGTCTCTTCTGCACTTCTTCCGGAAGTTCTCCTGCATATACTTCAATATTGTTACAATCTGGAACTTTTTTTATTACAGTCTCTTTATCAACATCTTTATTTCCATCATAAATGACAGGTTGCGCCCCTACTTTCGCCAGAAGCTCTGCTGCACCGATTCCACTTTTTCCGGAACCAAATACAAGCACTTTTTTCCCCTGTAAATTCATTTTAATTTCCTCCTTATTACCTATGAGCAAGCTCATGTGGATTTTGACCTTTTAGTCCGGACATCTTATAATGCCAGAAGTGCGATCAGGCACATAACAGCAGTAATTACAGAAAATACTGCTACAACTCTCGTTTCTGACCATCCACACAGTTCAAAATGATGATGGATTGGCGCCATTTTAAAGATACGTTTGCCATGAGTGGCTTTAAAATAAGTTACCTGAATCATGACAGAAAGTACTTCTACCAGATAAATCAGACCGATCAGCAAAATAAACAGCGGCATCTGCATCATATATGCAGCACCTGCCACAAATCCGCCCAGTGCCAGAGAACCGGTATCTCCCATAAACACTTTTGCCGGATATACATTAAACAGAAGGAATCCCATCAGTCCACCGACAACGGCTCCTGTCACAGGTTCGATCCCGCTCTTTGTTCCAATGGAAACTACGGTAAAAAATACCGCTACGATCAAAGTCACGCTGGAAGCCAGTCCATCCAGGCCATCTGTAAAGTTCACACCGTTTACAGTACCGATCACAGCAAAAAACAGCACCGGAATCGCAAGCCATCCAAGGTTCAGATAATGATCCGGCCAGAATGGGATACGCATTGCAAGATCAATATTTGTATAGTTCAGGATATAAAAAACAAAAATACCGGTCACAACGACCTGCAGTCCAAATTTCTGCCATGCCAGCAGTCCGTCTGAACGTTTCAGTACAACTTTCAGATAATCATCCAGAAAACCGATGATTCCAAATCCAAGTGTCAGAAACAGTACCGGAATAATTGCCGGATAGTCTTTTACATAGAACAGAGAAGTAACCACTGCAGCGATCAGAAAGATCACTCCACCCATTGTCGGAGTTCCTGCCTTTTTCAGATGCGACTGCACACCTTCCACTCGTTCTGTCTGTCCCATCTTGAGTTTTCTCAGAAACGGGATGATGACTGGTCCCAGGATCACACTGATCGCAAATGAGATCAGTACCGGGAATACAACTTGAATATTCATCCTCACACCTCTTATCATTCTTTCGTTTTTTATTACGTTTGATTATAAGGCTTTTCGTCTGATTTATCAACTCCCAGATACGGGAGTATATTTTCGAAGATGCTTCTCACAACGGGAGCTGCGATCGTTCCTCCATAATAAATTCCCTGTGGATCATGGATAATACACAATGCAAGAACTTTCGGATCATTTGCCGGTGCGAATCCCAGAAACGAAGAAATATAGCGATTTGCACTTCTGGGAAGCGTCTGTGATGTTGCAGTCTTTCCGCCAATCCGATATCCCTCCACTGCTGCATTGCGCCCGGATCCCTCCTCAACTACCTGCTCCAGGATATACCGGACAGTTTCAGAGATCTTGCCATCCAGAATCTTTCTGCCACTGGAATATTCCAGCGCCTTTACTGTTTCTCCATCTGATGACTCAATCGCCACTCCAAAATGAGGAGTGATCAGCGTTCCACCATTGATCAGGGAACTCACAGTTGCTGCCAGACGAATCGGTGTGATCTGAAAAGACTGTCCAAACGATACCGTCGCAAGTTCCACTTCTCCCATATTTTCTTCTTTATGCATGATCGTTCCCGCCTCTCCCGGAAGATCGATCCCGGTCTTTTCCATCAGTCCAAACTGTCGAAAATACTGATAGTACTTATCCACACCAAGCCGTAATCCCACCTCAATAAACACCGGATTGCAGGAATTTTCCGCACCTTTCACAAAATTCTGTGCTCCATGGCCTCTTCGGTTCGCACAGTGGATTCGCCGGTCCTCCACCAGCTTATATCCCGGGCAGTAAAAAGAATCGTTCAATGATACTACCCCTTCCGCAAGGCCGGCTGCCATCGTAATGATCTTAAAAGTCGATCCCGGTTCATATGTATCATTCAGACACGGATTTCTCCACATCTGATTCAGAAGATCCTGTTTTTTTTCTTCACTCATCCCTTCTGCATCCATGCCTGAATTCAGATCAAAAGGCTCATTCAGATCAAATTCCGGAACATTTACACAGGCATAAATTTCTCCATTCTGCGGATTCATAAGGAGTATGGAAACCCTTTCGGCCTGTTTTTCTTCCATCACTTTCTGTGCCGCCTGCTGTACATATTTCTGTATATCTGCATCCAGACTTATTCTCAGTGTATAGCCTTTTTGTGGTTCTTCTCTGTTTTCACCGATTCCGTCCAGTTCAATCCCTCTCGCATCCGTTGTTGTCAGGATTTTTCCAGGTTTTCCCTTTAGAATATCATCATATTCCACTTCCAGTCCAATGATTCCCTGATTATCCCCGCCTGTAAACCCAAGCACCTTCGACGCGAGTGTCCCCATCGGATAGTAACGCCTGTAATCTTCATCTACTTTTATCCCCGCAAATCCTGCATTTCGAATTTCATCTCCTGTTTCTTTCTCCACATTTGTACGTATTCTTTCTATGGAAGAAATTTTTTCTACTTTTTTCCGTACAGTCTGCTCAGATATCCCCAGTTTTTCTGTCAGAAGAGCGATCACTTTTTCCGGCTCTTTTATCTGACTGTGAATTACAGAAATCGTACACACTGTTTTATTTGCAGCAAGTACTTTTCCCTTTGCGTCCACAATTTCACCACGTGCGGCCTTAATGTCTCTTTCCCGTTCATGAAGATCCTCCGCTTTTTCATAATAATAATCCGAACGAAAGCCCATAAGATAGATCAGTCTGCCAATCAGACACAAGATCATCAGCAGACACAAAAAGAAAACGATCCACACTTTCCTTTTATGAAATGTATAATTTTTTTTCATAAAAAAATCCTCTGGAAAACAGTCTTAACAATATATGACTGTTCTCCAGAGGAGATGTGTACGACTCTTTATTTAATCCAGCCCGGCCTCTTCGTTTGTGATGCCTTCGCTTTCCATATCGTTATTTTCTGTAGTGTCCGATTCATCCTCTTCTGGTGGTGCAGGAACATTGGTATCTGAAATCGCTTCCTTCAACGTAGTGTCTGAATCCGAAGAAGACGTAATCAGATATGTGGACATGATATACTGTCCGTTATCATCCAGCTTGTGTTCTCCGTTGTCATTTAAAAGATAGCCATTTTCATCAATACGGTTTCCTTCAAGATCCACGCGGTTTCCACTGCCATCCACCAGATTTCCCTTTTCATCCACACTACTTCCGGATACATCTACCAGGTGGCCTTTAAATCCTTCCCAGAGTTCTGTCTCAGGAACACTGCCGTCTTCAGATTCATCCGGAATAACATTCAGATACGGAAGAAGTTCTGACAGAATTCCCTGCGCGATATACTGCGGATATTTACTGTCGGCCTGGTCCTCTGTATTCGGTTCATCCACAACTACATAGAGCAGAATCTGCGGATCATCTACCGGAGCAAATGTAATAAATGAAACCAGATATTTACCATTTCCTCGCGGAAGTTTTTCGGCAGTACCTGTTTTACCACCGGAACTGTAACCCTGTACCTTGGATGTACTACTGGTACCTTCCTGCACGCTGGCCTGCATGTAAGAACGGATATCTGCTGATATCTCTGAAGAGACTGTCTGTTTCATAAGAATCGAATCAAATTTCTTTACAGTTGAACCACCGCTGTCTTTGATCTCACTTACCAGATGAGGCTGATAATAGGAGCCTCCATTGATAACAGAACACATTGCATTGATCTCCTGGAGCATCGTGCAGGTAAATCCCTGTCCAAATGCAGAACAGGCAAGTTCTGTTTCACCCATGGTATCTGCCGTATGAATAACACCTGATCCCTCATTTGGAAGATCGATTCCCGTGCGGCTTCCAAAGTTGAACAATGTCTGTGCCTTCAGGAACTGTTCTGTTCCCATTTTTGCTGCTATCTGCATCATCGCATCATTACAGGAATTTGCAATAACATCCCGCAGTGCCTCTGTACCATGCGCATCCGGCCATACCGCACACTTGATATACGTATCACCATTCGCACCAAACGTCTGGCCACCATCACAGACAAAAGTATCTGTTTCTGAAATCTTGCCTTTTTCCAGTGCTCCCGCCATAACGATCGGCTTCACAACAGATCCCGGTTCATATGTCTCAGTAACACAGAAGTTACTCCACATGGCATTCAACGCCGTCACTGTATCTTCATCACTCATTGCCGCAATTTCTTCTTCGGAATACTTGCTGGAAAGATCTCGCGGATCATTCAGATCATAGCGGTCCCCACCATCCATGGCAATGATCTCACCGGTAGATGGCTTCATTGCGATCACACCGATATTTTTTGCTCCCATGGCTTCTTTAAATCCATTAACATATTTTTCAACAATCTGCTGTACACCCACATCCAAGGTTGTTACAATACTCTGTCCGTCTTTCGGATCGATGATCGTCTGTTCCACATCTGCATTGTCATTGATATATCCATACTGACGGCCATCCGTCCCCATCAACGTACTGTTATAGTAACTCTCCAGTCCTACGTCTGCCGTATCTCTGGAAAGTGTAAATCCAATCGCATCATTTGCAAGCTCATTAAACGGATAACTTCTCAGATAATCTTCTTCAAACCATACCCCTTTTATATTTGCCCGCTCTGCTTTCTGTGCATCTGACAGCTCGCTGTCTTCAGCCGGAAATTCATAATCTTCAAAGGCTTTTTTCTCATCCATGGAGAGCTGCTTCTTCAGGATCTGATACTGGCTGTTCTTCGTATCCTCGGCGGAAAGGATCGACCGAATCTTGTCTTCATCAAGTCCCAGCACGTCTGTCAGTGCTCTTACTGTCGGTTCTACATATTTTTCATCAGAGTTGACGGTCTTGCAGTCAAGGATCACAGAATACACTTTCTGACTTGTCGCCAGGATATTACCGTTACGGTCATAAATATCTCCTCTTTTTGCCGGAAGAATACTGTTCTGATACTTCTGCTGTGCCTGTGTCAGAACCTGTTTTTTGTATTTTTTGCCACTGGTAGCATTAATATAAGTAATTCTGCCCAGTAAACCAACTAAAGCTAGCAGCACTACAGCGAATAGTCCTACTAGCTTTCCTCTCATTTTGTGATTAATTTTTTTCTGAGGTCTTCTTCGATTCCTCGTATTGGTATTGCTCAATGATCTATCACCTCTTGGACTCAGGAACTTCCTGATACTGTCTTACATAACTGTTACTCGGCATAGTATAAGTCTTTTTCTGGTCATCTTTCGGATAATTCATTCCCAGACGCCCTATGGCAAGCTTCTTGATCGTATTCAGATCCACATCTGAAGTTACCTGACTCTCATATGCATTGTTGTCTTCTTTAATCTGTGACAGTTCTGTTTCCAGAGAAGCAACTGTTTTTATCTTACCTGTCAACTCCGATTTCAGCTGAAGATAATTGACACAGCAAAAAAGTACGGCAACACTTACCACTGCAAGGAACACCACAAAACCGCGTCCCATGCTCTTTGCTTTTTCTCTGTTTCTCTGTGCTTCCCGACTGAGCTGTCTCGGTTGAGCTGCCGGTCTCTCCGGCATATTTTCACGAACTCGCCGCGCGGTCTGCGCTCCAGGAGCCTGATACGGTCTCGCAGGAACTTCCTGCAGTCTTCGCACCACATTCCCATCCACATACATTCCACGGGCATTTCTGGCATTTGTTCTGTTTTTTCTGGATGTGACTGCTCTGTTCGTCCTCTCCATCTACATCTCACAACTTTCTACTTCTATACTTAATTAAAGATATCTTCTTTCAAAGATTCTGAGTTTTGCACTCTTAGATCTCGGATTCTCTTCCATTTCTGTCTCACTTGGCAGAATCGGTTTTCTCGTGATCACTTTTCCTTTGGATTTCTTGCCACATACACATACTGGGAAATCCGGTGGACAGGTACATGGATTTTCATTTTTTCGGAAAATTGTTTTTACAATCCTGTCCTCAAGAGAATGAAAGGTAATAATACAGATTCTTCCGCCATCATCCAGAAGATCGATCATCCCATCCAGTGATTCTCTCAGAACATCAAGTTCCCGGTTCAGTTCAATTCGGATTGCCTGAAAAGTTCTCTTTGCAGGATGTCCTCCAGTTGCCTGGATTTTCATCGGAATCGACTGTCGTATGATCTCGGTCAGTTCTCCGGTTGTCTGAATCGGTGCTTTGGCTCTCGCAGCCACAATATGTTTTGCAATGTTTTTTGCAAATTTATCTTCACCGTAATCACGAATGATACGGTACAGTTCTCTTTCATCATAACCATTCACGATATCCGCAGCTGTGCGGCTCTGTCTCTGGTCCATTCTCATATCCAGCGGTGCATCCACACGATAGGTAAATCCACGCTCTTCATTGTCTAACTGATAAGACGAAACTCCCAGGTCCAGAACAATTCCATCAACTTTCTGAATTCCCAGGTTCTTCAGCTCATTCGCCATGTAACAATAATTGCTGCGAATAATCTGAACTCTGTCACCATAGGCGGACAACCGTTCACTCGCAGCAACTATTGCATCTTGGTCCTGATCTATGCCAATAAATCTCCCCTTGGCAGAAAGTCTGCGGCACACTTCCTGTGCGTGCCCTGCTCCTCCCAGAGTTCCATCCACATAAGTACCATCAGGTTTTACCCTTAAACCATCGATGGTTTCTTCCAGTAATACAGATTTGTGTTTAAATTCCATATCCGTCTCCTGTTGGATTTCTTTCCGGCGTAATGCTTAGATGATGATACCCATGTCCTGCATACCCTCTGCAATACTGTCCATATCATCATAATCACAATTCTCGCTCCACTTCTCTTTGCTCCATACCTCAATTCTGTTGAGGTTTCCGGTGAGCACAACGTCTTTTTCCAGACCAGCGAATTCCCGTAACGTCTGCGGTACAAGAATTCTCCCCTGCTTGTCCAGTTCACAGTTTGTCGCACCTGCTACAAAGAAACGTGTGAAGGTTCTGGCATTTTTGTTTGTAAGTGGTAAGGCTCTGAGTTTTTCTTCAAAGGCATTCCATTCATCCATAGGATAAATAGAGAGACAACCATCAAGTCCCTTTGTCAGAACAAACTCCTCTCCCAGGAGTTCTCTGAATTTGGAAGGGATGATCAAACGCCCCTTCGCGTCGATTGTATGATTGTACTCGCCCATGAACATATAAACTCACCTACTCTCGTGAGATACGATTCTCCCCTTCGTATCTGCCGGCGGAAATGGATAAATATGCCACATTCCCTCCATTCGCCACCACTATTCACCACTTTCTACCACTTATAAAGTCATTCTAACCTATTTACCTTGAAAATACAAGTAGGAATCGTAGTTTTTTTCTGAACAATTTTATACATTTTAAGCTGAAAATTGCCATATTTTACGAGAGTATTACAGAAGATTTTCTAATTTTCAAAGTTGTTTAAAAAGCGAAGAGGGTCCTCCCTTTGGAGAACCCCCTTTAACTCTGTCACATGTCTATTTTCATGTTACCCGTTTATTATTTATACATCTTCGCGATCATCCGGTCCAGCCTCTGGCTCAGCCTCAGCTGATTCGGCAGATCCCTCCGTTCCCTTATTCTCTGATTCAACAGTTTCTGCAGACGCCGGAGCTTCTGCCGCTTCCGCATCTTCGACAGACTCTGAAACTTCCGTTTCTGTCGTTTCAGCAGTTTCTGCGAATTTTGAATCTTCCGACTCATTTGATTCCGTATCTTCTTCAGCCACCATTTTTCCCGCTCTATCCAGTTCTTCAAGAATGTCTCTGAACTCATCCTGTACATTATCAAAGTTATGAATGTCTTCCAGTCTGCTGCCATCATTTTTCTCTTCTGCGGCATTACGCTCCTCTCTCCTGCGTCTGCTGACCTTCTCTCTTTTCTTTGAAAGAATCCTTCGCACTGTCGCAACAATGCCACAGATCAGGAAAAGCGCAGCAGACACAAGCAGGGAAACCGGTATCTTTGTCTTCGGAATATACAGTTTATCCGTACGAAGCCACTCGATCACACACTTGCCCAGCCCGTATCCTGCAAGATATCTGAGAAAGATCTCACCTTCAAATTTTTTTCTCCAGGTATAAAGCAGCAAAATCAGAAGCAGCAGCAGACACCAGATACTTTCATAGAAAAACAGTGGATGTACCTGAATATAATCCATATCTCTGAAAGTTACCAGATGCTGTTTCATCAGCTTTGTCACTGCGCTCTTCTGTACGGAATCCATCGGAAGTCCCATTGCAAACAGACTGTCTGTGTACTCGCCAAAAGCCTCTCTGTTAAAAAAGTTTCCCCATACACCTATTATCTGTCCGCTGAGCAATCCCATACATACAATATCTGCCATTTTCCAGAATGACGTTCTGCTGAGCCGGCAGAAGAGAGCTGCCACAAGCACGCCCCCCAGAATTGCTCCATAAATAGATATACCGCCACTGCGTATATCACACAGGATCTTCCAGGATTTACCACTGAACTGACTCCATGAAAAAGCAATGTAATAAAGCCTGCCTCCGATCACTCCACCGACCAGTGCCGAGATTGACGTACCCAGGCAGAGATTCAGATTCAATTTCTGCCATCTGGCGCAGAGAAGAATCATCCCCAGCCCAATAAGCAGACTTACAGCCATCAGTATCCCGTATATTGTGATATCAAATCCAAGAACAGAAAAAGTTCTGTCCTCATATTCAAACAAAAACCCTAGATTCGGAAATCTTACTGTTATCTCCATAAAACCCCTTTATCATACACTTCGTATTATCGGATATGTTGTACAGAAACCGATATACCTTTAAGGCTATCGATTTTTATACATTGAATCTGAACAGGATCACATCTCCATCCTGTACGATGTATTCTTTACCTTCCATACGGACAAGTCCTTTTTCTCTTGCACCTGCATAAGAACCACAGTCCAGAAGATCCTGATAATTCACAACCTCTGCTTTGATAAATCCTCTTTCAAAGTCTGTATGAATCTTACCGGCTGCCTGTGGTGCCTTTGTTCCGATTTTGATCGTCCATGCACGAGTCTCATCTTCTCCTGATGTCAGAAAGCTCATCAAGCCCAGAAGTCTGTAGCTTGCCCTTACCAGTTTCTCAAGACCGGACTCTTTCAGCCCCAGATCTTCGAGGAACATTTTTTTCTCATCATCATCAAGTTCAGAAATTTCTTCCTCAATTTCTGCACAGATCACAAATACTTCGCTCTTCTGCTCTGCTGCATATTTACGTACCGCCTGTACATGAGCATTGGATTCTCCGTCATCTGCAAGATCGTCCTCACTTACATTGGCAGCATAAATGACCGGTTTCCAGGTAAGCAGATTATAGGTTCCCATCCATGCTTCTTCATCTTCATTTTCAAGTTCCATAGTGATTGCCATATTGCCGTCTTCCAGATGCTTCTTCACTCTCTGAAGGAAATCCAGTTCTTTTGCAGCCTCTTTGTCCATACGGGCTGTTTTGGTAACTTTGGCGATTCGACGTTCCAGAATCTCAATATCAGAAAAGATCAGTTCCAGATTGATCGTCTCAATGTCTCTGAGCGGATCAATGCTTCCGTCTACATGAATGACATTCGGATCTTCAAAACAGCGTACAACATGTACGATCGCGTCTACCTCACGAATGTTTGCCAGGAACTGGTTTCCAAGTCCCTCACCTTTGGAAGCGCCCTTTACAAGTCCGGCGATATCAACGAATTCGATCACCGCCGGTGTTACTTTCTTTGAGTGATAAAAATCTCCCAGAAGTTTCAGCCTCTCATCCGGTACAGTAACAACCCCAACATTCGGATCAATGGTACAGAACGGATAATTGGCAGATTCTGCTCCGGCTTTTGTCAGTGAATTAAACAGTGTACTTTTTCCTACATTTGGCAGTCCTACAATTCCAAGTTTCATTTCTCTATAGTTCTCCATTTCGTTATTTTATTAGATTTCATACTTATTCAATCTTATCACACATGTGTAAAAAAGTCTATATCCCCATAAATCCGATATCCTGCTTACAGTTACCCCCGGGGGATCATTTCCGAATTGCAATGATATCTTCTACTTTGATTTCTCAGGCATCTTTCAATATAAATTTATGAATGATCTCCGCCACTCCGTCATGGTTATTATCGTGTTCCGTCACATAGTTTCCATATTCCGCAATTCCCGGAAAAGCATTGCACATGACAGCTCCCACATGGGCCGCTTTAAGCATTTCCACATCGTTCTGTGCATCTCCGGCGGCTACAGAATTCTCAATCGGGATTCCCAGATAATCGCAGAACCATCGAACCGCAAATCCCTTGGATATTCCCTCTGGTACGATTTCCTGATAACAGTCATTAGAGAAAAAGCTGTGTACTTCTCCTGCATACTGCGAGATCACTTCTTTTTGAAAACAAATATTTTTCTCTTTTTGTTCTGCCGGTGTGATCGCGATCAGTTTATACGGATCCTCCGGCACAACATCTGCCGCACATTCTACAACCTTGTAGGGCAGCTGATTGATCTTTGCATATCTGTGAAGTTCTTCCGTATCCCTGGCAGAAAGAATATGTGTATCTGAGTAACTCTGAATATGCAGATCACGCTTCATAGCTTCCCCGATGATCTTTGCCGCAGTTTCCTTTGAGAAGGTTTTACCGTAAACGGTCTTTTCATGATATGGATCATAGATCTGTCCTCCGTTAAAGCAGATCACATAGCAGCCTTCTTTATCCAGTCCGGCTTTTGCCGCACAGACACGCGCACTCGCCAGAGGACGCCCTGTGCAGACTACGATCTTATGTCCACATGCCAGAGCTTCATCAATTGCCACCTGGTTTCCCGATGTCACTTCCTTATGATCATTCAGTAAAGTTCCATCCAGATCCGTAAATAGTATTCTTGTTTCAACAGACATTTTGTATTGTTCCTCCATTACTTCCTCTATGCTGTATTCTTTAACACAGCAGATCATTCCAAATAATATCTAATTTTCTCCTCGTTTAATTTTTCACCGATGATGATCAGCACATCCTGTCCTGCACCGATCGGTTTTAAGCTTATCTCGTGCTGCGTTGCATTCAGTTCCAGCCAGTTTTTTCCATCCTGCAAAAATCCTTTAACACGCAAAACTCCACCGCAGGCAGGATCTGCAAAGATTTTTTTGGCTGCATGTTTTGCTTTTGATACAGCAATCTTCTCATCCATAAAAAATAATGTCTGAAAAATTTCGTCCTGATCTACATACAGTTTCTCATAATCCTCGACCAAATAACCGGACTCCAGGATTTTTTTGAATTCTTTTTCTGTGAAGTCTTCCCAGTCCTTACAGATCACTTCGTCTTTCAAAACTCTCGAACAGTGAATCTCCTGCAATGCACGGTTCAGATGTGCAACTGTCTGTCGAATTTCTTCTTCAGATGCATCCTGTGTTTTGCTTAAGAGTACACATCCTGCGTTGGCAACTTCCGAAGCCAGCACGTAATCCGCTTCCTTTGAAAGTGTTTTTTCCAGACTCGCATCCACAACTGTGATCACATTCCCAATCTGGTACCAGCGGTCCAGTGGTTCTTCATGAAGTGCATCAAAGAAATCATCTACATCGAAGATTCCGGACGGTTCGATCAGAACTCTGTCGTAACCACACATTCCCATTGCGATCAGTTTTGTTTTGAAACGTCTTCTGTAACAGTCTTTATCGCAGCCACCGGCTACCATTTCCAGCTCACAGTTCTCACCTTCCAGCTCACGAAGAAGCATCATATCCACATTGATGGCTCCGAAATCATTTTCAAGGATGCCGATGTTCTGTCCCTGCTCCATCAGATAACGGGCATATTTTTTTATAAATGTGGTCTTACCAGAGCCAAGAAAGCCCGTGATCAAATCTACCTTTACCATTGTCTTTTTTCCTTATCATTCTTAAATATTTAATTCTTTTCGAATGTTTTCTGCAAAAATACGGTGTCCTTCTTTCGTAAAATGAACTCCATCGTAAATTGTCGGGATTTCCCATCCACTGGCATCTGTAAAAGCAATCCCAAGGCGCTTTGCAATCCTTTTATATTCTTTTCCCAGATTGCGGGATTCCGTCAGAAGTTCCGGACGGTCCACCCACTGTCCTTCCTGCATTGCCGGCGGTGCGATCAGACGAAGGCGCATCTTTCTGCTTGCAAGTCCTGCTTCTTCCATCATTCGTTTCAGAAAGCGTTCCATCCTCTTTGCCACATCCGCTGCTGTAAAATCCGGATTTTCCAGAAGATCATTTGTTCCAAGCATTACCAGAAGCCATACCGAATTCGGCTTTCGATGCCAGTCTCGAACCTGCTGACAGGCAAATTTTACAGTGCTGACCGTATGTGGTATGCTTCGTCCATTTACACCATGATTTTCGACTTTCCAGTCTGTCTCTGTATCCAGTATTCCTGTCCATCGGACCTCTTTGGGATATCTTCCTTCATTTGTATCATGCGGATCATATCCATATGTATTGGAATCTCCATAACAGATCAATGTTCCTGACATGTTTTTATCCTCTTTTCTTGCATATTTTCACTATTGTTCTCTACAGTCTGCTCAAAAATGTCCACCTGTATACCATATCCAGGCGACCAGCCCAAATTCTATGAGCAGAATCAGCGGAATACCTATATAAAATTTCGGTTTTCTTGTTTTGTGATGAAAAATACTCATCCCAAGTAAAGCTCCGATGCTTCCGCCTATAACTGCAGCCCCCATCAAAACTTTCTCCGGGATCCTCCAGGCATGACGCCGTGCTCTGCTCTTATCGTCTCCGTACAACAGAAAAGTAATGAAATTGACTGCCAGTAAATATATGACCATATTTTTCATCATGTTCCGCCTCCTTGCCTTAATATAATTCGTCAGTAAATATTTATATTATACATTACTTTTGCATGAATGGCAAAAAAACAGCCGAGTTTTATCCCAGCTGTTTTCCCATTTTTTTCAATTTTTCCCTTCGTTCGTGGTAATCCGGCAGTTCTTTTTCCACAACTGCCCAGAAACGCGGTGAATGGTTCATTTCTTTACGATGTGCCAGTTCGTGGACAACCACATAATCAAGAAGTTCCGATGGCATCAGTACCAGCTTCCAGTTGAAGTTGAGATTTCCCGCAGAGCTGCAGCTTCCCCAACGGGTTTTCTGTTCTCGGATCGTGATTCTGTTATAGGTAACTCCCATCCTTTCTGCAAAATATGCGGTACGTTCAGGAAAGATCTTTTTTGCCTGCAAAATTCCTTCCTGACGCTCTTCGTCTGTGATCACATGCATATTCTCATGATATTTCTCCAGTTTCTCCTGCTGTGCAAATATCCACGTTTCATGATCTTTTACAAATTTCGCAATCCCGTATTTCGCCAGCCGGACCGGTGCCCGTACGATAACACTTCCGTCTGGTTTTACCTGAATCGTCAATGTCTTTCTGTTGGAACGTATCAGTTCATATTCTATCAAATTTTCATCATCTCCGACATGATGCAGCCGCCGGATGCCCCACAGTCCATTACTTCCTGTATCTGTCCGGTTCCTGCATGAATTCCTCCTATAGCATACACCGGAATTGTTACCTTTGTACAGACTTCTTTCAGAAATTCAAGTCCACGTGGTGGAAGCCCTTTCTTGCAGTCTGTCACATAAACATGGCCCGCCGTCACATAGGTTGCGCCTGCTTTCTGTGCCCTGACCGCTTCCTCCGGAGAATGGATGGACGAACCTACTATTCGGAAATCATTGAGTTTTCCACAATATTCTTCCAGTAAAAAAAGAGGCAGATGAATATATGGATGGTGCAGTCGCCGGGCCACTTCTACAAAGCTATGGAGCATACATGGTGTATCATATCTGCCACAGATCTTAAGAACCTGTCCTGCCATTGCTTCATATGCAGACTCTGAAAGATCTTTTTCCCGCAGGATCAGTGCTTTGGGATGCATCTGGCAGATTCTCTCCACCTGTTCAAGAAAAGGTCTTTCACAGAGTTTTCGGTTCGTTACTGCTATTATATTTCTATATTCTGCAGCACCAGCATTTTCATTTCTGGCACCATTTTTTTCTTTACAGATATACATAATCGTTCATGACCGGCTGAAGATCATGATTCAAAAGGGCCTGATATACTTCATCCACAGATCTTCCGTCTGAAATTTCAAACTGGTCATCTCCCTTGTCTTCGATATCCTCTACATGGCTTCCAATACCTGTACTAACCCCGGCGGAAATTTTGGTTGCCGCAATATTAACCAGATTGTCACGAACTCTTTCGCACTCTCTGGTGGAAACCGTAATACTGGCAAATGGCATAAACAGCCGATATGCACAGACTACCTGCAGAAGCTGAGGTTCATGCACATCCATCGGATTGATCCGGTCATTATTAATGATCGGACGCAGTCTCGGGCAGGAAAATGCAATCTCAGCATGTGGATATTTTCTCTGAAGAAGCCAGGCATGATAACCGGTAGCAAAGGCATCTTTACGGAAATCATCCAGTCCCAGAAGTGCAGCAAAACCAACACCGCGCATACCACCTTTCAATGCACGTTCCTGTGCATTCAGGCGATATGGAAAAATTCGTTTATGTCCGGCCAGATGAAGTGTTTCATACTTATCTGAATTGTAAGTTTCCTGGAAAACAGTCACATAATCGGCTCCACATTCATGCAGATAATGATATTCATCCGAATTCATCGGATAAACTTCCAGCCCGATCACTTTGAAATATTTTCTTGCGATCTTACACGCCTCACCAATATATTTCACATCGGACTTTACACGGCTCTCTCCGGTAAGAATCAGAATTTCCTGGAGACCGGTCTTTGCGATTGCTGCCATCTCTTTGTCAATTTCCTCTGCATTCAGCTGTGCACGGCGAATTTTATTGTGGCAGTTAAAACCGCAGTAGATGCAGTAATTTTCACAGTAGTTTGCGATATAGATTGGTGTAAACATATATACACTGTTTCCAAAATGTTTTCTTGTCTCCACTCTCGCTGCCTGAGCAATCTCTTCCAGAAGTGGAAGTGCCGCAGGAGAAAGAAGTGCCTGGAAGTCCTCAACCGTCCGATTGTCATGTTCCAGTGCTCTGCGGACCTCCTTTTCTGTATACTTATCATAATCATAGGCATTCATCGCTGCGATGACCTGTTCCATAACATCGGACTCTTCCATTGTCTCCATTCCCGGAAGATATTTCATATGATCGATACGGTTTTTTTTCATATCTTCCAGAATTACTTCATTGACGATACTCTCGTTAAAATGTTCGCCATGTTCTGTTGTATTTGATGACATTTTGTCTTCTCCTTTATCTGATAGTCTTTAGTCGTGCAGAAATCCCGTAAGCGGTGAAGAAGCACTGGCTCCCTTATCCAAAGTCCGTCCAAATCCGGATAAATAAGCACTTCTGCCTGCTTCAATTGCTTTTTTAAATGCTTCTGCCATCACCTGTACATCACCTGCAGTTGCGATTGCGGTGTTTGCCATAACAGCGGCAGCTCCCATTTCCATCGCCTCACATGCCTGGGATGGTCTTCCAATTCCGGCATCTACAATGATCGGAAGATCAATCTCATCAATCAATATCTGGATAAATTCTTTTGTGCAGATTCCTTTATTGGAACCAATCGGAGATCCAAGAGGCATTACACATGCTGCACCGGCATTAACCAGGTCTCTTGCTGCATTCAAATCCGGATACATATACGGCATAACTACAAACCCTTCTTTTGCAAGAATCTCTGTTGCCTTGATCGTTTCATAGTTGTCCGGAAGAAGATATTTGGAATCATGGATAACTTCAATCTTGACAAAATCACCACATCCAAGCTCTCTGGAAAGTCTCGCGATACGCACAGCCTCCTCCGCATTTCTCGCTCCGGAGGTATTTGGAAGAAGCGTAATGTTCTTTGGAATATAATCCAGAATATTCGCAAGTCCCCCCTGATTTGCACGACGAAGGGCAAGCGTAATGATCTGTGTTCCTGCTTTTTCAATACATGCTTTTACAAGATCCAGTGAAAATTTACCGGATCCAAGAATAAAACGGGATGTAAATTCATGTCCTCCAAGAATCAGTTTATCTTCTGTTCTGTCCATTTCTTCATTCTTGCCGCTTCCGCCGCCCATAAAACTAACGATTTCCATAACGTCCCCTTCTTTCAAAATTGTGCTTCCATAAAGTTCTCTTGCCAGGATCTGGTCATTTAATTCAATGGCAACCTGTACTGGTATATACTGGTTCTTCTCCAGATATTCTGTAACAGATAACGGCTGCTCCAGAGTTCTTTTTACTCCATTTACTGTGATCATATGTTGTCCTCCTGTGTGAAACCAACAAAAAAGAGTCCACAAAGAAATACACCCGCGGTGGTGCACCCCTTCATGAACTCTGTTCACTCTCATTGGTTTTCTTATAAAATTATCTTTTAAAGTATACCTCTGTCAGTTTCATCTGTCAAGCGTATTCCCCTCGCTGTTTTTCAGTCAGTCTCTTGTCATCAGCATCAGTAAGGAGCCTGCATCAAACTCTACACATGCCTCTTCATCTACAATTTCATTACTGACTGTAAGTCCACTGTCTGAAACTTTCAGATGATATTTATTCAGTGGATATTTGAACCCTCTCAGTGTCAGACCTGTCAGATCTCCCTCCAGCGAAAAGAAAGAAACATATTTGCCAAACTGTTCCTCTTTCTTAAGAACTGTATGACTTTCGATCAGTTTCATATAATTCCACTGATCGACCAGTATGATATCCGCACCTCGGTTCCTTCCATGTACCAGCAGTCCGAAATTAGCCATAAGGTGATCGATCCGGTTTCCGGTCGCACCCAGGATCGTAATCCGCTCAGCACCACGGTCAATCGCAAAATTCACGGCAGACTGTGTATCCGAATCATCTTTTTCCGGCTTCAGACGCATAATCTCTGTCTCCCTCAGCCCTTGCAGATACAATGCCCCCTCAGCCGAAAGGCTGTCAAAATCTCCTACTGCCACCTCCGGCTGCCAGTCTGTTCCTTTAAAAAATTCAACACCTCTGTCTGCTGCGATCAGATCTACTTTTTCTGTTTTGTTTTTCTTCAAAAAATCGAGGGCAAAATCTCTCTGGATATTGCCCCCGCTTACGATGATCACATCTTTCATGCTCTTCCTCAATCAATCTCTGATTTAATCTTGTCCATCTTTTTCTGTATACTGTAAACATTTGTTTCCAGATCACCACTAAATACATAAGAACCTGCAACCAGAAGATTCGCACCGGCTTTCATAACAATTTCCATCGTTTCATCGTTGATTCCGCCATCCACCTGTATATCTACATCAAGTTCTTCTCTGTCGATCAGTTCCTTCAGCTCCACGATCTTCTCTGTACATTCCGGAAGATATTTCTGACCACCGAACCCTGGCTGTACGGTCATAATAAGAACCATATCCACATCTTCCAGAAGATGGCTGATATCATTTACCGGAGTTGCCGGTTTAATAGAAACTCCGACTTTGACACCGGCATCTCTGATCAGTTCAATTGCTCTCTCCAGATCCTCACATGCTTCTGCATGTACCGTAATGGAATCTGCACCACAGTCCACAAAATCCTGAATATAACGTTCCGGTGCCGATACCATCAGATGTACGTCAAAAAACATTTTGGATTCTTTGCGGATAGAACGGATCACCGGCATTCCAAACGAAATACTCGGCACAAAATCTCCATCCATAACATCAATGTGAAGCCATTCAACTCCTGCTTTTTCCAAAGTCTGAATCTGTTCGCCCAAGCGGTTAAAGTCCGCCGACAAAATTGAGGGGCACAATCGATATTCCATTTAATATCTCCTTTTCTCTTTCAATTCTTCATATAAACTTAGATAATCTTCATATCGGAGTCTGCTGATCTCACCATTCTCCAAAGCTTCTTTTACTCTGCATCCCGGTTCATGGATGTGTCTGCATCCCTGAAATCTGCATGTATCCTCATATTTTCGAAATTCTGGAAAATAATTTTTCAGATCCTGCTCTTCCATATTCATCAGATATAAAGACGAGAATCCTGGTGTATCCATCAGAAACGTATCTTCTCCAACCGGAATCACCTGTGAATGTCTGGTCGTATGCCGGCCTCTCTTCAGCTTACGGCTGATCTCGCCGGTCTCCATCTGTACTTCTCCCTGCAAAAGATTCGTCAGGGAAGACTTACCGACTCCGGAAGGTCCTGCAACAACTGTTGTCTTTCCCTTCAGGATCCTGTGTATCTCATCCAGTCCCTCTTTTTCAAGTGCACTGGAAAGGATCACCTGATAACCGCAGTTTCTGTAAATTTCACATAATGTCCGGGTTTCTTCTTCCGATGCAAGATCTTTTTTATTAAAGCAGATCACTGCCGGAACCTCTGCCTGTTCCATCATGATCAGGAAGCGGTCCAGCAGCATAAAATTGGGTTTGGGATTTTCAAGTGCAAAGATCACAAACGCCTGGTCAACATTTGCAACTGCCGGACGAATCAATGAATTCTTGCGTGGAAGGATTCGGATCAGATTGCCCGTTTGTTCCTGCTGGTCAAGTATTGTGATTTCCACATTATCACCTACCAGCGGTTTCTGATTATCTTTGCGGAAGATTCCCTTGGCTTTACATTCATAGAGCACTTCATCTTCTCCGTATACATAATAAAATCCCGCTATTCCTTTGATGATCTTACCCTGCATGTATTACTCTGCTTTCTTGAAAGTAAGTGGATACTGTCCCAGCTGCTGGATCGTACCATCCACTACTTCTGACACATATAATGTACCTTCGCTGACTCCCGGAGCTCCGGTAACATCCAGTGTATATGGGAATGTTATCTGTTTGCAGTCCACAATGATCGAAGACTGTGTTTCTCCGTTCACATCCTGAAGAAGTTCCAGTCGAACCTGTCCTCCCTGATATCCGGTCGGTGTATTCAGTGTCTGTGTACATTTCCATACTTCACCATTTGCAGCTGCTGCACTCTGCTGTGTGCTATCTGTGCTCTGTGCTGATGCAGTATTATCTGTTGCTGATGTGTCTTCTGTATCAGAAGATGGAGCTTCATTTCCGCTGCTAACTACAATTTCAATCGGCTGATCCGGATCTGCATATTCATCTGCTGCCGGATCCTGAGAAATAACTTCCCCAGATGCCACATCGCTGCTCTGCTGCTCTGTCACCTTAATGTCAGTCCATTTTCCAAGTGTTGTGATTGCATCATTCTTTGTCATACCGACAACGCTTGGCACTGAAACACTATCGCCATAATCCAGACCACGGCTGACAACCAGTGTAACCTCGTCACCTGCAGAAACGCTGCTTCCAGCTGTCGGTGTGACAGAATCCACATAACCTGGATTTACCATTGGATAGCCTGTTCCATCATCTTCACTGTACTCTTTCTGTACCGTTACATTCAGTCCCAGATCTTCCAGTGTCTGCTGTGCATCTATACCGGTCTCTCCGGAAAGATCAGGCATAACAACTTCCTGCTGACCTTTACTGAGATAATATTTCAGAGTTGTATACTGTTCTACTTTTGTTCCGGCCGGAATATCCTGTGAAGAAATTCTGCCTTTTTCCTGAGTAGAATTTTCTTCTCCCATCATCTGTTTGCCAAGCTTTTCTTCTTCAAGCAGAGCCGCTGCTTCATCTTCTGTCTTGCCAACCAGATTCGGTACTACAACCATTCCGTCTTCATCTGTACCTGTTGCATCTGCGTTCTGTTCCTGCTGGTTATCTGTCGGTGTTTCACCACCGATGATGCCTGCCGCCTTACCGATAAAGAAAATTGCAATTACAAGGATCACTGCCCCTGCAACGAGAGACAGGATTGTCAGTGCACTGTTCGGTGCTTTATGTTTCTTTTTATTTCTGGATTTCTTTTCTTCACGTCTGCGGCGATATTCGTCCTCGTAATCATCATCGTCGTCATCATAATCATCATCCAGTACTTCATCTTCCAGCTCAGCCACATCCTGCTTACGCTGTGAAGTACGGTTTTTCGGTGTATGCTTGATCTCGCCAAGCTCTTCATCAGAGATCACAACTGTTTTCGCTTCGTTGTCAACAGAAGATAATTTCACAAAATTCCCCTGCGGATCGATCAGAGAATGTTTCAGGTCGGCAATTACATCCTCCATCTTTTCATATCGACGATTTACACTCTTCTGTGTACATTTCAGGATGATCTGCTCCAGACTGTACGGAAGTTCTTCTGTATATACACTCGGAGGTACCATTTCTTCCTGCAGATGTTTGATTGCGATCGCAACAGTTGTATCTCCGTCAAACGGTACACGTCCCGTTACCATCTCATACAATGTAATACCCAGTGAATAGATATCACTCTTTTCATCACTGTAACCGCCGCGGACCTGTTCCGGAGAACTGTAATGTACAGAACCCATCACATTGGAACTGATAGTATTTGAAGAAGCAGCTCTTGCGATACCAAAATCTGTTACTTTTACTTTACCGTCTGTTGAAATAATAATATTCTGCGGCTTTACATCTCGGTGAACGATTCCGTGATTATGTGCTGCCTCCAGCCCCATAGATACCTGAATCGCAATACTTGTTGCTTCTTTGATCGAAAGTTTACCCTTTTTGGCAATATACTCTTTCAGTGTAATGCCCTCGATCAGCTCCATAACGATGTAATATACACCTTCATCATCACCCACATCAAAAACATTGACAATATTCGGATGTGTCAGTCCTGCTGCCGCCTGGGCCTCACTGCGGAACTTGCGGATAAAAGTTGTATCCTCTCTGAATTCCGGCTTCAATACTTTTACTGCCACAAAGCGGTTCAGCTTGTGATCCTTTGCCTTATATACATCGGCCATTCCGCCGGTGCCTATTTTACCTAAGATTTCATAGCGTTCTGCTATGATCATTCCCGTCTTTAACATTTTTCCACCTCATTTGTGAATGGTTCTACCAGTATGACTGCTATGTTGTCCTTACCACCGTTCTGGTTTGCTTCTTTCAGAAGTTTCTCGCCCTTCTTCGGCAGTTCCTCTGTCTGGTTCAGTATGATTTCCTCTAATTTACTGTCCTCTACCATATTGCTCAGACCATCGGAACACATAAGAATCGTACTGTCCGGTTCCAATTTCAGGTCAAAAAAGTCAATATCTACGGTTCTCTCTGCACCAAGCGCCCTGGTAATGATATTTTTATCCGGATGATTTCTTGCCTCCTCCGGTTTGATCTCACCCATACGGACCATTTCCTGTACCAGTGAATGATCTTTTGTCACCTGATGAATTTCTCCCTGGATCACGTATAAACGACTGTCTCCTACATTGGCCACATATGCATAGTGACCGACAACTGTGCAGACCACGATCGTTGTTCCCATTCCCCTCAGATGTTCTTCTCTGCGGGAGCGTTCCAGAATCTCCGTATTTGCAGTCTCAATGGCATGACGAATCACCTTGATAGGGTTGAAATCCGCATCTCTCCGAATCTCGTCCACCAAAGTCTGAACTGCATGCGAAGATGCATAATCTCCGGCATTGTGTCCACCCATACCATCAGCAACGACAAACAGATTCGGAAGATTTCCAACCGGGTTTTCGGAAACAAACACATAGTCCTGGTTCATCTTCCTCTTCTGCCCTACATCCGTAGCTGAATATACCCTCATGTCACTTCTCACTTTCTGTTTTTTCCATATATCTTTTTCTTAACTGACCACAGGCACCGTCAATATCGCTGCCCATTTCCCTTCTAATAGTACCATTTATTCCACATTTTTCAAGATTAATTTTGAAATTCTCCACTGCCTCACGTGTGGAACGCACAAAGGAACGCTCTCTTACCGGATTGACCGGAATCAGATTCACATGACAGTTAAGCCCTTTCAGACGGCCAGCAAGTTCCTGCGCATTTTCTTTACTGTCATTCACTCCAGCCACCAGACTGTATTCAAAGGTGATTCTGCGCCCTGTCTTGTCAAAATAATTGCGGCAGGCTGCCAGTAATTCATCAATAGAATATTTATTGGCGATCGGCATTAACTCCCGCCGCTTTTCATCATTCGGTGCATGAAGAGACACAGCCAGTGTCATCTGAAGTTTTTCTTCTGCCAGTTCATAAATTTTCGGAACCAGGCCACAGGTAGAAACAGTAAGATTTCGCTGGCTGATATGGATTCCTCCGTCTTCCGTAAGAATATGAATAAAACGCAGCAGATTGTCATAATTATCCAGTGGCTCACCGGTCCCCATTACCACTACATTGGAGATACGTTCTCCGATAGATGTCTGAATGCGGTAAATCTGATCCAGCATCTCTGACGGAAGAAGGTTTCTGGTCAGGCCGCCAATCGTAGATGCACAGAAACGACACCCCATACGGCATCCCGCCTGAGATGAAATACAGACGGAATTTCCATATTTATAACGCATGAGAACACTTTCGATCATATTTCCGTCAGAAAGACGAAACAGATATTTTCTGGTTCCATCCACCTTTGAGATCTGAACATCCAGAGTTTCCAGTGCTGTAATCGGATAATCAGCCAGTTTCTGTTTCAGGCTCTTCGGGAGATTTGCCATCTCATCATAAGAAGTTACCAGATGTTCATGCAGCCAACTGTATATCTGCTTTGCACGGAAAGGCTTTTCTCCAATCTGCGTCATGAGTTCTTTTAACTCATCTATCGTCATTGATTTGATATCTGTCATAATTATTTCCTTCTGAATCTTGCAATAAAGAACCCATCTGTGCCATGCACTCCCGGAAGCATCTGCAAATATCCAAGTCCGGTCGTTTCTGAGCGAAGTTCTTCCGGTATGAATTCATCAATACTTTCCAGTTTGAACGGATGATTGTTCATAAACCACATCATGTTCTCTTCATTTTCTTCTTTTGCAATCGTACATGTACTGAATACCAGTACTCCTCGCGGTTTTACATATTCTGCTGCTTTGTCCAAGATCGTTCTCTGGAGGATCACAAGTTCTTCTTCCTTCTGTGCTGTCGAACGATATTTGATTTCCGGTTTTTTGCCGATCACACCATATCCGGAACACGGCACATCCGCAAGGACAATATCTGCTTTGCATTCCGATTCCACATCAAATATGGTTGCATCCTGTACCTTTGCCTGTACATTGATGGAATTCAGTCTCTGAATATTTTCTTCAATCAGGTTTACCTTATACTGACTGATGTCGCGGGCGTCTACCGTTCCAAAACCTTCCATTTTATCTCCTATATGGAGGCTTTTTCCTCCCGGCGCTGCACACATATCGATAACATAGTCACCTTTCTGAGGATTGGCAATCTCGGCAACCAGCATAGAACTGACGTCCTGTACAACCATTTTCCCCTGAATAAATGCATCCAGTGCAAGAATATGATTATATCCTGAAATACGTTTTGCATAAGGAAGATATGGTGCCTGCTCTACTTTGACTCCCTGATTTTTCAGACTTTCGCAGATCTTATCTACGGAATTAAGATATGTACGGCAGCGTACAGTCACCGGCTTTTCCTCCAGAAAATCTGCAAGCATTTTTTCTGTTGTCTCTTCTCCATAATCGGCAAGCCAGCGTTCTACCAGTTCTTCCGGCATGGAATAGCGAACTGAGAGATAACGTACAAGATTCTCTTCTCTTGGAGGATATTCCAGTTCATCCATCTGCCTTGCCACCGTGCGAAGTACACCGTTTACAAACGGTTTCAGATTATAAAATCCTTTTTTCTGTGCCAGTTTCACCGCTTCATTGCAGACCGCACTGTCCGGCACACGATCCATAAATTTCAGCTGATATACTGCACTTCGCAGAATCTCGCGGATCGGCGGTTTCATTTTATCAACAGGGATCTTCGAAAAAGAATCGATGATATAATCGATCAATATCCTGTATTCCAGTGTTCCCTCACAGACTCTTGTGATAAAAGCTCTCTCCTGTTTCGGCAGAAACTGATATTTGGAAAGCGCATTACGAATCGCAATATGACTGTGTTCTCCCTCTTCATCAATCTGAAGAAGGATCTCCATGATCATTTCTCTTGTATTGATTCCACTAGTCATCTCGTCTTCTTCCTCCTGCAAGTATCAAAAGTCTCAGCAGCTGCAGTATGGAAGCAGCCAGTGCAGCTACGTAGGTCATTGCCGCAGCTGTCAGTACTTTTCTTGCACCTTTTGTCTCATCACTCCCAAGAATTCCTGTACTCTGAAGCATTTTCAAAGCTCTGGAAGATGCATTGATCTCTACGGGCAGTGTCACCAGCTGAAACAGAACCGCAAGTGAAAAGAGAACGATTCCTGCTGTTACCAGTGGGCGGATTCCTGAAAAAAGTCCGATCAGAAACAACGGCCAGGAAAGCGTGCTCCCAAAATTCGCCACCGGAACGATCGCGCTGCGGAATTCAAGTGGTGCATAGCCAATTGCATGCTGAATTGCATGTCCGCACTCATGTGCAGCTACACCAACTGCTGCCAGTGAAGTTTTATCATAAATATCCTCGGAAAGACTTACAGTCTTTGTCCTTGGATCGTAATGATCTGTAATGCTTCCGGAAATTGCTCTTACATGTACATCTGTAATCCCTGCCGCACGAAGGATTCTCTCTGCTGTCTCCGCTCCGGTAAGACCGGATGCACTTCTGATTTTGCGATAATAGGAAAATGTACTTTTCAGCCTTGTAGATGCAGCAAGTGACAGCAGCATTCCAATGATCAGCAGCACATAGGTCCAGTCAAATCCATAATATCCGTATCCATATCCGTACATCCGCATCACTCCTTATGATCTTTCAGCATCGTCCCTGCAGTTACCTGATATCCGCGAAGAAACGCATCTGTTTCCATCCGTTTCTTTCCTTCCAGCTGCACTTCCTTCAGAATCAGTGCATCACTTCCGCATGCAACATAAATGCCGGATTTATCCACACCAATGATCGTTCCCGGTGCTTCTTTTCCACATTCTGCACGCTCAACTGCACATTTCCACACCTTCAGCGTCTTTCCATTAAGAAACGTATATGCACTCGGCCACGGATTCAGTCCACGCACCAGTCTTTCCAGTTCAACAGCACTTTTTGAAAAATCCATCAGACCCATTTTCTTGCTGATCATAGCTGCATACGGTGTCGGGCTCTCTTCCGGCTGTTTTGTATAAACAGCAGTTCCATCTACAATTGAAGGAATCGTTCTGATCAAAAGAGCGGCACCTTCCTCTGCCAGTTTGTCAAAAAGGCTTCCACCTGTCTCATCCTCAGCAAGTGGTACGACTGCCTGAGAGATCATATCTCCCGTATCCAATCCAACGCCCATCTGCATGATCGTTACACCGGATTCTTTTTCTCCGTCGATCACGGCCTGCTGGATCGGTGCCGCACCTCTGTATTTCGGCAGAAGTGATGCATGAATATTCAAACATCCATACTTTGGCATATCCAGGATCGTCTTTGGAATGATCTGTCCAAAAGCGGCTACGATGATCATATCCGGTTCCAGTTTTTTTAAAGTTTCCACAAATTCCGGTTCACGCACTTTGAGCGGCTGATAAACCGGAATATCGTGTTTCATTGCTTCTTCTTTGACCGGTGTCGGCAGAAGTGTCTTGCCTCTTCCCTTTGGTTTATCCGGCTGTGTTACAACTGCAGTCACCTCATATCCATTCTGTACAAGTGCCGCAAGAGGCGGTACCGCAAAATCCGGCGTTCCCATATAAACAATTTTCATATAGTAGTCTGCTCCTCTTTTCTCCCATTATACATGGGGCTGTTTCATTATTTAATCTGTGATCACCTTAATTGCTCTTTATTGCAATCAGTCTTCCTCATAGCTGGTTCTGTGGAGTTCTCCCTCAACCAGATCTGTGTACATTTTTCCGTCAAGATGATCGATTTCATGGCAGAATGCACGCGCCAGAAGTTCGGTTCCCTCATAGATCACTTCATTCATATCTTCATCCATGGCTTTAACTTTGACATAGTTTGGGCGAGTCACCTGACCTGCCATTCCCGGTACGCTTAAGCAGCCTTCGTCACCGGTCTGTTCTCCGGAAGTTTCAAGGATTTCCGGATTGATCAGTACGATCGGGCCTTCTCCTACATCAATGACTACAATTCGTTTCAGAATACCGACCTGTGGTGCTGCAAGTCCGACACCCATTGCCTCATACATGGTATCCAGCATGTCATCGATCAGTGTTATGATCTTTGGAGTTACTTCTTTTACCGGCTTGCTGATTTTTCGCAAAACCGGATCTTCTTCTGTTCTGATTACTCTGATTGCCATATTATTCTTCCTCTCTTTTTCTTCTTTTGTGGTGCATATAAATACTGCGGATTGCTCCACAACAAATTGTTCTCGCGATCCTGATATTTATGTATAGTCAAACTGAATATATAATTTCCGGAATCCGGAATTTACTTCAATGTATTTCTCTGTTTTATTCTTTATGTCCTGAAGTACACGTTCATCTTTGTGTTTCAGATACAATACCTTTCGGTAGATATCATTTACCTTTCCCACGGATGCATATGCAGGGCCGATCACATGTACTCTGTACTTTCCGCTAATGCGCTCTACAAACTTCGCAAGATAGTCCATTCCCTGCTCCAGAAGCTTCTCATCTTCTCCGGATGCCAGCACAGACAGCATATGTGCCGCCGGTGGATAATCCATCAGCATACGGTATGCCATCTCTTCCTGATAAAAAGCTTCGTAATCCTGCTTTGCAGCCGCCTGAATGCTATAGTGATCCGGATGATAGCTCTGTATGATCGCCTCACCGGCTTTTCTCCCTCTGCCAGAACGGCCGACGGCCTGTGTCAGCAGCTGAAATGTACGTTCTGCACAGCGATAGTCAGCAGCATTCAGCGACAGATCTGCCGCAATCGCACCGACCAGCGTCACATCCGGAAAATCATGTCCTTTAACGATCATCTGCGTACCTACCAGAATATCTGCTTTGTGTTCTGCAAAAGATGACAGTATTTTCTCGTAACTTCCTTTTGTTCTCGTTGTATCGTAATCCATTCGAAGAACGCGTGCCTTTGGAAAAGTCTTTCGAAGAACCTGCTCAATCTGCTGTGTCCCGGCTTTAAAACCGCCGATATACGGAGAACCACACATCGGACATTTTTCCACCTGTGGCTGTTCATAGCCACAATAATGACAGACCAGCTTTCCGTTGTTGTGTTCTGTCAGCGCCACATCACAGTGTGGACATTTCAACGCTTCCCCACAGGAACGGCAGGATACAAAACCGGCATATCCCCTTCTGTTCAGAAAAAGTACTGACTGTTCTCCTCTCTCCAGTCTCCTCTCAACTGCGGTCTTCAGACTGCGGCTTAATATGGAACGGTTGCCGTTTTTCAATTCCTCGCGAAGGTCTACAACAGTAACTTCCGGAAGCGGCCGGTCCTCATAGCGTGCTTCCAGCTTTACCAGACGATATTCTCCGTCTTTTGCCTTTGTATACGCTTCAAGTGATGGAGTAGCCGAGCCCATGACAAGGCGGGCATTTTCCATCTGTGCACGATATTCTGCCGTTTCTCTTGCATGGTATCTTGGGCTGTTTTCACTTTTATATGTCTGTTCATGTTCCTCATCAATGATGATCAAACCCAGTCTGGAAAAAGGTGTAAACAGAGCCGAACGGGGTCCAACCATAATCTGGATTTCACCACGTTTTGCCCTCTTGAACTGATCATATCTCTCTCCCTGTGAAAGTCTGGAATTCAACACAGAAACTTTATCCCCAAACCATCCATAAAACCTGCGGACTGTCTGATAAGTCAGGGCGATCTCCGGAATCAGTACGATAACCTGTTTTCCTTCATTCACTGTCTGTTGGATCAGTTTCATATAAATCTGCGTCTTTCCACTTCCAGTCACTCCATGGATCAAAACCGGACGTGGTGTTTCCTGCTTCCACTCTTCCTGAATCTGCAACAGCGCAGCTTCCTGTGTCTCTGTAAGCATGGACAGTTGTTCCCGTGGAATATCAGAACCGTCTACCGGCATTCGATAGACTTCATCCTGTGTCACCAGCACTGCACCCTGATCCACCAGCGGCCTTATAACAGATGCTGTCATCCCAAGTTCTCTGGACGCTTTTGTATAATCCAGTTTCTTCTCTTTCAGAAGCGCCCGAACCAGTCTTGCCCTGGCTTTGCATCTGCCACTCTCCAGTTCCGCTGCCAGCTGCTCTGCCGCTGCCACATCCATATTCAGTACTATATAACGTTTCTCTTTTGCTTTGACCTTTTCCCTGACCGGAAGAACCGTTTTCAGCGCCTGTACCATTGTAGAACCGTATCGGTTCTTCATCCATGCCGCAAGTGCGATCAGGCGTTCTTCTGTGGTCTCCTCACTGCTGCAGATTCCATGAAGTTCTTTCATTTTGGATATATCAAATGCCGGTTTGTCAGAAAGGCCTGTCACATATCCCTTTCTTTCATGATTACCGTTTCCAAAGGGAATGGTCACTACCATTCCCAGTTGAATCTCTGCTTCCAGTTCTTTCGGAACTCTGTATTGAAAACTGCGGTCAAGCTTTTCGTGGGATATATCCACAATGATATCCGCGTAGATCATTTATCTGCTCTTTCTTTATCCTCCTGAAGAATCTCTGCGATCAGGACTCTTTCATCCATAGGATACTTCTTACCTTTGATCTCCTGGTAGTCTTCATGTCCTTTTCCTGCCAGAACAATGATATCTCCGGGTTCTCCATGATGGATTGCATAGGCAATCGCTTCTTTGCGGTCACAGATCTCGACATATTTTCCATCCGTCTTACTGATGCCGATCTTAATATCATCAATGATATCCTGTGGCTCTTCAAATCTAGGGTTATCGGATGTGATGATCGTCAGATCTGCCAGTCTGCCCGAAACCTCTCCCATCTCATAACGGCGGGATTTTGCACGATTTCCTCCACAGCCAAACAGGCAGACCAGTCGATGCGGATGATATTCTCTTAATGTAGTAAGCAGACTCTCCAGTGCCATTGCATTATGTGCATAGTCGATCATCAATGTAAATTCATCAGAAACTTTGATCACCTCGATACGCCCCTTGACTCTCGCCACTTTCAGTGCCTTGATGATGTTTTCCTGTGATACATTGAAATGACGACAGATTGCGATTGCAGTCAGTGAATTATAAATACTGAATTTACCCGGAATATCAATTTCAACCGGGAATTCCATCAGTCCTTTCAGCTGATAAGAGATACCGAGATATCCTTTGCCGCCTACCATATGTGCATCTTCTGCACGCAGATCAGCTTCCGGAGAAAATCCGTAAGTTTCCAGCTGACAAGTATGCCCTTCGATAATTCTCTCAAAGTGTTCATCATCTCTGTTGACGATTCCCACACGACACTGCCGGAGCAGCATAGATTTGCATCTGAGATAATCATCAAAATCCTTATGCTCGTTTGGTCCGATATGATCTGGTTCAATATTGGTAAAGATACCATAATCAAAAACAAATCCCTGTGTACGGTGAAGCATCAGTCCCTGTGAAGAAACTTCCATAACTACACAGTCACATCCTGCATCTACCATTTTACGAAAATATTCCTGCACCAGATAAGATTCCGGAGTTGTGTTGCTTGCCGGAATAGATTCTTCTCCAATGATCGCTTCGATGGTTCCAATCAGTCCAACTTTGTATCCTGCATTTTCGAGAATGGATTTTACCATATATGTTGTGGTAGTTTTTCCTTTTGTTCCGGTAATTCCAATCGTTTTCAGTTTCTCCGCCGGATGTCCAAAATATGCAGCGGAAATAAAGGCCATCGCATAACGGGTATCTGCAACTTTGATCACAGTTACATCTTCCGGTGCTTCTACCTCTTCTTCAACAACGAGTGTTTTCGCACCTTTCCTGATCACATCCGGTACAAATTTGTGTCCATCTACAACCGCACCGCGAATGCAGATAAACAGGGAATTTTCTTCTACTTTTCGGGAGTCATATACAACTGTAGAGACTTCCTGTTCTGTGCTGCCCTGACAACAGATATATTTCAAACCTTCCAATAATGTTGATACTTTCATATTGTCCTCCTCTGCCTAGGGATATATACTCCATTACAGAATAGCACAAACAGATTCTCTTTTCAATGTTTGTAGATTTTGTCTTCCTTTTCTGCTTTTCTGCTTTTTTACAAAACATCACTGAATATAATCTTGCCATCTTCTTTAACTGGCAGTATAATAGGAAAGTAAAATTACAAAATAGGGGAGCTGGCTGAAGCCGGCTGAGAGGAAACTGATTGGTTTCGACCCTTAACCTGATTTGGATAATGCCAACGTAGGGAAATACCAGACACATTGAACGAAGGTACCCCTGCGGTATCTTCTTTTTTGTTATCAGATTTTTAAGAAGCTGTCAATGGCTCATCCCTCATCAGGTAGAACAGGAGGTTTACTCAAAATGAACACAAAAGAAACAACATCCACTCAGAAGCTGGCCATTGCAGGTGTACTGACAGCAGCTGCTGTTGCCGGAAGTCTGATCAGCGTTCCTGTTGCCGGAAGTAAATGTGCTCCGGTCCAGCATATGGTCAATGTCTTTGCAGCAGTCATGCTTGGCCCATGGTGGGGAATCGGCATTGCTTTTTGTGCAAGTCTGATCCGCAACCTGCTAGGAATCGGCAGTCTTCTTGCCTTTCCCGGAAGCATGGTTGGCGCCTTATGCTGTGGTCTGGTCTTCCGACTCACCCGCAAATTAAGTCTTACCTGTGTTGCAGAAGCACTGGGAACCGGAATCCTCGGAGGTCTTGCAGCCTATCCGGTAGCCAAACTTCTCATGGGACTTGCCCCGGCCGGATTCACCGTATACATGATCCCGTTTTTTATCTCAACATTTACCGGAAGTGTACTGGCCTTTATCCTGCTTCGTGTTTTTGAAAAAAGCCAGGTATTTCTTGCCGCCAGGAGATAATTTATGTCACTTAATAATATAGAAGAAATTTCTTTCTGCATTCACCAGAATGCTCCCAAGATTCATTGTCTCACTAATCCGGTAACCATGCAGGATGTTGCCAATCTACTGCTTGCAGCCGGCGGAAGTGCCGTAATGGGACAGGATGAACAGGAAGTCGAAGAAATCACTTCTTTCTGTCATGGAACCCTTCTAAATACCGGAGTACCGGACATTGCCAAAATACAGGCCTGCATCCTTGCCGGACAGAAGGCAAATGCCCTTGGCCACCCGGTCGTCCTGGATCCGGTCGGCGCCGGTGCCAGCACATTTCGAAGAAAAGAGCTGCAAAAACTTCTTCAAGCCGTTCATCCGACTGCTGTTCGCTGTAATCAGGAAGAAGCCGTTGTTCTATGTTCTCTTTTTTCGGATACCGACAGTCCCGAGAAACACGGCGGTGTAGAAAGTTCCCTGCAGATGGCGGAACGTGATGTCTGTCTGATTGCAGGGCAGGCGGCATCTCTTCTCAATTGCACAGTTCTGATCACGGGCAAAGAGGATGTGGTATCTGATGGAAAGCAGACACAGATTCTGACCGGCGGTGACTCCAGGATTCGACGAATCACCGGTGGCGGATGTATGCTTTCTGCACTCTGCACATTATTTCTGTGTACGGACACTTCTGCATTTGATGCGGTCCGTGCCGCCGGAGCACTCTGGCGTGAAACTGCCCTTGAAGCAGGCAGACGAACAGACGCAGAAAAATCCGGTATTGGAAGTTTTCATGTACATCTTTTTGATGTACTGGAAGAGAAATTAATGTACACCTCGAAACATAAATTCTGATCAGATATTGGAGAAAGACCTATGAAAATATCACCAGAACAGCTGAAACTGTATGCTGTTACAGACCGAAGCTGGCTGAAACCCGATGAAACACTTGCATCCGTTACCGAGGAACTCCTTCGCGCAGGTGTCAGCTGTGTCCAGCTTCGTGAAAAAAATGCTTCTGACGAAGAAATTCTTCAGGAAGCCGCCCTTTTAAAAGAAATATGTGAACGTTACAGTGTTCCACTGATCATCAATGACCGCCCGGATCTTGCACAGAAAGCAAATGCTTCCGGTGTTCATGTCGGACTTTCTGATATGGGCATCCAGAAAGCACGTCAGCTTCTCGGGCCTGACTTTATCATCGGCGGAAGTGCCCATAATGTCGAAGAAGCACTTGCAGCCCAGAATGCCGGAGCAGACTACATAGGCTGCGGTGCAGTCTTCGGAAGCACCACTAAAACCAACGTCACACAACTTCCTGTCGAAACTCTGCGAGCGATCTGTCAGGCTGTAGAAATTCCGGTTGTTGCAATCGGCGGTGTTACTGCTGACAACCTTCATCTTCTTGCAGGAAGCGGAATTTCCGGTGCTGCCGTTGTCAGCGGACTTTTTAAACCTGCTAACAAAGCCGAAGCCGTCAGACATTTTCTTACGGAACTGCAAAAACTGTAAATCTCAACAAAACAATAAGGAATAACACGATTATGAAAACAGTATTAACGATTGCCGGAAGCGACTGTAGTGGTGGTGCCGGCATTCAGGCAGATATCAAGACCATGATCATGAACGGAGTCTATGCCATGAGTGCGATCACAGCTCTGACCGCCCAGAACACAACCGGTGTTTACGGAATTCAGGAAACCTCTCCGGAATTTCTTGACAACCAGCTGGACTGCATCTTTACTGACATTTTTCCTGATGCAGTTAAGATCGGCATGCTCTCATCCGCTGAGATCATGCATCACGTTGCTGTCAAATTACAGCAGTACCATGCACACCATATCGTACTGGATCCTGTTATGATCTCCACCAGCGGACATCGTCTGATGGACAAAGATGCCGAGCAAACACTTCAGAAGGAACTCTTTCCTCTTGCAGAGATCATCACACCCAATATTCCAGAAGCTGAAGCGCTCACCGGACTGCGAATCACAAATGCTGACTCTATGGAAGAAGCTGCTCACAAACTTTATGAAAGCTTTCACATTTCTGTCCTTCTGAAAGGCGGCCATCGCATCAACGATGCAAATGACCTTCTTTATACAAACGGACATGGCATCTGGCTGCATGGTGAACGCATCAACAATCCAAATACTCACGGCACCGGCTGCACACTTTCCAGTGCGATTGCCTCAAATCTTGCCAGAGGATTTTCTCTTGAAGATTCTGTGCGCCGTTCCAAGCAGTATCTGACTGATGCCCTGAAGGCACAGCTGGATCTCGGACATGGTTCTGGTCCACTGGACCACACCCTTGGAAAAACACAATAAAAATTATCATTTACATAGAAGGAGAATATACCATATGACAACTTATACAACACAGATGGATGCCGCACGCAAAGGCATCGTAACCCCTCAGATCAAAACTGTTGCAGAAAAAGAACACATGCCGGTTGAAAAAATGATGGAACTGGTTGCCGAAGGTAAAGTAGCGATCTGTGCCAACAAACATCATACCTGCCTGAACCCGGAAGGTGTCGGCAGCATGCTGCGCACCAAGATCAATGTAAACCTTGGTGTATCCAGAGACTGCAAAGATTATGATATCGAAATGCAGAAAGTTATGAAAGCAGTAGATCTCGGTGCAGAAGCGATCATGGACCTCTCCAGCCACGGCAATACACAGCCGTTCCGCCAGAAACTGACACATGAGTGTCCTGCAATGATCGGAACCGTTCCGGTATACGACAGTGTCATTCATTATCAGCGTGATCTCTCTGAACTGACTGCTCATGATTTCATCGACGTAATTCGCCTTCATGCTGAGGACGGTGTTGATTTTGTTACTCTCCACTGCGGAATCACAAGAAAGACCATCGAGCAGATCAAAAAACACAAACGTAAAATGAACATTGTAAGCCGTGGCGGAAGCCTTGTATTTGCATGGATGAGCATGACCGGTGAAGAAAATCCGTTCTATGAATACTTCGATGAAATTCTGGACATCTGTGAAGAGCATGATGTTACTATTTCTCTTGGAGATGCATGTCGTCCTGGCTGTCTGGCTGATGCCACTGATGTATGCCAGATTGAAGAGCTGGTACGTCTTGGAGAACTTACCAAACGTGCATGGGCTCATAACGTGCAGGTCATGGTTGAAGGACCTGGCCATGTGCCGCTTGATCAGGTTGCTGCCAACATGAAAGTTCAGCAGACCATCTGCATGGGAGCGCCATTCTATGTACTTGGACCTCTCGTTACAGATATCGCACCTGGATATGACCATATCACTGCTGCGATCGGTGGTGCTGTTGCAGCCATGAACGGAGCCGCATTCCTCTGCTATGTAACACCGGCAGAACATCTGGCTCTTCCGAATGTAGAAGATGTCAAACAGGGAATTATTGCTTCCAAGATTGCAGCCCATGCGGCAGATATTGCCAAAGGAATCCCGCATGCAAGAGATATCGATGACAAGATGGCAGATGCCCGCCGTGTCCTTGACTGGGATGCACAGTTTGACTGTGCTCTTGATCCGGAAACAGCCAAAGCTATCCGTGATGACCGTCTTCCGGAAGATGACCACAGTGATACCTGCAGTATGTGCGGTAAGTTCTGTGCTGTCCGCAGTATGAACAAAGCACTTGCCGGAGAACATATCGATATTCTGTAATTGTAATTACATCCGTCTGCGGATCCAGCCCGCAGTCAGCATAGAACCGGGGATCATTGCCAGCCACAGAAACGGTTGGTACGGATCTCCGGTTTTTGGATGTGTAGAAGCCGGATAACTCTCTCCCATATGGGAAACTGCACTATTATCCACATCCACAGACATTCTGTCTGCCTCTTCTGTTTCCACCTCTTCAGCTGCCCTGATCTGAATTTTTGCCTGAGAAGTCATCACCTGTTCCCCAGTCTCCAGTGTCGTCACGGTTACTTCATTCAAAAGTTCCTGTTCTTTTAGGTTTTCCGGCAATGTTACCATTGCCTGCAGGCCTGCTGCCTTGCCCGGTTCAATTCTTTCGATCCTTGCTTTTGTCTTTGACTTATTCAGAACCACCCCCTCTTTTTCTAAAAACTGTACCGGTACATTTCCAAGCTGAAAACGTTCTGTCGTAACTACAGAATGCAGTGTCCGCTCTCCGGTATTTCGAATGCAGATCTGAAACAGAATCTTATCTCCAGGCACTGCAACGGAACGGTCAGCCGTTTTCGTCACTTCAAAAGATGCTTCCAGTGGGATAATTTTTGTATCAAGGGATGTCTCTCTGTTGATTACAGCATCCTCCGTATCTGCTTCTGTCATCTCAACTTCTGCAGATGCCAGAATTTTCACAGAAACAGCCACTTCCTGCTCCTCCGGGAGATTCACTGTCAGATACCGCTCTTTCCTTATCCCGACATCCAGCTGTTCTAAATTATCCCCGGACCACTCGCCCTGCAGATTCTGGTTTGAAAACAATGCCCGCAGCTGTATGTTTTTCAACATTACATCGCCTGTATTTTCCAGAGTCACCGTATATACCAGGTCGCTTCCTGCTTTTACTGTACTTTCATCTGTGACTACGTTAACCGTAAAGTTCGGTGTTTTCTTTTTATTCTCGTTTTCTTTATCCTCTTCTTCCGATTTACCATCAGACAGATTGGCCTTATCCTGATCCTTCTCTTCGGAATCTTCCGTCTCTTCAGGTTCAGTTTCTTCTGCATTTTCTTCTGATTGTATTTCATCCGGATCATATTCATCTGTTCCGGATTCTTCTATTCCGGATTCTTCTATCCCTGTCTCTTCTGTTTCAGAATGCTCTTCAAATTCTACACTTTCATACGCCAGTTCTGCCGCATAAACTGTTGTCTGTCCACATCCTCCAAGAACCATTCCTGTCATGAAAAAAGCCATACTCATTGCACTTAAATTTTTCCATATTCTGTTTTTCATATTAAAATTCATCTGCGAACTCCTCTTTGCTGCCTTTTCCTCTCCGGCAGCCTCTCTCAACAAAGTAAACTGGATGCAGATCTGTCAGGGCATAGGCATCTCCCCTTTCTGAACTTATTATGTTTTCTTCTTTGGAATAGTTGTCGAAATGACATTTGAAAATGGATTTCCGGAACCGGAATCCCTGTGATATTATCTGCTGACTTTCAGCAGGTGTTTACACTCTACCATTTTTTCTGTGAAACTACAATACGCTGTAAAAATTATAGATTTTCTTTAATTTTTCTTTACCCTTTTTAGATTTCTTTTAGAATTAGTACACACTTTGAACATATTTCTTCCCTATAATAGGTTTTGGATAGATGAATAACCACTCTCTATCTCCCCCCCCCCTCAAAAAAGTTAAAAAATACAGCAGGTGAGCAATTCACCTGCTGTATTTTTGTTGTGCGCCTTACGGCGCACCTTTTATATTATGTAATTATTTCCTGCCAAGTTCTCTGAGCACTTCCTGAACAACAGCTTTTACAAGCTCATCCTGGGATGGCTGATTTAATGTGCCTTTTCCATTGCTGGAGAAGAGCATCATTTTCTTTAATGTTTCCTGTTTTACAGCTTCTACTGCTGCCGGGATCAGGTCAATGATACCTTTATTCATAGTTTCGAATTTACGGAACTCAGCTTCTACTGCTGCAACGTTGATATCTGTGAAGATATTGATCTTACTGATACCTTCCTGAATTGCGCGTTTGAAGTCGTTGTCTGTAAGTCCGGATCCACCATGAAGAACAAGCGGTACATCTACAGTATTTGCAATTGTATGAATACGTTCAAAATCAAGTTTCGGTGGAAGTTTGTATGCTCCGTGAGCAGTTCCTACTGCGATTGCAAGAGCATCTACACCAGTTTTGTCAACAAAGTCTTTGGCCATTTTAGGATCTGTATAGAAGTCAGCCGGATTGATATGAGAGCTTCCCTCTGCAGAATCCGGGTTATCTCCTACGTGTCCAAGCTCACCCTCGATGGTTGCCCCATAAGAGTGCGCGATGTCTGCCATCTCTTTAACTTTTCTTACATTATCTTCATAAGAATCTGTAGAGCAGTCGTACATAATGGATGAGAATCCAAGTTCCAGTGCTTTCAGACAGGTTTCTTTCTTAAGACCATGATCCAGATGGATAACAACCGGAACATTTGCTTTCTTAGCCATAGGGATAAGGTAATAGGAAACCTCCTCCAGTGGTCCGTATGGAAGAAGTACTTCCGCTGTTCCCATGATGACCGGTGACTGAGAACTTTCTGCTGCTGCAATGATTCCACGTGCCAGTTCCAGATTTACTGCATTAAAAAGGCCTACTGCGTATTTGCCTTTTTTTGCCGGATAAAGCACGTCATTCATGTTAACTAACATCTTGTTTCCTCCTGTAAAATTATTTATCACTATCTTTAATTATAATAGCTATCAGGGATAAATTCAATTAAAAGTTTTTTAAAAAAACTATTAATTGAAAAAAATTTATTTTCTTTTCTCCCATCCAGCATCAATCTTTTTCTGTACTTCTTCAAGAGGTATGATTCCACTGAGCGCATCATATGTCTGTACACAAAGAGCTCCTGTGGCTGTTGCCAGATGAAGTGCATCCGACCAGTCTTTTCCTGCAAGTATAGCACTTAAGAAAGCGGCAATCGTTGTATCTCCTGCTCCTGTTCCGGAAGCGACTTTATCTTTTTCAACCAGATAACTTTTTTCAAATGCTTCCTGATCGGACCATGAATCTGCGATTTCTTCTCCGATTCCACCACCGATTTTAATAAGCTGTTCTTTATCAGCTGTGCGGAAATAGATACCCGGAGTTCCGCATTTGATAAGAATCACCTTTGCTCCGTATGAAAGAAGTTTATCTGCCAATGGTCTGACATCTTTTTCGATATCAAGGAAATTTGTAACGTCAGCTCCCTGCGCTCTTTCATTCCATTCATGATAACGGTCACGATCCAGCATAATACAAAGTTCCTCAATACTCGGTACAAAGAAATCAATATATGGAATCACTGATTTCAGAACTTCATTCCAGTCCTGAGCTCCTGCCTCAGTACTTTCTTCAAACATCGCCATATCAACAGATACCGCAACTCCCAACTCATGTACTGCTTTCAGAAGACGTACCAGTTCTTTACCTCCATCGATATACATCATGCGCATCAGCGACGGATATCCAAAATGAAACAGATTTGCTTCTTTTACTTTTTCAAGATCAATATCATCGAGCGTAAATGTATCATTAGCTCCTGAACAGTGAAGGAATATTCTGTCGATTCCTGCCGGAGCGAGGATTACTGAATATGAAGTACCCACACCATCTCTTACAATCATACTATCCGGTGAAATATCATATTTCTCCAGTTCATTGAGAACCATCTGACCGAATGCATCATTACCGACCATTCCCATAAGTTCTACATCCGCGCCCAAACGTTTCATACCGATTCCCGTGTTGGATACCGATCCACCAAGACTTACTTTGGCCGCATCCATCGCGATCAGCTGTCCCGGTCTAAAAAGATCTTTGATTGACTTTTCTTCTTTACTCTTAAAAGCCGGGGTGATGTCAAGACAGATGTGGCCAGCTGCTATTGCTTTCTTTTTGTCCATAAAAATACCTCCTTGTGTTATAAAAAATTGTAATTCAATTATAACCTTAATCAGCCCTGATATCAATCTTTATCAGGACTGATGATTACTTTATTTTATATGCTGAGCAAATTCAAGTCTTTCCAAATTTGGTCCTTGCGCTATAAAGAATTTTACTCCTTTTTCCCAGAACGGAAGGAAGGTGATTTCTGTCAGAATCTTGATCTGTAGTCCGGTAATAAATTTATATGCTTCTTCAATATCAACAACATCAAATGCAATATGGTCCACTGCACCATCACACAATGCTGCTTCTTTATTTTCATATGTTTCCAAAATCAGATCCCTGAACTTCAAAAATACAACTCTCACATCTCCATCCTTTGTTTCATGTGCTACCTCAAATCCAATTTTTTTATAAAACTCAACAGTTTTATCCATATCATTAGTTGGAATACCAATATGCTGTAATCCTGTAAAATTATCTGCCCATTCCATAATTATACCTCCTTAGATTTCTTCAATAAATTTATCTACAAAATACAGTGCTGCACCTACAGCTAATGACTCGTGTTTGAAGAAACATGGTTTGATAAAGCTTCCATCTGTAGCAAATGTACATCTCTCCGAAACCATACGTCGCAGTTCATCCAGATATTTTTCCATATATCCACCAACATTGGCACCATTCTAAAAAAACATTTTAAATCCTTTTACTCAAAAAACCTCTCTTCCAGCATTGCACACAGTGCATGATACACGGGGAGGTGCAGTTCCTGAATATCCGCTGTACAGCTTCCCGGAACGCAGATACAAGTATCTGCTGCTTCTTTAAGCTTACCGCCTTTCGGTCCCGTAAGACCGATCGTCTTCATATTTTTAGCCTGTGCCACTTTTACCGCATGCAAAACATTTCCTGAATTACCGGATGTTGTGATTGCAAGCAGCACATCATTTTCATTGCCATATCCATAAACCTGCTGTGCAAAAACCATATCCGGTGCTACGTCATTGAGAAATGCAGTGGATAATGCCGCGTGACCTGCCAGGGAAATTGCCGGGAGTGCTCCCTGAAGATGATCCGCAAGATCTTCTCCCAGTTTCTCTCTCATATCCGCAGGAACTGGGCGCTGCTTCTTAAATCCCTTCATCAGCTCACCGACGATATGATCACTGTCCGCAGCACTTCCGCCATTTCCACAGATCAAAAGTTTTCCGCCATTTCTGAAAGATTCTTCCAGCACCTGATATGTCTCTGTAATAGCTTCACGACATCCCACGAGCTGAGGATATCTTTTCATAAGTCTTTCTAATTCATTCATTATATTACCCTTTCTACTACAATATATTTATGGTTAATATCCCTTACAGCCAGTAAGGAATTATCCATCTTGTTGCTTAAGCTGTTAGAATGTAGGTAGCAATTGGATATCTTCCTTATTCTTGGACCTTGCGTCCGTAAAATAGACTGATAACCAGCTCCTCATTCGCAGCGTTCGTTTTATGCAGGTTGAATCGCCATAGGTGCATTCGCGTCACACCACAGTAGATTGAATAGGCAATGAGTAAAACTGGTACTTATCCATTGCAATAATCTTAAGGAGTGACAAATTTATGAACGCAGTAGGTATCGATGTTTCTAAGGGTAAAAGTATGGTTGCTATCATGCGGCCTTTCGGTGAAATTGTTTCCACCCCCTTTGAAATCAAACACACAACCAGTGACATTAATTCACTTGTAGAACTCATCAACTCTGTTGAAGGTGAGTCACGAATCGTGATGGAACATACAGGACGTTACTACGAAGTCCTTGCCCATCAGCTTTCAGAGGCTAACCTTTTCGTCAGTACCATTAACCCCAAACTTATCAAGGATTTTGATAATGATTCCCTTCGTAAAGTCAAATCTGATAAAGCGGATGCCGTTAAGATTGCACGCTATGCACTTGACAAATGGCAAAATCTTAAACAGTATAGTGTTATGGATGAATTACGCAATCAGCTTAAAACCATGAACCGTCAGTTTGGCTTCTACATGAAGCATAAAACAGCCATGAAGAATAATCTTATCAGCATCCTTGACCAAACCTATCCTGGTGTTAATACTTACTTTGACAGTCCTGCACGCAGTGACGGCAGCCAGAAATGGGTTGATTTTGCATCTACATACTGGCATGTGGACTGTGTCCGTAAAATGTCTCTGAATGCCTTTATCGTCCATTATCAAAACTGGTGCAAACGTAAGAAGTACAACTTCAGCCAATCCAAAGCTGAGGAAATCTATGGAAAAGCAAAGGAACTTGTTCCTGTACTTCCTAAGGATGCCATTACAAAGCTTATTATCAAGCAGGCTGTAGACCAGCTTAATAGTGCTTCTACAACTGTTGAGTCACTACGCACTCTCATGAATGAAACTGCATCCAAACTCCCAGAGTATCCTATTGTTATGGCGATGAAAGGGGTTGGTGCTTCGCTTGGTCCTCAATTGATGGCTGAGATTGGTGATGTTTCCCGTTTTACCCATAAAGGTACTATTACTGCTTTTGCTGGTGTAGATCCCGGTGTTAATGAATCGGGAAGTTATGAACAAAAAAGTGTTCCAACTTCAAAACGAGGCTCATCTGATCTTAGAAAGACCTTATTTCAGGTAATGGATGTTTTAATAAAAACACACCCACAGGATGATCCTGTGTATCAGTTCTTAGACAAGAAGCGGGCACAAGGCAAGCCTTACTATGTCTATATGACTGCAGGTGCCAACAAGTTTCTAAGAATCTACTACGGACGAGTGAAAGAATATCTTTCATCTCTTTCAGAATCTTAATTATCCACTAATATTTTCAGACCAGCACTGGTGTGGTGGTCTTATTTTGATACCCAATTTTCAACCTGTATAAAATTTTCAATGTTCTTTCAATTTAGCCTTGACTTTTTATTTGCAGGCTATTTTTTCTGATATGCACGCAGTCCGACTGAAACTGCAGCATAATCTCCAAGTTTCTCCCCGAGTCCTGCCGGAACCACTTCCACCACTGACAGAGATTGATCAAGCGCCTCTTTATTCAGTATTTTTTCCATTCGCGGTCTTAAAAGCTTCTCCTGTCTCAGGAAGATACTACCGATCACAATCTTTTCAGGATTTAAAAGATCTACCAGTATTGCCAGTCCCTGCCCCAATCTGTCCGCAACAATATCATATATCTTTAGTGCCAGAGGATCTCCCTTTTCGGCAGCCTCTGCTATCGTTCTGGCATTAACTTTAAATAGTTCTCCTTTACTTTGGCAAAATGAAGGAATTCCCTCACGGTCGAGGGCTTCCTCAGCCATCACCTGACCCAGCTGTGCAATTCCGCCACCACTGCAAAATCCCTCAAAGGACCCCTCCTTGCCATAGCCTACCGGTCCATCCTCTGCCAGACGTATATGTCCTGCTTCTCCCGCCATACCATTGGTACCACTGTATAATTCACCATTCAGAATCAGTCCTGCTCCAAGGCCGGTACCAAATGTAAGGAAAATCATATTTCTGCATCCTTTTCCGGCGCCAAGCTGCCACTCTGCCAGTGCACATGCGTTTGCATCATTCTGCAGCATGATCGGCACATCTCCAAACTTTGCCTTTAGCGGTGTAAAAAGATCTATATGATCCCAGTGCGGAAGGTTTGGCGGACATAAGATCAGTCCCTTCTCTTCGTCCAGCGGACCACCACAGGAAATTCCGATGGAAACAAGCTCCCAGTCCGGATGATCATTCAGTTTTTCTGCAATCTCATTCACAAACGACTGCACCATCTCATCTGGATGTGGTTCATTCGTAGGTCTTTTTTCCTTTGACAAAAATTCTACCTCATCCCCATTCATATGTATAAAGGAAACCGCACATTTAGTTCCTCCAATATCAATTCCCGCAATTACTTCCATTTTATATTTCCTCTCCGTTATTTTTTAGTTCATCAAAGAAACCAACCCAAGGCAATGACATTGGTAATTCTGAAAACTGATTGTATGTAAACTCTTTAGTTGTCATTTTTCCATCCACACGGCTGATTCGTATTACTCGGTCTGCAATTGTCAGTGAATCCGACATATTCATTGCCAGGATTACAATCGATATTCCTCGTTCCAGCAGCAGTGTCTGAAGCTCCCACACCTGCATCCTGTGTGGTGTACCGGCATGTTTAAACGGTTGTACCATAAATACCACTTCAGGTTTTTCCAGAAGAATTCGCATATAAATTACTCTGGTCTTCTGTTCATCACTCAGTTCATTTATATAACAGTCAAAGATATCTTCCCCGAAAATACGATAATACTCTTCCTGGACAGATTTCTGGATTCTCTTCTTAAGCCAGATGTTCGGTGCTTTTCTATCAAGACCTATGCAAATATTATCCCGTACTGTCAGGTCATCAAAAAGCATCGTCTGGGTTGCCTCTTCTTTCATAAATGCGATTTTTCTTGTCCGGTAATCTGATACTTTTTTACCCTCGACAAGCATGTCAACTTCTTTGAACCCGCCTTCCTTTTCCAGTATCTCCAAAAATTCATTATACATTCTGGTATCCAGGCTCTGAATTACCAGGCATTCACCTTTATAGACACTGAATTGAAAGTGATCCAGGTATTTACCTGACATATCACGTACATAAAGAACTTCTTTCCGTGACTCCGCTGTAGGAACATTTCCACGTGCTCTGTGCAGAAGACGCTGGCTTACATGATTATAATAATCAATATAATTGTCTTCACTGATCCCTTTTTTTATCTGTTCTTTATCAAATATCAGATTAATACTTCCCTCCGACATCAGAATTGCTCTGGTACATACCTGCTGTATTTCCTCAAAGTGATACGATACATAAAGGAAAGTAAATCCTTTACCTGTGTAATACCGCATGATGTCAAACAGTTTTCCAAGCTCATCTTCACTGATAACAGTACTGATCTCACGAATAATGATCAGATGATAACCTGCCACAATCGCACGAAGCAGTTCAACCATTACTCTCTTATACGCAGGGAGTTTCTCTACTGGCATAAACGGATCAATAGAAACGCCAAGTTCATCAATAAATGGCTGCAGCTGCATAGTCAGCATTTTTTCATTCAATATTTCCTGTCCAAATCCGGCACGAAGAGTAAATACATTTGTCAGAACATCAAGACCATTAACCAGCGAAGTCTCACTGTCAATCAGGCATATTCTGTTGCGACTGTGCTTCTCCTCTTTCCATGAGTTTACGCACTTATCTTGATAATAAACATATCCGTAATACAATGGAAGGTTATTAACAATCACATCCAGAAGCTCATCCATCCCATAGGAATTCATCGGAATAAACCCCATGATCTCACCCTTCAGTATATTAAAAGTCATATTTCGAAAAATGATCGTATTCTGTTTTTTGTATGTAACATCCTGCAAACGAAGAATTTCTTTTTTCATTATTTATCCTTCTTTTTCAGTTCATTTTCATTATAAATGACCGGAATGGATAATTCCACACTGGTTCCCATATTTTCAAGTGAATATACATGCATCCCATATTCCTCTCCAAAAATAAGATGAATACGATTATTTACGTTGACAAGTGCTACACCGCCTTTTTCCGGCTGCGTATAATTCTTTACCTCTTCTTCCTTGGAACCCAGTTTTGCATTCAGTTTATCCAGTGTCTCACGATTCATTCCAACGCCATCATCCGAAACTTTGATCAGAAGACGAGACTTCGTTCTGGATATGGAAATCGTAACTTTTCCCTCATCCAGTTTGAGCTCGATTCCATGAATGATACTGTTCTCAAGAATCGGCTGCAAAGTCAGCTTCGGGATCATGCAGTGAAGAATGTCATCCCAGTCTTCTTCATCCTGTTCGATTTCCAGATGGATTCTGCTGCCAAAACGATACTGCTGAATCTTAAAATACGTTGCACAGTTTTCCAGTTCTTCTTCAACCGTAACAAGATTCTCTACCTTACTGATGGTATAACGGAAGAAGATTGCAAGTGCTTCTGTCATATCTGCCAGATTATCAAGTCCTGCCATGATCGCCTCACTACGAATCCCTTCCAATGTATTATAAAGGAAATGTGGATTGATCTGGTTCTGCAGTGCCCTGTACTGTGCCTGCCGCTTCGACATATCCAATGTTCTCGTCGCCGTAACGATCTTGTTCATATGACGTGCCATACGTTCAAATTCCGGTGAAATGGCAACCTCTACATCGTTCAGATCTGCCAGTGATATATAGCCATCTGAAAAACGCTGCACCTGATTGATCAGCCTTCTGTATGGTTTCCAAATCCACAGATATGTAAATCCCACTAACAACACCAGAAGAAAAATCATTGCTATCTTCCAGAATCCCTCTGAAAAGATCCACTCCCTGTCCAGACACAGAACAAGCAGAAAAGCAAGAATGCAAAACGCAACAAAAGATATTTTCAGCCTTGCATCCAGATATCTGAATTTTTCTTTATATTTCTTCATGTTATCACCATCTCAGTCATTCCAAATATTTCAGTCATCCTGATTCATCCAGGTCATTTCATCATCCATACAGTTTCCTGTATACCGCGGGTTTCACACCGACATTTTTTTCAAAAAGCCTCGTAAAATGCTTCGGATCATTATAGCCAACCTTTCTGCATATGTCTGCAACCGACAATGTAGATTCTCTCAAAAGATCCTTTGCACCTTCAATCCTCTCGTTGATCAGATATTTGGCAAATCCAATCTCTGTTTCCTTCTTAAACATCACGCTGAAATATGCCGGTGTCAGTCCTACATAATCACTGACTTCTTCCAGGGTGATCTGCTCCTGATAATGGTTGTGGATATACTGCTTCGCCAGTCGTACCGGTCTCACAGAATCCTCTTCACGAAGTGCGATCATCTGGTTTACTTTGGTGAGCATAAAATCAAGCAGACAGGTAAACAATGCATTTACAGTTACACAATTATCACATTTGTTATCAAATTCCTTCTGAAGTTCCGCCTTATCCGGTACATCAAGCCGCATGATAAAAATGCTTCCACACTGCCTTATCATTTCAAGGATCTCCCAGCCATGAACTCCCGGTGTTTCCATCGTTTCATTATATATAACATTTATCGTATTTCTGATTTCTTCTACATCCAATGTCTGAAGCGCACTTCCCAGATTTCTGGTGAATTTATCCACCAGTTTTTTCTCATAGAGAACACCATTGGAAGCATCCGCCTCCAGTATCTTGCTGTTTCCCTCAAGTAATCGTTCAGCAAGTGAACGATTTGCAAGCACAAAAGAATCCTTAATATTCTCTGCCTCTTTAACAGAGGAACCAATACCCAGAGAAAGCTGTGTTTTTCCAAGATAATCGTTTCTTGCAATCATCTGGTTAAAGCAGCTGCGCACTATCTTACGGATTTTCTCACTGTTTCTGGCAGGATAATTCATAAGTCCATAGAGATATTCCCCTTCAATAGCCGTTACAAAATCATAGCATTCTTTGGTGATCTCTCTTTGCAGGATTTCTTCCATCTTATGCCAGATCAGTTCTATGGTATCCTCTTTGCTATCGTTTTCTCCGGCATCCTGCTTGATTGCAAGGACCTGATACAACCCTGGCTGCACATTCAGATAATATTTCTCTCGCAGAATATCTTCCGACAGTCCAAGCGATCTGTCATGACACAGATCATGAAGGAGCATATTTCTGAGCTTGATAAGTTCTTCCCGCCGTTCATTCTGGATATCCTGAAACGCCATATCTGTTCTTCTCGCAGTTTCTATCTGATTCACCATTTTGGTCAGTGATTCATTGAGTGCATCTTTGTTGATCGGCTTCAGGAGATAGTCACTTACGCCCTGTTTCAGTGCATTCTGGGCATACTCAAAATTCGCATAACCACTGATGATCATAATTTTAATATCCGGTGATATTTCCCGAACTTTCTCGATCAGTTCCAGTCCATTTAGGCCCGGCATTCTGATATCTGTAATTAAAATATCTGTTTTTTCTTTACGAATAAGTTCCAGTGCCTGGATTCCATTTGCAGCAGTACCAACCACCTTAATTCCAAGTTCTTCCCAATTGCCAAGTGCCACGATCAGTCTGCATACACGTTCTTCGTCATCTGCTACTACGAGTTTGACCATACCTACCTCTTTCTGCCATACATTAAATAACGCCGGAATATACTTCCGGCGTCATCTCACAAACATTCTTATTTTTCTGGAGCTTCCGGATATTCGTTGCAGAGCAGACGATATGGTGGCTCATCCTCTTCGATCTCAGGAAATCTTCCTGCTGGTGGATTAAAGCGGTTATCAATATTGTCGTCATTACACTGGCTTACTTCACCAATCAGTACAGGGCCTGTTCCTGGTTCTACTTCAAAGTCATGATACATTCCCTGCATGATCGTAATGCTCATACCTGGTTCCAGTTTTACCTGTGTACCAGCCGGAACGACCTGAACTTCTCCATCGATATGTACGGTAACATCGCCTTCTTTATCGATTTCTTCATCCGGAAGGGAATTATATACACGGATCAGAATATTTCCGCCGCCTCTGTTGATGATGTCTTCCATCTTATACCAGTGGAAATGATTCAGTGCATACTGTCCTTCTTTCAGATAAAGGAATTTCTCTGCATACGGTTTCTTATATTTATCTTTCATTTTAATATTTCCGTTACGAATAGTAAACAGGGAAAATCCATATTTATCAAAATCTCCCATGCCGTAGTCGGTAATATCCCATCCAAGCATGTTATCACGGATTTCATCAAACTCATGGCCTTTTGTTTTCCATTCTTCCGGAGTGAAATTTGCAAATTTCGGAAGATAATACTGATGATCTGCAATCATTTTTTCCAGTTCTTTTAAAGCTTTGTTAATTTCTGATCTTTTCATGTCTTCTGTCTCCTTATTAAGTCTCATTAATCCTGAAACAGGCCGTCGGTTTTTTCCGACGGCCTATATTCACTTATTACTTATAATCAGCTCTGATAATTATTCAGCTGCTTCTTCTGTTTCTTCTTCAGCGTCATCTGCATCAGCTGCTTCTTCTGTTTCTTCTTCAGCACCATCTTCTGCAAGAGATTCTTTTGTGAGTACAGATACACCTGTATCTGTTACTTCTCCGCCAAGATCTTCTCCATTGAGAGCTTTGATACAAGCCTGAACACCAAGTTTACCCATCTGATCCGGGTTCTGAGCCATTGTGCATACAAGGTATCCATCTTCGATAAGACCTTTCAGTGTATCGGATTTATCAAAACCAACACCGATGATTTCATCGCTTCCGGAAGCTTTGATTGCATTACCAACACCTGTGGATGCTCCTTCGTTTGTTCCATAGATACCTACAACACCTTCTGTGATGTAGTTTTCTGCGATTGTCTGAGCTTTTGCAGCATCACCTTCACAGAACTGTGTTTCAAGAAGTTCGTAATCTGTTCCTTCGAATGCTTCTCTGAATCCTGCTTCACGCTGGATAGCTGTATTTGTGGAGTTATTGATATTAACAATACCAATGCTTCCGTCTTTCACACCTTTGTCTTCCAGAGCTTTGATCATTTCTTCACCAGCTGTTTTACCAGCAGCTTTGTTATCTGTGGAGAATGTAGCTTCTGCTTCTACGTTTGCCGGAGAGTCGACATAAACAAGTTTCATTCCTGCATCAATTGCTTCCTGAAGAGCACCGGAAACAGCATCTTCACTGTTAGCAGCAACCATAAGTGCATCGTATCCGCCTGCTACTGCATTGTTGATACATTCAATCTGTTTTGCATCGTCTTTTACATCCGGTGCCATGAAGTCAACTGTAACATCGTCAGCTTTTGCTTCTTCCTCAGCGCCCTCTTTAAGAGATACCCAATGCTGGTCTACAGAGTCCATTGTGATAACTGCGATCTTGTAATCTCCGTCAGCCTTAACAGTCTCATCTGCTAATACTGGTGTTGCTGCGAGGCATCCGATCATAGATGCACAAATTAATGCTGCAAAAATTTTTTTCTTCATGGTATAAACCTCCCTTAATATATTATAAAGCTCTTTGCTTTATATTCCTGTGTTATTTTATCAAATTGTAACATCAAGATTCATTCAAATTTATTTCTTTTTAAAGTTATTTACTTTTTTTCTTTTTGAAATTACCGCTGCGGACAACTACATCAAGAAGAACTGCTCCAACAACGATCACACCGATGATGATACGCTGGAAACCAACCTGTGCATGGATCAGGTTCAGACCATTTTCAAGTGTCTGCCATACACCTGCACCTGCGAATGTTCCAAGAAGGATACCGGATCCACCAAGTGGGGATACACCACCGATAACGCCTGCTGCAACACCGTACATTTCGTACATGTTACCTGCATCCATGTTACCCATACCAGCCTGTGCGCAAAGTACAAATCCAACGATTGCAGAACAGAAACCACTTATCATGTAAGCTTTCATTGTTGTTTTAACTACATCTACGCCGGAAAGTCTTGCTGCGTCTACGTTAGAACCGATTGCATAAATGTGACGTCCGGATCTGGTTCTTGCAAGGAAAAACCAGAAGATAAGGAAAATAATAAGTGCGATCCAGAATGTATTAAAAATTCCTGCTGTCTTTCCATAGTAGAAAATATTCTGGAATCTGTCTCCGGCTTCTTTACCGATTCCGGATGCAATGTTGTCAGTGTTTCTGTTATTATTTACGATATAAGCAATACCACGTGCGATGAACATGGTTCCCAGTGTTGCGATGAATGGTGGAAGTTTAAATTTACCAACCAGATAACCGTTTACAACACCTACAACCAGTGCAAGAACAATTGTTACAATAATTGCTACGACCGGGTTCATTCCCTTTGTCATCATGGTTGCTGAGATCATGGCACTCATACCAACAACAGAACCGATTGACAGGTCAACGTTTCCTGTGATCATTACAAAACTCTGTCCGATACCGATCAGCAGGTATTTAGACATTGAACGAAGAAGGTTCTGGATATTCAGAAGTGTAAATACCTTCGGGTTCAGAATACCAAATGCTATATAAATAATAATTAATCCTATGAAGGCTGTTACTACCGTACCGGCACCCTTTGCCCCCATAATTTTTGAAAAGCCGCTTTTTTTCTTCATGATTATTCCTCCTTGTTGTTCTGGCTTTGAGATCCAAGTTTATTCTCAAAGGATGTTGCATATTTCAGAATGTCATTCTGTGTGGTTTCTTTTGCCATTACCTCACCGGTAATACGTCCGTCACACATAACGATAATCCTGTCTGCCACACCCATAACCTCCGGCATCTCGGAGGAAACAAACATAACAGCGATTCCCTGCTTTTTCAGCTGATTCATCAGCTGATAAATCTCAACCTTGGCACCTACGTCAATACCTCTTGTAGGTTCATCAAAAATTACAACTCTTGAATTCCTTGCCAGCCATTTACCAACAACGACCTTCTGCTGATTACCACCGGATAAGGTTCCGGCATCAACATCCAGATTCGGAGTTTTGATCGTGAGGTCTGCTACAGCCTTGTCACAGAGTTCTTCTTCTATTTTTGTATTGATCACCCCGCCTTTTCCACAGATAAGGTCAAGGTTTGGAAGTGCAATATTATGACGGATACTGAGTTTTGTACATAATCCGTCTTTCTTTCTGTCTTCCGGAGCAAGTACAACACCTGCTTTGATAGCATCCATCGGATTGTTGATCGTAATTTCTTTACCATCCAGAATCAGTGTTCCTGATTCTTTCGGATCAACACCGAAGATAGCTCTTGTTGTTTCTGTACGTCCGGCACCCATAAGTCCGGCAAATCCAACGATCTCACCTTCATACAGTGAGAAATTGATATCTCTTACCAGACGTCCTGCGTTCAGGTTCTTGACCTCGAATACTTTCTTGCCTCTCTTGCACTCAACATGAGGGAATTTTTCTTTAATCTCACGGCCAACCATGTTGGCAATGATTTCATCCATAGTAAAGTCTGTGAAATTACCTTCTGTTATGTAGTGGCCATCTCGCATGATCGTAACTCTGTCTGTAATATGTGCAAGCTCTTCCAGACGATGTGAAATATATACGATTCCGCATCCCTGGCTTTTCAGCTTACGGATAATATTAAACAGTTCATCGATCTCACGGGATGTAAGTGCCGATGTAGGCTCATCCATGATCAGGATCTTTGCATTGATTGAAAGTGCTTTTGCAATCTCGATCATCTGCTGTTTGGAAACCGGTAGTTCTCCAACAATCTCATCCGGACTGATATCTACTCCAAGTTCTCCAAGATATTTTCTTGCGATATCTTCCATATTGGAGTTATTTAGTACAAAACCTTTTCGTTCTTCTCGTCCAAGGAACATATTCTGCGCAACTGTAAGATCCTTACACATATTCAGTTCCTGATGAATGATTGCAACTCCGGCCTCTCTCGCTGAACTCGGAGTAAGTGATGAATAATCTTTGCCAAATATCTTCAAACTTCCCTGATCCAGAGAATATACACCACTTAAGATTTTCATCAGTGTTGATTTACCTGCACCGTTCTCTCCGAGAAGTGCCATAACCTCACCGGAACGAAGATTAAATTTAACATCATCAAGTGCTTTAACACCCGGAAACTCTTTCGTAATGTGTTCCATGGAAACAATTACATCTCCCATATCTTCACCCTGCTTTCCGAAACATTGTTCTCTCTTGTTTATGTACTTATTATACACAGAGGTGTTTGTGCAAAAAAGGGGGGCAAAATATGGTTTTGAGATGGCAAATTATTTATTTTGTATAAATTACCGTAATTCTATCACCCGTTATTTGTTATTTTATATAATGCTATTCTGATTTTCTTGTCTGTAATGTGTTAAAAAGTACAGCAATCAGTACAAGGGCACCTTCTATTCGTTCACCATAATCGCTTTGACCGCTTTATCTTTCTCAGCAAGATACTGGGCCATTGCTGTTGGAAGATCCTCCAGTTTGAATCGATGCGAGATCAGAGATTTTACATCGACCATACCTGCCTCCAGAAGATCAATACATCTCGGGAAATACAATGCCGGAATCGCATTGGATCCGATAATGGAAATTTTTCTGAGATGTACGATATTTGAATCAAACGTTGCCTTTGCCCTGTCACCATATCCGATTCCAAGAAATGCAACTTTACCACCCGGATTGGTAACTCTTGTTGCAAGGTCAATCGTACTCGGCGGTGAAGTTACCAGAACTTTATCTACGCCACCTCGTGGGAATGGATATTTTTCAAGATCTTCTTTATCTGTAAATATTACATCATCAGCACCAAATTTGTAGGCCAGATCTACACGTGCTTTACTTCCGGAATGCTGTGCTACATATATATGACGTGCACCACTCTTCTTGGCCATCTGCATTGCCATAAGTCCAATCGGACCTGCCCCCAGAAGAAGAACATCATCATTCAGATGAATATCTGCTGTCAGGATAAGATCTGCTGCAACTCCCATTGGTTCCAGAATACACGCTTCCTCAAAAGAAAGATCTCGGATATTTACAACCAGGTTTGCAGGTACAATCGTTCTCTCTGCAAATCCCATGGTATCTCCTTCTTTACGTTTCATATAATCCGTACACTCTGTACAGAGATCCGGTCTTCCATTCAGAGCAGCATCTGAATATGGATTAAATGTTGAAGTTTCGATTGCCACACGATCACCTACCGCAACATTCCGTACATCTGCTCCTATTTTTGTTATAACTCCTGCAAATTCATGACCAAACGGCTCCCACTCAGTTGCTGCATAATTTGCCAGAATATTATCATGCCCACAGAAACCACAAGCTTTGACAGCGACTTCCACCTCGTTTCTGTCAGGTTCTCTTAACTCTACATCTCTGACTTCAAACTGATATTTCGCCTTTAAATATGCTGCTTTCATCAACCGTTCCTCCTTTTCTGATATAAAAAGCCCGCCCTGATATCTGATATCAGAGCAGGCAGCATTGCTTCTAACAACAATTTATTCCAGGATTTCTCTTACCTTTTTTTCCATCAATTCAGCCATGGCTGCATGTCCCTTTGCTGAATAGTGGATTCCGTCGAGTTCATTTGTCTCTATTGCACTTCCCGGATTAAGATACTCTATCTGATACCGATTTGCAACTTCTTCATAATAATGTGCCAGTGCCTGACTTCTCTCTTCCACATCAAAGAACATGTGATCCAGATCATCCCGTCCTACACTATGAATTGGAACAGGTGTCACCAGCAGAACCTTTGGTGGCTGGTAGTCTATTCCTGCATCAGATTTTAAAAGCACTTTAACCAGATTTTCAACAGACGCTCCAATATCAAAAGGAGTTAATGAAAATCTTGTTTTGAGATCATTTGTCCCCAGCATAAGAATCACCAGATCGACCGGCTTATGGCTGTCAAGACAAGGCAGCAGATATTTTTTGCCATTTTTATGTTCCTCAATCGGATCATCCCACAACGTCGTTCTTCCTGAAAGTCCTTCTTCTATTACATAATAATCCTCACCAAGCTTTTTCTGCAAAATTCCTGTCCATCTTACATCCCTAGGATAACGGTCCGGGCTGTCCGGCATGAGTCCATATGTATTCGAATCCCCATAACATAAAATTGATTTCATCCTCAGTTCCTCCAATTTTAGAAATACCATTTTTTATATTATAGCAAATTCATATTTCACGGAACAGGGGGATAAAATATGGTTTATGTATTGTTTTTATACTGCTGTTATAAATTTATCCTCTTTTTCTAGGAATAACCGAATTCCTTCTGTCACAGCCTGGTGATCCTGCAAATGCGGCAATCCCGATACACATATTGCACCTACTACGCATCCATTTTTCAATCGCAACGGAAATCCGCCCCCACATGCAGCATAGTTCGCAGCATCTAATATCCAGTCCTTTTTCAACTCCTCTCCATTTCTCTCCAGTTCAAGAAAAGCTCTCAATGTACACATTTCTCTCATATAAACCATATTTGCTTTTCTTTCGAGCCATAATTCATGAAAAGCTCCTGTACCATCGGGATAACATGAAAACACTGTTTTTTCATTGATTTTTATCAAAATTGCCAATGGACCCGCAAATTTTTTATTATTTTCATATAATGTCCATCCTAACCGAATCATATCTTCCTGCGTCACACTTTCAAATACCAGTTCTTTTTCCTGCTGCAGGCATTTTTCATACAGTTCATTCATATTTTAATCTCTCCTATTATAGATACACTGCTTTCTTTTCTTTTGATGATTTATAAAGTGCATCAATAATTTTTACTGTTTCAAATGCATCCTCAAACGATGTACTGACCGTTAATCCTTCCTCGATTGCTTTCGAAAATTCTTCAATCTGTCTTCCGTAAATATTTTCTCTTTCATAATCTACTTTCTGCCCCAGGCCATCTTCTTTTCGTTTCTGATTACTGTCATAACCCTCTGTTGCACATTGATTCAGATAAACTTCTCCCTGTCCGTCCTGGCCGATTGTTCCTGACGCAAGAAGGCTTCCTTTTGTTCCGTATATTTCAAGCATTCCTTTGGCCGCTTCATCCGGGATATTAAAATGTACATCAATATAGCAGGTCGCTCCTTTTTTCATATGAAGAATACAGTCTGCCGAATCGTCTACTTCATATGAGAAAGTTCTTGTTCCAATATCTCCGAATACCCACTCTACATGGTCATCCAGAAGATATTTCAAGATATCAATGCAGTGTGTTCCCATATCTACCAGCGCACCACCGCCCGCAGTCGCCTTTTTCTGTCTCCAGTTTCCTTCCATATCCGGAAACCAACAATTTAACTGTGCACGACAACTCACAATATCTCCAATCACACCTGATTCAATCAATTTTTTCATTTTACGATGTGCCGGATGATGTTTCATAACCATCGCCACACCAGCTGTCTGTCCTTTTTTTAATGCAGTCTGTACAATCTCTCTGGCATCCTCTTCATTCATTGCAAGTGGTTTTTCAAGAAGAAGGCTTTTTCCCGCATGCAGTACCTCCAGAGCCTGTTTCTTGTGAAAACATACTGGGCTCGCAACATAAACGGCCTCTATCTGCGGATTGTTCAAAAGTTCCTGTTCTTCTGTATAAGTATCAGTAATTTTATACTCTTCTGAAATTTCATCCAAAACTTTCTGATTTTTATCCATAATTCCTGTTATCACTGCATTCGGGACATCTTTCATTGCCGGAAGTGTTCTTCTACGTGCAATACCACCTGCCGCAATAATTCCCCAGTTAACTTTTCTACCCATAATGTCATCCTCCTCTGTTATTTAACAGCAAAAGTATCCTGAGAATTCACACGAAATCCCCAGGATACTTAAGTCAGGTTTTTTCTGTATTATTCTTCGCTCTGATATTCACTTACATTATCTTTTGTGCAAAGATTCAGTTTAATGTTTACGAGCGGCTCTACATCTTTTCCATCAAAGTAATCGGAAATTACCTGATATGTAGAAGATACAAGTTCGCTTGGAGATACAACTACAGTACCTTTATAGTTTGTGCCATCTGCTGCAAGTGTATCAAATGCTTCTGCTCCATATCCACCCATAGAATATACTTCTGTAGTATCATTACCAAGTGCCTGAAGAGCTGACATCGCACCAAATCCACCATTATCCTGTCCTGCTACAACATAATCAATGTCTTCCTTGATGTTTGTGATGATATTAGAAGCTTTTTCTCTGTTTCCTTCATAATCCTGCTCAGATACATAGTTGATATCCAGATCTTCCAGTGCATCCTTAACACCTTCGATTCGTTTCTGGATAGAAACCGGTGAAGACATGGTAAGAACTGCTACGTTTGCTTTTCCGTCTTTTTCGTCTTTGATTTTATCATGAAGATATTTTCCAATAATCTGTCCAGTCTCATAGCTATCCCATGTTACATAAGAAACAATATCTTCGTAATCAGCATTATTATCGAAGAACACAATCGGTATTCCTGCATCTGTTGCTTTCTGAAGTACAGGGACGAGGCCATCAGCATTTGCAGGGTCAACTGCGATCAGATCATATTCCTGTGCAATATAGTTCTCGATCTGTTTAGTCTGTGTCTCAGCATCCAGGTTACCATCCTGAATGTTTACATCAACACCGAGATCTTTGGCCTGTTTTTCAAACTCATCTGCTACTGCTGCACACCACTCATCACCTTTGTACACAAGACAAACACCGATTCTTTTGCCCTCAAGACCCGATGCTTCTTTATCATCTGCCGATACAATGTTTGCTGAAGAAACCAGTCCTGTTACCATAATTCCTGCCATTGCCAAAACCATAAGTCTTTTCTTCATTTGAGTGTCCTCCTTTTTCTTTTCCTTTCGTTTACGCGTTTTAATTATCATAAAATCATGTACAGTATGACATAATTTTCTGCTGTGACAATTCTTCTCTTTCGAGCATTCCAGCCATACGTCGTTCATGCATAATGATCACATTATCACACATACCAATGATTTCCGGCATCTCAGAAGAAATCATGATCACGCCTTTGCCTTTCTTTACAAGTTCTGTCATCAGTCCGTATATTTCTGATTTTGCGCCTACATCAATTCCTCGTGTAGGTTCATCCAGAATGATTACATCACAGTCTTCCATCAGCCATTTTGCAATAACGACTTTCTGCTGGTTTCCACCGCTTAAGTACTGTACCTCTGTGTCGATTCCAGGTGTTGCAATTCTCAGTTTCTTTACATATTCTCCGGCATACTCTTTAACCTTCGAATTTCTAATCACGCCTCCTTCAATGACTTTATCCATACTTACCATACAAATATTTTCTTTTACAGAAAACATCTGTACGAGTCCCTGTTCTTTCCGGCTCTCCGGAACTAGACCAAAACCTCTCTGTATTGCTTCTTTAAAATTCTTATTTACTATTTTTTCACCTTTATAGGTGATCGTTCCTTCTGTAATATGTTCGATTCCGAGGATTGCCTTTACAAGCTCTGTACGGCCGGCACCAACCAGCCCGGAGATACCAAGGATTTCCCCTTTGTGTAATGTAAAACCAACTCCACTAAAAACGCCCTGCTGACCAAGTCCTTCTACCTGAAGGAGTGGTTCTCCCAGTTCAATGATTTCCTTTGGATATTCCATACCCATTTCACGACCAACCATCATATTAATCAATGACTGCCTTGTAACAGCCTCGATCGGAAGTGTATCGATATGCTTACCATCTCGGAGTACAGTAACATCCTGACAAATCTGAAAAATCTCATCGAACTTATGTGAAATATATAAAATCGTAACACCACTTTTCACCAGGCGATCAATAACATCAAACAAAATATCCAGTTCTCTATCTGTCAGTACTGCAGATGGCTCATCCATAATCAACACCTGGCAGTTATGATTCATTGCCTTACAGATTTCAACAATCTGTTTCTGCGCAACGGAAAGTGTGTCTACAAGAGCATTTTCATCTAATTCCACATGCAGACTCTGAAGCATTTCTCTGGCTTTTTTACGCATTCCCTTCCAATCCACCAGTTTACCTTTATACATCAGATTCCCAAGGAACATATTTTCTGTAACAGACAGTGTTTCTGCCAGTTTCAATTCCTGGTGAACAACACTGATTCCCATCTGCTGGGATTCATTCGGATTCTTCGGATGAAATGACTGACCATTAAAAAACACTTCTCCCTGAAAATGTGTATTGATTCCTGCAAGAACCTTGATCAGAGTTGATTTTCCGGCGCCATTTTCACCAACCAGTGCATGAATTCTTCCTCTCCTTACCGAAAAAGAAACATCGTCAAGTGCTTTTACTCCTGGGAATTCTTGCGTAATATGATTAAGCTGAAAAATAATATCGCTTTTTTCCATATCCACTGCTCCCTTCTAATGAGTTTTCCTGTTACGGAAAGCATCCAGTCCGATTGCTGCGATCAGTACAACTCCTTTTAATACATCCTGCCAGAACGGATCTACATTCAACATAGTCATACCATTAAAGAATGTTGTCAGGAAAATAGATCCAAATAATGCTCCAATCAGTTTTCCTTTACCACCTGTAAGACTGATTCCACCAATAGATGCACCAATATAAGCATCAAATTCATAAAGGTTACCATTTGTAATAGCAGCGGAATTTAACCTGCTGGTCAGTACCACACCGGAAATTGCACAGAGCAGACCAGAGATAACATATACCCAAAACTGTACTGCTTTTGTGTTAATTCCTGCATAAAATGCTGCTTCTCTTCCACCGCCGATTGCATATACATTTCGTCCAAAACGAGTCTTTTCCATAATAAATGCAAATACAATGAAAAGAACCAACATCAAAAGAATCGGTACCGGTACGATTCCAATATATCCGTTTCCAAGGAAAGAAATGGATTTTGGAAGATTTCCGATTGGTGTAGCATTCGTGATAATCTTTGCTGCACCACGGCAAATATACTGAAGGCCAAGTGTTGCGATAAATGCTGGAATGTTCCAATATGCTACCAGAAATCCATTCGCTGCTCCTGCTACACATCCAATTACTACTGCCAGTAAAATAGCTGCTACAGGATTCCAATTCTGAAATTTCATCATGTATGCAAATACGCATCCTGTAAGACATACCTGATAGCCGAGAGACAGGTCAACCTGACCAGTTATGATCAACATTCCCTGGCCAATTGCCACAATCGCTACGGTTGCTGTCTGCAGAAAAATATTCATAACATTGCTCATCTTCAGAAAGTAAGGTGATGCAAAAGAAAATACTATGAAAATAATGATCACTGCCACAAGAGACATATAATCTTTAGAAAATGTCTTTAACTTTGCCGAAAATCCTCGTTCCATTTCTTTTCCCCCTTTGCATTAATTACATTCTGCAACCAGCGGACCTGCCAGCTCTTCCAGGAAGAATAATGTTCCAGGAATTGTCGGAACAAAGCTGGAAGTAATATGTCTATCCGGTCCATAACGAAGTGTCATCCACAGAGACATTCCCTGCCACTGCATTCCTCTCGAAAGTGCCCCATCTGCACCTCCGATCATACGGTCTGACTGTAAAAACAATCCAGGCCCAATTGTATTTGCAGTGCACGGTACTAGGGGAATGCGACTCTTAAAACTGGTAATCGCATTCTGTTCAATTGTCATCGGATGGAGTTTCATTCCTTTACGATATGGCTGTTTTTTCCATTCTTCATCTGTATCAAATTCAGCTCCCATCATTGGTTCCCAGAAAGCGATATGGCACATACGTCCGATTCCATATACTGTAACAAGTCTTGCACCATCTTTTTTCAGAGCAGCAATCTTATCTGGGTATGTAGGAAGATTATCTTTTGTTGCAAAATTTCTTTGTTCTTTTGGAACTGTAAGTTCACCTAGCGGATTATAAAACGCTTGTTCCATTGCATACTGAAATGATGCCGGATTGGACGAATCCAATGTGTTGCCTTCTCCATCAGCCCATTCATCCATATTAAAACAGGTTACATGTTCGCAGGAAACATTCCATTTTTTCAGGAAATAAACTACCCATTCATACATTCCCATCGGTCCGACCGGAAGAATCAGAGCAAGTTTTTGATCTGTATCTCTTGCTGTTTTAATTTCCAGAGCAATTTCATGTCCGAGTTTTACATTAAACTCTTCTATAGTTTTGCAGGATACCGGATGGAAATCATCGTTCCAAAAATCCTGTTTTTCTGTAATTTCTTCTGGTGCATGGCTACAACATTCATCTATCTTAGCCATATCCCAGCCCTTTGGATAAAACCCTTCTAGAAGAGAACCTTTTACGGTTGAATTAAAATCAATACTCATTTGTAGCTTCCTCCTTTTTCTCAACTTTGCATTTCATTCACAATACTAATATCTGTTTAAGGCAGCAGATGCTTTGTTGTCATTCGTGGATAAACGGTACATGGTCTGAATCCTTCCGCATAAGTTACGCCGCTCTGATATCCTCTGTATCTTGAACAGGTTCGAATCATATCTATGAAATCGATGTGATCATGTTCAAACATCCATTTGATCTGAGACTCATGTTTTTTCAGTGCTTCCAGTTTTGTTTCAATCTGATTTGTAATGTCTACGTAATGCGTCGGAATGAAATTGACGCCGCCCAGCGTATCCATAAAATAGATTGGAACAAACTTATCATAAGCTGCGAAATTAACAGATTTATGTGCCAGTGATGATACAAAACTGCCGTTAAATGCAATTCTGCTGGTTTCGACATGATCCTGCATATAATCTTCATCATTATGTGTGATGATCACGTCCGGCCTTACCTCACGAACCACATCAGCCATCGCATCTACTACATCATTGTCAAAACGTGTCACCGTTACATCCCCAACATCCAGGTTAAAAACCTTCTTTGCACCGATAATCTTTCCTGCCGCCTCTGATTCTATGGTTCGGATCTCTCGCAATGGCTCCGGCAGGATCTCCACATGTCCCATATTACCGTTTGCCACATGGCACATATAAACATCTGCCCCTTCTTCTACATATTTTCTAAGAGTTCCACCACAGGCAATTTCCAGATCATCCGGATGGCATCCAATTGCCAAAACTTTCATTACTCTTCCCCTCCTCTCCGGAATTTTGTTTGTCGTTTGTTTTTTAAATCATTTTTAATAATGTTAATATAGCACGGTTGTAATTCTAAGTCAACATATTTTTTAAATCATTTTTAAAATTAGTAATTATGCTTCTTTACACGGTTTATTTATGTTCAGAATGCACATACTATTTTATTATAAATCTTTTTTATTTTTATACATATATACCATTTACGAAAATCTTTTTTTCATATATAATAGAAGAAAGCGAAATGATTTGAAGCGTTTGTATCCTTATAAACGTTTCAGGAAGGAGGCTTTATGAATAATTCTGGTCTGAATATGGAAATCGTCAAAGACCATAACCGGGCACTGATCATACAATTAATATGCACAAATAACGGAGTCACCCGTCAGGATCTGACCGAAGCTACCAACCTGACTCCCATGACTCTGACTAACATCACATCTGAACTTATTAAAAATAATTTAATATGTGAAATAGATGCCAAAAACACAGGCAAAGGGCGTACCCCAAAACTACTTTATCCTGCACCTAATTCACCTGTCGCAGCAGGTATTTTTATTTCCAAAACCTGTATGTATGGAATTATTACAGATTTGTCCTTAAATATTATCATTACTAAAAAAGTTCCTTTTGCCCGACAGGAAACTTCCGATACAATAACAACAAAGCTCCTCACGCTGGCCGATTATCTAACCAGTTATTCTGACCGCCCGCTTCTTGGACTTGGTGTTTCGACTGTAGGTGTTGTTGATACAATAAATGGACGAATCACCTATATCACTGATTTTTTTAATATACATGAATTGGAAATTAAATCTATATTAGAACGGCATGTAGATATTCCTGTTTTTGTAAAAAATGATATGCAATCCGCAGCACTCTGCGAAATGTATTTTGGCCTTGGCAAAGTGAAAGACCATTTTATTTATCTTGGCCTGACTATCGGTGTCGGTGCTTCTATTGTTGCCAACCAACAGTTACTAAACAACATGACCGGTTCCTGCGGCGAACTCGGACATATGACCATCAATTATAAGGACGGCGAACAATGCCAATGTGGAAGCCGCGGTTGTCTGGAGCTCACAGCCAGTGTTCCCAAAATCATCGAACATATCAATCAGGCGTGTAACACTGATTTTTCAGATTTTCGTGAAGCTCTTGCTTTTTGCGATAATAATGACACTGCCCGAGCTATCCTTATGGATGTTTCAGATCAGTTGGCTTATGCACTGAATAATCTTATCAATATTGTTGATATAAGCACTATCATTCTTGGTCACTCAGCAATCTATCTACCAGATTATGTTCTTGACTCTATAGAAAAACGTTTAAATCGAATCAGCCTTTTTCGCTATAACAGAACGATCAAGATCTTCAAATCACGTTTTGAAGATAATGGGCCTCTTCTCGGGTCAGCCTGCAATGTTTTAGATCAACTTTTTAGCGGAATGTTGAGTCAGTAACTTAAAGCAAGCTACACAAGAAAGTGCCACAGAGTCAATTTTAGCTCTGTGACACTTTTTGATATTTCTTAATTATAGTATCTAATATGCGTTTATTTCACCGAATATTTCTTATAAAGTTCTTTTACCGGTTTCTTTGACTGTCATAACGTCCGAAAAAGAAGTCTCCTGTTTTTCACTTGTTTTTATCAGAGAAGTATTGATTCCGTATCCCCGAAGTTTTTCTTTCAGGAACTGTCCCTTGTCATCATTTCCAACCAGTCCTATACTTTTTACTTCAATCGATGGATCCAGTTTTTTTATACTGACGGCTGTATTAGATACACACCCGCCAATCCCGTAAGAAATATCTGCCACATCCGCAAGCATTCCCTTTTCAGGATAGTGGCTGATCATTTTGATCACATCTGCTACCAGTGATCCTGCTACTGCTACTCCCGCCATAATAGTCCTCCTTTGATCTTTAATAGTTCTTTTGATGAATCATTATCCTTTAAACTTACTCACCGAAATATATCGGTGAGTTTAAAAGAAAAATTTACACAAAAAACTGTAATTCCCCCTTGAAAATACTGTTTACTACCAAAGCTGCCGCACCAACCAGCTGTGCCTGCTTGCCGAAATAAGCCTTCTTGACCGGAATATTCCATCCATCCTGTGTGATCTTACGGTCATTGATCAGCATCTCCAGTTTCTTTACGTAATCCTCCGGCCAATCTATTCCATCATATCCAAGTACGATCATCTCCGGCTGGAGCATATTGATAATACTTACCAGTCCTGCACTGATATCCTGAATCATTTCTTCCAGAATATCCTCAACTTCCGGTCTGTCATGAATCTTAAAGTAATCCGCATAAGGCAGATTCAGCCCGGTTATTTTTTTCAGTTTTTCTCTGACCACATAACTGCTCGCATACATTTCCAGACAACCTCTGTTTCCGCAGGAACACTGCAGTCCTTTACAGTTAATGCTGACATGACCAAGCTCTGTTTCAAATCCTCTGTGACTGTGAAAAACCTCTCCTCCACATACAAAGCCGGAACCAATACCATTGGATACAGCAAGAAGAAGGAAATCCTGTTCCGCCTTGCCGATTCCAAACAGTTTTTCTGCCAGTGCTGCACAGTTGTTATCATGATCAAAATAAACCGGAAGATTATATTTCTTCTGGATTGCTTCTTTGATCGGGACATGCTTAACTCCATAAAATCGCGGTGGATTCAGAATAATTCCGTTGCGGATATCTACCGGCCCGATAGAAGCAATGCCAATTCCCAGAATATTTTTTTCCTCTTCCATCATCCGGTCAATCAGTTCAAAAGCATTCTGAATCAGAATATCCCCTGTCAGCTCGCCAAATTCTATGGTCTCTGTGCGGAATATCTGCATGTCCAGGCTGCAGAGCACAGCCTGGATATTTGTTCGGAAAACAAGAATTCCTATGATCTTCGGGGCCTGATCAGCAACTTTGAGAATGATCGGATTCCTGCCGCAGACTTCTGTAAGCTCTTCCTCACATTCCTTTACAATTCCCTTCTCCATGAACTCTGCCACAATATTGGTCACTGTGGTTTTGGCAAGGCCAGTCCTCCTCGAAAGTTCAATTCTCGTATTACAGGTTCCCGTAGCGATCAACTGAAAGATCAGTCCTCTGTTGAACTGTTTGGATGTTATGCTGTTCTTGCCATTTCCTTTTTTCATGTTTACCTGCATGATCATTTTCCCCTTCAAATCATGATATGATGCCAGGGCAAGATCCCCGACCATTAAATACAGGAAGTATTATTTTTCTTTGATCGTAATACTCCATGTATTGGTATATTCCTGTCCACTTTCAAGCGAAAGCAGATCTGCCTGTTTTTCCAGATCCTCGACTACATTTTTGCGTGAAGGAAGCGAACTCCACGGCTCAATACAGACATAATCTACTTCTACATGTGGCCAGTGCCAGATTCCAAGATAATCCATATCCGGAAATGCGACTGTGATCTTTTTGCTGCCTTTTGCACTTTCAAGCGTTACTTCCCTCGGCATTTCTTTCAACACGATCGCATCATCATCGAACAGATTATGCTCCAGATTCAGATAACGGCCTTCTTCCAATGCAAAAGCCTCATCCTCCTCCAGTACGAAACAGTCCTCCGAAAAAAGAATCCTGCGTGGTTTGGGATCTTCGCCAAAATCAATCCTGTAATCCTCAAATTTCAGATTCTTCTCAATCGGAATCTGGAATCCCGGATGTCCGCCGATACCGAAATACATCTTCTTATCATCGGTATTCTTTACCTGATATGTAATTGTGATTTTTTCTCCTTCAAGTTTCCATGTGATATCAAGTGTAAACTCAAAAGGATACTGTTTTCTTGTTTCCGGTGAGCTTACAAGGCGCAACGTCAGGGAATCTGCTTTCTGCTCAACAAGCTCCATCTCATCATACGGAAGAAATCCGTGAATATCCATATGATAAACGGTATCCTGGTATTTATAGCTTTTTTCTGTCATTCGACCGATATAGGGAAATAGATTCGGTCCTCTGTCTGTCCATGTTGCAGCGTCTCCCTGCCACAGGTATTCCTGTCCTTCTGCATCTTTGATAGACTGAAATTCTCCCCCCTTGGAAGAAATCACCAGTGTAAATTTCTCATTGCTGATCGTATAGTTCATGTCTTCACCCTCCTTGTGTTTTCTCATTATAGCACGTCAAACTTTCAGTTTCTATCTTTTTATAACAATCACCCTTTTATAGTCTGTCTTTTTACCACATTTTATCTTTTTATTGCAATTCCATTCTCATTCTTTTATAATAAGAATTAGATTGTTTTACAGACAAATTGAAAAGAAACGAGGAATCCATATGAGCGAAAAAACTGTCGTTGTTGCTCTTGGTCACAAAGCCCTGGGCGCAACTCTTCCAGAACAGAAACAGGCTACCAAGGCCGCTGCAAAAGCCATTGCAGATCTTGTAGAGGATGGTGCACACGTTGTCATCTCCCACAGCAACGGACCTCAGGTCGGCATGATCCATACAGCTATGAACGAATTCGGTAAGGCGCATCCTGATTATACCTTTGCGCCAATGTCTGTATGTTCTGCCATGAGTCAGGGATATATCGGATATGATCTTCAGAATGCAATCCGTGCAGAACTGATCTCCAGAGGAATCTACAAACCGGTCGCAACGATTCTCACCCAGGTTGTGATCGATCCTTATGATGAAGCTTTCGGGGAACCAGAGAAAATCATTGGACGTATTCTTACTTCTGAAGAGGCAGAAGCAGAGGAGGACAAGGGAAACTTTGTTACAGAAGTTGGAAATGGCGAATATCGCAGAATCCTTGCAGCCCCGAAGCCACAGAAAATCGTGGAACTTGAAACGATCCGTACTCTTGCAGATGCAGGACAGGTCGTGATCGCAGCCGGCGGCGGCGGAATCCCGGTCATGGAACAGGGAATCGATCTCCATGGTGCAAGTGCTATCATTGAAAAAGACTTTGCAAGTGAGCTTCTCGCAGAGGAATTAAATGCAGATACGCTTCTGATCCTCACCAGCGTTGAGAAAGTCAGCCTGAATAAAGATACTGACAAAGAAACTTATCTGGACACTGTTTCTGTAGCTGATGCCCGCAAATACATCGATGAGAATCAGTTTACAGCAGGCTCCATGCTTCCAAAGATCGAAGCTGCGGTCGCATTTGCAGAAAAAGGCGATGGACATCGCACCATCATCACAGATATTGCTCATGCAAAAGATGGATACAAAGAAAAGACCGGTACTATCATTAAATAATTGGAGCATTCTTAAATGGAAATAAAAAACAGAACTTTATCGAATTTTGCAGAACTGGTACGAACCGGAGAATGCAAGAAATTCAGAGGCCGTCTGAAGGTCGGTGTGGATCTCGGTACTGCCAATACGGTCCTTGCGGTTGTTGACAGCACAAACAGACCGATTGCAGGTGTCTCCGCACCTTCTCATGCAATTCGTGACGGTGTGATCGTAAACTATTATGAATCCGTTCAGCTTGTCACAAAGCTGAAAGCAGAGCTCGAGGAAAAACTTGGCACCGAGCTCCCCTATGCTGCTGCTGCCATCCCTCCGGGAGTTTCCGAAGGCAGTGTCAAAAGCATCGGCTATGTACTGGAAGGTGCCGGATTCGAAGTGATGAATATCGTAGATGAGCCGACTGCTGCCGCTGCTGTCCTCAAGATCACAGACGGTGCAGTTGTGGATGTCGGCGGCGGCACAACCGGTATCAGCATCCTCAAAGATGGCAAGGTCATCTACACCGATGATGAAGCAACCGGCGGAAGTCATATGACCATGACAGTTGCCGGGCATTATAAGATTCCTTACGAAGAAGCTGAAGTTCTCAAGACTACTCCTGAGAAAGAGGATGAAATCTTCCCAGTCGTCAAGGCTACCATAGAGAAAATGGCAACCATCACTGAGAAATTTCTCAATGGTTATCAGGTACCTGCAGTTTATGTTGTAGGTGGTTCCGCAAGCTTCAGGGAATTCACAAATGTATTCGAGAAGAAGCTGAAATTACCGGTATATCGTCCGGTTCATCCACTTCTTGTAACTCCACTCGGAATCGCATATAATTGCGAATTACCGCCAGTTACACCGAAGAAAAAATAATAATTCTGCAAAAAATTGCCGGTACACTATGATGTACCGGCTGTTTTATTATTTTTCTGATTTACATTGATTTACGTTCTGCAATCTCTGCCATCTTTGCTTCGTTCAGTCGTGTATCACCATGGACACGGCTGTAGGAAAGATATCCATTCATTCGGTCGATCTTGGTCAGGTTATGGGAACCGCATACCGGACACACATCCATCTCCAGTTCCTGGTGACCGCAGTCATCACAGTATGCCAGAGAAAGATTGACACCTTCATAATATCCCAGATTCATTGCTCTGCGGATCAGAGTACGGATGGCTTCTTTATTATAGCCAATCGGATAACGTACATACTGGATCTTACCACCATTACAGAGTTCCCAGAATCGTCCCTCCAGATCCTGTTTCTCAATCGGAGTTACATCCTCTGTTACATGGCAGTGGAAGCTGTTGCTGACATACGGTCTGTCAGAAACACCCTCAACAATTCCGTACATCTTACGGAACTGTTCTACCTGCAGACCGCAGAGACTCTCTGCCGGTGTACCGTAGATTGCATACAGATATCCATCTTCCTGCTTAAACTGGTTTACTTTATCATTGATGTATTTCAGAACTTCCAGGGCAAACTGTCCATCTTCACGGATTGACTTACCATTATAAAGCTCCTGCAGTTCATTCAGTGCTGTAATACCAAAAGAAGCTGTCATTGGCTTCAGAAGCTTGCCGATCTTTTCATTTGGTTTCAGATGACCGCCATAGAAACCGCCCTCGCAGTATGCCAGTGGGTTCGTGGAAGCACGCATCTGTCCCAGGTATTCATAAGTACGGATATGCAGATTACGGATCATCTGCAGATAGAAATCCAGCACCTCATAGAAATCTCTGCTCTCGGCTCTTGCTTTCGCCAGGATCATTGGAAGATGAAGGCTGACTGCACCGATATTGAAACGTCCGACAAATACCGGTGTATCTTTATCATCTGCCGGATACATACCGCCGCGTTCATACCACGGACTTAAGAATGCACGGCACCCCATTGGGCTGATAACTTTGCCATACTGTTTATACATGCTGGCGATATAACCCTTGCCTGTCAGAGACAGCCAGTCCGGATACATCGTCTTTGCTGAACAATCCACACCGGCTTCAAAAATATCTTCACATGATTTTCCAGGTCCATGAAGATTTTCATCATAAAGAAATACGATCTTCGGGAACAGTACCGGTTTCTTGTGCCCCTTCTTACCCTGTCCGCCTTTGTGTACCTCCAGAAGAGAAATATTACACATCTTCTCAAACTGTCCGGTTCCAAGTCCCAATGTAACTGTAACGAACGGATAATCTCCACGGGAAGAACCTACTGTATTGAGTTTGTACTCAATTCCCTGCCATCCCTGGTCAAAATCACGTCTTACTTTATCCAACGCATATTCGATTGCTTTTTCCTCTCTGCCGTTCCAGTTCTCATCCGCATATTTCAGAAATTCACTGATATATTTATCATAACTCTTCTGTGCATATGGTCCAAGGATCTTGTCAACTTCCGGTACGGTAAAACCGCCATACTGCTGTGCCGCAGTACTCAGGATAATATCTCCCATAACATCAAATGCAGTATCCAGTGTCTTCGGCTCATTGTACCAGACATTACCCATCTCAAATCCGCCTTTTAATACGGAGCCAACGTCAAACAGACAGCAGTTCATCGTATCCAGACGTGCTGACTGGTCATGAATATAAATATATCCATCCTTACATGCCTGCAGCTCGTTGCGGTTCATAAAAAACTTACGATACAGTTCCTTATTCAATTCATTAAAGATCAGGCTTCGTTTCGTAGCCACCAGCGCACTGTCGGTATTCGCATTGCTCTTGTCTCCGATGTAACGGATTGCCTGGCTCTTTGTATATACGTCATCCATCATGTGGATAAAATCAAGTTTATAATTACGATAATCACGATAGCTCTTGGCAACTGCCGGATTCACACGCTCCAGAGCTCCTTCAACGATATTATGCATCTCCTGGATCTCAATCTCATTTTTTCCAAGAGAATCTGCATGCTCCTGTGCAAAACGACAGATAAAATCTTTTTCTTCTGGTGAAAATTTATAAAGGATTCGTGCGGCAGATTTGTTTACTGCTTTCACGATCTTCTGCGGATCAAATTCTTCTCTTGTTCCGTCTTTCTTAATTACATAAATCATACCTTGTCTCTCCTGTTTGCTACTGTTTGTAGGGTTTTTCACTGTTTGCGTCGTCCTGAGCGGCGATACTTCCCCTATCGCATTCTCCCCATATATTGTGTTGCATATGAGAGTATAACACAATATCATGTGAAATAAAAGGGGGAATTTCATTTTTTATTGTCTGAAATCTTCCCCCGAAAATCCATTATTAAACTAATATTTTTAATCTTCCCACTCCATCAGATAAACACTGTCGAAGTCACTCTCTTCGGATTCTACCTGAATCGTGTCACCTTCTTCAAATGTCAGAAACAGTGTATCCTCACCATCTTTGAGTGTATATTGTTCGTTGTCTGCTTTCTTTCTGGTAACAGTAAGTGTCACTTCGGCGCTGGAAGTAAAAACGCCATATTTTCCTGCTTCAAACTGGACACCAGCCTGTGCCGGTCCATATCCTGCGCCGATCGAATAATCCTTGTATCCCTGCTCATCATCCCAGCTGTAAAAATATGTACCCGGATCTGTGGTCTCAGCGGTATCTGTCTGTATCTCACTGCTATTCTCAACCTCAGACTGAATTGCTTCTTTTATGACACCACCCAGATCTTCAGCCAGTGGTGCAACTGCTGCAAGAATAATAATGATCACCCAAAGTATCCCAAGTTTTGAATGCTTCTTAGTTTTTGCAGGCCGGATTTTTTCTCTGCCAGAGGATGTATTCCGATTGCCAGCAGCCTTTCCGGTGCTTCCTTTCCCCAAGGATCCGACTCCCTGTGTCTGCATGATCTTACGGGCCTTATCTGATGCATGTCGATAGTGATCACTCCGGCTCTCATTCAGATGATACAGGATTTCATCATTGCGGTATGGCATACCACACTCTTTACATCGTCCATTTACAACCGTTCCGTCACATAACGGACATTTCATAGACAACACCCCCTTAGTTCAAATCATTTCTCCGATTTCACTTCAAATTGCTGTATTCATTATTGTATCCTTTTTATTGCAATCTTACAAGGTAAAAAAATTGCAATACCGACTTTTTCTTGCTATAATAGTTACATTAAATCTAGGAGGATTATTATGGAACAAATCAAGATTCCTGACGGGTATCATTCAGATCTGAATCTGCATGATACACAGGTTGCAATTAAAACTGTCAAAGACTTTTTCCAGCAGACACTTTCCCAGAAGCTGAATCTTCTCCGTGTTTCTGCTCCTATCTTTGTATCTCCATCCTCAGGTCTGAACGACAATCTTAACGGTGTAGAACGTCCGGTAAGCTTCGACATCAAAGGCCAGGACGAAAATGCTGAGATCGTACATTCCCTTGCCAAATGGAAACGCTATGCGCTGAAGAAATACGGCTTTGCTCATGGCGAGGGCCTTTATACAGATATGGTCGCGATCCGTCGTGATGAAGACCTGGACAACATCCATTCTGTATATGTTGATCAGTGGGACTGGGAAAAGATCATTTCCAAAGAAGAACGTACCATGGAAACTCTGATCAACACAGTCCGCTCTATCTACAGTGTACTCCGCAAAACAGAGAAATACATGGCTGTACAGTATGATTATATTGAAGAGATCCTGCCAAAAGAAATTGCCTTCGTTTCCACCCAGGAACTGGTAGACATGTATCCGGATCTGACTCCAAAGGAAAGAGAATACAAGATCGTCAAAGAAAAAGGCGCTGTATTCCTTATGCAGGTTGGTAAGACTTTGTCCAACGGAGAACGTCATGACGGACGTGCACCGGACTACGATGACTGGGAACTGAACGGAGATATCCTCGTATACTATCCGGTTCTTGACATTGCTCTGGAACTTTCATCCATGGGTATCCGTGTTGACGAAGAAGCACTCGACCGTCAGCTGACAGAAGCCGGATGCGATGACCGCAGAGAACTTCCTTTCCAGAAAGCAATTCTGAATAAAGAACTTCCATACACTATTGGCGGTGGAATTGGCCAGTCCCGTATCTGTATGTTCTTCCTTCGCAAAGCTCATATCGGAGAAGTCCACGTATCCCTGTGGCCGGAATCCATAACCAAAGCAGCCGAAGAAGCCGGAGTAAATTTATTATAAAAGAAGTGAGCAGTAACGTAAATCTGCTGTAAAAGTTACTACTAAGCATTTCTTCTATAGTATGATTTCACCAAATTTTAATAATTGAATTATTGACAGACAGGTACCTTCATACTATCATATCAATAGCAACTGACATAAATTGTTTCAGTAAATATACATCAGCTGTTCACAGCTGCAACATATATGAAAGACCGAGGTACTTACCGTGAATATTTTATTTTTCCTGACACCCAAAAGTGATGTAGCCTATATATTTGAGGACGAGACACTTCGCCAGACTGTTGAGAAGATGGAGCACCGCAAATTCTCCTGTATTCCTCTCCTAAGTATGGATGGCCGTTATACCGGCACGATTTCCGAGGGGGATATTCTATGGGGCATCAGGCGACTGAATATCAACAGCACTGACCTGAAGGAAATGGAAAATGTCTCCATCATGGCTATCCCGCGACGCGCCACTTATAAACCGGTACACGCAGATGCTGATATGGAAGACCTTCTGGATCGTGCGATCAATCAGAATTACGTCCCGGTAGTTGATGATCAGGGATATTTCATCGGAATCATCACACGTAAAGAAATCATCAAATACTGTTACAAAGAAATGAAAGAATTAAGCATTCTTCGTAAAAAAGAAGAAGCCGACTCCTGAATGATATGTACCCAGAATTCTGGACACATATTTATAAGTTAGGCGGACATCATGGATGCTTCTCTGTATTTTACAGGAGGCATCCATTTTGTTTTTGCCTGGATT
>JBKYFG010000008.1:0-103907 GCA_047027955.1 Blautia sp.
TAGATACACCTCAGAACCTGTATCAGAAACCAGGCAACCTGTTCGTAGCAGGATTTATGGGATCTCCGCAGATGAACTTCCTGGATGCTGAAATCAAAGAAAAAGGCTCCGATATCGTTGCAGTAATCGGCAAAGACGAACTGGTTATCCCGGCTGCTAAAGCAAAAGCTCTTAAAGATGGCGGCTATGTAGGAAAAACAGTTGTTATGGGTATCCGTCCGGAAGATGTTGCAGACAGAGCTGACGGTTCCATGTCTTCTACTGTTAAAGTATACGAGCTTCTTGGTGCAGAAGTATTCCTGTACTTCGATGTAAACGGAACTCAGATCACAGCTCGTGTTGATCCAGGCACAAAAGCAAAAACAGGTGATCCGGTTAAATTCGATTTCAATATGGAAAAAACTCATTTCTTTGACAAAGATACAGAACTGGTTATCACAAACTAAGATTCAATCAGAATATCAGACCCGGGGCAATTTACCCCGGGTCTTTTTTTCAGAAAACTATTTTCAGAAAGGATGGTTCAATGTCAGTACAGAGAACACTACAAAAATATATGGATGACTGGAAACGCATCAGTCATTTCGATTTCTGTCTTCTTCAGGAAGATAATTCCATTTTGGTCACCACCTGTGACCGCCGCCTTCCAGCAGAATCCAAACTGGAAGAATTCCGAAACAGCACTGCTCTTTGTCTGTCAAATGCCACCTGCTGTCTCTACAAAATAACAGAAAAAAATGAACAGCTTCTTCTCATTGTGTGGGGAAGCGAAGATTCTGTTTCCACGATTGGCGAACTGGCTGTCTGCCAGATTGAGAGTATCCTGGAAAGTTATGCCGAAAAAAATGACAAAAATGCCTTTATGCAGAAACTGCTCCTTGGAGATTATACAGATGTAGAAGCCTTTAACCGGGCACGCAAACTTCATATTTCTTCCAGTGCAAGGAGAGCTGTCTTTCTCGTTGAAACCCGTCAGTCCAAGGATGAACACGCCTTGGCTACCATCAAAAATATATTTTCTGCACGCACGCATGATTTCATCACTTCTATCGATAATCGTGGCATTATCGTCGTCCGTGAACTGACATCTACAGAAACATATGACGATCTGGAAAATATTGCACATATGCTTGTAGATATGCTGGGCACAGAAGCCATGACACAGGCCTGGGTTGCTTACAGCAACACGGCAAATGACCTGAAAGATCTTTCCAATGCATACAAAGAAGCCCGCACCGCTCTTGAGATTGGTAAAATTTTCTATGCCGAACGCAATGTCTTCGGATATCGCACTCTCGGTATTGGACGACTGCTCTACCAGCTTCCGGTTTCCATCTGTGAAATGTTCATCCAGGAAATTTTCGGAGATGAATCACTGGATTCCATCGACGGAGAGACACTGGCGATCATCCGTACTTTCTTTGAGAATAATCTGAATCTGTCGGAGACATCCAGACAGTTGTATGTGCATAGGAATACGCTTGTGTATCGTTTTGAAAAGATACAGAAACGGTTTGGACTTGATCTCCGTACCTTCGAAGATGCTATGACCTTTAAGCTTGCCATGCTTGTGTCCCGGTATCTGCGATATCAGAACAGAACCTGAGGGGGAGTCGTTTTTATTTCAGGAGCATCAGGTGTTCAGGTGGAAGATAGAGATATTTCGGCAGGTTCTTATCATGCTCGTCCGTAAAACTTTTTTTCGGACGCATCCACCAGAGAACTGCCCCGTCTTCCATTCCCGGACTTTTCACCAGATACTGATGTTCAAAGGTTGTCTCCACATACTCTGCCGCTTCAAATACCAGGCAGTTTTCTCCCGCCTTCTCTGACGGACGAATCCAGTGACCGCGGATTGCGATATGTGTCATATCCAGTTCCACCTTCTGCTCTGTACGAAGAGATATTCCCCAGTCCAGAGCAAATACCTGATATTCTCCCATACGTTCAATTCTCGAACTGTTTTTGCAGCCGGTCAGTCTTGCTGCTTCCAGAAGCTGTGGCTGTTCAAATAATTTTCTTGTATCACCAAATATCAGTGTCTTGCCATCTTTTAGAAGCATCAGCTCATTGCAAAATCTGAAGGCCTCATCTCGACTATGTGTGACCATCAGCATATCTCCCTGATACTGTTTTAGAAATTCCTGCATATCTTTTTGCAATACATCCTTCAAATATCCATCCAGTGCAGAAAAAGGTTCATCCAGAAGGATTGCTTCCGGCTCACCGATCATCATTCTTGCCAGAGCAACTCTCTGCTGCTGTCCACCGGAAAGTTGTGATGGATAACGGTTTTCCAGTCCCTCCAACTGATATCTTTTCATAAAATCTCTGGCTTTTTCTTCTCTCTGTCCCTTCTCACCACGATAACCGCACAGAATATTATCTTTTACTGTCATTGTCGGAAACAATGCATAATTCTGAAACAGGTACCCAATCCGACGCTCCTGCGGCTTCAGATTGATTTTCTTTTCTGAGTCAAAAACTGTTCTTCCTTTGATTACGATTTTGCCTCTGTCCGGCGTCTCAATTCCTGCGATACAACGAAGTGTCATACTCTTTCCACTTCCAGATGCACCGAGGATTCCAGTTGCTGATGTATTGCTCTCAAACACTGACTTGAGAGAAAAGCCTTTAAAATTCTTTTCTATATTTACCTGTATTGCCATCAGATCCACCTTCTACTCTTCATGCCCCGCCCTGAGACAATATTGATCAGTGCCACGATCACAAACGAGATCACTACGATTACCACAACCCAGAACCCGGCTATATCATAATTTCCAGCCGAAGTTTCTGCTGCAATTGCAACGGACACTGTACGAGTCTTACCAAGAATGTTTCCTGCAAGCATGGAAGTCGCTCCATACTCACCAATTGCTCTTGCAAATGCCAGAACAGTTCCGGATGCAATTCCCGGCGCAGCCGCCGGAACGATCACTTTCCAGAAAATTCTGCGATCACTCATTCCCAGTGTCTGTCCTGCATAGATCAGATTCACATCCACCTGTTCAAAAGCAGCCCTTGCATTTCGGTACATCAGTGGAAATGCAATCACTGCAGCAGCGATCACGCAGCCTTTCCATGTCTGTATCACTTTAAAATCAAAATTCTCCATGAGAAATTTTCCGAAAGGTCTCCTGAGACTGAAGATCAACAGCAAAAAGAAACCAGCAACTGTCGGCGGAAGCACCAGTGGCATAGTCAGGATTCCATCCCATATTGCTCTCGATACCGGCTTCATCTTCATAATCTTACGTGCACAGAAAATTCCCAGAAAAAAGGCAATTGTCGTAGCCACTGCTCCGGTCTTTAAAGAAATCCACAATGGACTCCAGTTTATTTCCTGTAAAAATTCCATTCTTTTCTTTCCTTTTGTATGTACAAAAAGGGGCTGACATATATGCCGCCCCTTTTATATGTAATCGATAATTATTTAGCTTCTTCTGCAGTATCTGTTTCTTCGGTTTTGTCTTCCTTTGCATCTTCTGCAGTTTCTTCTTTCTTATCATCTGCTTTATATGCGGCAAACCCATACTCTTCAAATACTTTCATGGCATCATCCGTCTGCAGGTACTCAAGAAACGCATCTGCAGCAGCTGCTTCTTCGTCAGATGCCTCTGCGTCTACAGTAAGTCCCACCGGATAAAGAACCGGTGTTTCCAGAGAACCTTCCGGAGCTTCTGCGATAACATCTACTTTGTCTGCAACGGATGCAGCATCTGTTGCATAAACGATACCGATTTCGTTACTTCCCTCGCTGACAGATGCAAGCACATCTGTTACATTCTTGCCTTCATTGATCTCCATCTTGTTAACATCGTCTTCGATGCCAAGGTTTTTGAAGATTTCACGGGAATACTGTCCAACCGGTACATCCTCGCCCGCAAGCGCAATGTTCTTCGCATCTGTGATATTTTCGAAACCTGTAACTTTTGTTTCGCCATCCTTTGGTTTGATCAGAACAACTTTGTTCTCCAGGAGATCTACCACAGAGTCTTTCTTGGCCAGTTCCTCACCTACCAGCGCATCCATCTGTTTGGTTGCTGCTGAAAAGAAGATATCACATCTGGAACCTTCTTTGATCTGTGTCTGTAATGTACCTGAACTGTCTGCATTGAAAAGAATATTAACATCCGGATACTCTTCATTAAAATCTTTCTGGATCTCATCCATTACATTTGCAAGGCTTGCTGCAATAAATACATACAGATCACCACTTGCATCCTCTGTTGTTGCAGCCTGTACACTTCCTGCACTCATTCCTGCTACCATAACGCCAGCCAATATTACAGTTAATATTTTTTTCTTCATGAATATATCTCCCTTCTTTTCTCTCAAATGTTGTTCAATATTCATGCTAATATTTTAACTGTAATAAAAATTCAAATCAATTTAACAGCTGCAATTTGCAATAGAAATTTTTTATAGAACCTCAAAATATTTTAGTAGTTCCAGTCATCACTGCCACTGTCATAGGAATCTGAATCATTTCCCTCATCAACATAATCATCGCTTCCGTCATCATAGTCGTCACTGTCATCATAGCCGCTGCCATCATCATAACTACCGTTATCCGAAGAACTACTGTCATCACTGCTGTCGTCACTGCTGTCATCACTGCTGTTGTCATAGCTACTACTGTCCGAAGAGCCACTGTCATAACTACTGTCATCGCTACTGTCATCACTACTGTAAGTTTCTGTATCACTGTCATCGGATTCATCAGAGGATGCTGTCTGCTGTGAGTTGCCCTTTGTATCTTTTTCAGACTTGTCTGCAAGACTTGTGTATGTAAGATATGCTGTGGAGCTTTCTTCATCATAAGCAAGAGATGCTTTTTCCATATCACTGAGATCAATGCTGTAAATCTGGTAAACATCTCCTTTTGCAGTAACGATCTTCATATCATATACAGTTGTAGTTGTTGTATCTGTTGATTCATCTGTACTGTCTGAAGAAACAGCTGTGTCATCCGGAGTATAGAACATCTGTACCTGTTCAGATGCTTTTACAGAAGCTTCTGCCGGAATCAGGTTCTTGCCCCAGTCATCTCCGCCGGATGTCATCAGATAGATTTCTCTCAGATCATCCTGCAGACCATTGGTCATATAAATATATTTCGCCTGAGAAGTCTTAACTCCAATCACTTTCGGAGCCGGTGTGGATGTCGGTACCGGTGTTACTGTTACCGGAACTTCTGTCGGTGTCGGTGTTGCTGCCGGAGTCGGTGTCACTTCAACAACCGGTTTTGAAGAACCACATCCTGTAAAGGTAAGTATCATTGTCATGCCAAGTACGAGCATTATATGTTTTGCTTTCATTATTTACCATCCTCTCCGGTCTGAAGACCGTTCTATTTCATTTTTTATTTTCTATAGTTCTTTTTATTATCCCATGTATGTTCCCAAAAGTCAAATCAGTGTTCATAAGTCAATATTCCGCGAGGTGTTTTGTCATATATATGACAAAATCCCGAGACATACAGGTCAAAATGCCATCACCGTAGGTGATTTAAAATGCATTTTGGCCAAGTGCTGTGAACGGAGTGAACAGCAACTAAATCAGGCTGCCATAACAATATTTTACAGCAGCCTGGTCAGAATTTGATTCATTTCTATATTCAATTATCCAAGGAAATTTTTTCCTACAAAATAGCCCAGCACAAGAACACCAAGTACGATACGATACCAGCCAAAAGCCTTGAAATCATGTTTCTTAATATATCCCATCAGGAATTTGATGGCGATAATAGAAACAAAAAATGCAACCACAACACCGGTGACCAGTGTAAGAACCTCTGCCGGAGTGAATGTGAAGCCGAATTTTACCAGTTTCAGCAGACTCGCTCCGAACATAACCGGAATTGCCAGAAAAAAGGTAAATTCTGCTGCAACCGTTCTTGAAGTACCAACAAGGATACCTCCAATAATCGTGGAACCGGAACGGGATGTTCCCGGAATAACAGATAATACCTGAAAAATACCAATCTTGAATGCCGTGGTAAAACTCAGATCTTCAAGAGATGTACAGATTGGTTTTCTTCGTTTATTGTAATTTTCTATAATGATAAAAATCACACCATACACGATCAGGGCAATTGCAACCACTACATAGTTATTAAATTTCTCTTCAATATAATCATTGAACGGAAGTGCGATCACGATCGTTGGAATACATGCTACCAGGATCTTAAACCACAGGATCCATTTGTCCTTATCACAGAACTTCTCCACAAAAGTCAGCACAATGCGAGAAAACGGATTCTTACGTGCAATCTGTGCTTTTTTCTTCTTGGGTATCTGTCGTATGTAAAATGGCCACAGCTTACTCCAATACAGGACAACAACCGCAAGGATTGCCCCCAGCTGAATGACTACCAGAAAAAAATCCTTAAATTCTGTGGTCATATCCATCTTGATAAACTCATCTACAAGGATCATATGACCGGTACTGCTGATTGGAAGCCACTCAGTAATACCCTCTACGATGCCGAGGATCACAACTTTTATAAACTCCAAAACACTCATGTTTTTTTTCCTCTCTGTTTTATTTTTCATGTATCAGTATATTACAGTTTCGGTGGTTCGTAAACCTTTCCATACATTTTAATTCAAAGTTTAAGTTTTGGTTAACTTTTCTTTTCTGCAACATACAAGACCGGAGAAACTTCTGCGGCTTCTCCGGTCAGTAAATCATTTTTATTCGATTATCTGCTTGCGATCGTTGCAATATCGATCAGTGTCAGATTGTGAAGGTCTGTATTCTCAAGACTGGTTACAAGTGCCTCTGCGGTGTCCAGACTGGTAAGGACATTAACGCCTGTCTCAATCGCATTTCGACGAATCACGAAACCGTCTTTCTGATGTTCCACACCCTGTGGAGGTGTATCAATAACAACATCGATCTTATGTCCCAGAATAAGGTCCATAAGGTTCGGCGCCGGCTGTTCCAGTTTGTTAGTACGGATTGCCTTGATTCCATTTTCTTTGAGGACTCTTGCTGTGCCTCTTGTTGCATAGATACGGTATCCAAGTGCCTCAAAACGCCTTGCGATCGGAACAACTTCCTGCTGATCTTCATCTTTGACAGTGATGATCATGTTCTTATACTTCGGAAGTTTGATTCCGGCTCCGATAAATGCTTTGTACAGAGCTTCGTTGAAGTTCTCTGCAATACCAAGACATTCACCTGTGGACTTCATCTCTGGTCCAAGGCTGATATCAGCGCCACGGATCTTCTCGAAGGAGAATACCGGCATCTTGATCGCGATATGTTTTGCTTCCGGCTGAAGCCCTGGCGTATATCCCATATCTTTGAGTTTGTATCCAAGGATCACTTTCGTTGCTAACGGTACGATCGGGATTCCGGTTACCTTACTGATGTATGGTACTGTACGGCTGGAACGCGGATTTACTTCGATAACATATACTTCTTCGCCACATACAATAAACTGAATATTGATCATACCAACTACATGAAGTGCTTTTGCAAGACGACGTGTATACTCAGCAATTGTATCTTTTGCTCTCTGGCTGATCGTCTGTGCCGGATATACGGAAATACTGTCTCCGGAATGGATACCAGCACGTTCAATATGCTCCATGATACCAGGAATCAGGATATCCTCTCCATCACAAACTGCATCGACTTCGATTTCTTTACCCATCAGGTATTTGTCAACCAGAATCGGATGTTCCTGTGCAATCTGATTGATGATTCCGATATATTCCTCTACATCCTCGTCACTGACTGCAATACGCATGCCCTGTCCACCAAGAACATAGGAAGGACGAACAAGTACCGGATATCCTAACTCGTTGGCAGCCTTTTTAGCTTCCTCTGCTGTGAATACAGTCTGTCCCTTCGGTCTCGGGATCTCACATTTTTCAAGGATCTCATCAAAGAGCTCACGGTCCTCTGCAGCATCAACATCTTCTGCAGATGTTCCAAGGATCTTGACTCCCATCTTCATCAGTGCTTCTGTAAGCTTGATGGCAGTCTGTCCACCGAACTGCACAACTGCTCCGTCCGGTTTTTCAATATTTACGATGTTCTCCACATCTTCCGGTGTCAATGGCTCGAAATACAGCTTATCTGCAATATCAAAGTCTGTGCTGACAGTTTCCGGGTTATTGTTTACAATAATTGTCTCATAGCCTTCTTTTTTGAATGCCCATGTACAATGTACAGAACAGAAGTCAAATTCGATACCCTGTCCGATACGGATCGGTCCAGAACCAAGAACAAGAACTTTTTTCTTATCATGGGCAGCAACTGCTTCATTTTCTGTATCCGGGCCGCCATACACAGAATAGTAATATGGTGTTGCGGCAGCAAACTCAGCTGCACAGGTGTCTACCATCTTGTAAGCTGCTGTGATCTTATAACCCTGACGAAGAGCTTTGATATCTGCTTCTGTTCTTCCGCAAAGATTTGCGATCACATAATCCGGGAATTCCATGCGTTTTGCTTCAAGAAGAAGTTCTTCTGTAAGCGGCTGTGTCTTCAGAGCCTGTTCCATCTCTACCAGAATTGCAATTTTGTCAATAAACCATCTGTCGATCTTAGTGATTCTGTGGATATATTCTTTGGAAATATCTCTTCGGATTGCCTCCGCAATCTTCCAGATACGACGGTCATCTACAACTGCCAGTTCTTCAATCAGTTCATCCTCATCCAGGCCTGTGAAGTCATAGGACATCAGGCTGTCTACATGCTGCTCCAGAGAACGGATAGCTTTCATAAGTGCACCTTCGAAATTATGGCAGATACTCATAACCTCACCGGTAGCTTTCATCTGAGTAGTCAGTGTTCTCTTGGCAGTGATGAATTTATCAAATGGAAGTCTCGGAATTTTAACTACACAATAGTCAAGCATTGGTTCGAAACTTGCATATGTTTTTCCTGTAATGGCATTCGGGATTTCATCCAGTGTATATCCAAGCGCAATCTTCGCTGCAACTTTGGCAATCGGATAACCGGTAGCTTTACTTGCCAGTGCAGAAGAACGGCTTACACGAGGATTTACCTCGATAACACAGTATTCGAAGCTTTCCGGATGCAGTGCATACTGTACGTTACATCCACCTGTGATACCAAGTTCTGTGATGATATTCAGTGCTGATGTACGAAGCATCTGATATTCTTTGTCACCCAGTGTCTGAGACGGAGCAACTACGATAGAGTCACCTGTATGTACACCAACCGGGTCAATGTTTTCCATGTTGCAGACAGTAATACAGTTTCCTGCACTGTCACGCATTACTTCGTATTCGATTTCTTTCCATCCCGCGATACAACGTTCTACAAGAACTTCTCCTACACGGGAAAGTCTGAGACCATTCTCGAGGATTTCTCTCAGTTCGTATTCGTTATTAGCGATACCACCGCCACTTCCACCAAGTGTGTAAGCCGGACGGAGAACGACCGGATATCCTATCTTTTTAGTAAAAGCCACACCATCTTCTACTGTTGTTACGACTTTAGAAGCAGCAACCGGCTCACCGATTTTTTCCATGGTGTCTTTGAATTCCTGACGGTCTTCAGCCTTCTTGATCGTCTCTGCTGTGGTACCGATCAGACGCACATTATGTTCTTTGAGAAAACCTTTTTCTTCCAGTTCCATTGCAAGGTTCAGACCTGCCTGGCCACCCAGTGTCGGCAGTACGCTGTCCGGTTTTTCTTTAAGGATCAGCTGCTCTACAACCTCTACAGTAAGAGGCTCAATATAAACTTTATCTGCAATGTCTTTGTCTGTCATGATCGTAGCAGGGTTGGAGTTCAGAAGAACAACTTCCATGCCTTCTTCTTTCAGAGAACGGCATGCCTGTGTACCAGCGTAGTCAAACTCTGCTGCCTGGCCGATGATAATCGGACCGGATCCAATTACAAGAACTTTATGTATATCTTTATTTCTCGGCATGATCTGTTCCTCCCATCATTTCCATAAATCTGTCAAACAGGTAGCTGGAGTCCTGCGGTCCAGGGCAGGCTTCCGGATGGAACTGTACCGTGAAGATGTTTTTGCCTTCATAAGCCATTCCTTCGTTTGTACCATCGTTTACATTGACAAATGCAGGTTTTGCAATACCTTTTTTCTCAAGGGCTTCCGCATCAACCACGTATCCATGGTTCTGAGATGAAATATAAACACGTCCTGTTGCAAGATCCTTAACCGGATGATTGCCTCCTCTGTGTCCGTATTTCATTTTATGTGTATCACCGCCTGTGGCAAGTGCCATCAGCTGATGTCCGAGGCAGATTGCAAAAATTGGTACATCTGACGCATAAAGTTTGCGAATTTCTTCTATAATAGTAGTGCATTCCTTCGGGTCTCCAGGTCCGTTGCTGAGCATGATTCCATCCGGATGGTCTGCAAGGATTTCTTCAGCAGATGTAAGTGCCGGATAAATCGTTACCTGACAGCCTCTTTCATTCAGAGAACGTGCAATATTGCGTTTTGCACCAAAATCCATAAGAGCAACCTTCGGTCCGTTTCCTTTCAGTACTTCCTTCTCACTGCATGTAACTTTTTCAACTACTTTTCCAGTTGTATATGCTTTTAAACGGGGGATTATTTCATCTAAATCATAATTTTCGTTGACTGTGATCATACCATTCATGGTACCTTTTTCACGAAGAATTTTTGTGAGAGCACGAGTATCAATACCGGCAATACCAGGTATATCATGCTTTTCAAGAAAATGCTGAATCGTATCCACGCTTCTGAAGTTACTTGGGATACGGGATAATTCACGAACAATAAAACCATCGATCCAAGGTTTCCTGGATTCCTGGTCCTCATAACAGATTCCGTAATTTCCAATCAAAGGATAAGTCATGCAGACAGCCTGTCCTGCATACGATGGGTCAGTCATTACTTCGAGATATCCGGTCATGGATGTGTTAAAAACGATCTCACTAATGACTTCTCTTGTTGAACCAATACTGGTTCCTTTGAACACATGGCCATCTTCTAATATCAGAAATGCTTTCATATAATCTCCCTTTCTGTTTTTATCTAAATCTTCAAGATTGTATCATAAGCGTTTCCTTTTTTCAACAGGTTAAAGTGCTAAAAATAATTAAGTTGTTCTAAAAAACTTTGTTTTGGTAAATTGTCTAAGTTGAAAATATAATTTAAAAAATTTCAAATTCTATGTTGACATTTCTTTTTCTATGAGGTATGATAATTAGGCAGTCAACGAGACTGACTGATTTATAGTGAAATGCAGGAGTGGCGGAATTGGCAGACGCGCAGGCTTCAGGTGCCTGTGGTCGCAAGATCGTGTGGGTTCAAGTCCCATCTCCTGCATTCTTTTTTTATTGTCTTTCTATATATCTCGCCGCCACAAACCCAAAATATTTTCCGGCAATTCGCACATAATACCACTTTGTTCCATCGATAGCCTCACGTGTATCACATACATCTATAAGATTATCTCTTTTCAACAGTGGATATTCTCTTAGATTCGGATATTCCGTTCCGGCTCCGGTACGTACATTCAACGCAGACGCTGTAACTTTCCCTACAAATTTGGGTTCTTTACTCAGCTTTTCTTTATCAGAAGGTTCTTCTGCTACATAGTTTTTGTAAAAAACATCTCTGTCTACATATCCTTCTATTCCCGGAATGCGTCCTTTGCTGGTATACTGCCATCCTACGCCTATATCTGGCCGGTATCTCTCAATTAATGTACCATTATCATCCACCGGATATCGTGCGATCCAGAAATCATATTTTTTGAGTTCTTCACTGATCACATTACGATACCAATCCAGATTACAATAGATTCCAAACCGATATCCGGCATCTACAATGATCCTTCGAAATGCTTCTGCCAGACGTGCGATCATTTCTGTTCCCAGTCTACGCTGATTGCTGTATTCCAGATCAAGAAATACTGGGAACTGTAATTTCCGCCCCTTTAAAACTTCAATTACCTTTTCTGCTTCTCTTCGTACTTCATCGATTGACAATGCATAAGAAAATTTATATACACCTGTTGGAATTCTGTATTCCATGCATCCGGCATAATTTCGTTCAAAATAACGGTCTATAGCATTTCCGACTTCCGTGATGCGTATAATTGCAAATTCAGTTCCATGATCAGCCACTTTTTTCCAGTCGATTACTCCCTGCCAGGAAGAAACATCAATTCCCCTATATTCCAAGTCACATCCCCCCTGCTTTATAATAAGCAGGAGAAGAAAAATGGCGCATGTCCAGAGTTAGCATTTTATTTTGCAAATATTTTGAATTTAGCTGTTGACATTTCGTAACATATGATGTATTCTAATTAGGCAGTTGTCGTGAATGACATCTGATATATGAAATGCAGGAGTGGCGGAATTGGCAGACGCGCAGGCTTCAGGTGCCTGTGGTCGCAAGATCGTGTGGGTTCAAGTCCCATCTCCTGCATTCTTTTTTTGTCTAAAATTCTACCTCACTATGCTTTACAGTTATAGCACTATTTGTTCTTGTATTTTTTCAACAAACTTTATAAAAAAAATTAATCCCTCGCACTTTGCGCGTTTCCTGTTTCCACTGCCATCTCGACCCCCGCCACACTACCCACAATAAAGTCCGGTGAAATTGAAATAAAAACAAAAAACTCCAGTAAAGGAAGAACTGCCTGTGATTATCCTCTGTATCTGTCTCGCCTGAAGAACTTCGTAAAGATATCGGATTATACACGATTTTGCGTTGATACAGAAAATGCTGCTGTCTGAGCGCAGCGAGTTCAGCTCTTTTCTGTATCGCCCTTAGCAAAATTCTTGTATATCCTGATATCTCAGAAGTTCTGAACTGAGACAAGTACAGAGGATAACTCACAGAGAAAATTCATCCCTCTCTGGAGTTCAATCATTTTACTTCCCGTCACCGGGAATTCTTTATACATTATGAACCATATATAAACGCCCTGATACTGAACGGCACATCCTTATATTCCGGCCAGATCACGCCAAAGAACACAAAAATTGCCAGTACAGCCAGTGCCACACAGATTACAGCATAAATCTTCTTACGCAGGCTCTCTTTCTTAATCTGCACATCAAAAAGATTTCCATATCCCATTACCATGAAATACGTAAGCGGCACGATCATTGGCAGACTGTAACGTCCCTGTGGCTGATAATCCGATGCATAAGAATAATATGCATTCAATATATTCGGAATGATCATCGCAGCCAGCATGCACCAGTTGAAAATCCCCTTCACACTCCACTGTTTTTTCACACGGATTGCAAAAGTCTTCACCGGATGCAGGAATATCAGAAGAAATCCCGCTTTAATAAAGTCCAGATAATTGTTGATCAGCCATTTCGGCATAAACACATCCATATTTCCAAAACGACCGACAAAGCTTCCACTGACAAGCTCTACCCAGGAAAATCCGTCTTCCTGCGGGAAACCGTAATTCAACATATCCAGTAAAGAATATCCAGCCATCTGCGGTGTACGTCTATTGGATGGCTTGTAATTCTTTTTCGCATATTTTTCCGCACAGATCGTTGATGCATTCATACCAATAAAATCTCCGTCATAGAGAATTGCATTTCGAATGAACCACCATGCAGCCAACAGCAGAACGATCACACAGACAAGAAGTCCCTTTTTCACAAAATCCGTATACTTTCCTTTCCTTTTCGCCTCCATAAACAAAGTTATCCCAAAGAAAAAGATGCTGCAGAGAATAAATCCGTACGCATTGTAATAGGACAATGCACATGCTGCCACACCCAATGCCAGGATCACACAGTTTTTGTATATCCATCCCTCATCCAGATACCGCACCCATGCATACACGATCACTGCCGTTGAGAATACCGCCAGTGCATCACAGTTAACATAAGTGAATACAAACAAAGAACCTGGCAGCAGTCCTACAAAAGCCGCAGCTATCCATGCTTTTCTACGGTCAAACAACCGTTTTCCCATATCAAGTACCAGCCAAACTGTTCCAAGTCCAAACAGAATGTTTACAAATCTGGCTGCGAGAAGCAACGCAAACGGTGCTGTCGTCACAAGGCTTACTGCTTTCATAAAAACAGCTGCGATCATATAAGACAGAATCGGAGAAAATGCATAAGAAATTCCCCATACAACATTTCGTACCGACGGGTCATCCCCTACCGGAAGTGAACCATGCTTATAAATATAATCCGCAATCTGATAGCGCATCTGCTCATCCGGCCCGGCACCCATAGGCTGTACACGTGCCCACATCAGATAAAACACCAGCAGAAACAGGAAAAAAAGGATTTCCACAGTTGTCTCTGCACTTATTTTCTTACGTTTCAACTTACCTTCCTCCATCAAAACTCAAACTCTCTGATCTTTTCCGCAATATAATCCACATCATCCATTGAAAGATCATAGAACATCGGAAGCCTCAAAAGGCGTTCGCTTTCTTTCGTTGTATAAACATCTTTTCCATGAAACCTTCCAAACTTCTCACCTGCCGGAGAACTATGCAATGGAACATAATGAAAAGCCGGTGCAATTCCATTTTCACGGAGATAAGCGATCAGTCTTGTACGTACAGCAATATCTTTCACCTTAATGTAATACATATGTGCATTGTGTACACATCCCTCCGGAACGACCGGTCTCTGAATCTTTCCCTGTTTTTCCAGATCTTCCAGTCTCTCATGATATCCATCATAAACCTGATGACGTTTCCTGTTGATCTTATCACACTCTTCCAGCTGTGCATACAGATATGCCGCATTCATCTCGCTCGGAAGATAGGATGATCCATAATCAATCCATCGATATTTATCAATCTGTCCTCGGAAAAATTTACTTCTGTCCGTTCCCTTTTCACGCAGGATCTCAGCTTTTTCCTGATATTCATTCTTCTGGAATACCAGAGCACCACCTTCACCCATAGTGAAATTTTTTGTCTCATGAAAACTGTAACAGCCAAAGTCACCAATCGTACCAAGTGCCTTTCCATGATAATAAGCATCCACTCCCTGTGCTGCATCCTCAACAACTTTCAGGTTATGTCTGCGTGCAATCTCCATAATTTTATTCATCTCGCAGCCAACACCGGCATAATGGACCGGAACGATTGCTCTGGTCTTCTCTGTGATCGCATCTTCGATAAGATTTTCATCTATATTCATCGTATCCGGACGGATATCAACGAATACAATCTTTGCACCTCGAAGTACAAAAGCATCCGCAGTGGAAACAAATGTATACGATGGCATGATGACCTCATCCCCTGGCTGGATATCACTCAGGAATGCCGCCATCTCCAATGCATGCGTACAGGATGTTGTCAGGAAAACCTGATTTACCTGGAAACGTTCTTTCATCCATGCTGAACAAAGCTTCGTATATTTTCCATCACCACAGAGCATGCCCTGCGCTACTGCATCCTGAATATACTTTAATTCATTACCGACAAGTGCCGGTCTGTTAAAATAAATCATCTGACTCCTCTACTTTTCTTTATAAAGAATACTTGGGTATCTTATTCTGAAAAACAATTTCTTCTCCATCCGGATCCGTCATACTCATTTTCTCAAAAAAATCTCTTGATATCTCATCAAGTTCTTCTCGACTGCCTGCCTCTATATAATACAATGCAAGATACGGGTTCGGACCGTATGCCACAACTTCTTCTCCTGCCTCATAGAAAATCCACGGTTTTACAACCGCTTTATCTTCCGCGAGTTCATATGCAGCCTGTTGTTCCTGAATCTGTTTCAGTCTCCCATGAAAATACAAAACAGCTCCATGCATCAATGGTTTACGGATATCCTGCGCTTCCAACATCTTTGTAACATACTCGTTATCGTAAACATAATTCAGCAAAAGTTCTTCCATGTTAAAGCGATATACCATATCAGTCAGCTCATGCTCATAGCCAAAGAAACGTGCAGCAATCTCACAGACCTGGATTCCCTCTCCTGCTTTCCAGAAAAACTGCATGGAAAGCGGTCCTTCCTTCTGTCCGGTATACTCAATATACGACTGCAGCAGGGAAACCGCCGGTTCTTCCACCTTATCGATCAGGCAGCTCGGATACACATTTCGTGTGCTCTCCGGAAGCTCTCCCTCCGCAAACTGTGTTTTCTCTCTGTCTGCAATACTGATGACTCTCACCGCTCCATCAGAAACCCAGGTCATCATATTAAATTCAAATCCATCATTATATTCTTCAATCAGAATTTCATCCAGATCTGTAAACTCTGCGGTTTTACGAACACTTCCTGCAAGCTGCTCCTGATCTTTAATGATGAAAATTCCTCTTGAACCATATTTATCCAGCGGTTTACTGATCAATGGATATTTAAGCCCTGCTGTTATTTCGGCAAGTTTATATTCATTCTGTTCTGCTGCCGGTACTTTCACAAATCCAGGCGTCGGAAGCCCCAGCTTCGAAAGCAGTTCCCGACAGGCTGATTTGTCTCTGTACCAGCAAAGCTGTTCCGGTTTCAGATAGCAGGGCAATCCCGCTTTCTCTGCAATTTTGACCATGCATTCCATGAGCAGATCTGAAAAAGAGGTTATGATTCCATCAACCTTTTCTTTCTGGCAAAGCTCTGCCACTGCATCAATATCCGTAACAGGAATCACGTAAGATGCATCTGCATACTGTCTTGCCGGTCCATCTGGGTAACCATCACAGACGATCGTATAATATCCCCGTTCTTTTGATTTTTTAACAAGCTGTACAAATTCGCCCAGTGTACCAAGTATCAGTAATCTGTGCTTCATTCTCCGGCTGCCTCCCATTCTTTGATCCGTTCTGCCATATATTGCATTTCTTCTTTTCCATAACGCTGGTCACATGGCAGAGGCAGTACATCTGCCGCCCACTGATATTCCAGACTGCTCTCTGTACATTCTTCGAGAATGTTTTTCCAGTAGGTCGGTACAAAAATCTTATGTTCTGCAAGCCAGCGTCTTAACTTAAGGCCTTCTTTATGATAATACGGATAAACAAATGGCCCCTCCGGTGTCACCCGGGTAAAAATAAATTCTGACGGAAGTGCCTCGGAAAGTATACGATAATTTTCCTCTCTCTTACGTCTTCCCGTCTCATAATCGATTGCTCCCAGAAGATTCTCTGTCAGCCTGGACATACGTCGAATCTCCATGCCTTCATACCGAGCTGCATTCTGAAGCATCTCCTGATAGTAGACGCCTGCATTTTCTTCGTACCGCCCAAGGATATGTCCCATTCTTTTATTGGAATGATCCACTGGCTTATCCATCGGAAGCACTGCATCTGTGGAAAGATATGCTCCATCACTGACTCCCCAGAATTTTCTGCAGGAATACAGGGTATCCACACCTTTCAGCGGTTTCTGAAAGAAAGCATGCGTATGATCCACAATGATATTTCCAAAAATCTTCTGATATGCCAGGATCTTCTCATCTGTCAGTTGACCGTAATAATTGACCAGATACAGACATTCACTTTCTCCCAGTTTTTTCCGGGGAAGCAAAACATTTAACTCCGCATCCAACTGATAACGGCTGATCCGGATTCCATGTTGCTCGCAGGCTTCCGTTACCGACTCGCATAAAAATACCGGCAGATATATTTTTGTATAACCGCGGCCTTCCAGAAGCCACCGAAGTGCTGTTCTTCCCAGATTTACTTTATAAAGATTCGGATAATACTCTTTACCTCCAAAATCTTCCAGCTCAAAATAGCCTCCGATTTCTTTTTTCATCAATCCGTGTCCTCCCGGCGCACAACATAATGTGGCATTTTCTTTGCTTCGTTCAGAATATTCATCAGATAGATTCCCATGATCCCAATCGACAAAAGAATCAGTCCAAAAAATGCCAGCATCACCATCATTAGGGATGTCCAGCCTTCAACCGACACACCAAACGCAAAGTAACGCACAAGAAAATACACTGCCATGACCATGCTCACCAGAAAACTGGCAATTCCGATATTTCTCACCATAAGAAGCGGAAATGCTGTATGTGCGGTGATATCATAGATCAGATCCTTCACAAGACGTTTGAAAGAATAGCCGCTCTTTCCATAAACCCTTGCCGCATGCTGTACTGGTACGTTGATGATTCTGTTGGATGTCAGCACCAGAAGGTTTCCGATCTGAGGCAGGTATGTATTTGTCTTCACCATTGCATCTACAAGGAAGCGACGGATCAGACGGTAACTGGTGATCTGAAGATCCGGGTCTTTGCCGAGCATCTTAGAAGTTGCCCACACAGAAAATTTCGTTCCGAGTTTGCGGATAAATCCATGCTGTCTGCCTTCATAGCTCGCAATGATCGCATCAACATCATCGCGTTCTCTCATAACATTTATCATCTTCGGAAGTTCTTCCGGCTGATGCTGCAGGTCATCATCCATGGTTACAACAAAATCACCTTTCACATGTGCAAATCCACACAGAAGCGCCGGATGCTGTCCAAAATTTCTTGCCATCTGTATGATGCGAACTCTATTGTCCTTTGCACGAAGTTCCTGCATGACTTCAAAGGAACGGTCTTTGGAACCGTCATCCACAAGAATCAGTTCAAACTCTTCTTTTATTACTTCCCGGAATACTTTTTCCAGGCGTGTATAAAGTTCCTGTAAGGTGTGTTCGGAATTGTATACAGGAACAACAACGGAATACAAACTCATAGGTTTCCCTTTCTTTCTAAATACGCAATAAATTTATGCATTCTTTTTTATCATATCATTTTCATAATCCATTGTAAACAATTAGTATATGGTGTAAAATTAATAAATATTGGTCAAAAAATAATATTGTGGAGGAATTATGAAAAATTTCAGAAACTATCTGCAGCTCCATCTGAATATTCTGCTGTTTTCTCTGACAAGTGTTTTTTCAAAACTTGCCTCGATCCAGTACAATAAAAACGGACTGCATGCCCCGCTTCTATATGTATTCCTGTTCCTGATGATCGCCAACTGCGGAATCTACGCGATCGCCTGGCAGCAGGTCATCAAAAAATTCTCACTGTCCACCGCCTATGCCAACAAAAGTGTCTATCTTCTATGGTCACAGATCTGGGCAGTCGCAATTTTTCATGAACAGCTTTCCGTACAGAACATCATCGGAATCCTGATCGTATTATTCGGAGTATGGACGGTGCAGAGATATGAATAGAACTTTTATCCTGATCATGCTGGGAGGAACTTTCTTTTCCGCAATCTCCCAGATTCTTCTGAAGCAAAGTGCAAATATAAAATATGACAATCCTTTAAGAGAATATCTCAACTGGCGTGTCATCCTCGCCTATGTGATGTTCTTCGGTATTCTTCTTCTGAACACCTGGTGTTATACCAAAGTAGACATGCGCTATGGGCCTGTGATCGATACTGCCGCTTATGTATTCGTATTATTGCTTTCTCGTTTCATCCTGAACGAAAAGATCACAAAGGGGAAACTGATCGGTAATCTGATCATCATTGCCGGCATTCTTGTATACACATTGTAAAAGCCAGACGCCATCAGTTATCCACAATCCAGGCAAAGTTTTTCACAAATAAAAGGAACAGACTGAAACGCTGCATCTGTATGATGTTGCATTTCAGCCTGTTCTTTTTTATTTGTTCAGATCATTTATTTCACTGACATTATTCTTCTTTTTCGCCCTCTGCTTCCGTTTGCTCTTCTACATCTGTCTGCACTGCTTCCTCTGCCTCAGCAGCTTCCTCTACTGTTTCTTCTGTTGTTACCGCATCTTCAGCAGTATCTGCATTTGCTTCCTCAACAGTTTCGTCTGTTTCCTCTGTTGCAGTCTCTTCAGCAACTTCTTCTGCTGTTCCCTCGATCACATCATCTCCGGCATCTTCTTCCGGTTCAACAGTCGGGCATGCTGCGCCACACTGTGAACAGAACGCATCATCTTTTGCAAGCGGACTTCCGCAGGATGGACAAAAACGTTTATTTTTTACCTTCAGTTCAGATATATCTGTTTTATATTTCTCGATCTGTTCCATGCGCTGGTCAATCTGTTCGCAAAGTGCTTTCTGTGCATCATCTACCGGAATTTCCTTTTTATAACGTTTGTAAATGATTCTTCCGAGGTCGGCCATTGCTTTTTCTATCTGTCGTTCTTCACCGGAGATTTTGTTTTTAAGTCTCTGGGTCTCATAAACCTCCTCTGCACGTCCGCTCAGTTCCTTCGCAGTTTTTGTAAGTGTTTCTCCAAGACTTCCAAAAAAATCTTTTGCCATGATAAGTTACCTCTCTTTCTTTATAAAAAGCCATGTTATATATACTCTGTATTTAGTGATTTCCTTCCAACAGCGGAACTTCCTGTCCTCTGAGAAGAATCTTCGGGCCACCATTGCCTTCTATATATTCTCTTGTGATCGTAACCTGACCGATATTATCATCTTTCGGAATCTCATACATAATATCCAGCATATATTCTTCCAGAATTGCCCGAAGAGCTCTGGCTCCTGTGTGTTTTTCCATTGCTTTGGCTGCAATGGCATGCAGTGCTCCCTCTTCAAATTCCAGTTTTACCTCGTCCAGTGCCAGAAGCTTCTGATATTGTTTCAGGATCGCATTGCGTGGCTCGCTTAAGATCTGTACCATCATATCCTCTGTAAGCCCATTCATGGTAAATATGATCGGCAGACGTCCGATAAACTCCGGAATCATACCAAAACTTCGAAGATCTTCCACCGTCACCTTCTCCAGAATATGTGGATCGTCATCATACTTGTCTTTCAGATCTGCATAAAATCCAATAGACGCCTGCTTATTCAGACGTTCTTTAATGATATTTTCCAGATCCGGGAAAGCGCCTCCACAGATAAACAGAATATTTCTTGTATTTACCGTTGTCAATGGAACCATTGCATTCTTGCTGTTGGCTCCGATCGGCACTTCCACATCTGCTCCTTCCAGAAGTTTCAGCATACCCTGCTGTACAGCTTCTCCGCTGACATCTCGCTGATTGGTATTTTTCTTCTTTGCGATCTTGTCAATCTCATCAATAAAGATGATTCCATGCTCAGCCTTCTCCACATCATTATCAGCCGCTGCAAGCAATTTGGAAACAACACTTTCAATATCATCACCAATATATCCTGCTTCTGTAAGAGAAGTCGCATCGGCAATCGCCAGCGGAACATCAAGCAGTTTGGCCAGTGTTTTGACCAGATAGGTCTTTCCGCATCCGGTAGGTCCAATCATCAGCATATTGGATTTTTCAATTGCGATCTCATCCATGGTATCTGTTGCTACACGTTTATAATGGTTGTAAACGGCAACGGACATTACCTTCTTGGCATATTCCTGACCGATCACATATTCATCCAGGGTAGCCTTGATCTTATGCGGTGCCGGAATCTTCTTGAGATCTAGGACTGGTTCTTTCTTTTCTGCTTTTTTCTTTTTGGGTTTCTTCTGCTGTCCCATCTGATTCTGGAAACTGCTTAGATCGATCATGCTGACATTTGGCATATTGAGCAGATCACCATAATTAAAATTTCCTGTCTGCATCTGCTGATTCATACTGTCAAAGCTTCTCTGCATACAGTCCGGACATATATGTATATTATTAGGAAGATCGATCATCTTACCAACCTGACTCTCTGCCCGATGACAGAGCGTACAGTACTTCTCAGGTTCTTTCTTGTTTTCTTCCTGATCATCGTCATCGCTGACCTCTCCCTCTAAAATCTCATCCTCGTATTTATCTGCCATATATCTGTAAACTCCTTCTGCATAGTTGTTATCTGTCTCATATAAAGAACGCACAGATCAAAAGTGCATTCTGCATCTTCGAATCTATGCGTTCATTATAACATAACCAGTAAAACTGTAAACTAAAGTTTTTATAAATTAATTTTTGCTTCCGAGCGTGACTGAAATTGTCTTCTGAACATACTCTCCGTTATCTGCTCTTGATACAACAACATCCACCGTCTCACCGGATGCATAATACGCAAGCTTACTCTCCAGATCATCTTTGCCGCTGACTGTCTGTCCATCAAAACTTACGATAATATCACCTTTCTGGATACCTGCTTTCCCTGCAGCGGAATTTTTCTCCACACGGATAACAAAAGCTCCCTCCGGCATATCATACATCTGTATTGCCTCTGTGGAAAGATCAGCCGTAACGACCCCAAGATAAGCTGCATTCTCTGATTCAACTTTATCTCTTGTCTGACGGTTCATCAGTTCCTCAAGAATCGGCTGTGCCTTGGATATTGGAATTGCGTATCCCATTCCCTCTACCGCACTGTCCGCATACTTTGCAGAGTTGATGCCGATCACTTCTCCCTGCATATTCAGCAGTGCTCCACCACTGTTACCTGGATTAATCGCCGCATCTGTCTGAATCAGGCTTGAACTGGTACCATCATCTGTCGAAATGTTTCTGTTCAATGCACTGATCCATCCGGAGGTAACTGATTGTCCATATCCAAGTGCATTTCCAATTGCCACAACCTGTTCCCCAACCTGAAGGTCATCGGAATTGCCAAGCTGCGCTATTTTGATCTGCGAGAGTGTGTCTTCCGGTATATCTGATTTCTGAACTGCAACCACAGCCAGGTCATTTGATTCATCCGTACCTTTTATCTTGGCACTGACTGCATCTTCCACATTGACATCACCATCGCTGCCGGACATATCCACCGTTTCCTCTTCTGCGTTGACTACATCATTTCCGACAAAGCATACACTGAGTGTTGTCGCACCGGATACCACATGATTATTTGTTGCGATCAAAAGCTCATCGTCATTTTCTCCAACAATGATTCCAGAACCGCTTCCCTCACTGGAATATTGCTGTGTGCCATAACCAAATCCAAATGCCCGGAAATAATTTGGGATTTCCTGTACACTTACAGATGTAATTGCGACTACCGTTGGCATTGCTGTATCTGCAACTTCTGCAACAGAACCCGTCTGTGACACAGCAGCTGCTGTTTCCGAAGCGGCAGTTTCACTTGAAGCAGCTCCTTCACTTTCATTCGAATCACTTCCATCTGCCGAAGAATCTCCTGCAAGCTGTGCTGTCTCTATCTGACTGTCCTTCCCGTCTGATCCCAGATATTTCTCGGACGCAAAATTCACTCCCTGAAATACAACACCTGCTACCAGCCCGAATACAACTGCCAGCGAAATCGTTTCTGCAAGTTTTTTTCCGCCACGTTTTTTGTTTTTTTTCTTTTCAGGTAATTCCTTCACTGTATCTGATTCTGTATTCTGATGCATACAATAATGTTCATATCTTGGTGGCTCATTCTGTCGATTGTTTTCTGTATCATTCTGCGGAGCATTCAGATTCCATTTTTTTTCATCATCCATGCCTGTGCTCCTTTCTTTTTATCTTTTTTATCCTATGAAAACAGTGTAACAATCAATTGTGTTCAAAATGTGACAACTCCTTTAAAAAACCGTGTGCTTATAGCTGTTTCATTGACAGCCGTCTGTATTTTTTACACCTTCCAGTATTCGCGGTTCATTGTACACCATAAAATCATTTTTCGAGGAAGTTTACGATAGTTTTTACCACTCAGATAGCCGGCATATTTACAGCCCGACTGAAGTATTACTCCCGGAATCAGCCATATTTTTCTTTTTTGGATCAGGTAGTTTATTGTTTTCTTTACAAGTTTTATTCCTTCTCCCTCTGACGGCACTCCTGCAAAAATTTCCGGATGTTCTGCCTGTGATACACCCAAATCAAAATTTCTGTGAAACTGCTGCATGCAGGAGTAATTGTGAGAATGTATCACTTTTGCATCCGCTGCATAAGCGATTCCATATCCCATCTGGATCAGTTTTCCTGCATAGATCATATCTTCGTTAAAAATCGTCTTTCTGACAAAGCCTCCCAGTTCCTGATAAATTTCTTTTTTATATGCAGCACACACATTAGAGCAGAAAAAAGTTTTTATTCCATATAAGGAAAGGTCTCTTTGGGTTCTTACATAAGATTTCTCCGGGTAGTTAAATGATCTCGTATAACGTTCTGCAAAACTGCACATTTCATTCGGCAGCTGTCTGGCATATGCTGCTGCGATCATTTTTTCCTTTTCCAGTGCCTTTACAAGATTTTCTATCAGATTTCTGTCCGCCGGAACAGCATCCTGTGTCATAAATACCATAATCTCTGCATCCGACAATTCTGCTGCCCATGCACGTGTTCCGCCATGATCAAACTCAGATTTTTTCAAATGGTGTACTTCCAGAAGTGGATACTTCTGTTCTAATTCTTTATTCCAGTAATTTTCCTCTGTATTCATTGCAATAATACGATGGATCACTGCTGTCTGCTCTGTGAGCCGTTCAAGCAGTACAGAAAATTCTTTTCCCGGATGGTACACCGGAATGATCACATCTACTTTTATATTTTCCATGCTTTCTCCCTTTGCGTCATTCTTCGCTGCTGGTTTTTCGTATGAATGTATGGTAACAGAAGAAGGGAATTTCTTCAACGAGAAATTCCCTTCTTTTATCATAGTTATTTATGCTGCACTTGGATCGGCCTCTGCAGCTGCTTCTGACGAAGCTCCGCCATCATCACCGCTTCCTTCATCAACGTAACCGTCATCACCACCACTGGTGTCTCCGCCTGTGGTGTCTCCGCCTGTAGTATCTCCGCCTGTAGTATCTCCGCCAGAACCGTCATCACCGCTGGAATCATCACCGCTGGAGCTTCCGTCACTATTATCAGAATCATAATCCGTATTTCCACCGCCGGAACTTCCGCCACTATTATCAGAATCGTAATCCGTATTTCCACCGCCGGAACTTCCGTCACTGTTGTCAGAGTTGTCAGAACTGCTGTCAGCGCTTCCACTGTCATCGGAGTCATAATTGCTGCTTGTATCAGACCATCCGCTTCCGTTATTCTCGAAAATGACTGTATCATTTGCAGTATTCTCTTCTACTGTAGCCTGTTTGTCATCCAGACTGCTCTCACCGCCAACGATCTCAAGGATCTTTTCACTGTTTGCAAGTACAGTTGCAGACGGTGTATATGCCTCATCTCCGTAAAGGAATTTATGCAGTTCGATAACATTGCTTTCCAGTGTCGTCGGTACAATAATACTTCCCTTAACATTAGCGAATTTGAAAGAGGACGGGAATCCTGTCGTATCGTCTACACTGTAACCGATCAGAGTAGGCAGAAGCTGCAGGATTTCGTCTTTTGTCATAGAAGTTGTAACCATCGGGAATACATCGTCCATGATCTTGAAGATCTTGCCAAGACCGGCAGATTTTGCCTTGCTGACGATCATCTGGATCACACGTCTCTGTCTCTCTGTACGTCCCATATCAAGGCTTGCTGTATAACGGATACGACAGTAAGAAGTTGCCTGTACACCATTCAGATGATAATGATACTGAACTGCCTCGATATCATCCGGTCTGTCCGGAAGTTCGATCGGTGTATAATCCTTACCTGTTTCTTCGGATGTCTCTACACAGTAGTTATTCATATGAACAATCTCGGCATAAGACATATCCATATCCAGTCCACCAAGGTCATCGATGATCGTTGTCAGCGCATTGAAGTTTACGGTTGCATATTCGCTGATGTTCAGGTCGAGGTTTGTATTCAGCATTGTGATCGCCTGTTCGGCTTCACCGTAAGCATACGCTGCGTTCGCCTTGGAATAAGTATCGTTACCAAGATTGAGAAGGGTATCTCGATATACAGAAACCAGCTTCACATCTTTTGTGTCATTATTTACGCTTGCAATAATAATTGTATCACTGTTCTCACCGCCGAGTGCAGTATTTTTATCACGGTGGTCAATACCAAACAGAGCATATGTTGTATAACCTGTCAGAGTTGATTCCTGTGAATCAATAGAATCCTGTACTTCCTGGTTTACTTTGATCTTACTGTCATCCAGAACTGGCTGATTGATCTTGTCCAGTTTTGAATTCAGCTGTCCATATACATACAGACCACCGATAAACAGCAGAAGAACAATAATTTCAACAGCAAATAGTATCTTTTTTGTTTTTGACTTAGGTCTTGCCATCTTCTCTCCCCTTATCTTTAATATGCATTTTTATTAATGAACCCTTTGAAAATCGTCAGGAACAATATCTTTATATCAAATCCGATCGACCAGTTCTCTATATAGTAGAGATCACAGTCAATACGTTTACGAATAGAGGTATCTCCCCGGTAACCATTTACCTGTGCCCAGCCGGTAAGTCCCGGACGCACCTGATGTTTCACCATATATCTTGGAATTTCCTCACGGAATTTCTCAACAAAAAACGGTCTCTCCGGTCTCGGTCCCACCAGACTCATATCACCCTTCAGAATATTAAACAGCTGAGGCAGTTCATCAATGCTGGTCCTTCTCATAAATTTACCGATTCCGGTTACCCTCGGATCATTCTTAACTGTCCAGGCCTTCTTTTCTTCGGCCTCCGGCTGAATTTCCATAGAACGGAATTTGTACATCCAGAAATTCTTATTATGAAGCCCGACACGCTCCTGTCGGTATATAAGTGGTCCCGGTGATGTCAATTTGATGAGTATGCACATCAGCAGCATGACCGGTGAAGAAACAATGATCGCCATGATCGCCCCAACAACATCCATCAAGCGTTTGACCATTGCATTAAATGTATTACTCAATGGAACATAACGGATGTTGATCACCGGAAGTCCCAGTATATCTTCCGTATATGGTTTCGTAGGAATGATCTTATTATAATCCGGTATAAATTTGGTATGAACACCAGATTTCTCACACATTCCGACAATTTCCTCCAGTCGGTAATATTCACTCAGTCCCAGTGTAATTGCAATCTCATCCAGCCTGTTTGCAGGAAGTATCACAGAAAGATTTGCAATTCGTCCGATAACCTTGATTCCATTATAAGCAGTTCCTGCCGGAACATTATCATCAAGGATTCCTCTGACAACATAACCCCACTGTGGATTCTGCTGAATTCTGTCAATATATTCTTCCGCTGCCCGGCTGTAACCTACCAGTATCATCTGCTTCTGATTCAGTCCGCGCTTTCTCATTTTTCTCAGCATGGAGAAAATAAAGAGCCTTACTCCCCATTCTGCAAAGATGTTGATCACACAGAAAATGTAAACCGTCAGTCGGGAGAAATCAGACTCTCCCATCATATACAGACTGAATACGATCAGCAGAAGTCCGAGTACATTTGCCTTGATGATATTTGCCAGAACCAGTCTGCGCCCCTGCATATGCAAAGGCTCATATAAAGTAAATGCCTGATACAGAAGCAGATACCCCGGTATGATAAATATCAATGCAAACATGTACTCTTCAAACGCAAGTGCCCGGACTGCTGAATATGCAAACGGACCGATAAAACGGATCATCCAGGCAAGTACATAGGTCACAGCAATGACAATGGCATCAATTAACATCTGGAGACGACTGAAATTCTTCTGATTGTCCTGAATCAATCTCTGCCACCTCTATCCATTTCATTGTGTTTTAAGCATCTCTGTCCGTACATTCTGAATCCCATGTCTGGACAGACACGTTTATATTATAATAGTTGTCCTTCAAAATCAATAAAATCTTATCTTTTATTATATTAAATTTCCATAAACCACTGTAAAAATGACTTTATGCCCGAATTCTGCGGAACATATTTTCCCACAATTCAAGCTGTATCTTACAGTAATTGGGAAGATGTTTGACCGAAAACGGAACTTTCCTGTGATTCATGCTGATAGAAAATCCGTTTTTGATACCGGCCAGGTATTCTTTTCCCATTCCTTTTAGTGCAAAGAACAGAAACTTGATCAGAAAACCCGCTGCCAGAAACGGCAGATTCAGGATGATCTGAAGGAGAGGCATATTTTTATAGATCAGATAAATATTATTTCTGGAAGAATATCTGGTCTTGAAATGATTATATCTGGAGCCACTCGTACCACTTCCCACATGATATACGACTGCATCCGGTACATACCAGTTTTCATATCCATAAATTCTGGCACGGTATCCGATATCCGTATCCTCCAGATATGCAAAATGCTCCTCATCAAAATATCCGATCTTTTCCATGATCTTTTTACGATAAATAGCTGCACCTCCGCAGGCTGAAAAAATTTTTTCTTCTTTCTGATACATATCAATATTTTTTCCTTTTCCCCGCGCAAAAGACCAGCCCAGCGCACAGTAATAATTTCCTGCATCATCCAGCTTATCTCTGTCATGATACTGTACCATTCGTGCCGCACACGAAAAAGCATTTTTATGTCTTCTTATCGCCAGCAGCATCTGCTCCACAAAATCTTCCTTTACTTCCGTATCATTATTCAGAAGCAGTACATATGGTGCTTTTGATGCTTTTATTCCCTCATTGACAGCCCGGCAGAATCCAAAGTTATCCGGCAGCTCAATAATATGCACCCATGGATAATTTGCACTTACAAACGAACAGCTTCCGTCTGCGGATCCGTTATCCACCAGGATCACTTCAAAATTTTTCAGTGTCTGCCCTTCCAGACTTCCCAAAACGCTGTCCAGAAATGCGATTCCATTAAAATTCGGTATGATCACCGATACTTCCATATTATCTCCTATCTGTTTTCTTTCTCTTTTAACTCCATTCCTTTCAATGGACGAAGAGAATAATTCCATTTTGAAAGAGAAAGGTTCTTATTATAGTACGGATCTCCTTTTTTCAGAATATCGATCCAGTGACACCGGATATACTCGATTTCTTCCTGAAAACGCCGTACCTTCTCCTGGCTGTCTTCTGCACCTCGTGTTTTTGATTCCATATGATACAGCTGTACATATGGATCATAAACGATCAGTCTGCCAGTCTCTCTGACCTTCAGACAAAGATCTACATCATTGAATGCAACGGACAGTTCCTCGGTAAATCCACCAACTTCCTCAAAAGCTGCTTTTTTCATCATCATGCATGCTGCAGTCACTGCACTCATGTCCTGAAGGATTGAAGCCTTATGCAGATATCCGGTACGATTTGCCGGCATATTCACGAACATATGTCCGGCAATTCCGCCAATTCCAATTACACAGCCTGCATGCTGGATCGTATCATCCGGATAAAGCAGCTTTACACCTACTGCTCCGACCTCCCTGCGCTGACACATTCCAAGCATTTCTGTCAACCAGCCTTCTGTAATAACTGTCACATCATTATTCAGGAACAAAAGATACTCCCCATTTGCATAACGTGCTCCATAATTGTTGATCGCAGAATAATTAAATTCTTTTTCCCAGCGAATGACTCGAATCTTCGGATCTTTCTTCAGTTCTTCGTAATATGCAAAAATCTCCTCAGAAGTACTGTTATTCTCTACAATGATGATCTCATAATTCTGATATTTTGTTTTTTCTTTTATAGATGCAATACACGCATGAAGCGCTTCTTTCTCATCTTTATTTGGAATGATGATCGAAACAAGCGGTTCTCCATGGACCGGATACTGTACCCGGAAAAATCCGAGATCCGGTGTATGTGTTACTGTTCCCTCTGTACCGGTGCGTTTCAGATGTGCTTCAATTGCACGCCTGCCTGCTTCAAATGCATACATCTTGCTTGCAGGATTATCTGCCGTAGATGCTTTATGCGTCCGCCAGTGATAAAGGATTTCCGGAACATGTCCGATCTTGCCGGCCTCCTCTACACAGCGAAAGATAAAATCATGATCCTGCGCTCCGTCAAATTCCTGCCTGAAGCCGCCAGCTTTACGTATAACAGACTGTCTGGCAACAAAAAAATGACAGATATAGTTATTGGAGCGCAGAAGATCCAGATTAAAATCGGGCTTCAGATGCGGCTGAAAATGCTCGCTCAGGTCTGTAGTCACCTTATCTTCATCCGTATAAACAGCGTCCAGTTCCGGATCTTTTTCCAGAGCAAGCGCAATCTCATAAAGCGCATTTGGTGCAAGCAGATCATCATGATCCAGTATTCCGGCAAACTCACCTTCCGTCATTGCAAGTGCTGCATTTGTGTTCCCTGCAATTCCAAGATTCTCTTTTAATTCCTGTACACGTATGCGGCTGTCCCTCTGTGTATACTCAGCAAGTACCTGTTTCATCTGTTCATCATCCGGGCTGCCGTTTGCAATACACAGCTCCCAGTTGCCGTAAGTCTGTGCCAGAAGTGAATCGATCATCTGACGCAGGAATGTTTCCGGCGTCCGGTATGCCGGAACCGCCACACTGATCAGTGGAGCACTTGAAAATCTGTGATGACGCTGTTTCTCAAGCTCTGCCTCATCCGGTATATAGGCCTCATACCAGGGACCATATGGTACTTCTTCCGGTTCAAAACGTTCATGAAGGCGTATCCAGAATTCTTTTGGTCCGTAATGCTTAAAATAACGCAGTCCTTTTTTGATCGTATAAGGGTTTAATTTTTTCAGCATCCTTCCCCATTCGATATGCCCTGCCACATCTTTATTTTTACTCATATTTTATTGATACCCTCAGGTTATTTTTCTTTGTTTTTATATATAATCGGATATCATTTTATCATCCTGCCCCTGTTTTTGCAAGGGCGTATGTCATTCTGCTTGAATTAAGCGCTAAAATGGGATATGATAGATTCTATTGAAACCTTAAGATAAGAAATATAATGGGAGTACAGATTTATGAAATCAAAAAGATTATATAGTGGTCTGATGGCTCTTGGGCTTGCATGTACACTGATATTCCAGACACCTGTCCTGGCAGCTGAAGAAACGGCCGAAACGCAGACCTCTTCCATTTCGACCAACAGCATCTCCGGCTGGCCACAGGGTCCGGATATCACCTCCACAGCTGCAATTATCATGGAAGACAGTACACAGACTACCGTTTATGCCAAAAACATGGACCAGGTTCTTTACCCCGGTGCTACAGTAAAAGTTATGACCACGCTTCTGACTCTGGAAAATGCACAGCTGAGCGATCAGGTTACTATGACCGCGACCGGTGTTTCCGGTGTCACGGACGGCGGTGCAAGTATTTCCGCTCAGCTGGATGAAGTCTTTACTGTAGAACAATGTCTGTATGCGATCATGCTTGCATCTGCCAATGATGTTGCTCTTCAGATTGCAGAACAGATCGGTGGTTCCGTTGACGGATTTGTTCAGATGATGAACAACCGTGCTGTCGAACTTGGATGTACCAATACCGTATTCACTAATCCTACCGGACTTCCTGACGAAAATCAGCATACAACCGCTCATGATATGGCATTGATCACAAAAGCGGCTATCGACAACGAATCTTTTCGAACCATTGCAGAAACCACTTCCTATACGATTCCGGCCACCAATGTATCTGGCGGTGAACGTGTACTGACCAACAACTTCTCTATGCTGAACAATACAAATGCTTCTTATTATCAGTATTGTCTCGGTGGACGCGAGGGATACACAGAAGCTTCCGGAAGTACTTTGGTCTGCGGAGCAGAAAAAAACGGAGTTTCTCTGATCGCCGTTATTCTCCAGGGTGCATCCGGCACAACTGCTGCCGAAGCAGTCAGTCTTCTCAACTATGGATTTGACAACTTCCAGCTTCTTTCTCTTGGAGATAATGATTTTGATATGGCATCCGGTGGAAACGTATTTGTACCAAACGGTACTACTGCTGATGCACTTACAACACAGGATGGCGAAGTTCAGGATGGACAGTACAACCGTCAGTTTCTCTTTAATGGAACTCCGGTCGGCACTGCGGTTATGTCTGTAACTTCACCGGAAGAAGATACTGCTGTTATTGAAGCCAGCACACAGAATCTGACAAATGCCCAGGATTATACAGTCAGTCATACTTCTGTTCCATACTTTGTGATCGGTGGTATCGGACTTCTTCTGCTTCTCCTGATCCTTTTCCGCATCGTAAAGGTTGCGAAATCCTGATTCCTGTCAAACTTACGAACATGCAAGAACCGGCCACTGTCTTTTCAGACAGCAGCCGGTTCTTTTTATTTTTATTCTCTGCTTCTCAATTATTTTACTGAATTTCTTTCAGATAACGACCAAGTGCATCTTTCCAGTCTGGCAGTCTTGTGAAACCATGTTCTTCCAGTTTTTTCTTTTCAAGACGGCTGTTTGTCGGACGTTTTGCCTTTGCCGGATATTCTGCTGAACTTACCGGAAGTACTTTTACATCCATACCTGCCTGACGGAAAATTTCTTTTGCAAAATCACACCAAGAAATGTATCCACCTTCATTTGTTGCATGATATTTACCATACTCTTCTTTTTCGAGCATATCCACCAGAAGTCTCGCAAGATCATAAGTATAAGTAGGTGTTCCGATCTGGTCATCAACAACTGTCAGGGTATCATGCGTCTTGCCAAGATTCAGCATAGTTTTGATAAAGTTCTTGCCATTAAGTCCAAATACCCATGCAATACGTACAATATAATGTTTTGGAGCATATTTTTCTACAGCAACCTCTCCATCATATTTTGCCTGTCCATAAACATTCAATGGTTTTACAACCGGATCATCCGGCTCCCACGGACGAGTTCCCTGTCCGTCAAATACGTAATCTGTACTGATATACACCATTGGAATATCAAGTTTTCCACAAATTCTGGCAATATTTTCCGTACCTTCTGCATTGACTTTGTGGCAGACTTCCTGGTTATCCTCAGCCGCATCTACTGCTGTCCATGCAGCACAATGAACGACTTTGTCCGGATGTACTTCTCCGATCACACGCTCAACAGCAGCTCTGTCTGTGATATCCATTTCATCCACATCCACACCAACGCCTTCATAACCTCTTTTGGCCAGCTCATTCATAACATCATAACCCAGCTGTCCTTTTACACCTGTTACTAATACTTTCATGCAAAATCCTCCTATATCCGTTTCAGTGAAAAATCCTGGCTCTTTAATGTCAGATTCGGGTTGTAATATGGGTCCCCGTCACGCATGATATCCGGCCAACGTCTTTCAAAAATCTGAATTTCTTTATTAAATCGTGCTACTTTTTCCGGTGTATCCTCCAATCCTCTGGACTTGGATTCATAATGATACAGTTCTGCGTATGGATTATATACGATCAGATAACCGGCTTCTCGCAGTTTCATACAGAAATCAATGTCATTAAATGCAACTGCAAGTTCTTCTGTAAGCCCTCCGACTTTGTCAAAAGCTTCGCGCTTCACCATCATACATGCAGCAGTAACTGCACTGTAATCCTGTGCACAGATGATTCTGTGGCAGTAGCCTGTCGTTCCTCTCGGCTGCAGAACAAAACAATGCCCTGCAATTCCGCCGAAACCAATGACTACACCTGCGTGCTGAATCGTATCGTCCTCATAATACATTCTGGCACCGACAGCTCCAACATCACTACGCATACAGTAGCCAAGCAGTTCTTCCAGACAATCCTCATTAATGATTTCCGTATCGTTATTCAGCAGAAGGAGATATTCACCTTTTGCAAAAGCAGCTCCATAATTATTGATTGCAGAATAATTAAACTCCTTATCCCAGTAAACCACATGGGCTTTTGGATTCTCTGCTTCCAGTTTTTTGTAATACTGGAAAGTAGCATCATCTGTACTGTTATTTTCAACAATGATATATTCATAATTTTTGTAAGTAGATTTCTGATCAATGGAATCCATACACCGTTTCAGATCATCAATATGATCTTTATTTGGAATAATGATGGAAATCAGTGGATCATGGTCTCTGTGAAATCTTGTCCTGTAGAGCCCCAGAAACTCTCCCTGATATACTTCTGCGTCGATACCCGTTCTTCTGTAGTGCTCTTCAATCGCACGCTTCCCGGATTCAAATGCATAAGTTTTGCTCTCCGGATTTTCCGCGGTGGATTCCTCATGACATCTCCAGTGATACAGGATCTTCGGTACATGACAGATCTCTTCCGGGCTGACAGCTTCTATACAGCGGAAAATAAAGTCATAATCCTGCGCTCCGTCAAATTCCTTACGGAGAGTTCCGACCTGTTCAATAACTTTTCTGTCAACAACAAATAAATGACAGATGTAATTTACTGTGCACAGAAGATCCGGATTGTAGTCTGGTTTGAAATGCGGCTGGAAGAATTTATGTCCATCCATCGACATCTTATCCTCATCAGAATAAAGGACCTTCACATCTCTGTTTTTATTCAGTGCCTTCACACATTCAAACAGCGCATTTGGTGTCAGTTCATCATCATGATCTGCAAACGCAATATAATCACCCGTTGCAATTTCAATCGCAGCATTTGTATTTTCAGAAATCTGCAGTGATTCCTCATGAGACACTACTTTAATCCGCTCATCCGATGCTGCAAGTGATTCAAGCAAACCGGCGATTGGTGAATTTGCCCCACTTCCATCTGACAGACAAAGCTCCCAGTTCGGATATGTCTGCTCTTTGATCGTCTCAACCAACTGTCGAAGATATTTTTCCTGTGTTTTATACAGTGGGATCACAATGGAAATCTTTGGCTGAAAATCAAATTTTTCTCTTCTCTGACGTTCCAGTTCCTTCGGTCCCGGAAGATGTCTGACGATCCACTTCTGATATGGAATTTCCCTGGTAGATGCCGTTCTGACCTTAGCTGCAACTTTTCCGACAAGAGCGGCACTTCCCTGTGTTTTCCAGTAACGGATTCCTTTTTTTGCATATTTTTCGATTTTTTTCCGGATCACCACCGTCTGCTGCAACGGAACCACATGCACAGATTTTGTATTTCCGGCATAAAAAACAATGTAAACAACTTTGCCTTTTAGATTTGTCAGCTCCACAAAGAATCCTGATTTGTCTTTGTTTTCCATCTGTTCCATCTCTTCATAAAGCTGTTCTACATCCACACGCTCCGTCCGAAGTACTTCCGCCTGGATTTTTTCTTTATTTTCATCAAAGATCTGGATACGTACTGGTTCTGCTGCCACTGCCCATCCCCGGACACGCAGAAATCCCTGCTGCACTTTTTCCTCTTCAATGTAAAACTGTGGTTTTCCCCTTCTTTTTTCAAGATTCTTTACTGAAATCGAAAACCAGCAAAATGTTTTTTCCGGCATCTCCGCATAAATACTAAGTTTCTGGTATCCCTCCAGAGATCCCGGAAGCTGTACAGCCGCTGTGATCCGCTCGCCCCGCATCAGGTCTGGATCTTTAAATCGTTCCAGTGCACTGACGACTTCCAGTCGCTGAATTTCTGCCTTTACCTCAGATCCGTCCAGTTTCGCACGCATTTTGGCTTCTTTGGGCCATGTGCCCTGCAGAATATAACAACATGGATCCTGCAGATGGAATCGGTCCTTTGTTACCTCAAAAATTTCTCTTGCCATATAGAATTATCCTACCTCATTTCTCAGTCTTCTCTCAGGGAACAATCTGCTTCTTTCAGTGACAGATTCGGATTATAATACGGATCTCCCTTGCTCATCTGTTCGCCCCATTTCTCTTCGAAATGTTTTGTTTCCTTTTCGAAACGGAACTGTTTTTCCGGTGTGTCTTCCATTCCCCTTGACTTGGATTCATAGTGATAAAGTTCCGCATATGGTGTAAATACAACTTTCTTTCCAGCTGCCCGCTCTTTCATGCAAAGATCAATATCATTAAATGCAACCACAAACTCTTCGTCAAAACCACCCACAGCTTCAAAATCTTCGACTTTCATAAGCATGCATGCCGCCGTTACCGCACTGATTTCCTGAACATTTACGGCTCTTCCGAAATATCCTTTGTCTTCGCATGATGCCTGGCACATGATATGTCCTGCAATTCCGCCCATCCCCAGGACAACACCTGCATGCTGGATCAGATTATCCGGATAATAAAGTTTAGCACCAACGATTGCGACATCTGGCTGCTGGCAGATCATCAACATTTCTTCGATCCATCCCGGAGTAATGACTTCTACATCATTATTCAGGAACAGCAGATAACTGCCCTTTGCATCCTTTGCTGCAAAATTATTGATTGCGGCATAATTAAATCCCTCTTTCCAGGTGAGCACCCTTGCTTTTGGATAACGCCAGGAAAGATTTTTATAATACTCAAATGTTTCTGGCTTTTCGCTGTTATTTTCAACTACCAGTATCTCGTAATTTTTCCATGTTGATTTCTCATAAATGGAAGAAAGACATTTTTCAAGATCATCAATGTGGTCTTTATTTGGAATAAGGATGGAAACAAGCGGCTCACCCTGAATCTTCACATGACTGCGATACCAGCCCGGATGTTTCGTCATCTCCACTTCAGCCTCAATACCAACTCTTCTGTAATGTTCCTGAATTGCACGGCATCCGGCTTCATACGCATACGTCTTACTCTCTGGATTTGCCGCAACGGAATTCATATGACATCTCCAGTGATACAGTACTCTCGGAATATGGATTACCTGTTTTGCCTGTTCGCAGCAACGCAGGATAAAATCATAATCCTGAGAACCGTCATACTCCTGTCTCAGACCGCCTACCTGATCTACCAGGGCTTTTTTGACTGCAAAAATGTGGCAGATATAATTATTATCTCTTAAACGAAACAGGTTATAATCTGATTTAAAATGGGGTTCAAAATAAAATTCCCCATCCATACTCAGCTTGTCTTCATCTGTATAAACAATCTCCGGCCCCTGATGGTCATTGATAGCTTTGACGATTTCATATAACGCATCCGGTTCCAGCGTATCGTCGTGATCACTGAGCATCAGATATTCCCCCGTCGCCATTTCAATCGCTTTATTTGTATTAATGGAAATACCGCCATTTTCCTCCAGATGTTTGTACAGGATACGGCTGTCTTTTCCATAACGCTTCTGAATATATTCTTCTACTTTCTGATCCGGACTTCCGTCTGCCAGACAAAGCTGCCAGTTTGTGTAACTCTGTGCCCGAACAGAATCGATCAATTCCTTGAGATATGGGGTTGGAGTACAGTACAGCGGAATCACAATACTGATCAGCGGATTCTGCTCAAAATGTGTATGTCTCTGTTTTCTGAGTGTACGCCGGTCAGCTTTATGGCGTTTGAACCACTCTTCATAGTCTTCCTTGTGTTCTCCATCTTTGTCTTTATGAAAAAGGCGTCCCCAGAATCCTTTGGATTTCTGCTCTTTACGGAGTGCTTTAATATCGATTTCATAAGTCTTTGTTGTGGAATCTCCACAAAAATGAAGTACGATACGATTCCCCGGAATTTCCAGAAAAGCTGCTGAAATACTGAATCCGATCTCCTGATTTTTGTAATCATCATCGAGATGACGACGTTCCACAACATCCGGTCTACGTCCTCTTGTGATCTTGCAGTCCAGAAGCTCCGTGTTTTCTTTGTGAACCGTCACTTCCACATTTCCTCTCTGGTCCGTTGTCCATCCCTGGATTTCCAGCATCAGTCCATAAAGTACCTCTACACGGTCAATATGAAATTCTACCAGTTTATCCTTGACCAGTTCATCCAGGTCATCACCCGCACACTCCCAAAGCAGTGTTTTTTCTTCTCCGTCCAGCAAAAGAAGTTCTAACAGATCGTATTTTCTGCGAAGTTCCAGTACCTCTGGAATCGTCACAGTAAAACCCGGAAGAAATCCTTCTGTCTCCACATCCAGAGACTGCGCCACATCCGGGCGTTCATATCTCTCGATTTCCGGTATATCGATTACTTCATAACCATCCCCAAGCAACTGAAAGATGCATTTCTTTTTTTCAGGATGCATATACCAACCTACAAGGCTCAGCACATGTCCATGTCTGTCATCGTATCTCTCTTCATCAATGCTGAAACAAAGTTTGTCCATAAATATTCCCCTATTTCTTTTTAATACTCCGGTACAGCTTCCATGCCTTTGTATTTTCCATTTCAGAAATCTGATGTTTTAGTTTCTGAATCTCTTTGTCTTTTTCTGCTGAGATCCGTGAAAAACTCATCCAGAACGCCTCCTGTGCTTCAGATTCCTTCATCACTTCAATCTCTATATAAAGTTTGCCTGTATTCTTTGGCAGACTCTCTATTACAAACTGCGGATCTCCGCCTCCAAAATAGTATCTTCCGTTTCCTATCGGAAAACCATTAGAAGAAAAATCCGCCTCTTTTCCGTTTTCAAATACAAGTTTTTTAAGAACCAGTCCCCCGGCAGCTTCCCCGGGATCCAGACGCAATCGGCGCACATTCTGCGGAACAGTGATTCCGAAATCAATTCCATGTTTTGTCATTGGATAGATATCTGAATCCGCTTCCGAAAAGTCATTTCCTCGGTCATAAAATACCTGCAGTCTTCTCGTTGCACATGCGGCACGGATCCGGTCATAATATGCCATGATATCTACCTTGCCAGGTGAAACCTCATCATACATTTCCCGAAGAGGCACATGACCGCCTTCCATATATTTCTGGAAATTACGCTCCATCTCTGCATAAATTTCCAGTTCTTTCTCACTGATTCCTGCTTTTTTATAGAAATCAAGATCACGCAGTACAGCACGCTTGCCATCACTTTCCAGATAGTAATGGATCATTCTGTAAAGGATGAAATTGCACGGAATCGGAAAGCGGAAGGTCCATTCATAATCGATTACGGACACTCCGGAATCCTGAAGCAGAATATTAGCTGGCACAAGATCGATATTGGACATGCCGCTGCAACGACAGCTTTCACTGATTTCTGCATCACCAAAGACCTGCACGAATTCCGGTGTTTTAAAGAACATCTCTCCTTCATGGATACAACGGATCTTTTTGATATAGCTGAAAAACAGCTTCTCAAGCTCTTCTGTCTTTCCTGTCTCCAGAAGTTCGTCCAGTCTTCCTTCCAGTGTCTCTCCCTGCAGATATTCCAGACGTACTCCATCATTCTCAACTGTACAGGTATTCAGTTCCAGACCTTCTCTTCCGTAAAAGGTTCCCAGTTCCCTGGAGATTTTTTCCAGATTCTTCACATGTTCTTCAGAAGTTTTTTCTGTCGGTAACTTACGGACATATCTTCTCCCTGAAGAGTTTTCACAGATTTCCGTACGCACAGAAAATGCCGGATCTCTTTCATTGGAAAACTTTACATAAATGGTTTCTGCTTCTTTCTTTTCTTTTCCGATCAGAAGAAGAAAAGAATTGGCAAAATCCGGATACATATCATTCGCAAGAAGTGAATCATATACCGCAGATTCCTGGAAAAGCTGCAAACGCAGTCTGTCATAATTTGTTTCCAGACGATTCAGTTCTCCCTTCAAAGGAAGGCGACGGTCTGAATAGATCGTCATTGGTAATTTGTAATCCGGAAATGGATAATACCAGGATGCTTTAAGATCTCCTGCCTCTTTCAGGATTGCTGACATTTCTTTTCTGGAAAATGTCTTAACGCCACTCGTTGTCGGATAACCTTCCAGACCTTCAAAGAGAGTTCCAAAATGATCTTCCGTACATCCTGCCCAGTACTTCAGCCCCAGACGATTTTCAATTGCAAGAACGATCTTACCATCCGGTTTCAGATGTCTGGATATGATCTTAAGGAAATCCACATAAGGAGTCTCACTCTGTATATAGGCTTCTCCATATTCAAACACACCGATCAGTGTAATATAATCATATTTTTCGGTAAGCGTCTTCTCGACTTCCTGAAAATTCCCCATAAGGATCTTCAGATTGTCACAGTCTCTGTGTCTCCATGCATTGATCTGGCTTCGCTTTCTTGAAAGTTCAATACAGGTAACCTTTTTGGCTTTTTTGCAGAGAGCGCCGGTCACAGCGCCACATCCGGAACCGATTTCAAGAACATTCTCTTCACCTGTAAACGGAATCCAGCTCAGTATATTTTCCCTGATATGAGAAAAATGATAGAGAATCGGCCAGCTCGCCCGCTCTGCAATAACTCCGTTCCATTGTCTTTCCCGGTAATTGCGTGCTATTTCCAGCATCTCATCCTCAATTGCACCATCTGTATACAAATCTTTGCCCGGATATAGTGTATCATCCAGAATTACCTGTCCGATTTTTTCCATTATTCCTCTCCGTACTGAATTTCTACTTTTGAATTCATATCATAAAATCCTACGGTATTCTGCGTTGAGATCACCGTAATATTACATGCATCATATAATCTGTGGAATACCGTAAAGTCTCCATCCTTATAGCCGGTACATCCAAAGGAAAGCAGATACTCACCGCCCTGCAGGAACATATCCTGTGTAAAGGTTACGGTACATACATCTCCGGCTTCAGAATGCTCAATATGCATTTTTTCAAACATCGTGTTGGTTCCTGTAATTTCTGTTCCACGAATATCCTTAAATGTATATGCCATGATCGGTTCCTGAATATTCTCATGAAATGCAACCCTCATCTTGATCGTAAAGGTTGTTCCCTTGTCGATGGTATTGGTATAACGGCCCTTTTCATCCATCACAACAAAATCTGTGATCTCAGCAAGTTTGCTGCCATATTCCAGCATATTCGGATTTACCTGGAATTTTTCACTCCAGTTTTCCTTTTTCTTTACTTCTTTTTCCACTTTCCTGGTCGGATCCTGGCCTACCAGAAGCTGCTTGTACATATCTACCATCTGCTTTGGAGAACCTTCTTCCAGCTTCACACCCTTATTCAGAAGGATAACTCTGTCACAGTATCTGGAAATACTGCTCAGATCGTGGCTTACAAAAAGGATCGTCCGGCCCATTTTCTTAAATTCTTCGAATTTACGATAACATTTTGCCTGGAAGAATACATCCCCTACAGAAAGTGCCTCATCAACAATCAGAATTTCAGGATCGATATTGATTGCAACGGCAAAAGCCAGACGAACGAACATACCACTGGAATATGCTTTGACCGGCTGATGTACAAAATCACCGATGTCTGCAAAATCCAGAATATCCTGCAGTCTGGCATCAATCTCCTCTTTTGAAAACCCCATCATGGTTCCATTGAGATATACGTTCTCAATTCCGGTATACTCCATATTGAACCCGGCTCCAAGTTCCAGCAGAGCGGAAATTCTCCCATCTACTGTGACTTCTCCGCCGGTAGGATTCAATACACCGGTAATGATCTTGAGGATCGTGGATTTACCGGAACCATTTGTCCCGATAATTCCCACTGTTTCTCCTCTTTTTACATCAAAGCTGACATCCCGGAGCGCATAATGCTCTCTTACAGGAACTTTCATTCCCAGAGCCTCTTTCAACCGGTCGGACGGCTTATTATATAATTTATACATCTTATCCAGATGTTTTACCTGAATTGCAAATTCACTCATTCTACTCTCCGCTTACAGTACATCTGCAAAATGTACCTGAAGTTTTTTAAACAGTCTGGTTCCAAGCACAAATACGACCAGGGTAAATCCCCAGAAGTAAAGTGTCAGCACCGGATGCTCCCAGATTGCTACTTTGTTGATCAGAGAATCCCTGTATCCCTGCACAATATAGAATACCGGATTCAGTTTCAGTATATTTGCCAGAAGGCCTCCAAGACCAAGATCATTAAAGTCCCACATGATTGGGGTAACCCATACACCAACCTGAAGCATAATATTGATGATCTGACTCAGATCTCTGAAGAATACAACCGCCGCACTTGTCATATATGTGACTGCCAGAATCAGCATAAAAATGCAGAAGCTGTAGTATACCAGCTGCAGTGCATACAGACTCGGCGGATATCCCATGCAGGTATAGATCACCAGTACGATCACAACAAAAAAACAATGTACAAATACCGCTGAAAATACTTTCACTACCGGAAGGATCCGAATGTTAAATACTACTTTTTTTACCAGATAATTATATTCCAGAAGTGCATTCGTTCCTCCGGTCAGGCCCTCCTGAATAAAGAACCAGGGGACAAGACCTGCGATCAGCCAAAGTACAAATGGAACACCTTTATCCGAACCATTGCGAAGCGCCAGTCCAAATACAAACCAGTAAACACAGATCGTTACGATCGGCTGAACAAATGCCCAGACTGTTCCAAAATAGGAACCCGCATATTTTGTTTTGAAATCATTTTTTGCCAGAGAAAACACTAATTTGCGGTTTTTGTAGATTTCCCCAGGCAGCCATGTTTCTTTTTTCAATCCTTTTTACTCCTGTTGGCAGTATATTCCTTAAAACTTCCCCATTTCTGGTCTTTGTCAGAGAGGATCAGTTCCATACCTTCCGGAATCGGCCATTCTACTCCGATATCCGGGTCATTGTATGCAAGACCGCCCTCATCATTCGGATGATAAAAATCGGTACATTTATAAGCAAATTCTGCAGAATCAGAAAGAACAACAAATCCGTGAGCAAAATTCTTCGGAATAAAGAACTGTTTCTTATTCTCTGCAGAAAGAAGGACTCCATACCACTGTCCATATGTCGGGGAACCTTCTCGCAGATCGACCGCAACATCAAAAACTTCTCCGCTCACTACACGAACAAGTTTATCCTGTGGATAGTTGATCTGGAAATGAAGTCCACGAAGTACGCCTTTACGGGAACTGGACTGGTTATCCTGTACGAATTCCATATCGATTCCGGCTGCTTTGTAATCGTTGTAGTTATATGTTTCCATAAAATATCCGCGTTCATCACCGAATACTGCCGGTGTGATCACTTTCAGGCCTTCAATATGACATGTCTCTACTGTAATTTTTCCCATTTTATAATCCCTCCGCTATTTCAATCAGATATTTTCCATAAGCAGTCTTAAGAAGAGGCTGTGCCAGTTCAACAAGCTGCTCCTTTGTAATAAATCCACGTTTGTATGCAATCTCTTCGATGCAGGAAATGTACAGTCCCTGACGTTTCTGGAATGCTGCAACAAAATCTGCTGCATCAAGCAGAGAATCATGATTTCCTGTATCCAGCCATGCAAATCCACGTCCCAGAGTCTCTACCTTCAAAGTTCCTCTTCTCAGATATTCGTTGTTGATGCTGGTGATCTCAATCTCACCACGGGCAGACGGTTTTACATTTTTGGCGATTTCTACAACATCATTATCATAGAAATACAGGCCCGGTACTGCATAGTTTGACTTCGGATGTTCCGGTTTTTCTTCAATAGAAAGAGCTTTGCCGTTCTCATCAAATTCTACAACACCATATTCTCTAGGATCTCTTACATAGTAACCGAAAATAGTCGCACCTTTTTCTTCTTCTGTGCGTCTGTAAGCATTCTGAAGGACTCTGGAAAAGCTCTGTCCGTAGAAAATATTATCTCCAAGTACCAGGGCAACTGCATCATTGCCAATGAAATCTGCACCGATGATAAATGCATCTGCCAGTCCTCTCGGCTGTTCCTGTACTGCATATTCAAATCTCATTCCAAGCTGGCTTCCATCTCCCAGAAGATCACGGAAAACCGGAAGATCTCTTGGTGTAGAAATGATCAGAACCTCACGGATTCCGGCAAGCATCAGTGTAGACAATGGATAATAGATCATCGGTTTGTCATAAACCGGCATGATCTGTTTGGAAATTGCCTTTGTTAATGGATATAATCTGGTTCCTGAACCACCTGCTAAAATAATACCTTTCATTATGTTTCCTCCTTTATTTCAAGTTCTTTATTTATTTTCATCCATTCTTTATATGAAGTGCGATCAATAATGCGATCAGGATCACTGCCATGACTCCCATTGCGATCAGAAGAGCTTTCATCATACCGGATAATCCCTCGGTACGGATCTCCTGAATCTGCTCGGACATGGATTTCTGTCCAGTCTGAACCTCTGCCTGAGAATCATTTTCCGTCGTCTCCCGCGAATCTGTCACAGTTTCAGCCGCCTCTGTTTCTGAAGATTCTGCTGCTGTTTCAGCTGTCTCTTCCACGGCCGGAGTTTCTGTCGGCTGTGCTTCTGCCACATAGCCGACAAACTGTCCACTATAGTAATATCTGGTCAACGTCTTACCATTTCGCTCTGCTGTATCGGTTGTCAGATCATTAACCGTAACACCTTTTGGCACTGTCATTGCTGTTCCGTCCACATCGATCGTATCAAAATTATCAAATGCATAATTAAATAATGATGTACTGTCCGTACAGTTGATTCCAAGATCTGCCGCACGCATGGTAACTGCTATATACGTACGTCCGTTTCGTTCGGCAGCTGTCACAAGTGTATGCTGTGCATCCGTTGAAAATCCGGTCTTACCGCCTATGCAGTCTGCATAATAAAGATTGGACTCTTTTGCCATGAGCGGCATATGCGTATGCATAACCCTTGCTTCGCTTAAATTCGTTGCCGGGATCTTATAATTCGAACATTTCATCACCTGACGGAAACGTTTATTTCGAAGGCATGCACGCATGATCTTTGCCAGGTCATGAGCACTGGAATAATGATTTTCATCCGGCAGCCCACTGGCATTGGCAAAATGTGTATGTGTACATCCAAGTTCTTTTGCCTTCTGGTTCATCATTTCAACAAAATTTGCTTCTGTCCCACCTACCGTCTCAGCAATCTGTGCACAGACTTCATTGGCTGATTTAATATATGCAGCCATCCAGCAGTCCTTCATCGTCATCGTTTCACCAAGCTGTGCGTTGATGTTACTGCTGTCCCAGGTGACATCTCTGATTCCTGTTTCTGTAAAAGTAACAATATCCTTTGGGGAACTGTTCTCGATCGCGACCAACAGCGTCATGATCTTTGTCGTGCTGGCAGGATAACGATATTCGTCCATTCCTTTGTCATACATAACCGCTCCCGTATCTGCATCGATCAGAACTGCGGTTTCTGACGTGACAGCGGGAGCTGCCGGCCAGCCTGCAATGCTGTCACTCGCTACCGGTGCAGGAGTTCCATTGGCAGTTACGGTTGCTGCCTGTGCTGTCGCAGAAGACACCAGGATCACTGCCGCACCAACACCAGCCGCAATCCGGTATATTCCTTTGTTCATCTATTTACCTCCATTGTCATAAGCTGCTATCTTATGCAGCCTGTCAGATTCTGCTTTTTAAAGCTAGACATATCTCATATTATTTTCTCACAATCGCTCTGTAAATTCAATGCCTATTTTCGCTAAAATCTTTTTCCATATCTCTGTGCATAAAAAAACGCTGTACAGATCAGGAGAATTCCTGAAATATACAGCGTTTCTGATCTCATCTTTTATGAGATATTATTTTGTTTTATACATTGCTTCGTAATATTTCTGATAGTCACCACTGGTAACATTTTTCATCCAGTCTTCATGCTCAAAGAACCACTGGATTGTCAAACGGATACCATCTTCGAAACAGGTTTCCGGATACCAGCCAACTTCCTCTTTGATCTTGTCCGGTGCGATCGCATAACGACGGTCATGTCCCTTACGATCTTCTACATATGTGATCAGGTTCTCACTGACAAGTTCTTTACGAGGATCCCCTTCCGGGAGCATCTCCTGCAGAGTATCCAGAATGATATGGATGATCTGAATGTTCTGTTTTTCGTTGTGACCACCGATATTATATGTCTCGAAAAGTCTTCCCTTTTCCTGTACCATATCGATTCCTTTTGCATGATCCATAACATAAAGCCAGTCACGAACATTTTTTCCATCTCCGTATACCGGAAGTTTCTTTCCCTGAAGTGCATTGTTGATGATCAGCGGAATCAGTTTTTCCGGGAACTGGTATGGACCATAGTTATTACTGCAGTTTGTGATATTTGCCGGGAATTTGTAAGTATCCATGTAGGATTTTACCAGCATATCAGAGGATGCTTTACTTGCAGAATACGGACTGTGCGGATCATATGGAGTTGTCTCATAGAAAAATCCGCCGTCCTCTTCCAGAGATCCATATACCTCATCCGTTGATACATGCAGGAATTTTTTGTCCGGTTTGAATGTTCCGTCCGGAAGTTCCCATGCAGATTTTGCTGCATTCAGCATAACCAGAGTTCCAAGTACGTTTGTCTTAACAAAAACTTCCGGATTACGTATACTTCTGTCTACATGACTCTCTGCTGCAAAATGAACGACTCTGTCAATGTCATTTTCATCAAAGATCTTCATGATTGCTTCGCTGTCACAAATATCAGCTTTCACAAATGTGTAATTTTCACGGTCTTCAATATCTTTCAGATTTTCAAGATTTCCTGCATAAGTCAGTTTATCTACATTGATAATACGGATCTCGTTGTCATATTTTTTAAACATATAATGAATATAGTTGGATCCGATAAATCCTGCACCACCAGTTACAAGGTATGTTCTCATTATTTTACTTTCCTCCTGAAAAGCGCCCTCCATTTGGGAGAGCGCTGTATTTTATTATTTACTTACAAGCCGGGTCCGTCGGGTCAAAGTTCTTGCTGCCTCTTAAAGGTGTGAGTGCTTTTCTGCCCAGAGGTCCTTTGAGTGCTTCATTGGATGTATATGTGCCATCAAAGATATGGATCTTGGAACCATTGCAGTTGTCCCAAACCCATTTTGCATCAGCTACACAGGCACGGATGCATCCGTGAGATGCCGGATTTCCAAGTCTCAGGTATTCTCCAACCGGAAGATTATAACTGTTTGCCTGACCACATGCTACGGAATGAACAAAAATACCATTCACAACATGTGTTCCATACTGTCCCCAGGATGGTCCCATCAGTTCCTGCCAGCGTCCTGCTCTGTGCATTGTCCATGTACCGGTAGGTGTCTCTGTACCGGCTTTACCAACAGAAACGCGGATTGTTTTGATCGGAATTCTCATGGTGCTGTCTGTGTAAACAGTCAGCACTCCGTTCACACGATCACAGGTCAGATAATAGCTGCTGCGTCTGAACTCATTTGTTCTGTCGTTGACTCTGTATCCTCTGCTGTTAAATCTGTACTGCATACCATTGATCCATCTGGTTGTATTCTTGACATATTTACCAGTCTTCGGATCGATATAACGTACATAGTTTCTGTTGTTATTTACAACAACCCAGCCAGCCTCAATGAAACGACCTCTGCCATCCAGGCTTCCGTAAGTTCCATTGTGTTCTACACCGGTTTTATTTGTTACAGCTGTCAGATTCTTGAAATAGAAGTAATAGAATCTTCCGTCTGTCTTGATACGTTTCCAGCCATTTTCTGCAAGTACACCGCTTTTGGAAGCATAATAGTATCTGCCATTATACTTAACCCATTTGCTTTTGTATACTTTACCTCTATATGATTTGGAACTGGATCTCTGGAAGAAGTAATATTTACCATTAATTTTGGTAACACCACTTGCCATACGTCCGTCTGCGAGATAATATCTTCCGCTCTTCCAGCAGTTTATAAAAGAGTTACCTTTGGAAGAGAAATAGAACCATCCGACAAATTTACCATTGACAGTAACTTTCTTGATTCCCTTCTGTTCCTGAACACGTCCTGCTACTTTTCCGAAATAATAATAGCGGTTTCCTGCTCCGGAAAGTTTCACCCAACGATTTTTCCAGGTAGCGCGACGTCCGTTGCCGGTGAAATAGTATCTGTATTTACCGTATTTGATCAGTTTGTTTCTGTATGCAACACCATTACCGTCAGCCATATAATAATATCTGTCAGCACCCTTGACTGGTTTTCTGTTTCTGATCAGGTAACCATTTGCATCCAGCAGATAAAGATTGTCGCTGTTACTCAGAAGCTTGTATGCTCCGATTCCTTTTTTCTGGTAATCTCCGTTTGCATTAAAATAACGCCACTGTGTACCCTTATTGGTACTCTTTCCAAACCATCCGTTGACTGCCATCTTACCAGGAATATCTCCTGCAGATGCTGCGGGCTGGAAATAGCAGATGCCTCCGCTGATCTTCTGATCTCCTACGTATGGCTTACCACCATTCAGAAGATAGTAAGAAGCTCCATTGATACTGTAAATCTTGTTTGCTTCAAGATTTACCTGTTTACCATTATCATGACCATAATAGTTAAATGCTCCCTGACCTGCATCCCAGATCCATGTATCGGAAATTGCCTGACCGAGCTGAGAATTATAAGGTGTCTTCTTATCTGCAGAAAGTGCATTCACAATCTGAACATCGCCTTCTGTACGGAAATAATAGAAATCATTTCCAACAGCATTTCTTCCTGTCAGAAGATATCCATCTTTATCAAATGCATAATATCCTGAAGCCAGAACACTGTTATTAACATTCAATGTTGTAATCTTTACCAGGCCATCTGCTGATGTATAATAAGCACTTGCACCTGCTTCCTCTGCCTGCTGTTCATCTGCAGCCGGCTGTGTCTCATCTGTCTGCTGTGTTTCTACTGCTGTCTCAACAGCTGCCTGTGATTCATCTACTACAGCTTCTGTAGTTTCTGCAGTTGTATCAACAGCCGCCTGTGATTCATCTGCTACAGCTTCTGTAGTTTCTGCTGCTGTCTCAACAGCTGCATTCTCATCAGTTCCTGCTGCTTCTGCAGTTTCTTCTGTTCCGACAGCTGCTGCAGTTTCCTGTATTCTGGAAGGTGAGTACTTTTCCAGTTTCCATTTGCCATTTACAAATTTCCATCTTGTATACTCAAGGGAAGCTACTTTACCATTAGCATCAGATGATTCATTTGCTTTACCAGCTTCTTCTGCAGTTTCTTCTGTCACTGCCGGAGCCTCATCCTCTGCCTCTTCAGTCACAACCTCTTCCTCACCGGAACTGAAATCAACATCTGCCTGATTTTCCGTATCTGCCGGAACGCTATCTTCTGCCTGATCTGCATCATCTGCTGCCGCATCTGAATCGATATCGACTGCAGAATCATCTACTACTGCGGAATCATCTACTACTGCAGAACCATCGTTCTCGTCCGCAACGGACGCTTCATCAGATTCCGTTTCCTCTGCTGCTGACACCTCAGAAGAAAATTCGGCTGCACTGACAATACTTGCTTCTGCACCGGTAGATGCGCACATTGCAAGGCTCAACATTACTGCCACAACTTGTTTTTTCACGACTACTCCTCCTTAAACTTCTTTACATATGTTTCTATTCACCAAGACCACTGCTGATCGCATCGGTCAAAGCTTTCAATGCTTCCTGTTCGTCTGCCCCTTCGCAGACCAGTTCAATTTCATCTCCGCATTTTACACATGCTCCCAGTACACTCAATACACTCTTCGCGTTTGCTGTACCGCCTTCAAAAGTGAATGTGATCGCGGAACTGTATTTTATAGCTTCATTACACAATATACCAGCCGGGCGCAAATGAAGTCCCGATGGATTATTGACTGTTATCTTCTGACTTACCATTCTGAAATCTCCTGTTAATTGCTTTCATCTGCTGTAGAAATTTTGGAAATCTCCACCCCTGTCGTTACTTCGTCTACCAGCTCATATCCCTTCGGTATTTCTATGCTGACAGGCACTTCATAACTTCCTTCGCTCATTCCCTTAAGATCTATTGACGCTTTAATATCGCCTTCTGTGAGATCTGCAAGATCATCGGAAGTTTTCTTAACACGAATTTCTATCTTTGCAGTATCAAATGAAACCTGCATTCCCTCAGGTGAATCATTCACAATTATATTCTTTGTCGGAACCTCACATACATTGCTTCCCTCCGGAAGAATATTTACTCTGACAAATACATCTTCACTGGAATCGCTGGTAAGCTTCAGGCCATCCGGAAGATAATCTGAAATATTGATTTTCTCTTCAAAATCACTGTTTCGATCCGAAATATCCGCCACCGAACCCGGCAGCCAGATCGTATTATTCTGCTCTTTCAGTGATGCCAGTGCATCTTCACTTCCGGCAATACTGATCACATTCGGTGTTGTCATAATACTCTCCACCTGATATCCTGCTGCCGGAGTACCGGAATACTCTGCACTGATTCTGACATTCGACTGAACTTTCCATAATTTTGCAGTTACATATACTTTCGAAACATTCAGATAACCCATGTCTGTATCGGTAAATTCCTCACCGTTCTTATCAATGATCTTGACATCGGTCTCCTGAGTCACATCTTCCATTGCTCCATCTACATCGATGGAAGCATTTACCTTATCTATTTTATTGATCAGAGACACCGGACCTGTAATTTTGATTTTCTCCGGATTGGAAGTCAGCGCTCCAATTTCATAGCCCCTGTCAGGTTTTGTGTTGTTTGTATTCACATTTACTACAAACTCCTGTGTATCTTTATCCTCCAGATGAAGGCTCATATTCTGCGGACTCACTTCAATATTGTCTGCTGAAATCCGCCCACAGGATACAGTGATCGGAACCATGACCGGATCTGTTTTCAGGCTCACCGCCTGCTGAAGATCCGCAACCGCACGAATATCATTGAGTGAGATCCTGTCCAGGATCTTTCTCTGAGCTTTGATCGTCACACGGATGGGAACCTGTTCTTCATCCTGCATACACATTTTTCCGTCTGCATCGATATATGCCTCATTCAGCAATTCCACATCTGACACAATGAATGACTTTGTACTGATCGGATTGTTTATATTGACAACCAGAAGCCATACCAGAATAGCAATTGCAAGAGACAGAATTTTCAAAGAAAGATTATTTCCTATTTTTTTCTTCATGTTTCACTCTTCCCTTCAACAACTGTCTCAGTTTGTTGTTATCCACAATTTTCTTATTCTGTGCTTTTTCCAGTACTTCACGAAGCTGACTGCTGCTGATATTTCTCAACAGCCGACCGTTCTGTGCCACAGAAACCTGTCCTGTTTCCTCTGAAACAATGATCGTAACAGAATCTGTCACTTCACTGATTCCAACACCTGCACGATGTCTGGTTCCAAGCTGTTTACTCAGTTCCATATTGTCAGACAGTGGAAGATAACAGGTTGCAGCAACAATACGATTTCCTCTTACGATCACTGCACCGTCATGGAGTGGTGTATTGTGTTCAAAAATATTGATCAGCAGCTGACTGGTCAAAAGAGCATCCACATTGATTCCCGTTCTGACATATTCATCAAGTCTGATCTCCTGTTCGATCACGATCAGTGCGCCTGTCTTAACCTCAGCCATATCAAAACATGCTTTGATCAGTTCATTGACCGTCTTATCTGTAAATCTTTCTTTTACTTCTTTGCCGGAATCAAAAGGAAAAATGGATGCCATGATTTTTTTCTGTCCCAGCTGTTCCACGACCTTTCGCAATTCAGGTTGAAATATTACAACGATCGCCGTGATCAGTGCACTGGCCAGTTTTGATACGATCCACAGGATCGTATTCATCTTAAATATATAAGCAATAATAAGAAATGCGCCAATGACCAGAAGTCCCTTAAGCAGAGTATATGCGCGTGTAAATTTGATCCACACCATGAACTGATATACAAAAAATGTAATCAGGATTATTTCAATGATATCGATAATACTGACAGACGGCAGATTGATATCTGATAAATATCTTGCCAGTATGTCTGTAATATTCCGCATAAACTCTCCTCTCCTTCTGTTGCTGTTGTCAGGTTACTTTTGCCGGATCACAGATCCTTCAGGGATTCCTCCAGCTTTTTCTCAAAATCAATATCATCTATATCAGCCTTCTGTACTACAGACGCCGCTTCTGTTTCCTGAACTCTTTTTTTCTTTTTCGGTGGCTCTTCCCCCTGAAAAAGAGGGGTGGAATAATTTACCACGCGCTCTGCCGATTTTCGTTCTTCTCTTGCAGATTCTCCGTTGATCTTTTTGATACTTCTTTCAGAAGTAGCAACCAGTGCCTTCGGAACAGCCTTCACATAATAATAGTAATCGTCATCTTCATATTCCAGACGTTCCGTTCTTGTATAGTCTCCACCAAACACAAAGAACTCCAGTATGATTCCAACCAGTACCGCAACCACAGTATAAATGATCAGTGAAAATACGGAAATTGAAATTCCAAGACTCATACTTCCTGCCAGCATGATCACAATATAGATCACTCCACCGGCAACAATTGCAATTCTCCATGCATAATCAAACATGCGGGTACGAATCAGATTCACAGCAAGAACCACTACAATAAAAGCAATCAGTGTAAGCCACATTTCACCATTCTTCATAAGGCTGTCTGACAGAAGTGTCAGTTTACCGACAATGTCTGAGTCCATGCCAAGAAGAGCCTGCGACTGTATACGTACTGTACGGACAAAATAATAGATGATCACGCCGCCAGCTGCCGGAAGTGCTGATACCGCACTGCTGAGAAGTCCGCATCCGATTGGAAGCAGCACCGGAATATCAAATGCAAATGCGAGTGGTGTAAACACAAGCACGATATTTTTACCGCTGCTGAAACGCAGGAAAAGGATCATCATGAACAGAATCAGTACCAGAAGAAAAGCTGCCACTTCGATTCCAAGTGCATAACAATGTCCCACCATCAGTGCAAATCCTGCGAAGATCATCATTCCGGATGGAAGAATACAGCAGATCAGCGATAAGATCAATACAACAAAAATATTATCCAGTGCAGTCATATATCCCATGTTGGTATTGATCCAGATGAAATAAACCAGTGCAAGGACAAATTTCAATAAAGGAAGCAGGTACATTTCGTACTGTGCATAAATTCCTTTTATTTTCTGTTTGAATTCCAGTAATGCTGTCATTTACGATACCCTCCTGCGTTTCCTCTGCCGGAAGATTTTTTTTCTTCTCTGGCATAAATCTTATTCAGTTCAGTAAGCTGACTGTAGTATTCTCTGACACTCTTTTTTGCCCGATAATACTGAACCGAGTACTGTATATACGTCAGGACTGAATATGCCACAAGTACGATCAGATAGCCGATCACAATATATACACCGAGCATTATCAGATTCATTTTGTGTATATTCTCCAGAAGATATTCTCCAAAATAAACCGCTACAGCTGCAACGCTCAGACAATATCCAATTGTGACCAGAAAAAAATTCTTGATCAGTGCCAGCCCTATATAATCGCTTCGGTAATACTTGCTGACCGGCAGATATTTTCTGCCCTTGCCCTGCTCATACATGGCAAGTTTTGTCATAATCTTAACCTTCTCTTCGTTGATCATATCCTGCTCCTCACAATCATTGTTACTGTACACAGTAACTTGTTCAAACCATATTTCCTGAAAATACCAGAAATAATCATACATAGATTGATTGTATCATATATCCCGAATCATGAAAAGTATTTTTTCCGCTTCCGTCCAACCTTCGTTCAAAGATGTACCCATTCAGATGTTTCCCGTACACAAAGTTACAAAAAATACGGCTTTCGCTCCATTTTCCAGCAGACATTCTGCCATGGCTTCCACTGTACTCCCTGTCGTATACACATCATCGACCACAAGAATTCTCAGGCCTGTTACCGGCCCTGCTGCCTGAAACGCATTTCTGAGATTTTTCTTTCGCTCTTCAGCGTCCAGTTTTTTCTGTGACCGTGTTTCCCTGGACTTATAAATAACATCTTCCGCAACCGGAATTCCAAGGATTTTCCCAATGCGCTCTGCCAAATCGGCCGCCTGGTTAAACCCTCTCATTCTCTTTTTGCGCCTGTGAAGCGGCACCGGAATGATTACGTCCGGTCTCCAGCTTTTTATATCTCTTCCCACATATCTGCACATCGATTCCGCATAATATTTCCCATATTCACGGCTCCCATAATATTTATACCGAAGAAGAGAATTCTTCATCTGCGCATTATACAGAAACACACTTCTTCCACGAATAAATTTCCGTTCTCTGTGCCGACATTCACTACAATATTCTTCCGTCTCATTTACCGGTTTTCCACATTTCATGCAATAATATTCTGAAACAGGGTGAAAAATCGATTCGCACTGCGGACAGATACTTCTTTGTTTATCCTCCAGAATACCGCCGCATGCAGGACATCTGGGAGGGTACAGTACATCCAGACATTTTTCTTTTATTTTTTTCAAAGAAAGCCTTTCTCCCCGATGATATGCTCTCTTTTCCTGTTATCGAGTTCTTTTGCAGAGATTTATTCGGTTTCCTGAATGCGCTGATCCAGCGAGCTGTATCTTCTCTGCTGCTTCTCATTTCGGATCATATCACGGAAAGTCTCCTCACTTCCCACAACAGTAACGCATTTTCTCGCACGTGTTACTGCTGTATAAAGAAGATTTCTGTTCATCAGCATTCTCGGACCGGAAAGCAGTGGAATGATCACTGCCGGATATTCTGATCCCTGTGATTTATGTATGGTTACTGCATAAGCAAGTTCCAGTTCATCCAGCTGTTTAAATGAATATTCCGCCCATCGGCCATCTTCAAACTCAACTTCTGCTGTTTCTGCAAATTCATTGATTGTTTTGATGATGCCGGTGTCCCCATTAAAAACTCCAACACCTTTTTCGATCGGTATTCCATATCTTCCGCGGATTTCCCATTCCAGCTGATAATTATTGCGAACCTGCATGACCTTATCACCCTCACGGAAAAGTCCCTGTCCTATTTCTTTCTCTTTCTTGGAAGCGTCCGGCGGATTCAGGTATCTCTGCAGGATCTGATTCAGACGTTCCACACCGAGAAGTCCTTTTCGCATTGGTGTCAGAACCTGGATTTCAAACGGTTTTGCTTCCACATATTTGGGAAGTTTTTCCTGAATCAGTGCAATCACTACGCGAATGATGATATCCGCATCGTATCTTTTGAGAAAAAAGAAATCCCGGCTCTTGTTATTGATTTCCACCTGCTCACCTTTATTGATTTTATGTGCATTCACAACAATGTCACTCTCTGATGCCTGTCGGAAGATTTTCTTCAGTTCAACTACCGGAAACTGTCCACTTCGGATAATATCGCGAAGTACATTTCCCGGTCCCACACTTGGAAGCTGATTTTCATCTCCTACCAGGATCAGTCTCGTTCCTGCCGTAACTGCCATAAGAAGCGAATGGATGAGATGTATATCCACCATCGACATCTCATCAATGATAATGACATCCGTTTCCAGAGGATTTTCTGCATTTCGTTCAAAATGAATGGGCTGGCCTTCTCTGTCATCTTCCGGCATTCCCGAAAGTTCGAGAAGACGATGGATCGTCTGTGCCTCATAGCCGGTAGCCTCTGTCATACGCTTCGCTGCCCTTCCGGTTGGAGCCGCCAGCCTGATCTCTGCACCTTCGCCCTCAAAATATCGGATGATCGCATTGATTGTCGTTGTTTTTCCGGTACCGGGACCGCCGGTGAGAATAAGCAGGCCATGCCCGGCAGCTTCCTGCACTGCTTTTTTCTGCATTTCATCCAAAACCGTTCCCGTTTCTTTCTCTATCTGGACAATTCTTCGTTCCACTATTTTCTCATCTTCCGGGCAGAAAATATCAAGTTCCCGAAGCATTCTTGCCGTATTTAACTCCAGATAATAATATTGAGCCGGATAGATCAGTATCTGATCTCCTTGTTCCTTCTGAACGATCTTACGTTCCATCGCCAGATCGACCAGATGCTTCTCCATATAAGAAGAATCTACACCGAGCAGTTCTGCTGCACGCTGAAAGAGCTCGTCTTTCGGAAGATATACATGTCCCTCCCCGGTTGCCTGCAGAAGAGTATATACCATTCCACTTTTTATTCTGTAATCTGAATCTGTATGAATTCCAATGCGATAGGCGATCTCATCTGCAATTTTGAATCCCACACCACTGATATCATCTGCAAGTCTATACGGGTTTTCCTGCAAAACACTGTAAACAGAGTCTCCATACTTCTGGTAGATTTTGGCACCAAGGTTCAGTGAAATCCCATATTTCTGCAAAAACATCATTGCCTTCCGCATATCGGACTTTTCCGCGATCTGCATGGCAATCTCTCTTGCCTTTTTTTCACTGATTCCCTTAACTTCAGACAGTCTTTCAGGCTCATTTTCTACTATCTGAAACGTATCATCTCCAAAATGACGTACGATCCTTCCCGCCAACGCCGCGCCAATTCCTTTAATCGCACCCGAACCGAGGTATCTTTCCATAGCCAGTGCATCTTCCGGCATTTTTTCAGTCAGCCGCACTGCCTGAAACTGCTTTCCATAAACCGGATGCTGTGTAAAATTCCCCTCCAGTTCTACAGATGCTCCCTGTGTGACCACCGGAAAACTTCCAACGCAGGTCAGCTCATCTTCCTCGCTGACCCCTTTTAATACCATAACCGTATATCCATTATCTTCATTTCGAAAAATAATATGATCAATATATCCTGTAATGCTCTCGCTCATTTCTTCCTCTTTCTTCCGGCCCCAAAATTGCTACTGTTTTTCAGCCTTATAACAGCAAAACCAGGATATCTATGATCTATCATAAATATTCCTGGCTCCTGTCTGCAGTTATTAAGATTCCATACGGCTCATTATCTCTGCATATTTGCCGGTTCCAACAGCTACCACATGCATCGCATTCTGAACAGTCAGAGTATTTACCCCTGTCCTCTGCTCGATCAGTGCATCCATTCCCCGAAGCAGTGCTCCTCCGCCCGCCAGGACAATTCCTCTGTCCACAATATCAGCGGCCAGTTCCGGCGGTGTCTTTTCCAGCACTCCATGGACTGCTTCTACGATCTGTCCTGTCGCATCTTTCAGTGCCTCACGGATTTCTTCGGAAGTCAGTTTTACTTTTTTCGGAAGTCCTGTAAGTACATTTCGTCCTTTTACTTCCATCACCTGTGGATTCGCCTCTTCGATAGCTGTGCCGATTTTTATTTTGATTGCTTCTGCAGTATCCGATCCGATAAACAAACTGTGCGTCTTTCGTATATAACTCATGATTGCCTGGTCAAACGCATCTCCCGCAACCTTGATCGTTGATGACACAACAACACCGCCAATCGAAATAACAGCAATATCCGTTGTGCCGCCACCAATATCCACGATCAGATTGCCAAAAGGCTTGGTAATATCCACACCGGCACCGATTGCAGCAGCGATTGGTTCTTCAACCAGAAACACTTCTCTCGCTCCTGCCTGATAAGTTGCTTCTTCCACTGCCTTACGTTCGATCTCCGTGATACCACTCGGCACACACACGCTGATCCGTGGTTTGCGGAACGCCCGCCGCCCCATCGCCTTGGCGATAAAATATTTCAACATTTTTTCCATAACGACAAAATCTATGATCATTCCCTGACGAATCGGACAGATTACTTCCATATTGGAAGTAACATGCCCAGCCATCTGCCGGGCTTCTTCACCAATTGCTTTGATCTTCTCTGTATCTTTATCATATACTACTACAGATGGTTCGCTCAAAACAAGGCCTCTGCCCGTAGAATATACCAGACTGTTTGTCGTTCCCAGATCTATTCCTATATCATTTGCAGGCATAAGATCTCCCTTCCATATGCTTCCTGTAAAAATCTGATATTCTTTCGTTATACATATAATCACGCTTATTATAAACAACTTTTCAGCAATTGAAAAGTCCCTTATTCATAACAAAACACTTGCGGATATTAACACGCACAATAACCGGCCGTTTACTTTAAATATTTTGCCACATACTGGCCTGTATAGGAATCCGGGCAGACAGCAATTTCTTCCGGTGTACCTGTTGCAATAACAGTACCTCCACGTTCACCGCCTTCCGGTCCCATATCTATGATATAATCTGCAGTTTTGATCACGTCCAGATTATGCTCGATGACTACAACTGTATTACCGCCCTCTGTCAGGCGCTGCAGGATCTCAACAAGCTTATGAACATCCGCAAAGTGAAGTCCTGTCGTCGGCTCATCCAGAATATAAATGGTACGACCGGTACTGCGTTTGCTGAGTTCAGTCGCAAGCTTGATTCTCTGCGCTTCTCCACCCGAAAGTTCGGTAGATGGCTGTCCAAGACGGATATAAGAAAGTCCTACATCATAGAGTGTCTGAATCTTTCTCTTAATGGAAGGAATGTTCTCGAAGAAAGCAAGAGCCTCTTCCACCGTCATATTCAAAACATCGTAAATGCTCTTGTCTTTGTATTTTACTTCCAGTGTCTCACGGTTATATCGTTTGCCTTTGCAGACTTCACATGGTACATAAACATCTGCAAGGAAATGCATCTCAATCTTGATGATACCATCACCACTGCAGGCTTCGCAGCGTCCGCCTTTGACATTAAAACTGAAACGTCCTTTCTTATAGCCACGTGCTTTGGCATCAGCTGTAGATGCAAACAGATCACGGATCTGATCAAACACACCTGTATAGGTTGCAGGATTGGAACGCGGTGTACGTCCGATCGGTGACTGATCGATACTGATTACCTTATCCAGCTGATCCAGTCCCTGAATTTCTTTATGTTTCCCCGGAATCACTCTAGCTCTGTTGAGGTCTCGCGCAAGCGTCTTATACAGAACTTCATTGATCAGGGAACTTTTGCCAGAGCCGCTGACTCCCGTCACCGCAGTCATAATGCCAAGCGGCACATCTACATTTACCTGTTTCAGATTGTTTTCTGCTGCTCCACGGATTTTCAGCCAGCCGGTCGGTTGTTTACGTTCTGTCGGTACCGGAATTTTGCAACGTCCGCTCAGGTAAGCACCTGTAATTGAACGTTCATTCTTCATCAGCGTCTCTGCCGTACCAATTTCCACCAGTTCTCCACCATGTTCTCCGGCTCCCGGACCGATATCCACAACACAGTCCGCTGCGCGCATGGTATCTTCATCATGTTCAACCACAATCAGACTGTTACCCAGATCACGAAGACGCATCAGTGCACGAAGAAGCTTATCATTATCTCTCTGATGAAGTCCGATACTCGGTTCATCCAGAATATAAGCGACTCCCACCAGTCCGGAACCAATCTGTGTTGCCAGACGGATTCTCTGTGCTTCCCCACCGGACAGCGTCGCTGTTGCACGGCTCAGAGACAGATAATCCAAACCTACCTCAGACAGAAAACCAACTCTTGCACGGATTTCTTTCAGAATCTGCTTACCGATCAGTTCCTGCTGTTCAGTAAGTTTCAGCTCACTCATGAATTTCTTCAGATTTTCTATAGAAAGAGAAGTCACTTCATAAATATTGCGATCTCCTACCGTCACCGCCAGAGATTCTTTTTTTAATCGCTGGCCTTTGCAGGTCTTACACGGTGTGATCCGCATAAACGACTCATACTCCTGTTTCATCGCATCGGATCCTGTTTCGCGGTATCGCTGTTCCACATTTTTGATCAGACCCGGGAAAGCAACGTCATAAACGCCTTCTCCACGCTGACCTTTATAATATACTTTGACAGCATGTCCATTTGTACCATGGATCAGAACATTCTTAACATCATCCGGATAATCCTGGAACGGAGTATCCAGGCTGAAATGGTATTCTTTCGCCAGTGCATCAAGGATTGCTCTTGTAAAACTGCCCTTATCTGTGCAGGACTGCCAGCCCATGACCACAATAGCTCCCTGGGAAATACTCAGAGATTTATCCGGAATCATCAGATCAATATCAAATTCCATCTTATATCCCAGACCAAAACAATCCGGGCAGGCTCCAAACGGATTATTAAACGAAAAGCTTCTCGGCTCGATCTCATCAATACTGATCTGACAATCCGGGCAGGCAAAGCTCTGACTGAATGTCTTCACAGTACCATCCATCGTATCTACCATAAGTAACCCATCCGAAAGATTCAGAACTGTCTCAATGGAATCAGACAATCGTTTCTCGATTCCCGGTTTTACTACCAGACGGTCTACGATAATTTCTATATTATGTTTGATGTTTTTATCCAGTTTAATTTCTTCAGACAGCTCATACAGATTGCCATCAATCTGTACACGTACATAACCGCTGCGTTTCGCCTGATCCAGAAGCTTTGCATGTGTTCCCTTTCGACCACGAACTACCGGTGCCAGAAGCTGCAGCTTTGTTCTTTCAGGAAGTGCCATAATATGATCAACCATCTGATCGACTGTCTGCTTTTTGATTTCCTTTCCGCACTTCGGACAATGCGGAATACCAATACGTGCATAAAGAAGTCGGAAATAGTCATAAATTTCTGTAACTGTTCCAACCGTTGAACGCGGATTGCGGTTGGTAGATTTCTGATCGATGGAAATTGCCGGTGGCAGTCCTTCGATCGACTCTACATCCGGTTTCTCCATCTGGCCCAGAAACTGCCTTGCATAAGATGACAGAGATTCCATATAACGTCTCTGCCCCTCTGCATAGATCGTATCAAATGCCAGAGAAGACTTTCCTGATCCGCTGACTCCCGTCAGAACCACAAATTCATCTCTCGGAATATCCACACTCAGATTCTTGAGATTGTTGACATTTGCTCCTCGAATCTTAATAAACTTTTTTCCAGTTGTTCGTTCAGACATCTTTTCTCCTCTTATCCGCTGCATGTTCGCACTTATTCTTCATCCAACAGAAACTCTGCCAGGATATGATTGCTCACATGAATTCCTTTTCTTGTAAATCTCCAGTTCGCACCAGTCTTCTCCAGGAATCCGGTCTCTTTATATTTTTGCAGGACAGAACCATAAATATTCTCAAGCTTCTGTCCGAAATTCTGTTCAAAATCGATCTCTGAAATCCCTTCCGTCATACGAAGCCCCAGATACATAAATTCTTCTATCTGGTCTTTAAGTGAAAGTTTCAGAACATCTTTACGAATTCGTTCTGTGTTTTCGGAAAATCCCAGATATTCCTGCATATCTCTCGTATTGGAAAAACGGTTTTCCCCATAAAGAGAAGATGCTCCCAGCCCCAGGCCAAGATATTCTGTACGTTTCCAGTAACCGATATTATGCCGACATGCATATCCGTCTTTTGCATAATTGGATATTTCGTATTGTTGATATCCATACTCTGCAAGAATCCCCGCTGTGTCCTCATACATCTGATACTCCGTATCTTCATCCGGAAGGTCCAGTTCACACTCCGCAAACGGAGTTCCCTCCTCGATGATCAGACTATAGGCAGAAATATGTTCCGGTTTCAGCTCCGCGACCTGACGAAGGTGAGCACGCCATGCCTCTCCTGTCTGTCCGGGGATTGCAAACATCAGATCTATATTAATATTTTGAAACCCTGCTTCTCTTGCCCACTGATAACTCTGAAGAAATTCTTCATATGTATGAATTCTTCCAAGCATCCTCAGCTCTTTCGAATCCGTGGACTGCAGTCCCAGACTCAGACGGTTGATTCCTGTTTCTCGGTAAGCATTAAGTTTCGCAAGATCAACTGTGCCAGGATTTGATTCTATTGTTATTTCTGCATCCGGCGAGAAACAGAATTTCTTTTGAATTGTCTCCATAATAGAAGCAATCGCTTCTGCTTTCAGTACGGAAGGAGTCCCCCCTCCGATAAAAACAGAAACGATCTCATACGCTTCAACACCCTGCACCGCCTGAATCTCAGCACGCAGAGCCTTTATATATCTGTCTCTTGTCTCCTGATCCGATGGACCGGAGAGGAAATCGCAGTACTGACATTTCTGCACACAGAACGGTATATGAATATATAATTCCAGTGGGATACGATTCTTATTCTTCATTGTCTCCACCCTCATCAGAAGAACCCGATGTATCTTCCGACTGATCCTGATCCTGGCTCTGCATATTCGAAGCATCTGTAGTATTCGCATCACCCGCACCCGTATCTGTACTGTTTGTCACCGCTGATGGATTTTCTGCCAGATACAGATTCACCATACTGATATCTCCATTCGAAGTAACTGCTGCCGCATCTACCGTATCCGGTGCCGGTGTTGGTGATGGTTCCGGTGTGATACTGATCTTCAGTACCTGTTCCGAAGCAGGATCTGTCTTTTTCTGTCCGCAGCCACATCCCGTCATAATCACACAGAGTGTCAATGCACTCCCCGCAACAATATATCTCATAGCTTTTGCAGTTCCTTTTTTCATGGCCCTGCCTCCCTTCTGTAAGTCCGCCGTTCACAACAATATGCATTCCATATTCACGGTCTCTCCCGTCAATTATTTATCGTCCAGTTTCAGTACACTCATAAATGCCTTCTGTGGAATCTCTACGTTTCCGACCTGACGCATACGTTTCTTACCTTCCTTCTGTTTCTCAAGAAGTTTCTTCTTTCGGGAGATATCACCACCATAGCATTTGGCAAGAACATCCTTTCGCATAGCGCGGACAGTCTCACGGGCAATGATCTTGCTTCCGATTGCAGCCTGGATCGGGATTTCAAAGAGCTGTCTCGGAATTTCTTCTTTCAGCTTCTCACACATCTTACGTCCACGCTCATAAGCAGTATCTGCATGTACGATGAAAGAAAGTGCATCAACTTCTTCCTTATTAACAAGGATATCAAGTTTAACCAGTTCACTGCGTTCATAACCGCAGAGCTCATAATCCAGAGATGCATATCCTCTGGAACGGGATTTCAATGCATCAAAGAAATCGTAAATAATCTCATTCAGTGGAAGTTTATATTTCAGAAGTGCTCTGGTTTCCTCCATGTATTCCATTCCGTTATACTGACCACGGCGTTCCTGGCAGAGATCCATGATTGCACCGATAAATTCAGTCGTTACCATAATCTCAGCATTTACCATTGGCTCTTCCATATATTCAATCTCAGATGGATCCGGGAGATTAGATGGATTTGTCAGTTCGATCACTTCTCCATTCGTCTTATATACTTTGTAAACAACACCTGGTGCTGTCGTTACCAGATCAAGATTGTATTCTCTTTCCAGGCGTTCCTGGATGATTTCCAAATGCAGAAGTCCGAGGAATCCACAACGGAAACCAAAGCCAAGTGCAATAGATGTCTCCGGTTCAAAGAACAGAGAAGCATCGTTCAGCTGCAGTTTCTCAAGAGCATCTCGAAGATCACCATATCTGGCACCATCAGCCGGATACAGTCCACAGTAAACCATTGGCTGTACTTTCTTGTAACCCGGAAGTGCTTCTGCACATGGTCTTTCATTATCGGTAACTGTGTCACCAACTCTGGTATCCCCAAGATTCTTAATACTTGCAGTAATATATCCAACCATACCGGCTGTCAGCTCATCACACGGAATAAACTGTCCGGCTCCAAAATATCCTACTTCCACAACTTCAGTCGTAAATCCTGTTGCCATCATACGGATCTGAGTACCTTTCTTAACGCGGCCATCCATAACACGACAAAAAACAATGACGCCTTTATAAGCATCATAAATAGAGTCAAAGATCAATGCCTTCAGCGGTGCATTTACGTCTCCCTGCGGTGCCGGGATCTTCGTAACGATCTGTTCCAGAACCTCTTCAACATTCAATCCTGTCTTGGCAGAAATTCTCGGTGCATCGTGTGCCTCAAGTCCGATCACATCCTCAATCTCGTTGACAACGCGATCCGGATCTGCACTTGGGAGATCGATCTTGTTAATGACCGGAAGAACATCCAGATCATGATCCAATGCAAGATAAACATTCGCCAGTGTCTGCGCCTCGATACCCTGTGCTGCATCTACGACCAGAATCGCCCCATCACAGGCAGCAAGACTTCTGGAAACCTCATAATTAAAATCGACATGTCCTGGTGTATCGATCAGGTTAAAAATATATTCTTCTCCATCATTAGCCTTATAAACGATTCGTACAGCCTGAGACTTGATCGTGATACCTCTCTCTCTCTCAAGCTCCATATTATCCAGCACCTGAGACTGCATCTCACGTTCTGTCAGTGTACCCGTCTTCTCAATAATACGGTCAGCCAAAGTGGACTTGCCATGGTCTATATGTGCAATAATGCAGAAATTACGAATTTTGCTCTGGTCTATCATTCTGCGAAATTCCTCCTTATGTACTTCTCTTTATTTTCCAAAAAAATATTCCTTATATAATAAAGTATAGAAAATCATACTACGAGGCATTATAGCATAGCTTTTTACCTTTAGTCCAGTTCTTGTAAAGGGATATTTCTGCTGACACACCGTTATGACGCTGTTCACGTCTGTATTACTGATCTGTGTTCTTATTATACGAACATTTGTTCTGAATTGCAAGCGTTATTTTTTTAATTTTCCCCCTGCAGCACCCGGTTCAGGATATCCGCAAAAGGATCCATTGCATTTTTTACCTCCTGGACAGTATTTGTCTGAGCCCCTGCCTCCAAAAGCAGGGCTCGTGGACGCAGATGCAGATTATAACGTAATCCTGCCAGATAAATGCCACGGTACAATTCAGGATAGTACAGAGCCGCCTGATACTCAAGCTGGAAAGAAAATGCCAGATTATCCTGTATGTACGGATTTGGAAGGTATGAAAGATCACCGCTGTTTATTGTATGACTCAAGCCATTATAAAACATGATCTGCGCTGTCGGTTTTCCGTTAATTTCGGTGACCAGATGGCGGTCTTCCGGTACGCCATCCCGGTGCAGGTCTATCAGAATCTGTATAGATGGATTCTCTTCCAGAACAGGTTCCAGCCACGCTCTTGCATAGTCATATGCTTTACTCCGGTCAAGTTCCCCTCCAGCCAGATCAAATGCTTCCGTTACATGCATAACCTGATAGCCATAATTTTCTGTCAAAAGCTGAGCCAGATAATCCCCCACCCCCACGATCGTATCTTCTGTCTTTCCTTCTCTGGAATCTGCAAAAGTCTCCTGCGAATGACTATGATAGATCAAAATCTGTGGCTCCGCTTTTTCCTTACGGAGCGTCAGATCCTCCCCAAGAAGAGCAGCCGCATTCAACTGTTGCGCACTGGTTTCTGTATTAGGATCAAGAATAAAAAAATGATTCATCAGATAATCGTAATCTGCCAGTCTTTCCGGTGCAAGGTCAATTTCCGGCATCGGCTGCACCTGAGCGGCTGCCGTAGTAACTTCCTCTTCCCCGGGAGATTCTTCGGCTAAATTTTCTTCTGGCTCTGTCTGTTTATCTGCATTTTTTGCTTTCTGCTCTTCTGTATTTTGAATTATCGGAGTCACTGTAATGTCTGGTTTCTCAGTTGGAGTTATCGTTGGCTTTTCCGGTCGTTCATCCTTCTCAACATCCTCTTCACGCTCTGACTGCTTGTCCTCAGTCTCTCTATCAGTTTCTTTACTGCCAACTTCTTTATTTTCATCCACAACCATCCTGCCAAGATAACGTGCATTGCTCTCCATCAGCTTTTCATAAGTCTCACGGTCCTGTCCAGCTGAACGCTCCTGTGCCTTCTCTTCCAGAAAACAGTACAATGGAAGCTGGCGAAATATATTTTCGTGCATCACAAGAACGCCCGCTGTCACGGATAGCGTCACAAGCACACAGCCTTCCACAATCAGATACAGTGTTTTCCGGAATCTCGCCACAGAACCACTCCTTTCAAAGTATCCTATGACAAACCAACCTCAATTATGACTTTGCATCATTCTACCAGTCATTTATTCTGCATAAATCAGTTAGCGAAATTTTATTCATGAAAGTCATGCCTCACCGAACGCTGTATTCAATCCTTCAGATATTGTAAAGCTCAGGTATTTTACCGTCTCATCCACATCCTTTGGTGTCACAAACATGCTGTAGAGATTCGGAGCAATCATTTCTTCCAAAAATTCTTTCTGCTCCGCTTCTTCCAGTGCATCCAGAAGATGTGCCATCGAATCATGAACGATCGTTGCCGCATCCACAACCGTCGGAACACCGATTCCAATCACCTTTACCTGCAGATTGTCCTCCATTAGTCCATTTCTGTGATTTCCCACGCCTGACCCAGGATGAATTCCTGTATCTGTGATCTGGATCGTTCGATTCAGTCTGCGGACACTTCTGGCCGCAAGTGCATCAATTGCAACTACTACATCCGGTTTCGTTTCCGCAACCACTCCCTGTATGATCTCTGCAGTTTCCATACCGGTCTGTGCCATCACTCCCGGCACAATTCCACTGACACGGTGCATTTTTTCATGATCAATTCCCCGAAGGCCGTATTCCCTTATGATATGACGGGTCATCCTTAAATTTTCTACCACATGCGGTCCCAGTGCATCAGCAGTGATTCCTGCATTTCCGAGCCCCACCACAAGAATGGATTTTTCCTTTTTCAGATCAATGAGTTGTTTCAGATGTTTGGAAATCTCCTCTGATATCTCACGATGATAATCTTCATCCGGTACAGACAGATCCGGAGCTTCTATTGTAATGTAAGTTCCCTGCGGTCTTCCCATCGCCTTTGCACCGTTTTCTGTCACGATCCTGACGACAGTCGTTCGTACATCCTTTTCTTCATCATAGTCCTCCTGAATCTCTACCCCACGAATCTCTGTGTTTTCTTCTTTAAAACGTTCTGTTGTTTCCAGTGCAAGGTCTGTTCTGATTCTTTTGCTGACTGCCATCTCTCTTCCTCCTGATCATCCAAATTATTGATATCCGATTATCATCTGTAAAATTTTGTTTCTTATCTGTCTACAATATTTCACTTTATCATTAATGTCTCTGTTTTAAGCCTATATTATGTATGGAAGATTTTTCTCACAGTAATATTATGTTTATATTTTTTTAACATTTCCGCATTTTACTATTGACAAGTAAAAATAAATATACTATCATATATAAGCATGTTTACAGAAGCGCCCGTGTCTGTTTCTGTAACAACGACACATTATTATAAATCTGAAATGGAGGTGTACCAATTGGCTAACATCAAATCTGCAAAGAAAAGAATTTTAGTAAACAGAACTAAAGCTGCTAGAAACAAATCTATCCGTTCTGCTGTTAAAACTTCCATCAAAAAAGTAGAAACTGCAGTTCAGAAAAACGATAAAGCTGCTGCACAGGCTGCTCTTACAGAGGCTATCTCTACAATCAGCAAAGCAACATCTAAAGGTGTTTATCACAAAAATAACTGTGCAAGAAAAATTTCCCGTCTGTCTAAAGCTGTCAACAGCATTGGCTAATTCAGGAAATATATATTTTTAATTATAAGCTTATAATTAAAAAGACAGTCACAACCGTCAGTGACTGTCTTTTTTCTTGTCTTTATTTTCTCCTGTCCTGCTCTTACCTCACGCAAAAAACTGCCACTGCATATGCAATGACAGTTTTTTATTTCTTTTTATAATCTGCTCTCAATTTTGGTAACATATTTTTTCAGAAGAATCGCCCATTCAGACATTTTCTCTTCTGTAAAATGACTTGCAAGCCCGCTGATACTGATTGCCGCATACAGATTTCTGTTACGGTCAAATATCGGCATTGCAACACATTTTATCCCAAATTCATGCTCCATATCATCAATCGCATATCCTCTCTGACGAGTACGCATAAGTTCCTGTCTGAACACGTCTTTATCTGTAATGCTGTTCTCTGTAAATGCTTTCAGTTCATGTACAGTCAGGTATTCGTCAATTGAACGGTCATTCATATTCGCCAGCATCGCTTTACCGATACCAGTGCAATACATCTGAGCCCTCTCTCCAAGGATCGAACGCATCAGCTCAACAGATTCTGCTGGATACATTGCATCCAAATACAATACTTCCTCTCGATATGGAACCGCCAGATAAACTCTTTCTCTGGTAATATTTGATAACTCCTGCATGTAAGGTCCGGCAATTTTAGTAATGGAATAATTATCTCCCAGAGCTTTACTCAGATTGAAAACCTGAATCCCCAACCGATACTTTCCTGTTTCTTCATCCTGTTCCAGATACTCCATAGATTTAAGGGTACACAGAATATTATGTACCGTACTCTTATACCATCCAAAGTACTCGCTGACTTCCGTCACTCCCAAAACAGGTTTCACAGTAAAAAGATTCAGAATTTCCAAAGCCTTCTGAAGACTCTTTACTTTAATTTCATTATTGTCAGCCATTACCCCTCCTCATAGATTTTATTTTACCATTTAGCTGGTCAAAACCTATATAACAATATAACAAATATAGCGTTACTATTAATAGTAATAGTATAGCATCAATAAATTTTTTCATCAATAGATTTTCCCGGTAAACAGGTCATCCTCTGCCTTTATTTTGTACGATCATACAAGTTTATGCTCTGGTTCTTTTCCATCAAAAACTGCTAGGATTGCTTTCGCTGTCACCACAGAAGTCGTCTCACAGTTTTCATATGTCTCTGCTGAAACATGAGGGGTTGCAATATAGTTTTCAAAGCCAAACAGCGAACCAGAAAGATCGATCGGTTCCGTTTCAAATACATCCGATGCAAATCCAGCTACTTTTCCTGTTCTTAACGCTTCTGCCATATCTTTTTCAGAAACGATACTGCCTCTTGCTGTATTTACTACATAAACACCCTCTTTCATCTTATTAAGAGTTTCCTGGTTGATCAGATGTTTTGTCTCGTCCGTTGCCGGAAGGTGAATCGAAATAATATCTGCCTTTTTCAGAACTTCCTCCTGTGAAACCAGCTTTACTCCAAGCTTATCTGCCATCTCCTGATTCGGATACTTATCATATGCGATCATTTCCGGATGAAATCCTGCAAGACGTTCTGCAAGATTTCTTGCAATTGCTCCAAATCCCAGAAATCCAATTGTACGGCTCTTAAGTTCATGAAACATCGGGCGAGGCCATTTTCCATCTCTCACTGCATTGTTCATCTGCGGAATCTGTCTCATTGAAGAAAGAATCAATGCTGCAGCCTGCTCCGCAACTGCCGATGAATTGATTCCCGGACTGTTGCAGACAACAATTTCTCTTTTTTCTGCCGCTTTCAGATCTATATTATCCACGCCTACGCCAAATCTTGCCAGAACTTTTAATTTCGGTGCAAGACGGAATACCTCTTCATTCCATGTATCAACTCCAACGACTACGCCGTCAATATCTCCTACAATTTCCTTAAGCTCCTCAAACGTATATGGTCTTCCATGCGGATTTTCAATAATCTCACAGCCAGCCTCTTCCAGTAACTTTTTACCTGGCTGACAATACTTAGAATAATTCGTTGCTGTTACCAGCACCTTCATGTGCATTTCCTCCTGCTTTATACATCAAGTTCTTTTCTGATAAAATCAGTCAGTCTGGTAAGCTGATCCACTTCAAGACGAGCAGTTTCATTTAACAGTTCTGCCGGCTTCGTACGAGTATGGATCGATGCAAAATTGCCAATGCTCTTCTGATAGAACTTTGCATTCACCGGATAAACCTGTCTTTCAATCATAGAAGCTATTGTCAGAAAATCAGCAACCGTTCTTGCTTTCTCTGGTTCTTTCTCATAGTTTTCACACAGCCATACATAAAGATCTGCATGGAAGTTTGCCATTACACCACTGAATCCGCTTCCTCCAAGCTTCAAAGTTTCTAATAACGTAGATGAGTTCGCATTAAAAAGTTTGAGGTTGCTGCCCTTGATCTTTGCAAGTTTTGCTTCCATATTGTGGATATCACAGCTTGTGTCCTTAATGAAATAAAATCTGCCTGTATTTGCGCACCATTCCAGAAGTTCCGGAGAAATTACTCTCTTATATGGATACGGGCATTCATAAAATCCCAGTGCCAGGTCTTCCGGAAGCAGTGCAAGCAGTTTTTTCAGATTTTCAATCCATACTTCATCACTTTCCTCTTCTGCCGCCAGGCGGTTTGTAAGAAGAATCACCGCATCGACACCTGTCCCGGCTACTGCATTCAGTTCTTCTGCCTGATCTTCAATCATATCTGAAATATGACCAGAAGCCACAACCGGTACTCTTCCTGCTGCTTTTTCTTTAATAAAACGAGCAAGTTCTACACGCTCTTCCAGCGATAGGAAGAACATCTCACTGGACTGGCAGTCTGCAAAAAGGCCTGCAACGCCATTCTCAATATACCAGTTGATCAGTTTTTCCAGAGAATCATAGTCTACTCTGTTGTCGTCTGTGAATGGTGTCAGCATAACCGGCCATACACCATTGTTGAAGTTTTTGCTCATATCATTCACCTTATCCTTTCACGCCACCGGCTGTCATTCCACCAACCAGATTTCTATTGCACAGCAAATATAATATAATTACAGGTATGGATGCGATCAGTGAACCGCCCATCAGTGGTCCCCATGCATAAACATCGCCAACTACCATGTCTGCCAGAGCCAGAGGAATTGTCTTGAAATCTGCTTTATTTATAATTACCAGTGCATACAGATATTCACTCCAGCAAAGTGTATATGAGAATATTAATGTTGATACGATTCCCGGTCGTGCCAGTGGAAAACAGATTTTCCACATTGCCTGTACTCTGCTGCATCCATCAATAATCGCTGCCTCTTCCAGATCATACGGTATACTCTTGAAATACGAAATCATCATCCAGGTTGCATATGGAATTGTGATTGTCGGGTACACCAGTACAAGTCCCCACAGATTATTGCTCAGTCCGATTTTTGTTACCAGAAGATATAACGGTATAAAAAGAACTGTTCTCGGCATCAAGTAAGAAATAAGGATTCCTTTTGATACCTGTTTTCTTCCTCTGAATTTGATTCTTGCAATTGCATATGCCGCCGGCATACTGATTGCAATAGAACCAAAGGAAACAATCAATGATACAAATAGACTGTTCAGCACATTTTTCATAAAACCTTTTTCGGCAAAAAGTTCATAGTAACCTTCAAATGTTAATTTTTTCGGCCAGAACGTAGGAACGATCTTGTATATTTCCGTACTTGTCTTTAATGAAGTAATCAGCATCCAGTAAATTGGGAAAAGGCAGAATACAATAAGAATTGCTGACACAACATAAGCGACGATCTTACTTTTTACTGTTGTCTTCATTCACCTTTCCTCCTTATTCTTCCGATAATGATGATTTTGTAATATAATGAACCAGCACTACCAGGATTGGTACAAGTATCAGTGATGCTGCTACTGATTTTGCAATATTACTGTTCATAAATCCCTGTATGTAACTGTAAGTTGATACCAGTTCTGTCGCATGAGACGGGCCTCCTCTGGTCATACACCATACAATTTCAAAATCATTTAATGTCCATACAGTTGTTACAAATGCCGATAAGATAATAACTTCTTTCACTGACGGCAGAGTTACATATAAAAATCTCTGAATCACGTTTGCGCCATCAAGTGATGCTGCCTCGTAAAGATCCGGCGATATATTTTGCAATCCAGCCAGTACTGATATTGCAATAAACGGAGTTCCTCTCCATATATTAACCAGTATTACTGAAAACATTGCCATACTTGTAGTAGACAGCCATCCAATCTGATGGTCTGTAATGTGAAGCACCATCAAAATTCTATTCAAAGCACCGCCTACGTCTGAATAAATCCACTGCCATGCAAATACAGAGACAATTGTCGGAATCGTCCACGGCAGGATCATTGCAACCCTGATGCCGCCCCTTCCACGTACAGGCTGATTCATAGCAAGTGCCATGATCATACCCAGAATAACTTTGCCCATAACTGCAAAGAAAGCAAAAATGAATGTGTTTAAAAGAGATTTCTGAAATACAGGATCTTTGATGATCTCAATATAATTTGACAGCCCTACAAAATTAACCTGAGCAGCTCCGATTACCTTATCCGTCAAACTTGTATATACAGCCCAGATCAACGGCAGTCCCATGATAAGTATCAGATAAATTACGGCAGGTGCTATCAGAATAACCGCAAGCTTTTTCTCTTTCTGTTCCATACTTACTGTCTTTCTACCTGCGGAAACAGTATTTAAGTTTTTCATTTGACACCTCCTTTTTTAACAGAAGCGGAAACCTGGCATTCCGATTTCCGCTTCCCCTGCAACTTTAATTATTTTTCTTTATCGTAAACAGCCTGCATGTCTGTCTGAAGTTTTGCTATTTCTTCTGCTGGATCACTTCCTGTTACGATGTTGGTAAAGCAGTTACTTAACAGTCTTGAATTGAACACTTCGCTTGCTGCTGGTGTATATGTGTTTGGATAGCCAAGGAATGTAAAGTTTGCAACGGAATCAATAAATGGTTTATTTCTCTCATCCTGCCATACTTCGTCGTCTTTCATTCCCTGAAGAACTGGAATCTTAAATGGTGCTGTTTCGTTTACCCATTCTGTATACCAGTCTTTGTCAAGAAGATATTTTACAAGTTCTTTTGCGCCGTCTTTGTTATTCGCATTTTTGAAGATTCCATATCCATCCAGGATACCAGGTACCATGGATCCGGCACTTCCTGACGGCATTACAGCGATTCCTGTATTCTCATAGAGATCCGGATCATCTGTCTTAATTGTGTTCAAAAGACTTCCTACGTTAAAGATCATTGCGCACTGTCCACTTAAGTATGCTTTGTTATTTCCTGAGTCATCCCAGTTTACAGCTGTAGGAGGTGTTACTTTGTCTTTTACAAACAGATTCTGAATATACTGTGCTGTATTAACGGTTGCTTCACTGTCAATTGCTACTTTTCCATCATCGTCAACATCTACACTTCCATTGGACCAGAGCATTGCACGGGTGAGCCACTCTGCATCTGAGTTACTTGCACCATATCCAATACCTGCACCGTAAATACCATTTTTTTCATCTGTCAGTTTGATTGCTGCATCCCTGAAATCATCCCATGTTTCCGGTGCAGATAGGCCAGCTTCTTCAAACATATCAGTTCTGTAATATAATACCTGTACAGATGCCCATCCAGGAATTCCATATACCACGCCATCCTCTGATGTAACGGCCGGTGCCAGACTCTCTTCGAAAGGAGTCACATCGTTGATTTCGTTATAGACATCTGTCATATCTTCCAGAATTCCCTGTGAATAATACTGTCCCATTTCCTGATATCCGAAATAACTTAAATCCGGAAGATTTCCTGATTCAATCGCAGCTGCCCATTTTGTATAGAAATCTTCATAAGCGATAACTTCTACTTCTACGTCCACATCATTTTCTTCTGCAAACTGTTCGCAGCGTTCTTTGAACATGTTATTTGCAACGTCTGTAAGGTCTTTTTTCATCCAGACTACAATCTTATCTTTTCCATCAGCTTTTGCTTCAACTACACATGCACCAGTAAATAAGGAAACTCCCATTGCTGCACAAAGCATAACACTTACGATTCGTTTTTTCATATCTCACTTCTCCTTTTCTATTATGGGTTTAAAATGACTTTAATCGCTCCGCTGTTCTTATCACATAACAGGTCAAAACCTTCTTTTACTTTTTCAAGTGGCAGCCTGTGTGTGATAACTTTATCGATATCTACTTTTTTCATTTTCAAGAATTCCAGTGTTGTCTCACATTCATCCGCATATCCTGTACTTCCGTATACATTCAGTTCTTTGTATATGATCTGCTGAATTGCAATATCGAGTTCCGGTTTTGTAAAGCCAAGAGCAACAACCGTTCCTCTCTTTTTGCACATATTCAGTGCCAGATTATAAGTAACTCCAATTCCAACAGCTTCTACAACTACATCCGGTCCTGTGCCATGAGTCTCAGCCTTGATCTTATCCATAAATTCCGGATCATCTGATTTCAGGCAGATGTCTGCACCAACATCTTTTGCAATTCCTAGTTTATAATCTGAAAGATCCACTGCAATGACTTTGACTGCTCCTGCAAGTTTTGCTGTCTGGATTGCCAGAAGGCCGATTGTTCCGGCACCAATGATTACGACAACATCTCCAAGCTTTACTCCGCCTCTGTTGATCAGATGAATGGCATTTCCAAGTGGATCAAGGAATGTGCCATGGTCGTAGCTTACTTCATCCGGCAGATGATAAAGCTGTTTCTCATGCATAATCAGGTATTCGCACATTGCCCCATCCAGAAATCCTCTCATAGATGAGCCAATCAGAAGTGAATGATCGCACAGATGTGGAAGTCCTTTCCTGCACATCGGGCATGTCTCATCATTGATCTGTGGATTAATAGCAACTCTGTCACCTGGTTTCCATTTTGTTACCTCAGAACCAATCTCTTCAACATCTCCGGAGGCTTCATGTCCCATAATGATTCCAGGCTCTCTTCGATCTATTCCATCCCCCATGTATGGATGAATATCTGAGCCACAGATTCCAACTGCACGAATACGGATAAGTACTTCTTTCGGACCCGGTTTCGGTTTTTCACGATCACAGATTTTGAATTCATAAGGTCCTGTAAAAACTGCTGCTTTCATAGTTTACTGCTCGCCCTCCTTGTTCATTAATAATGTATATCGTTTTTGCTTTTATCTAAAAAAAATAAATTCCTCCTCTCCAATTTTGTATCCGTTGTTTTTTGTTCTGTATTATTGAACATCGTTCTTATTCATTGGGTGAATAAAAACCTGGATAAGGGATGCTCCAAGTTTTTTGTTCTGTATATTTGAACTATGTTCTTTATGTTTGTATAATATCATATCGGATTCCAATATGCAATCCACTAAATCAGACAATATTTTTCTCTATTTTTTGTATAAAGCGACGAATTTTCAAAAAACAAACAGGATAACGGATTTATTTCCATCACCCTGTCTGTAATCTTCCGATAGAATCCTATTTTCTCATTTACTTTGAAGACATCCTGTCAAATAGCAATTAATCAGTTATTTTTCTTCCTCTAACCAATTCCTCACTATTTCTCCCTCTTCTCCAAGAATCTGAGCAATCTTCTGTACTGGCATGCCTTCCTGGCTAAGTGCTTTCGCAGTCTCTTTCGCCTTTTTTATTGCGCCCTTTGCTATTCCACGTGCTTCGCCCTGTAATTCGCCTTTCTGCTCAAATTCTTGAATAAGTTTCTCTAACGCATCGCACATACTAACACTTTCCTCCGTTTCTGTCTCTTTTAATTCAGATACCCGCTTTGCTAAAACCTCACTGTACATATCATTGGCATTCTTACAATGCAAATCATGCATCAATCGCCCTAGAGCTGTGTCTTCGTCCTGAATCGAAGAATTCACGTATATAATATGCGATCCATCTCCAAACATTCCTCCGGTCTCTTCAATCACTCGATCTGCATGATAAATCGGCAATCCATTTCCCCGCACATCATCTTTTGTGATAAAGATCACATAACTGTCTGTCAATTCCTCAAAATTCTGCCCTGGATTTAAAGTATTCATATCCAGTAATCCACTGTGATATCTTGCTCTTTTCGGTGACGCTCCTTCTGTATCCTGTTGGATTTCTACATTATATTGGTTATTTACATCATCCCGCGCCACACAGTCAAGGATTGCAGATCTCCCCTGTAAATTCTTATAATCCTTCTGGACAGTATAATCCAATACCTGCAGATTTTTCATTTCCATTATGATACGCAGGACATGTTCTATACATTCACGCTTCTTAAATACATTCCGCATAAAGATATCATTCATGATTGTAAGCTCTTTTATTACATCTTTATACCTTATGTAACGCTGTTCCAGCTCATTATTCGGGACTGTAGGTGTATTTTCCATTTCGATAACGTCCTCCATTCGTATTATTAGTTTTATATAGTTTCAGATATTGTTCTTTGATCTAACTGTTCTTCTCTGAATACTGTTTCTTAAAGGAATTATCGGAATGTATTTTTCCCTTTCTGTTTCATCCAGAAAATTTTATCTTCTGTACAGGTAAATTTTTTTTCTGTACCCTCCTTTTCACTATAGCTCTTTATGTTCTAAGCTTAACAAAAACCTACTATCTGGTCAACGAAACTTTTTATAAACTCGAGTATAAAACAAGCTGCTGAAAATATCCTTTCCAGCAGCTCAACTTTTTCTTTATTTATTATATTCACCCTCCGAGTTCTACCATACGGTGAATGCAGCGTCCGGCGCCTTCCATAACATTTTCCGGAAGTTCGATCACTTCTCCGCCGGTTCCCTTCAGGCAGTTGTAGATATCCATCAGTGTTGTGATCTTCATATTCATACAGGTCAGCATGACAGACAGCGGATAAAACTGTTTGTCCGGACATGCAAACTGGAGATGTTCCACAATACTGTTCTCTGTTCCGATGATGAATTCTTTATTCGGAGATTTCTTTGCATATTCCATGATTCCAGTTGTAGAACCAACATAATCAGCAAGTTCTACGACTTCCTGACGGCATTCCGGATGAACCAGGAGCAATGCATCCGGATGTGCTTTCTTTGCTTTTTCTACATCTTTGGCGCTGACGATAATATGTCTTGGACATCCACCTTTGTAGAAGGCAAACTCTTTTTCCGGAAGTTTCTCTGCAACAAAACGTCCCAGGTTCGGATCCGGGATAAACAAAATCTTGTCATTATCCAGTTTACTGCAGATCTGTACTGCAGAAGAAGATGTCACGCAGACATCACACTCTGTCTTTAGTTCAGAAGTCGTATTGATATAAGCAACTACCGCATATCCCGGATGCTCTGCTTTTAACTTACGCAGGCTCTCCAGATCCAGCTGTTCTGCCATTGGACATCCGGCTGTCGGATTGGCAAGCCACACTTTCTTCTCCGGGCTTAAAACCTTACAGGTCTCTGCCATAAAACGAACGCCACACATGATAACACCTTTACAGTTACTCTTGGATGCCTGCACGCTCAGTCCATAAGAATCGCCCATATAGTCTGCAACTTCCAGTATTTCCTGTCCCTGGTAAGCATGTGCCAGAATACATACATCCTGTTCTTTTTTCATTCGCAGGATCTCCTGCTGAATTTCCTGTATTGTCATAATTTAATATTTCCCTTTCCTGTGCTCTGTTCCCATGGCTGAAGCGGAGCCAGAAAACCGGCTTTCTTCAGCTGTTCTTCAATCAGATCCAACCGTTCTTCACTTGCGGCTTCCACCAGATGATAATGATATCCTGAAGTTGCATTACTTAAAACAGTGGAATGACTGTTCTGCAATGCCTGTACAAACTCACTCACATCCTGTCTGGAGCGAATATCCATCTCCGCGCTGACACGACCATAAACTCTGTGACTGATACTGATATTTTTGACATGCCCCCCACAGTCTACGATCAGATTCAGTTCCTCAGCAGCTTTATCCTGGCTGTGACGGACTTTAAATTCCCGTGTGCAGCTACTGTCCTGCTGAATCACATACCCCTTTGTTGTTGACAATATTCCCGGTGTAGAAGCCCTTATCACCGCCAGATCCTGCACGATCACCTGACGGCTGACACCAAATTTTCCCGCAAGCTCTCTTGCTGCCACCGGAGCATCTGCATTATGAAGGATCTTTAAAATTTCTCCGCGTCTTTCTGCAGTGTTCATAAGGTCTCCTCCTCTCACACCGCATGAAGATTTTTCATGGAAATGTCAAGGATTGGTGCAGAGTGAGTCAAAGCTCCGCTGGAAACAAAATCAACACCGATTTCACGGATCTTCTGAATATTTTCTTTTGTGATATTACCAGAGCATTCGGTCTGTGCTCTGCCATTGATCAGCTCAACCGCCTGTTTCATTACTTCCGGTGTCATATTATCCAGCATGATGATATCCGCACCAGCTTCTACAGCCTCTTTTACCTGTTCCAGTGTCTCTACCTCGATCTCGATCTTACGGACAAATGGTGCATATGCTTTTGCCATCTGTACCGCTTTGGTAACACTCCCTGCTGCCCCGATGTGGTTATCTTTCAGTAAAACTCCATCTGAAAGATTATATCTGTGATTACATCCGCCTCCAACTCTTACTGCATATTTTTCAAATACTCGGCAGTTCGGGGTTGTCTTACGGGTATCCAGTAAAGTTACCTTGCTGCCTTCCAGAAGTTTTGCAACCTGTCTGGTATATGTGGCAATTCCACTCATTCTCTGCAGATAATTCAGGGCTACTCTCTCTCCGGAAAGAAGGACACGAATATCACCGGTTACAGTTGCCATCAACTCACCTTTTTTTACTTCATCTCCATCTTTGCAGTGAAAATCAATCTCTGTTTTTTCATCCAGGATTGTAAATACTCTCGCATAAATGTCAAGTCCGGCAATTACACCATCTTCTTTTGCGATCAGATCTACGGTTCCTTTTGTTGCTGTCGGCATAACCGCATTTGTGGAAACATCCTCGCTTGTAATATCTTCCTGCAACGCCATACGGATCAGCTGATCAGCCTGCATTTTCATTGTAATTTCATTCATGACTCTTCTTCATCCTTTCGATTTCATTTAAAACCATTTCATGATAAACAGTCAGAACTGCGTCTCTGTCCTCATATGGTTTCAGATCTATGCTACCCGGTCTGCACGGATCTGGTTTTCTTCCAAATATGATATCATCTGCAGCGCGTCTTGCAAAGACCAGAGATTCAAGAAGTGAGTTGCTTGCAAGACGGTTTTTGCCGTGCACACCATTACAGCTTGTCTCACCGCAGGCATACAGGCCCTTCATGGAAGTACGGCTTCCAAGGTCAACCTTGATTCCACCCATGAAATAGTGCTGTGCCGGAACGACCGGAATCGGCTCTTTGCGCGGATCAAAACCTTCTTCTACACATCTGTGGAAAATATTTGGAAAATGTTTCATGATGGTTTCTTCTCCCAGTGGACGCATATCTTCCCACACGAAATCAGTACCGTCTTTTTCCATCTGTGCAAAGATTGCCTGGCTGAGCAGATCTCGCGGCTGCAATTCATTTGTAAAACGCTGTCCGTTTTTATCATACAAAAGTGCACCTTCTCCTCTGACAGATTCAGAAATCAGGAAACGGCGTCCTGGTTTATGAGAATAAAGAGTAGTCGGATGAATCTGTATATAATCCAGATGTTTGAGTACCACCTGATGTTTCATGGCGATTCCAAGTCCATCGCCTGCAATATGCGGGAAGTTGGTGGAGTTTTTGTAAAGACCTCCGAGACCACCACATGCCAGAACAACGTATGGTGCTCTGACCGGATATACTTCATTCTTCTCATCCATGACGATTACCCCGCCACAGACGTTGTCTTTGGAAATGATATCGACCATGGTCATATATTCGCAGATTTCAATATTGTCTCTTGTCAGTGCCTGATTCAGAAGAGTCTGTGTGATCTGTTTACCGGTAATATCTTCATAGAAAAGGATTCTCGGCTGAGAATGTGCTCCTTCTCTGGTGAAATCCAATTCTCCCGTCTCTGTTCGTTCAAATGTAACATTTCTCTGTAAAAGATCTCGAATAATACTGTTAGAGCTACGGATCATCAGCTCGACTGCTTTTGCGTCATTTTCGTAATGGCCCGCGCGCATGGTATCTTCAAAGTAATCATTATAATCTTCTTCTCCTCTGAGCATGCAGATACCGCCCTGTGCCAGAAAGGAGTCGGACTGATCCGCCTGCTGTTTGGTCAGCATCAGTACTTTCATTCTGGAAGGCAGATTCAGTGCACAGTAGAGACCTGCGGCTCCTGTTCCTACGATAATGACGTCATAATTTTCTTTCATGTGTTTATCCTCGTACCGGCTTGTACCGGATTTTCTGTTGAGTTTTATATGTTGCGTGTTTTCTGATTTGTGATTATACTACCCGACATGTTAGGTGTCAAGACACCTATGTATATTGGTGTAAAGAAATTCGTTGCACTATCCGTGCCTTCGCCCCTTCCCGGGAGAGAAATTAAATAAAAGCGAAAACAGATGGATAAATATAGTACCCGGAAACATCTGCAATCGTTCGTCGTTGTACTTGAATATGTTCGGGCTGTGTTGGCAAAATCGGAAGCTCTGTCTGAGCGTAGCGAGTTTGCTGACGATTTTGACGTTCTTAACAGCCAGGTTATATTCTAGTACAACCGGACGATGAAGCCGTTTCCGGGTACTATATTTACTCACATCTGTTACACTTTTATCTTTTTCTCTCAGTACTATATTTCACTATCAACAGTTCCACACTCAGCACATCCTGCAGTCTTCCGGTCTTCACTGCCTCCTCCGCATCAACAAAATCCTCTTCTGCCTGTTCAAGCTCCTCAACACTGTAAGCTCTCGCACAGGCCAGTATATTTCTTGCCACAAAAGACGGTACGCCAAGTCTGGTTGCAATTTCGTTCTGAGATGCCCCTTCCCCTGCCATTTTCTTTGCAAGGCACATCTGCCGGAACTGCTTCGACAGCAGGAACAGTATCCTCATCGGCGGCTCACGCAGCGTCAGAAGATCATTATACAGATCCAGTGCTCTCCTCTGATTTCGCTCCGTAACTGCACGAACCATATCGAAGATCTTATTCTCTGTCCGTGTTGTACAGATTTCCTCAATATCTTCTCTCGTTACAATATCCTGTCCCATGGTATATGTGATCAGCTTCTCCAGTTCCATACGGATATTTCCCATATCCGTACCGGTTTTTGTCAGAAAAAGTTCCATATCTCTGGTCGTGATCTTGCGACCTTCTCTCGCCAGAATACCTGCCGCCCAGCGCATCAGCGTCTTTTCATCCTGCTTTGCAAACTCTACAATGCGGCCGCAGTTTTTCACCGCCTTATACATACGGCTTCGTTTATCTACCTCTTCTTCAACAAAAACCAGCCTCAGGTAATCCGGCAGTGTCTTCATATAATCTGCAAGTTCATCACATTTATTCTTAAAAAATCCGGAGTTTTCCACAAGGACCACACGATGATCTGCAAAGAAAGGCATTGTCTCACAGAGGTCGATCATTTCACGCACCTCAATTCCTTTTCCTTCATATTTGGTAAAATTCATCGTATCATCATCCGGATTTAATGCATGAATCAGCTTTTCTTTGTACTGAATCTTCAGATACGCCTCCTCACCAAACAGAAGATATGCATTTTTGAATTTTCCTGTTTTAATGTCTTCCTGTAAATTTTTCACTTCCTGCGAAACCTCCTGAAAAATACCGTTTTCTGACGGAATGCCATCCACAGACAGCATTAATTATTCATTATCTGTTTAGTATAGACGATTTTGATTTTTTTCTCAATACCGTATCTCTGCTCACGGATGCACAAACGTATCCACCCATACCTCCTTACCATCGGTCTCTGCTGTCACAGCCCCTTCTTTCATTGTGTACCAAATCTTTGCCCCGGAATCTTCCAACCGTTCTATTGTCTCGCCAGACGGATGTCCATATGTATTTGTTGCAGAGCAGGAGACCACCGCAAGTTCCGGTCTCACCACATCCAGAAATTCCTGACAGGTGGAATATCTGGAGCCATGATGTCCCACTTTCAGAAAATCTACATCTTCCAGCTCCGGCAGAAGTTTTTTCTCCGTCTCTGTCCCGATATCACCGGTAAACAGCCCTTCAAAACCGCCATATATCAGTTCCACGACCATACCGTCTTCATTCGCATCTGTTCCTGCAGTCCCTCTATCCGGTGAAAGGAATCGAAGAGAAGCTTTTCCAAGCGCAATTTGTTCCCCTTTTCTTCCCTTCTGTACATTCACGCCTGCTGCCTGCGCTTTATCCACCAATTGCTGATATGCATCGTCCGGTTGTGTCCATTCCGGTAAGATCAGGTTCTTCACCCTGACAGAAGTAAGATGTGTCCTCATATAATCAAACAGTTCCAGCACACCACTGATATGGTCATTATCCGTATGTGAGATCAAAATAGCATCAATCACCCCAATCCCCCGATTTTTAAGGAATGGCAGAATCTGATAGCGTGCAATATTCTTCTTGTTACTGCTGCCGCCATCGATCAGGAAATTCTGCCCCTGTGGAAGCTGAATAGAAATACAGTCTCCCTGTCCGATATCAAGACAGGTGATCTGCAGATTTCCAGACGGATGATAAATGAGGATTCCCAGTCCAAGTATCAGCATGATTCCTGATATACCTGACAGTAACTGATATTTTCTCAGCCATCCTTTTCCTTCCCCATGATTCTTTCTTTCCTGCATGAATGCATGATTTCCCGCCCTTTTTCCAGTTGCGCCATTCCATGTGACAGTTCCCCGACTCATTCTCAAAATTCCAACTCCCAAAAACAGTAATACATAATATCCGGCACATTGCCACAGCTCCGGACTTCCTGCGATCCATGTACAGAACGGAATTCCTGCTGCCAGTTCGCAAAGTTTCTCATACAGAAAAAGCAGCACTCTTCCAGGCAGCACTACATAAACTGCTACACCGACCGATGCCATTCCAACCACAACTGCTGCAATTCCACTGACCAGTACTACACTGACTGTCGGCAGCACCAGCAGGTTCAGAAAAAATCCGGCCAGCGAAATCTCTCCATAGATTCGCAGCATGATCGGAAAAGTCGTCATCTGCACAGCTATCGAAGATACCAGTGTTTTCATAACGGATGCCGCCAGACGATTCTCCACTCTAATGCATCCTGCCAATACCGGTGCCACTACACCAAGTCCGGCAACAGCCCCAAACGACAGCCAAAATCCACTGTTGTACAGATTTGCAGGTGCATCCAGAAGTAAAAGGACCGCCGACACTGCCAGCGCCGTCAGCAGATCATAGGTTCTTCCTGCGATTCTTGCACCAACCGCCAACAGAAACATGCCTACCGCCCGCATGGCAGAAACACTTTCCCCGGTAAGGATTCCATATTGCAGAAGAACACTGAGCACCACCATCCCGGCAGACACATTTCCAAATCCGGCTCTTTTCAGCAGATCAAAAAATCCAATCCCCAGTACACTGATGTGAAGTCCGGAAATCGCCAGTATATGAATGATCCCCGCCATCTGGTAACGAATCTTAACTTCATCTTCTAGGTTATCTTTCTCACCAAGCAGCATTGCTTCAAAAATACCGGCATCTTCCTTTGCCGCAATATCCAGCGTCTGCATTATCTTACTTTTCAGATTCTGCATAAACTGACCATATCTGGAATATTTGCTGCTCCATGCCAGAACCACACCGTTTTTCATAAAATAGTAGATTTTCTGACAGGCGTAGAATTGCCTGGAATCAAATTCTCCAGGATTTCGTGGCTCAGGAATTTCTTCCAGTTTTCCCGAAATCTTAACAGTGGTTCCAATCGGGAACTCTTTATTCGATTTTAAAAATACTCTTAAATTTTTTATGGGAATTTGTTCTGATCCGACGATCAGACAGACATGTTTAAGATAGGCAGAAAGAGAATATTCCGTAGCCTGATATTGCTGCACCTCCCCGCAGATGACAGCTTCCGGATGTTTTTCAATATATAATTGTACAGATTCCGGCAAAGGATTTCCACTGATCCGTGCAAATCCCGCCAGATCCATCAACCATATACAAAACATCAGGATTAGGCATACAAGACACACCGGGCGTCTTTTCATAAGCCTTCCTTTCTGTATATAGAACACCGCAGGCTATTCCACCTGCGGCATTACTGCATCAGGACTACTTTGGTTCCTCGTCCTGTGCAATTAAATCTTCGTTTTTTTCATAAAATTTGTATAACGGCAGGCTATCCTGGAAGTTCCCCTCCGTACTTCCTTCAATAGATATCTGAACCCTGTCAACATCACAGGAATCTATAATAGAATTCACAACCGAGTAAATAGAGATATTTCCTCCTACTTCAGGTGTTTCATCACGAAAAGTACTGTTCATGTTAATATAGCAGATCCTGTCCGCTGTAATCACACTCAAAACCAGAGAACTGTCTGGTATTGTTGCATAATGCCCTTCTTCCATCGGTCCCTTCGCAAGCTGTTCAAGCACGACACGTTCTTTTGGAAGAGATCTTCGATAATATACATTTCTGGTTTCTTTCACCAGATTTTTTCCATTTTTATCCATAAAATACAGTGTAAAAGTATCATAACGATAGCTTTCTTTGTCTTTTCCGGTATATTGTGCAAATGTATCTGAAGTCATCTCTCCAACTTCCTGATTTCGCGAGTTGGTCAGCGGCTGACCTCCAACTGTAAACTGGACTTTATGAATATCCGGAATCTGCAAAAATGTCTGCACAACTCCGTCGCGTGTCATAACCTCCCGGATCTTGCTCATTTTTGAGTATTCTTTACTGAAGTCTATGACAAGCAGATCTTTCTGCACTTCATAAGAATTGATGGAAACATCTTCTGGAAGAAGGCTGATTTCCCCATCCGGTGCATCTTTGCTCCCAAGCTTCTGCATAAGATCTTTTACCATAAAATCTGCCGTCTCTTCTCCGGGTGAATATGGTTCTTCTCTGAGAACCGTCTCACTCTCGTTCAGATAATACAGATGGTACTTACTCTCATCCTGCGAATCCTTACTGCTTTTTGTCTCAATACTGCATCCGGCAAGTAAACTGCAAACCAGTGCTGCCAGAAGAAGTACTCTTATATATTTCTTCATCCGGCACCTCCTACGGAATATAAGATAACGGGACACGAACTGAGAATGTAGTTCCTTCCCCTTCTCTGCTGAATACTTTGATCACACCATGATGCATGGCAATCGTACTTCTTGTTATCGCAAGTCCAAGACCGGTTCCTCCGATCTCTCTGGAATGTGATTTGTCCACACGATAAAATCTCTCGAAAATACGGTCGATGGAATCCTCTGGGATACCCATACCGGAATCTGCTACCGTAACATAGAAAAACTTATGATCTGCGTCAAGTGACACACGTACCCAGCCATCATCTACATTGTATTTTATCGCATTTTCAACAAGGTTACTGATCGCAGATGTAAATTTCAGTTCATCCACATCCGCTTCCACAGGACGGAAACTGTCAAGGATCAGGTCAATATTGCGTTTGTCCGCGATCGGACGCAGACGTTTGAGAATATCCTCCAGAAGCTGATTGATATCCATATGACTGATCTGAAGATCTGCAGATTTCTTGTCCATTTTTACCAGAGTCAGAAGATCGGTAATAATACGGTTTTCCCTGTCAATCTCCGCTGTAATGTCACGCATAAATTCCTGATAAAGTTCTTCCGGAACTCCTTCCTGTCCGACAAGGGAATCTGCCAGAACCTTCATGGAAGTCATTGGTGTCTTCAGTTCATGCGACACATTGGAAACAAACTCTGATCTTGATTCATCCAGTACTTTCATACGTGCAAGCATCTTATTAAATGCATCCGTAATAAGCTCTGTTTCTGTATAATCCGGAACTGAAATCTCATCTTTCTGATATCCGTCAGTAAGATCTTCGATGGATTTGGTAACACTGGCCAGCGGTTTGACCAGAATCGTAGAAAGGCCATAGGCAAGCAATACAGACAATGCAACGATAATTCCTGTGAGCAGCATCGCCATCTGTTCCTGCTCTCCCACCGTTGCCATAATGTCACTGATTGAAATATTTACAAGCATGGCTCCCTGAATCTGCGGGACATCCGCGCTCTTTACGGGAACAGCCATTTCCAGCATCTGCCCGTATCTGCGGTAATTTGTGACTTCTCCGTTCTTAAAACACTTCACGACCTTTGGTGAGATCAGCGTCCGTCCTTCATCTACATGATAGGTATCTGCAACTACTTTCAGATCTCTGTCTACAATCACCATTCTTCCGCCATATACATTAGACAACAACTCCATCTTGCTGTTCACAGACTGTGAGCTGGAGTCATTGAGATAATTTTCTTTGATGATCTGATTACACAGAATCGCACACTGTGTACTGACCTCACTTACCTTTACTTCAATTGCCTGTTTTTCATAATTACTGATCATGAGTTGTGTCACGATAGCACTTGGCACAATTCCCAGTATGAGCAGTATGACCAGTATCCGAAAACGCAGACTCTTAAAAAACTTTGTCTTTTTTTTCGTTACCATGAGTTATGCCTGGAAGTAATATCCTACGCCCCATTTGGTGTGTACATATTTAGGCTCACTGGGATTAGCCTCGATTTTTTCACGAAGACGCCGAATATGTACATCAACGGTTCTGACATCTCCCGGATATTCATATCCCCAGACAATATTCAGAAGATTTTCACGACTGTATACCTTGTTCGGATTGAATACGAGAAGCTCCAGCACATCAAATTCCTTTGCTGTAAGATTAATTTCCTTGCCTGCAATAAATACACGACGGCTCTCGCAGTCCAGTTTCAGATCGCCTGCTTCAATTGTCTTCGCCTTTTCCTTTTCTTCATGTTCAGAACGCGCCCGACGCATGATTGCTTTGATTCTGGCCTTTACTTCAAGAATATTAAATGGTTTTGTAATATAGTCATCTGCCCCGTAGTCCAGTCCAAGGATCTTGTCCATGTCCTCACCTTTTGCAGTAAGCATGACGATCGGAACATTAGAGAATTCTCTGATCTGCTGGCAGACTTCCAGTCCATCCATCTTCGGAAGCATCAGGTCCAGAAGGATAATATCGTATTTATTCTCCTTTGCCTTCTCAACCGCTTCTTCTCCGTCATAAGCACAGTCAACTTCCATACCGTCCTGTTCCAGATTAAAACGGATTCCTTTTACGATCAGTTTCTCGTCATCAACTACTAAAACTTTCCTGCTCATTCTTTTCTCCTTATTTCACAGCTATTTTATCCTTTATCGCCGAAAACGTACTTTCTTTGATTCCCGGCACCTGCATGATCTCCTCAATACTGGAAAAGAAACCATGTTCCTCTCTGTACGTAAGAATTGCCTGTGCCTTGGCATCACCGATTCCTGACAGGCTCTTAAGCGCAGCTGCATCTGCTGTGTTGATATTCACTACACCATTTGCATCTGTTGTCTCAGATCCCGGATCCGCCGGCTGTATTGCCGCAGGTAAAGCTCCCTCTTCCGCTTCTTCCTGCGTAGGTACATAAATCTGCTGTCCGTCACTGACCGGCTGTGCCTGATTCACGGCCGAAGCCGCTGCTTCCGGCAAAAATCCTCCAGCCGCCTCTATTGCCTGAAAAACCCGGCTACTCCCATCCAGTTCATAAACTCCCGGATTCATTACTGCTCCGCAGACATCCACAAAAATCATTTCCGGCTCTGTCTCCACCGGCATCTCCGATAGCTCCGCTTCTGCTGATATTTTTGCTTCCGCCAGATCCTCTGTTGCATCATTCCCAGCCTGTGTATCATCCTGTGTTTCTGATTCTGATACAGTATCCTGTCTGTCCAGCATTATTTCTGTTTTGTTTTTCTGACATCCGCTCATTCCTGACAAACCTGCCAGAAAAAATATGCTCAATATCAGACTGTAAAAATTTACTTTCATGATCTCGGTTCACTTCCCTCCGTAGGATTACGGCAGACCTCCCCGATTCTCATACTTAACCATGTCTTATTTTAACGAATTCCCGGTAGATTTACAATAGGAAACTTTATTTATTCCTGTGCATGATAACTTTATTATTCCCATTTAAAAATCACAATGCCGACAATCGCGATCAGCATTCCCAGAACCTTTCTCCACTCAAACGGTTGCTGCATTGTTCCAAACATTCCCAAAAGTTCAATTACATATGCCACGATCAACTGGGAAATGACGATCAGCATAGCTGCTTTTGCAGGCCCAAGTGCCCCCATGCTCTGAATAACAGTAATTGTAATAAATGCTCCGATCACTCCGCCAAGAAGCGTGTATTTATTATCTACCTGCCATAATGCCGAAACACTCTGTCTTCCTGTAAATATCCATGCCAGCACGCAGACCATAAATGCTGAGAGCTGCACCCATCCCGTTGATACCCATAAACTGGTCTGTTTCGTCACTTCTGTATTAAAAACACCCTGAATACTCATCAGTGCTCCCGAGATCAATGCCGTAAAAAATCCCCACATAATGCAACCTCCACTCAGCTCAGATGATTTTCCTGTAGCTGTCTGCAAATTTTATTATCAGCTTATGCAGAAAATCTGTTTTTTATACAGGGAACCACTTCAAAAAATCACTTCAATAATGCCTCTGCATTCTTGCTGCGAGATGCGCAGAAAAAATCCCGCAGCTTCATATGCCACGGGATCCGGGAAATGATATTTCCTTCATTATATTATGAATTATTTGATGCTTACGACTCTGTACCCTGCATCCTTGACGATTTTTCTAAGCTGTTCGTCATCAAGTTCACGATCATAAGAAACGACTGCTTCGTTCTCAGAAAGATTTACTTTTGCAGCTACTCCGTCAATCTTGTTGATTGCCTCTGTAACAGCCTTTACACAATGTTCGCAGTGCATACCGGAAATTTTGAGAACCTTCTTTCCAAGTATCGGATTCTCAAGTTTTTTATCCGGAATATCGAGAACGATCTCTCCACTGCCGCCTCCACAGCATGGACTCTCTCCTTTAAAATGTTTGATAGAACCTTTCAGTGCAAACCCAAGCAAAACAATTACGATCAGTACTATAATTATATCTACCACTATTTGTCACCTCTTCTGAATTCTTCGTCTTTTTTCTGTTCCCTTTTTTTCTTGATCCACTGAACCCCCTGATAGATCAGCATTCCTACAATATAAATAACAATGACCGCACCAAACATGTACATTGTGGATCCTGTTGAATTTCCCATATCAGTGCCTCCTATTTCAAACGATTCTTAGAAGACTGCGCGGTGTTCTTATGAAAAGCAGCACCGCTGCATCCACCGCAGCTTCCACAGTTTCCACTGCATCCGGCACACCCCGTATGTTTACCTTCTTTGGTATTCTTTACACTTTTATAAATGATAAATGCACAATATCCAAGGATCAGAATCATTATAATAATATTTGCCAGCATTTCACTCATCCTCTCTTCATCAAGTACTACCAGTCATCGGTTTCGAATCAAACAGAGGCCGGACACATCTCTGTATCCAGCCCCCTTATTATTACATTTTTTATTATGCCTGTACAGAACGTTTAGAATAAACTTTCTGATCTTTGTACGGGTCCGGTCTGAACAGCAGGAACAGCATTACAATAAGTACTACGAATCCTACTACAGTTCCGAAACCGAATGCTCCACCAGTTACAAAGGAACCAATCTGATAGAAGCAGAGGCAAACAACGTAAGCAAAGATGTTCTGGAAAAGAATTGCGAACCAGAACCATTTTCTGTCGTTCATTTCTTTTGCCATAGTTGCAATAGCTGCAAGGCAAGGAGAATCAAGAAGGTTGAACATCAGGAAGGAGAAAGCTGCGATTCCTGTCGGGAACCAGCTTGCAACACCTGCTGCAACGTTTACTGCATCTTCTGTATCACCAGCTACGTTAGCCAGGACACCCATTGTAGATACGATAGCTTCTTTTGCTGTAAAACCGGAGATAGAAGCTGCTACCGGCTGCCATTCACCGAATCCAAGTGGAGCAAAGATCGGAGCGATCACACCACCGATTGCTGCCATAAGGCTGTCTGCGCTGTCTTCTACCATACCGAATCCACCATCTGTGAATCCAAATCCACCAAGGAACCACATTACTACGCAGGCAAGGAACAGGATTGTACCAGCTTTGATGATGAAGCCTTTCAGCCTTTCCCATACATGAAGGAGAACTGTTTTAACCTGCGGAATATGATACTGTGGAAGCTCCATTACGAACGGAGCCGGTTTACCGGAGAACGGTTTTGTCTTCTTAAGAATGATTGCTGCTACAAGTACAGCTACGATTCCGATGAAGTACATCAGAGGAGCGATAAAGGAGCTCTCTGCATATCCTGCAGTTTCACCAGCGATTACACCACCCATAAGAGCGATAACCGGAAGTTTGGCACCACAAGGAATAAATGTTGCTGTCATAATAGTAAGACGTCTGTCATTGTCCTGTTCGATGGTCTTGGAAGCCATGATTCCAGGGATACCGCATCCTGAAGAAATCAGAAGCGGAATGAAGCTCTTACCGGAAAGTCCGAAGTGACGGAATACACGGTCCATAACGAATGCAATACGTACCATGTAACCACAGTCTTCAAGGATGGACAGGAACAGGAACAGAATTGCCATCTGAGGAACGAATCCAAGTACTGCACCAAGACCACCGATGATACCATCAACTACAAGTCCCATTACCAGGTCACCGGCACCGATGCTGGTAAGGATGTTTGTAAAGAAGTCCTGAATAGCTACTACAAATACATCATTTGTCCAGTCTGTTACGAATGTTCCGACTGTTGTTACGGACACATAATATACAAGCCACATAACTGCAACAAAGATCGGGATACCAAGAATACGGTTGGTAACGATACGGTCGATCTTATCGGATACAGTCAGTTTATCTTTTGCTTTTTTAACCGTCGTATTAACGATCTTCTGGATGAATTTGTATCTTTCGTCTGTTACGATACTTTCCATGTCATCGTCATGCTGTTTTTCAAGTTCCTGACGTTTTGTATCAACCAGAGACTGTCCAGAAGCAGAAAGCTTCATAGCCTCTTTTACTTTTTCATCATTCTCAAGGAACTTAACCGCATACCATCTCTTCTTATCATCTGTAACAGATGTAGGAAGAACACCTTTTACTTCGTCGATAGCTGCTTCCATATCTTTGGAGAAGATTTCTTTTGGAAGATCAACTTTGCTGCTCTTTGCAACTTTGACAGCCTCGTCGATCAATTTGTCAAGGCCTTCCCCTCTCAGCGCAGATGTCTCAATGATCGGGCAGTCAAGCAGCATGGAAAGACGCTTGGTGTCAATCTTGATTCCTCTTTTTTCAAGAAGATCAGCCATGTTCAGTGCAATAACAACCGGAACACCTGTCTCGATCAGCTGAGTGGTCAGATACAGGTTACGCTCGATATTTGTTGCATCGACAAGGTCAATGATCACATCTGGATTCTCTTTGAGGACATAGTCACGGCTGACCACTTCTTCCAGTGTGTATGGTGAAAGGGAATAAATACCAGGAAGGTCCGTTACGATAATGTCTTCGCCCTTTCCTTTCTTTCCCTTTAATTTACCTTCTTTTTTCTCTACAGTAACTCCCGGCCAGTTTCCTACGTACTGGTTAGCGCCCGTTAATGCGTTGAACATTGTTGTTTTACCACAGTTCGGGTTGCCGGCAAGTGCAATCTTAATTGCCATTTTTTCTTACCTCCTTAATCCCTCTTATTGTAACTGCGTTCTTCTCCACAGTTGCATTTTTCATAATAGTTCTTACAGAACACTACAGCGTACTTACTTTACCTGTACGCACTGAGCATCGTTCTTTCTTACAGATAACTCATAACCTCTAACAGTGATCTCTACAGGATCTCCAAGCGGAGCAACTTTTCTGATATACAGTTCGCTTCCTTTTGTGATTCCCATGTCCATGATACGACGTTTGTACGCGCTGTCTCCTTCAATCTTTGTTACAACAACGGTACTTCCAACTTTTGCATCACCTAAAGTCATCGTTCTGTCTCCTTTCCGTTATAAAATTTATATAAATATGTGCTTTGCCATATCTGAATTAACTGCTACACGTGCATCTTTGATGTTCACGATCACATTTCCGCCGATTGCAGAAACGATACTTACTTCAGCCTCATTGACAAATCCAAGATTCGCCAGAAAACGTCTTGTTTCTTCGTTTCCACCTATTTTCTGAATCTTACATTTTTCTCCGATTCCAGCCATTGTGATAGGCATCATATGTATCAGCTCACTTTCTTTTATAGTCTTTATTGAGAATTATTTTCTTTATCAAAAAAAGTTCACAGTTAAACACCATTTACTTTTTCTTACATGGGTTAGTATATGCTAACGTTTGTGAGCTGTCAAGTACTTTTTTTCGTTTAATAAAACTATCATTTGTTATGTATAACTTCAATCCGTTATTTCAAACTTATATTTGTAGTATATAACCAATGTTTGGCTCAAGGAACTTCTGCATCTCTGAATTTTATCGGTTTTATATGTTACTGTTCACAGTAACTTTTATACAATTATTTATAAGTGTATTTATGCATTTTTGTTGTCCCTGGCTATAAAATATGATATTATAGAAATACTATAAATTTGAGTGAAAATCTTAAATTTTAAAGCAATTAAATGAGAAATGAGAAATCATTTTCCATTAGATCATGAACAGAAATTGGGGTGTAATGGATGCATACAAACGAATCCGCCGAAAACTATCTTGAAACAATTCTTATCTTAAGCAAGTCACATCCTGTCGTGCGTTCTGTAGATGTTGCCGCTGAGCTTGGTTTCAAAAAATCCAGCGTCAGCGTCGCAATGAAGAAGCTCCGCGAGACAGATCAGATCACTGTATCTCCGGAAGGATATCTTTATCTGACAGAATCCGGTCTTGCTACCGCAGAGAAAATCTACGAGCGTCATCTTTTCCTTTCCGAGTGGCTTGAGAAGCTTGGCGTTAATCCGGTTGTTGCAGCAAGCGATGCATGCAAGATCGAACATGTGATCAGCAGCGAAAGTTTTGCAGCGATCAAGAAACATATTGATCTCGACAGTATGAAATAATCATTATGAAGTGAATGGTACAGAACTGTACAGAATTTAAGAATTTTTCAGAACAGGCAAGAGCCCGGCATTAAGCCAGGCTCTTTTCTAATTTCTCGATCATTTCATCGATATGTTCTTTTGTGATAACAAGCGGAGGAACGAGGCGAAGCACATCACTCCCTGCCGAGATCACAAGAAGTCCATTCGCAAGTGCTTTTGTTACAACACTTCCAACTGTCGTACCTTCGATCACCAGTCCCTGCATAAAACCTTTTCCACGACGCGCTGCAACAATCGGGCATTTATCCACAAGTGCATCCAGTTTTTCCTCAAGATATGGTGTAAGTTCCTGCACATGTGCAAGAATGTTATCCTGTTCAAAGATATCAAATACCTTGCTGACTGCTGCACATACGAAAGGATTTCCACCATAAGTTGTACCATGGTCTCCCGGCACCAGAGACGCTGCTGCTGCTTTTTCACCAAGAACGAAAGCTCCAACCGGAACACCGCACCCAAGTGCTTTGGCGCACGTCATCACGTCTGGCTGTACACCATAAGACTGCCATGCAAAATAATATCCAGTTCGTCCCATGCCGCACTGAATCTCATCAAAGATCAGAATAATGTCCTTTTCGTCGCAAAGTGCGCGAAGACCCTCCAGGAATTCCTTCTGAGCCGGATAAATTCCTCCTTCACCCTGTACGACTTCTGTAATGACTGCACAGGTTTTATCTGTAATCTGTGCCTTCACACTCTCCAGATCATTGAAGTCTGCAAACTTCACACCGCCGATCAGTGGTTCAAATGGCTCTCTGTAATGTTCTGTTCCTGTTACAGAAAGAGCTCCCATGCTTCTGCCATGGAAGGAATGATTCATCGCGATAATCTCAAATCTTCCTGCTTCTTTGCCATATTTGGTATAAGAATATTTACGTGCAGCCTTGAGAGCGCCCTCAATTGCCTCTGTACCACTGTTTGTAAAGAATGCTTTACTGAGTCCACTGGCTTTGATCAGTTTCTCTCCCGCTTCACTCATTGGTTCATTGTAATAGAGATTTGAAATATGTGTCAGCTTGTCGATCTGACTCTTGAGTGCGTCATCATATCCCGGATAATGATATCCCAGTGCATTTACTGCAATTCCGGCAGCAAAATCAAGATATTTTTTGCCTTCTGTGTCATAGAGGTAGCATCCCTCTCCATGGTCAAACATGACCGGAAAACGGTTATATGTATGCAGAATGCTTTCTTCTGCATGATTCATCTGTTCATTCATGCTCATTGTAGTATTTCTCCCCGTCCTCTCTCAAAATAGCAGTACCGATACCTTTATTTGTAAAGATTTCCAGAAGAAGGCTGTGTGGAATACGTCCATCCAGAATATGTACTCTGTTTACCCCTTCTTCGATCGCATCGATACAATTCTGCAGTTTCGGAATCATTCCGCCTCCTACATAACCTTCGCTGATCAGTTTTTCTGCTTCATGTACATGCAGCTCAGAAATCAGTGTGTTCGGATCATCTTTGTCTTTGTATACCCCTTCAATATCAGAGAGGAATACAAGTTTTTCTGCATGTACTGCTTCTGCGATCGCACATGCTGCATCATCTGCATTGATATTATAAGAATCAAAGTTTGTGTCATAACCAATCGGAAATACGATCGGAAGGAAATCTCTTTCCAGAAGATCCTGCAGAACCTTCGGATTTACTTTTTCGATATCACCAACATATCCAATATCCTCTCCATTGGAAAGTTTCTTGTGGCACTGAAGCAGTCCACCGTCTTTTCCGCTGATACCGACTGCCTGCACACCAAGAGATTCCACCAGAGTAACCAGTTCTTTATTTACCTTTGCAAGAACCATTTCTGCAATTTCCATGGTATCCTTGTCTGTTACGCGAAGGCCATTGATAAAACGCGGTTCCATGCCGACTTTGTTCACCCAGCGGCTAATTTCCTTACCACCGCCATGAACGATGATCGGTTTGAATCCGATCAGTTTCAGAAGAACAACATCTTTAATGACATTTGCCTTCAGTTCTTCATCCAGCATGGCACTTCCACCATATTTTACTACTACGATCTTACGATTAAAACGCTGTATATAAGGAAGAGCCTCAATAAGAGTCTCGGCCTTGTCCAGATATTTCTGATTTACCATTTTTATTTCTCCTCATTATATATTCTAAAACCTGTTATGACCTGTAATCCGCATTGATCTTAATATAATCATAAGTAAGGTCACAGCCCCATGCAGTTGCTGTACAGTCCCCCATCTTTACATCAGCGATTGCCGTCACTGCATCTTCAGAAAGGATCTTGGTTGCTTCTTCTTCACTGTAATCAACTGCCACACCATTTTCAATAATCTGAATCTTACCTGCTTTACTTTCAAAATACAGGTCTACTTTTTCCGGATCAAACTGTGCGCCTGAATATCCCATTGCGCAGAGAATTCTTCCCCAGTTTGCATCATGTCCATAGATTGCAGCCTTTGTAAGAGAAGAAGTAACGATGGATTTACTTAAAGTTACTGCCTGTTCCTTACTCTCTGCTCCAATGATCCTGACCTCAAACAGTGCAGTTGCTCCCTCACCGTCACCGGCAATTTTCTTTGCAAGTGTGGTATTGATATAGTTCAAAGCCTCGCAGAATTTCTGATAATCTTCATTCTTCTCATTGATCTCCGGATTCTCTGCCATTCCATTTGCAAGTAAAAGAACAGTATCATTTGTAGAAGTATCACCATCAACGGATACCATGTTATACGTATCCTTAACATCCTGGCTTAATGCTTCCTGCAGAAGTTGTTTGGAAATGCACGCATCTGTAGTGACAAACCCAAGCATGGTACACATATTTGGATGGATCATTCCAGAACCTTTGCACATGCCGCCAATGGTAACTGTCTTTCCACCAACTTCAATCTGTACTGCGACTTCTTTTTCCTTTGTATCTGTAGTCATGATTGCTTTTGCCGCTTCGTTTCCGGCTTCCAGAGTTCCCTGAAGCTTCGGTGCCATTGCTTTGACACCATCCGCCAGTTTCTGGATTGGAAGCTGCATACCGATAACACCTGTAGATGCTACCAGTACACTGTTTTCATCCACATTCAAAGTTTCCGCTGCTGCTTTTGCAGTAGCCCGGCAGTAACTAAATCCCTCTTCACCGGTACATGCATTGGCAATACCACTGTTACAGATGATCACCTGGGCACTCGGATGCTGATAAACAATCTCCTGATCCCATTTTACCGGTGCTGCCTTCACAATATTTGTCGTAAAAGTACCTGCTGCCACACACGGTTTCTCACTATATACCATTGCCATATCAGTTCTTCCCTGATATTTGATTCCCGCAGCTGTGGATGCTGCCTGAAAACCTTTTGCTGCTGTAACTCCACCTGTAATGATCTTCATAATATATTCCTCCTCGTCATATGGAATATCCCTGTGTTCTTGTTTCTTTACGGAAGCATCGGAATCTGATGAAGACCTTCCGCTTCATCGAAACCGAACATCAGGTTCATATTCTGTACAGCCTGTCCTGCTGCACCTTTTACAAGATTGTCGATCGCACCCATCATAATGACACGTCCGGTTCTCAGGTCAATCTTGAAGTTGACATCTACGTAGTTGCTGCCCTCTACACATTTTGTCTGCGGGCATACATCCTTGTCCAGAACACGGATGAATGTTTCATCTGCATAATATTTATCATAAGCGGCTCTTACTTCTTCATAGGAAACTTCTTTCTTCAGAGAAGCATATGCAGTCACCAGAATTCCTCTGTTCATCGGAATCAGATGTGGCGTAAAATTGATCAGGACCTCCTGACCGCATGCATATCCCAGCTGATCCTCGATCTCCGGTGTATGACGGTGAGTCGCTACACCATATGCCTTGATATTCTCATTTACTTCACAGTAAAGGTTCGGAACCTTTGCCCCCCTTCCTGCTCCTGATGTACCGGATTTTGCATCAATGATGATCGTATTCGGATCGATCAGCCCTTCTTTGAGAAGTGGATAGATTGATAATGTCGAACATGTCGGATAGCATCCCGGATTAGCGATCAGTCTTGCTTTCTTAATATCCTCACGATTGATCTCACACAATCCGTAAACAGCCTCATCAATAAACTGTGGAGCTTTGTGCTCGATACCATACCATTTTTCATATTTCTTTACATCTTTAATACGGAAGTCTGCACTCAGGTCGATCACCTTGGCTTTGGAAAGGATCTCTTCATTTACAAGAGATGCACAAAGTCCCTGTGGTGTTGCGGTAAAAATCACATCCACCTCATCTGCAAGTGCAGCCATGTTGTCATCCATGCATTTTGCATCTATCAGTTTGAAAAAGTTCTGATAAACATCTGCATATTTCTGATCGATATAACTTCTTGAACCATACCACGCTACTTCTACTTCTTTATGTCCAAGGAGCAGTCTTGCAAGTTCATTTCCCGCATAACCAGTCGCTCCGATAATTCCTGCTTTAATCATTTTTCTCTCCTCCTGAAATCGGAATGTTCTCTCATAAGATGCAACAATTATACATCCTTTATGCATAATATGCAATACATAATTTTTATGGATTTTACATTCTTTTTTCTTGAATTTATGTATTTTTATTGGTTTCTTCCTATTTAGATGTGCATTTTTATGCAAAATAATCTTTAACTTTTTTGCATATTGGTATTGCATATTTATAAAATTTGTTGTATATTATCTTTTGTCGAAACACGACACAGCATGAAGATTCAATACTTTATCAAATCAGCGTATGAATCTTTACCTTTTATAATATCAAATATTCATGTATCTGCCAAGTGGCAGAAAATCATTTTCAGGAGGATTACATTATGAAAGAAAAAGTTGTACTTGCTTATTCAGGCGGTCTTGATACCACAGCACTGATTCCGTGGCTGAAAGAAACATTTGATTATGAAGTTATCTGCTGCTGCGTAAACTGCGGACAGGGTAACGAACTGGATGGACTGGATGAAAGAGCCAAACTTTCCGGAGCTTCCAAATTATATATCGAAGATATTGTTGATGATTTCTGCGACAATTATGTAATGCCTTGTGTACAGGCAGGGGCTGTATATGAACATAAATATCTGCTTGGTACTTCTATGGCACGTCCGGCAATTGCCAAGAAACTTGTTGAAATTGCACGTAAAGAAAACGCTGTTGCTATCTGCCATGGTGCAACCGGTAAAGGTAATGACCAGATTCGTTTCGAACTTGGTATCAAAGCACTTGCTCCGGATATCAAGATCATCGCTCCTTGGAGAATGACAGACGTATGGACCATGCAGTCCCGTGAAGATGAGATTGCATTCTGCCAGGCTCATGGAATCAATCTTCCGTTTGATGCAAGCCACAGCTATAGCCGCGACCGTAACTTATGGCACATCAGCCATGAAGGTCTGGAACTGGAAGATCCTTCCCAGGCTCCAAACTATGATGACATGCTTGTTTTAAGTGTAACTCCTGAAAAAGCACCAGATAAAGAAACAGAAGTAACTATGACTTTCGAAGAAGGTGTTCCGAAGACTCTCAATGGAAAAGCAATGAAAGTTTCCGAGATCATCACTGAACTGAACCGTCTTGGCGGCGAAAACGGAATCGGTATCATTGATATCGTAGAAAACCGTGTTGTTGGTATGAAATCCCGTGGTGTATACGAAACTCCTGGCGGAACAATTCTGATGGCAGCTCACGAACAGCTGGAAGAACTGATCCTTGACCGTGACACAATGGAAGCCAAGAAGAAACTCGGCAGCCAGTTTGCTCAGGTTGTATACGAAGGAAAATGGTTCACACCACTTCGCGAAGCAATCCAGGCATTCGTTGAATCCACACAGAAATATGTAACCGGTGAAGTTAAATTCAAACTTTACAAAGGAAACATCATCAAAGCCGGTACAACTTCTCCATACAGCCTGTACAATGAATCTCTTGCATCTTTCACAACAGGTGATATGTATGATCACCATGATGCAGACGGATTCATCACCCTCTTTGGTCTTCCGCTCAAAGTTCGTGCTATGAAATTACTGGAAGTTGAGAAAAACAAAAATAATAAATAATTGCATTCTTATATTCCGGCAGTCTGATTTTCAGGCCGCCGGAATTTTTATCCGCCTGCTCATGGTATCCTGCAAAATTTTGTACAAATTTTTCACGCAATATTCTCCATGTAAGTTATGAATTTGTATTTGACAGAAAACTATTCCTATTTTATAATTATTTTATAAACAACACCACAAAGCTTATATAGGTCCATAATTGGTTGGACGTCTCTACCAACTACCGTAATAGTTGCCTATAAGTGTTACTGGTCACAGTAACTCGTCGGGCAAAAATATTCGGTATTTTTTTTGCCTGTTGACGTATTATTTCAGCAAAAAGGAGGTAGCTTTTATGACCAGAAATCCAGCCACCTTTGCACTCAGAGGCGCTGTATGTTTCAGCACAGATCCACAGCATCTGACCTGCCTTGAAGACGCTTATCTCGTCTGCCAGAATGGCCTGACAGTCGGTGTCTATCCACAGCTTCCAGAGCAGTTTCGCGGCATTCCCTGTGAAGATTTCAACAATTGTCTGATTGTCCCGGGAATGAATGACCTCCATCTGCATGCCCCACAATATGCATTTCACGGTATGTACATGGATCTGGAGCTGCTGGAATGGCTCAACACGGTCACGTTTCCGGAAGAAGCCAGATATTCTGATCTGAACTATGCAGAAAAAGCCTATTCCATCTTTGCCGATGATCTGAAAAAAAGTGCGACCACACGAGCTTCCATCTTCGGCACCTTACATGTAGATGCAACAGAACTTCTGATGGACCTTATGGAGAAAACCGGACTAAAAGCTTTCATCGGCAAAATAAATATGGACCGGAACGGCTCCAAGGCTCTCCAGGAGGAAAGTGCTGTTGTTTCTGCAACGGATACTGTCCGCTGGCTAAATGATATTGCAGGAAAATATGAGAACGTCAAACCGATTCTCACCCCTCGTTTTACCCCTTCCTGCAGTGACGAACTTATGTCCAGACTGGCAGAAATCCAGCAAGCTTACTGTCTCCCGGTACAGTCTCATCTTTCCGAAAACAAGAGTGAAATAGCCTGGGTAAAAGAATTATGCCCCAATACTTCTTTCTATGGGGAAGCCTATGATCAGTTTGGTCTCTTTGGCGGCAAAACCTGCCCGACGATCATGGCGCACTGCGTATACAGTTCTGATGCAGAGCTCTCCCTGATGAAGGACCGGGGTGTATTCATCGCTCACTGCCCACAGTCCAATACCAATCTCTCTTCTGGTATCGCTCCGGTCAGGCGTTATCTTGAAGAGGGACTTCACATCGGACTCGGTACCGACATAGCCGGCGGCCACTCTCTTTCCATGCTACGAGCGATCGCAGATGCCATTCAGGTATCCAAACTTCGCTGGCGGCTTGTGGATGATTCCCAAAAACCTCTTTCACTGGAAGAAGCCTTTTATATGGCTACCATGGGTGGCGGTGCATTTTTCGGAAAAGTCGGGACTTTCGCGGAAGGCTATGAGTTTGATGCACTGATTCTGGATGACAGCAAACTCCGGCATCCTCAGCCTCTGACGGCCAGAGAACGTCTGGAACGACTGATCTATCTCTCAGATGACAGTTGCATCACCGGAAAATATATTTCCGGAAACAAAATCTTTTAGTGCATACATCTGCACAACACGAAGGGGGTACTTATATGAATCTCGACAAAATTTTCCACCTGAAAGAAAATCACACAGATGTCAAAACTGAGGTTATGGCAGGAATCACTACCTTTATGACAATGGCTTATATCCTGGCCGTCAATCCAAACATCCTGTCTGCTTCCGGCATGGACCGCGGCTCTGTCTTCACCGCCACCGCACTATCCGCATTCATTGCCACCTGTCTGATGGCGCTTCTGTCCAACTATCCGTTCGTTCTTGCTCCTGGTATGGGACTGAACGCATACTTTACCTACACAGTAGTTCTCGGTATGGGATACACCTGGCAGCAGGCACTTGCAGCAGTCTTTGCAGAAGGTATCATTTTTATCCTGCTTTCTCTTACCAATGTACGTGAAGCGATCTTCAACTCCATTCCGATGAACCTGAAACACGCAGTATCCGTAGGTATCGGTCTCTTTATCGCATTCATCGGACTGCAAAATGCCAAGATCGTTGTTGGAAATGATTCCACACTGGTAAGCATCTTTTCCTTCAAATCTTCTGTAGCAGAAGGGACCTTCTCCTCTCAGGGAATCACCGTATTGCTGGCTCTGATTGGTATTCTGGTGACCGCTGTTCTTCTGGCAAAAGATGTCAAGGGAAGTATTCTCTGGGGCATCCTGATCACCTGGGTTCTCGGAATCATCTGCCAGCTGACACATCTGTATGTACCAAATGCAGACATTGGTTATTACAGCCTGCTTCCAGATTTTTCAAACGGAATTTCTGTACCAAGTATGGCTCCAACCTTTATGAAAATGGATTTTTCCATTGTATTCTCACTGGATTTCGTAGTCATCATGTTTGCATTCCTGTTTGTTGATATGTTTGATACGCTTGGAACTCTGATCGGCGTAGCTTCCAAGGCAGATATGCTCGACAAAGACGGCAAACTTCCAAAAATCAAAGGTGCACTTCTCTCTGACGCGGTCGGAACAACTGTAGGTGCTGTTTGCGGTACTTCTACCGTTACAACCTTTGTAGAAAGTGCTTCTGGTGTTGCAGAAGGCGGTCGTACTGGTCTTACTTCCATAGTAGCAGGTATTCTGTTTGCACTTTCCCTCCTGCTCTCACCAATCTTCCTGGCAATTCCTTCCTTTGCCACAGCACCTGCCCTGATCGTTGTAGGCTACCTGATGCTGACATCTGTTACAAAAATTGACTTCAGTGATATGACAGAAGCGATTCCATGCTTTATCGCCATTATCGCAATGCCATTCATGTACAGCATTTCCGAAGGTATCTCCATGGGCGTTATCTCTTATGTAGTCATCAATCTGATTACCGGAAAGGCAAAAGAAAAGAAGATCAGTGTGCTGATGTACGTTCTTGCCATATTATTTGTACTGAAATATATTTTCATCTGATCTTAACAAGGATGCGCAGTGATTCTGTAAAGAAGATGTCAGCTTATGCTGACCTGAATCACGCGCCAGGTCTCACGGATGTTCGACTTGAAAATTATTCATAGGGACTCTGCATATGCGGAGTCCTTATTTTTTTATTTTCACTCTTTATCAATGCATACCTATGCAGTATAATACAAAGATACAAGGGTTTAAAGCGGATATGAGCTTCATGCTCGCATGAATGGGCATATACATTTGAAACCCGCTATCTTATCACACGAGGAGAAACATTATGAAAAAAGAATCTATTCCGGTCAGGAATTCTCTTTTACTGCTTCTGACTGCAACTATCTGGGGTGTTGCCTTTGTTGCCCAGAGTGTCAGCATGGACTACATCGGCGGCTTTACTTTCAATGCCGTCCGCAATCTTATTGGTGCACTGACACTCCTGCCGGTCATCTGGGGACTTGGCAAAACAAAAGCACCAGAAGAAAAAAAACGTATTCAAGCATCTTCCGACCGCAAAACATTAATCACCGGCGGTATCTGCTGTGGTATCCTGCTCTGCTTTGCAAGCAACTTCCAGCAGTTTGGCATCAAATACACCAGCGTTGGTAAAGCCGGCTTTATCACCGCCTGTTACATTGTCATTGTTCCGATCATCGGTATCTTTCTGAAAAAGAAATGCAGCCCGTTTATCTGGATTGCTGTCATTCTTTCCCTGTGTGGACTTTATCTTCTTTGTCTGACTCCAGGAGAGGGATTTGCCATCGGCAAGGGCGAACTTCTGGTACTGATCTGTGCTTTCCTGTTTTCCTTACATATCCTTACAATCGACCATTTCTCACCACTGGTAGATGGTGTAAAAATGTCCTGTATCCAGTTTCTGGTCTGTGGAATCCTCTCCGGAATCCCGGCGCTGATCTTTGAAAGTCCGGATCTTGCCGGAATTTTCGCCACAAAAATTCCGGTTCTCTATGCCGGAGTTATGTCCTGTGGCGTTGCCTACACCCTGCAGATCGTCGGTCAGAAAAATATGAACCCAACTGTAGCCTCCCTGATTCTCAGCTTGGAATCCTGTATCTCTGTTATCGCTGGCTGGTTGATTCTCGGCCAAAATCTCAGTAGTCGCGAAATTTTCGGCTGCGTGCTGATGTTTGGTGCGATCATCCTGGCTCAGTTGCCACAAAAAGGAACTGCTTTCTGATAAAATTGGTTTTGCCGCGTTGCATAATTATACCAAAAAAGGTCATCACTGTCAGAATTGATCTGATTCAACTCTGATCGTGACGACCTTTTTATCTCATATTTTATTTAAACGAATACAAAAGCTCTGATTCACTCTGCAATCTGTTTAAATCTCGTATGTCTCGAGATATTACCTGTGAACAGTAATTAAATCTCGCCTTTTGCTTTCAGATGTTCTTTTATCTTCTCAAAACTCTCATCACTGACATCATGTTCCATCTTGCAGGCATCTGCCCGGGCAATCTCATCACATACTCCAAGGCCTTCCAGCATCTTTGTCAGGACGGTATGGCGCTCATAGATTCTGTTTGCAATCTCAGCACCTTTGTCCATCAGTGTCACCGTTCCATAACGGTCCATCGCAATATAACCGTCTTCTCTGAGAAGCTTCATTGCATGGCTGACACTTGGCTTGGATACCCCGAGCATAGTCGCAATATCAACAGAACGAACTCCGCCGCCTTTTTTGGATAAAACAAGGATTGCCTCCAGGTAATCCTCTGCCGATTCTCTGATTTGCATAAAAAATACCTCCCATTTAGGTACATAATACCACAGGATTACCCTGAATTCAACAATTGTTTTTCTTATCTAACTTTGTTTAGGCGCCACTGTATGTCTTAATTATCATCGCCGGTCAGACGAAGAATATCGCGGATCTCATCCACCTTCATATCAAGGATGATTGCCAGTTCATCGATCGTAAATGCATTCTTCTCATCCTCTCCGTCATTTAATTCTCGAACAGCACTTTCCAGTTTCTCCACACGCGCTACCAGACTGTCATCCTCGAATTTTCTCTGTGTCTGTTCTTCCAGAACAAGCTGGATTCCTTTGCGCATTTCACTCAGAAGCCACTTCTCATCTCTGCATTCATTACCGGCAGTTCCAAGCGCCTGGATCAGGCACAGATTCGCCTCCTGAATCAGATCGGCCAGCTGCATTTCTTCTATATTCATCTCAACAGCCATATCTGCCGCCGTTTTCATATAATAAGAAGTAAGTGTCTGAAGTGCCCTCTGATCACCGGCTGCCAGAGCTTCAAATACACTGTCAGCATCCACCTCATCAACAACCGGCAGTTCCTCCAGATAATTTTTAAGATAAGCTTCTTCTTCTGCTGTAAGAGGAATTTTTTTATGTTCAGGCTCCTTGGCTTCTTCTCCTGCCGTTTCCAGACCTTCAATGAGAATTCCCTGAGAAGTAAGATATTTTAATACACCCAGCAACTGGCTTTTGTCCAGGTCACACTCTTCAAATACATGACGGATTTCGGCTGCATTTAACGCATTCCCATGTTGTCTGGCAATTTCCTGCACTTCTTTTAGTTTATTCTGAAACTCCTGTACGTTCATCACAGTTCTCCTTTATTCCGACAGTTCATCTGTCATTATCTTATTAAGATCATTTAAACACACTGTTATTTTTCATTTTTTTCCGTTTTTTATTGTAACATCCTTCTCTGTTTTTTCCAAGAAAATCTATCTCTTTTCTATAATTTTTACTCTTTTCGCAATAAAATATAAAACTTTTTTCCACCTGAAACCCCTGTAAAATCAATGTTTTTTAGGTCTGAAAACTTTTTTTGAAAAAAAGTTGAAAAAAGTTGTTGACATTTGCATATCACTATAATATAATATGTCTTGCGTTGAGCGACAAAGCCAAACGCAAACAATTAAATACCGTTAACGGGGTGTGGCTCAGCTTGGCTAGAGCGCCTGGTTTGGGACCAGGAGGCCGCAG
>JBKYFG010000009.1:0-89766 GCA_047027955.1 Blautia sp.
TTCCTGAACCATATGTCCCATGATATCAGGACACCAATGAATGCAATTGTTGGATTTACAGATATTGCCATGAAGAGGAAACCGGACAAAGAAGTGGAGGATTGTCTGAAAAAGATCAGGCAGAGTTCAGAATATCTGATGACACTCATTAACGATGTGCTGGATATCAGCCGCATCGAAAGCGGTAAACTGGAATATAAACCGGTACTGGTAGATCTCAGGGATATGACAGATACTGTCTTGTCGATCGCAAGGGGATATATGGAAAACCGTGACCTTAATTTTTCTGTTTCAAGAGAAGAACTTAAAAATCCTTATGTGATGGCAGATGAACTCAGAATCAGGGAAGTATTGCTCAACATTATCAGCAATGCAGTCAAATTTACAAAAGACGGAGGTACCATTTCATTTGTAGCAGAAAACTGTCCGGGCAAGGATGAGCATCATTTAATCGTACGCTATCATATATCAGATACCGGAATTGGTATGAGTGAGGAGTTCCAGACCAGAATATTTGATGAGTTCAGTCAGGAAAATAATGGGGCAAGAACCAGTTATAAGGGAACCGGACTGGGAATGGCGATTGCCAAACAGTATGTAGATCTTATGGGTGGGAAAATTGAAGTCAGCAGCAGACAGGGCGTTGGCTCAGCATTTACTGTAGAAATCCCGCTGCTTATAGCAGAACATGTACTAACTGAAGAGAAAGAAAAGTTAAGAAAAGATATTGATTTACATGGTTTACATGTTCTTTTGGCAGAGGACAATGATTTAAACGCAGAAATAGCAATAGCTTTGTTGGAAGAAAAAGGGATGATTGTAACCAGAACCACTGATGGTAAATCTGCCCTGACACAGTTTTGCAATACAGTTCCGAGGACTTTTGATCTGATTTTGATGGACATCATGATGCCGGAAATGAATGGGTATGAAACGACAAAAGCTATAAGAAATCTGCCGGATCGTCCGGACGGAAAGGAAATCCCTATTATTGCAATGACAGCAAATGCATTTGCAGAGGATGTACAGGCTGCTTTGAAGGCTGGAATGGATGATCATGTGGCAAAGCCGATTGATATGAGCATTTTAATATCTGTCATCACAAAATATATAGAGCAATGAGTTAGTGGAGATCAAAGCGCCGAATGATGCCAATGACCTGTTTGTTTCCAAGATCGAGCAGCTTCTTCAGGAACACTCTGGTAAATAACTTCAGGAAACAGTAAATAACGATAAAATTTTATACAAAAAATGCGGAAGAGCATTGCGAAGAAATCTATTCGATGACCTTGCAGTGCTCTTTTTTCGTTTTATAGGAGATTATTTTCGTGTGAGAGCGGGAGAAGTTAGTAATAGTATACAAAAAAAGCAAAATAACATTGTAGCAATTGTCAATAGATTTTTAGAGAACTTATATATATGTTGTGGACGATATATTGTAAATGCGAAATCCATGCTTGGTGTTCTGAGCATGCCGGAGTTTGACAAAGGTGAACTGCATATCCACACCGATGTAAAAGACATTGAGAAAGTTTATGCTATGATCAATCAGGCTGGGCTGAACAGTACACAGGATACAGTTCATTTTCTTCCGTTCTGGGAGAATGGAGTGAAGTTCTTTACAATTGAAGGACCGAATAAAGAAAAAGTAGAGTTTAGTCAATATTTGTAATATACATATTTATAAAAAGCGCATTTCATATCTGGTGTGGTATGAGATGCGCTTTTTTTCAGTGGAGAATCAGAACTCTCCGTTATTTTTTATATAATCTTTGTACCAGTAAGCAGAATCTTTCAGGATTCTTTGCTGTGTCTGGTAGTCAATATAGATCAGACCAAATCGTTCGGAATATCCCTTGGACCATTCGAAATTATCCATCAGGGACCACTGGAAATAACCGCGTATATCCGCAACAGTGGCGGCCTTTTTTAATTCATCAAGGTATCTGGCGAGAAAATCAATTCTGTTTGGATCATGCACTTTGCCATCCAGAGAAACAACATCGTGGCAGGACATTCCGTTCTCTGTAATATAGATTGGAGTTTTGTAACGTTCATACAGGAAACGTGGTCCCCAGTTCAGACATTCCGGTGTTACAGGCCAGTCGATGGCTGTTTTTGGAAAGCCTTCATAGCGTCTGACGTATTCAGGATGTCCATCTTTACCCATGCGGATACACTGGCCATTGTAGATATTCTGACCATAGATATCAATCGGCTCAGAAATAAGCTTCATATCATCATCTGTGATTTTGGGAAGATATTTTTCATATTTCTGCAGACCTTCCTCTGGGTATTTGCCCAAAAATACAGGATCCGACCACCAGGAAACATTCCAGGTCCAGTTGTGTGGATCATCTGGAAGAGAAAATAGTGCTTTTCTTGCAGCTTCAATATCTTCTGCGCTTTCGGTTTCCGGATAACACATGGAAGCAGTTGGAGCGAAACCAATCGACAGTTTTTGTTTCCCATAAGCACGAAGCATCTGTACAGCTTTGCCGTGTGCCTTAAGAGCATTATGCGCCATTTCGAAAGTGTCACGGAGAGGTGCCTGGACTCCCGGTGCATGTTCGCCGGTCAGAAATCCAAGTCCGACAAAGCATTGCGGTTCGTTCAAAGTGAAGAAATTTTTTACTCTGTCACTGAAACGCTCTGCGATAAGACGTGCATAATCACCGAACCAGTCTACGATCTGCGGATTCAGCCAGCCTCCTCTTTTATATAATTCATAGGGAAGTTCCCAGTGATATAAAGTTATATATGGTTCGATATCGTTTGCCAGAAGTTCGTTGATCAGGGCATTATAAAAGGCAATACCTTTTTCATTTACCTGTCCATATCCGTTCGGAAGAACACGACTCCAGTTGATGGAGAAGCGATAGGCATGAAGGCCAATTTCTTTCATCAGTTTCACGTCTTCTTTGAAACGGTGGTAATGATCACAGGCTGTTTCTCCTGTATGATGTTCAAAAATGCGATGGTCCTCTTTTGTAAAAACGTCCCAGATATCTTCGCCTTTGCCATCTTCACTGACGGCACCCTCAATCTGATAAGAACTGGTTGCAGCACCCCATACAAAATCGGCCGGGAATTTATAGTTTTCTGTAGGCATTATGTGTTCCTCTTTCTTTTGTGTGTATTCATATCCAAAGTATAATTTAGACGGGATGATTAATCAATTCAAAAATAAAAAATGTTCGTTGTAAAAATGATTGTTATAACAGATAGCGTATTATAGATAAAATTATCCGGAAGTTATGGCGATACCAGGATAATACATAAAATGCAAAAAGCTGTATGAGGGAATAAATCAAGAGATATATGCAAATGTAAAAATGCATTATACGTTCGAAATAAAAGAATATCAAATACCTATTAACTATGATAAAATATAGATAAAAAGCATGAAGGAAAACAGAAGAAGGAGTGTAGCGTTTATGAAAGAATTACTCTACGGAGCAGCCTACTACGATGAATACATGCCATATGAACGTCTTGCGAAGGATGTTTCCATGATGCAAAAAGCCGGGATTAATACGGTGCGGATCGCAGAATCCACATGGAGTACCTGCGAGCCTCAGGAAGGAGTTTTTGATTTTTCTCATGTGATCCGTGTGATGGATGCAATGGAAAAAGCAGGGATTAATGTTATCATAGGGACTCCGACCTACGCTGTGCCGACCTGGATGGTAGAAGCATATCCTGACGTATTGGCAGAAACGGTCAGGGGAAGAGGCATTTATGGGACAAGACAGAACATGGACATTACACATCCGGTTTACCGTTATCATGCAGAAAAAGTAATCCGTAAACTGATGGAGGTTTCTGCACATCGTAAGTGTGTGATTGGATTTCAGTTGGATAATGAAACAAAATATTATGGAACAGCAGGCAGGAATGTACAGCTTGGGTTCGTGAAATACCTTCGTGAGAAATTTCATAATGATCTGGACACCATGAATCACGAATTCGGTCTAGATTACTGGAGCAATCGCATCAATGCATGGGAAGATTTTCCGGATGTGCGTGGCACGATCAATGGAAGTCTGGGTGCGGAGTTTGAAAAATACCAGAGAAGTCTGGTGGAAGAATTCCTTGGCTGGCAGGCAGCGATTGTTTCCGAATATAAGAGAGAAGATCAGTTTATCACTCACAATCTGGATTTTGAGTGGAGAGGTTATTCCTACGGCGTGCAGCCGGATGTGAACCATTTCAAATGTGCAAAGCACCTGACTATGGCAGGAACAGATATTTATCATCCGACCAGGATCATCTGACCGGTGCAGAAATTGCCTTTGGCGGAGACCTGATCCGATGTCTTAAAAATGACAACTATCTGGTTCTGGAAACAGAAGCACAGGGTTATCCGGGCTGGACACCGTATGATGGGCAGCTTCGTCTGCAGGCATACAGCCATCTGGCATCCGGTGCGCTTGGCGTGATGTACTGGCACTGGCATTCAATCCATAACTCCTTTGAGACTTATTGGAAAGGTCTTCTTAGCCATGACATGGAAGAAAATGCTGTATACCGAGAGGCATGTATCGTAGGTGATGAATTTAAGAAACTTTCTCCTGTTTTATCAGGCTTGAAGAAGGATAACAAAGTTGCAATCATGGTGAGCAACGAGGCTCTGACTGCACTCAAATGGTTTGGAATCGAAGCAACTGCAGCAGGAAACAGTGGAATTGGATACAACGATGTTGTTCGCCGGATCTACGATGCACTTTATAAAATAAATATAGAGTGTGACATTATCTGGGAAGAGAGCGAAAATATTGAGAAATACCAGGCAATCATCCTTCCGGCTATGTACACTGCAGATGAAAAAGTTCTCACACGTCTGAAAGATTATACCGCGCAAGGAGGCACACTGATCGCGACGTTCAAGACTGCATTTGCCAACGAGAATGTGAAGGTATATTCTGACAGACAGCCACATATTCTGAGTGAAGTCTTCGGGATGTATTATCAGCAGTTTACATTCCCGGAAAAAGTTACTCTGACAGGTTTTGAAGGTGGTGAACCAGAGGCAGAGACTTTCATGGAACTTCTGATTCCGGATGGTGCAGAAATCATTTCTGCATATCAGCATCCAAACTGGAAAAAGTATGCCGCAGTTACGCATCATACTTATGAAAGCGGAAATGCCTGGTATATCGGATGTATGTTTGAAGAATGCTACCTGCAGCAGTTGTTGATAAAGATTCTGGCTAAGGCTAGTGTAAATGCTGCAGTGCCGGAAAAATTCCCGGTGATCGTGCGAGAGGGAGTCAATGAACAGGGCGAAAAACTTCGTTTCTATCTGAATTATTCCTGGGAAGAGCAAAGAGTTGAGGTGGCGGATGATTTTGAGGTAGTACTTGGGAATGGTGATAGTACGAAGCATGAAATTTACCTGTCGGCATGGGATGTATGTATTATAAAATTTGAAAAATAAAAAGCTTTGTAACAAGCAAACCCCGAGGCAGCAAGCCTCGGGGTTCTTTTATCTCTTTTCTTTTTTCAGAATGGAATTAAACAGTGTGAAGAAGGTGATCGTTGTCACCGTAGCAGCTATGATATCGCTGACTGGTTCTGCGAGGAATACTGCAAATACTTTATTGTCGAAGAAATTCGGCAGGATAAAGATCAGAGGTATCAGCAGGACAATCTTACGAAGGCAGGCAAGCAGCAGGCTGACCTTTGCCTGTCCGAGAGCCATAAAGCTCTGCTGGCAGCTTACCTGGAAACCAAGAGAGAAGATTCCGGCCATGTAGATGCGGAGCGCCCAGGCAGAGTATGTTACTAGTTCCTTATCGGAAGTAAAGATTGTTGCAAATGCTTTTGGAAAAATCATCACGACAAGCCAGAATGCAGTCGTATAGATGACGCAGGTGCAGAACTGTGTGAAGAATGCCTTCTTTACACGGTCTGGTTTGTTTGCACCAAAGTTATAGCTGATGATCGGCTGTCCACCCTGGCAGATTCCCTGAAGCGGCAGGGTAACAAGCTGACTGATACTTGTGATAATCGTCATTGCTCCAACTGCCACGTCGCCGCCAAATCTGGAAAGGCTGCTTGTAAAACTGATGGACAGAAGGCTCTCCGTTGACAGCATAACAAAGGTAGAAATACCAAGAGCAAGGCACGGACCAAATACCTTAGGATCCAGATGCATGTTACTCCGTTTCAGGCGGAGGATAGTTTTCTTTCCGGTTAGGAAGCGGAGAATCCATACAGCACCTACGGTCTGGCTGAGAACAGTGGCAAGTGCGGCACCTTTTACGCCCATGCCAAGGGCAAAAATAAAGATCGGATCCAGGATAATGTTGATAACAGCACCGATAATTGTAGTCATCATACTGATTTTGGCAAATCCCTGAGTTGTAATGAAGGTATTCATGCCCAGTACGATCAGTACAAAAAAGCTTCCGAGGATATAGATTCTGGCATAATCTGTTGCATAAGTTAAGGTGGCATCACTGGCACCAAAGAGTCTGAGCAGAGTTGGTGCACTTACGTAAAATACGATGGTCAGCACGACTGCAAGACCGACCAACAAAGTAAAACAGTTTCCGAGGAGCTTTTCGGCCAGATCATTGTCCTTCTTTCCCATTGCAATGGCGGCACGTGGAGCACCGCCGGAGCCAACAAGCATGGCGAAGGCATTCAGCAGCATCAGAATCGGAGTAAAAAGTCCGACACCCGTCAGCGCGGCGGCTCCGATTCCCGGAATATGACCAATGTAGATTCGGTCTACAATGTTATAAAGCAGATTAATAACCTGCGCCACAACTGCCGGAATTGCCAGCTGTGCAAGGAGTTTGGGAATACTTCCCGTCTCCATATGGGTTGTTTTGGTTTGCGTTTTCATAATATTCATCTCCATATTTATATTGGAATTTTGAGTATCAAAATTTAAGCATTGAGTAGCATAGCACAAAAGACAAAAAATAGAAAGTTATTATACAAAAAAGAGGTTTTGTTTGAATTTTGGACAGAACCTCTTTATTGTTACATGACAGTAAAAAGACGAGAATGATATAATACTAACAAAAAGATTTTGAGAATACCAAAAATATTTGAATAAATTGTACAAATGCGTTGTGAAAAATAAACAAATGTGTTAAAATTTGACTATGCGCAATGGAAATAATAGATAAAAATTAGTGAAAAAGGAGAATGATATTGAAACAGTGGTCAGAGATCCTGCGAAATGTCACAATGCTTTCGCAGCTTGGGCTGTCATTTATAACACCGCTTCTTCTGTGCCTGGCGCTCTGCTGGTTCATTATTTCAAAGACCGGTGTTGGTGTCTGGGTCTACATTCCGGGATTTTTCTTCGGAATGGGTGGTTCGGCAACCGTGGCATACAAGTTTTATTTGTCGATCAATAAACAGCAAAAGAAAAAACATAAAAAAGACAAAATATATTTTAACAGACATTCATAAACATCTACATGAAGGACAGAATAATGGAAAGGAAGTAACTGTTTTGGAAGATATGCGTGATCATACAGAACAGTTACGAAAGGAATGGAATTATGAGCAGTATATTGGATAATGTGCAGCCGGCGGTAAAGAAAGAAACAAAAAGGGTCGTGAAGATCACGGCAGTTGGTCTGATTCTGATGTGGATTCTTTTTGCAGTACTTCATTTTACAATGCCGGATAAGGTGCCGTTAGATTATACAGTATTTTTAGGAGGCATTGGAGGCGGAGCAGTTGCAGTTCTGAATTTTTTCCTGATGGGGCTGGCAGTACAGAAGGCTGCATCAGCTTCTGACGAGGGAACTGCAAGAATGAAACTCAAAGCCAGTTATTCACAGCGTTTTTTGATGCAGATCCTGTGGGTGATCCTGGCAATCGTCGCACCGTGCTTCCATTTTGTTGCAGGAATTGCTCCACTTTTATTTCCGGGAACGGGAATAAAGATCATGGGGATATTTCATAATAAAATATAAGACGGAAAACTGATATAGATGGGAGGTGAATGAATGTATGGAACTGGATATTAATGGGGCGAAGATATTATTTACTTTACCCATTGACCTGCCGGTTCTGGGACCTTTAAGAATCAGCGAGACCATGGTCGTAAGCTGGATTGTTATGATACTGATTACAGGATTCTGTATCTGGCTGACGCATGATCTCAAGGAAGAAAACATCTCTAAACGGCAGGCTTTGGCAGAAATGCTGGTAGAGATGGCAAACAAATTTGTTGTCGGCAATATGGGCGAGAAGTTCAGATATATGATTCCGTTCGTTGCAGCACTTTTTGCAACAAGTGTGGTATCGAACCTGATCAGTCTTGTGGGACTTCGAAGTCCGACTTCAGACCTGTCGACAGAGGCAGCGTGGGCAGTCGTGGTATTTATCATGATCACCGCGCAGAAGATCAAGACCAGTGGTTTCGGTGGATATCTCAAAGGATTTACACAGCCGATTCCGGTCATGACACCATTTAATGTTCTTTCTGAACTGGCAACACCGGTAAGTATGGCGTGCCGTCACTTCGGAAACATTCTTTCTGGTGTCGTTATCAATGGTCTGATCTATGGGGCGCTGGCAGTGGCAAGTTCCGCACTTCTGGGGTTGATCCCGGGACTTGTGGGTGATGTATTGTCACAGATACCTGTTCTTGATGTAGGTATCCCGGCTATTTTATCTGTATATTTTGACTGGTTCTCAGGAATTATGCAGGCATTTATTTTCTGTATGCTGACTGTTATGTACATCGCAAATGCAGCAGACGAGTAACAAAACAGCGGATATGGGGAATCCGCAGGATTAGAAAAACAAACATACTACAGGAGGTTTTTACTATGGATTTTCAGTTATTAGCAAAAGGTATCGCATTAGCAGGTTGTGCAATTGGAGCAGGATGTGCACTGATCGCAGGTATCGGCCCTGGTATTGGTGAAGGTAATGCTGTTGCAAGTGCTCTGGAAGCAATCGGACGTCAGCCGGAATGCAAAGGTGATGTTACATCTACGATGCTTCTTGGTTGTGCTATCGCAGAGACAACTGGTATTTATGGATTTGTAACCGGTCTGCTCCTTATTTTTGTAGCACCTGGTATGTTTATGAATTTCCTGGGTTAAGTAGGGAAAATCAGACAGCAGGAGACAGGAAAGTAAAGCAGGATCTGTTCGCCGTGAAGAGTATGAAGCGAACAGTGACAACAGGAGGTTACAAACATGCAGGTACAGGAATTAGTAGGAATTGTGCCGTGGAATTTTATAGCGACGATTTGCAACCTTTTTATTCAGGTGTATCTCATTAAACGTTTTCTTTTCAAGCCGGTCAATGAAATGCTTGAAAAACGCAGGGCCAAAGCCGATGCCGAGATTCAGGACGCTGTAAAGGCTAAAGAAGAGGCAGAGGTTATGAAAGCCGAATACGAAAAGAATATGCAGGAAGCAAAAGAAAAGGCAAATGACATCGTACTGACAGCTCAGAAAACAGCAGCTGTTCAGAGTGAGGAAATGCTCAAAGAGGCTTCTAGTCAGGTAACTGCCATGAAGGAAAAGGCAGAGAAAGACATTGCACAGGAAAGACGTAAAGCCGTCAACGGGATCAAAGGTGAGATCGGAGGTATGGCTGTTGAGATCGCCGGTAAGGTAATCGAGCGCGAAATTAACGAAGAGGATCATACGAAACTGATTAATGATTTTATTGAGAATGTAGGTGAGGCATCATGACACAGGCTGCCAGAGTTTATGGTGGCAGTCTCTATGATCTTGCCACTGAAGAAAAGCTCGATGGACAGATCATGGAGCAGATGAATGAAATCAGACAGATTTTTCGGGAAAATCCAGGATATCTGAAATTATTGGGAGAACCGGCAATTCCGCAGGAAGAGAGAATAAAGCTTCTCGATGAAGCCTTTGGTGGACAGGTAGAACCGTATCTCCTTAATTTTCTCAAACTTTTATGCGAGAAGAAGATTCTGAGAGAGTTTTCCGGCTGCTGTGAGGAGTTTACACGTAGATATAATGCCGATCATGGTATTGTGGAAGCTCTGGTCACAAGTGCAGTGAAACTCAAAGATGATCAGATGGAAGCTTTACGTATCAAACTGGAGAAGATCAGTGGTAAAAAGATCCATCTCACACAGAAAACAGACCCGACGGTTCTTGCCGGACTCCGTGTAGAAATGGAGGGCATACAGCTTGATGGAACCGTACAGGGACGAATTTCAGATATCACGAAGAAACTGAATGAAGTTGTTGTTTGATGAAAAGTAAAATTTAGTAACTATTCAGCAGGTAGTAACTGAGAAGGTACTGAACAGTTACAAAAGCTATAAAATGTTAAAGGATGGAATGGACACATGCAATTAAAACCTGAAGAAATATCCAAAGTCATCCGAAGCCAGATAAAATATTATGAAAATGCTATTCAGCAGAATGAAACAGGAACGATCCTTATGGTCGGTGATGGTATTGCCCGTGCCAGTGGACTCGTAAACTGTATGGCGGGTGAACTGCTGGAATTTGAAGACGGAAATTTCGGAATGGCGCAGAACCTGGAAGAAAACAGCGTTTCTATCGTAATATTTGGCTCCGATGAAAATATTGGTGAAGGTCAGACTGTAAAACGTACAGGCAAGGTCGTGTCTGTACCAGTAGGTGAAGCGATGATCGGACGAGTAGTCAATGCTCTTGGACAGCCGATTGACGGTGCAGGTCCGATCGACACAAAAGAATTTCGCCCGGTAGAGACCAAGGCACCTGGGATCTGTGAGAGACGTTCCGTATACCAGCCTCTGCAGACTGGTATCAAGGCAATTGACTCCATGATTCCGATCGGTCGTGGACAGCGTGAGCTGATCATCGGCGACCGTCAGACAGGAAAGACAACCATTGCAACAGATACGATCATTAACCAGAAGGGAAAAGATGTTCTCTGTATCTATGTCGCAATCGGACAGAAACGTTCAACAGTAGCATCTCTGGTAGAGAATCTTACCAGAAACGGTGCTATGAACTATACAATCGTAGTTGCTGCGACGGCTTCGGAATCCAGCCCGATGCAGTATATTGCACCTTATGCAGGCTGTGCAATGGGCGAGTACTTTATGAACCAGGGAAAAGACGTACTCATCATTTATGATGATCTGAGTAAGCATGCGGTTGCTTACCGTGCACTTTCTCTTCTGATCCGTCGTCCGCCTGGACGTGAGGCATATCCTGGAGATGTTTTTTATCTGCACTCCAGACTGCTCGAGCGAGCAGCGAAACTTGACGATGAGCATGGTGGTGGTTCTCTTACTGCACTGCCGATCATTGAGACACAGGCGGGTGACGTATCTGCTTATATCCCGACAAACGTAATTTCCATTACAGATGGACAGATATTCCTTGAGACAGAGCTTTTCCACTCCGGTATCATGCCGGCGGTTAACCCTGGTATCTCTGTATCACGAGTTGGTGGAGATGCACAGATCAAGGCTATGAAGAAAGTAGCCGGAACTCTGAAACTGATCTATTCGCAGTACCGCGAACTTCAGAGTTTTGCCCAGTTCGGTTCAGATCTGGATGCGGATACCAAGGCTCGTCTGGAACAGGGTGCACGTATCGTAGAAGTTCTGAAACAGAGCCAGAATGCTCCGGTGCCGGTAGAAAAACAGGTAGCGATCCTGTATGCCGTAACCAAGGGCATCCTCGAAAACGTTAAAGTGGAAGATGTAAATGCATATGAAGCAGGACTGTATACCTACCTTGATGCAGATGCAGCCGGTTTGGAAGTAATGCAGCTGATCAGTACCACAGGCAAGCTGGAACCGGAAACAGAAGAAAAACTGCGTCATGTACTGGAAGCGTATACAGAAAATTTCCTGAATACAAGACCTGACAAATAATGTGATTAGGAGGGTATGATCATATGGCTGGAAATATGAAAGCGGTAAAGCTGCGTATCAAAAGCGTACAGAGTACGATGCAGATTACCAAGGCCATGGAGCTTGTTGCATCCTCCAAACTGCGTAAGGCAAAGGAACGTGCAGAAACCTGCCGTCCTTACTTCACAGAGCTGCATGAGACACTGAAGGACATTGCCAGAGAAAACATTGATTTTTCTTCTGTATACGCCAGAGAGTCATCCAATCCGCGTTACTGCTATGTAGCGATTGCCGGTGACAGAGGTCTGGCTGGTGGATATAATGCCAATCTTTTCAAATGTCTGGAAGCTGCAGCTGAAGGCAAGGATTATGTGGTTCTGCCGATAGGAAAAAAAGCAGTTGAGTATTTCAGACAGAGAGGTATTGAATGTCTGACAGATAAGTTTGCGGAGATCGCAGATATTTCTGTCGCAGACTGTTTTGAGATCGCAAATCTGCTTTGTGAAGAATTCCGCAAAGGAACATTCGGGCATATTGAATTATGTTATACCGTTTTTGCATCCATGCTTTCTCAGCAGCCGGAGGTATTTTCTGTACTTCCTATGACTGACATCCGAGAGGAAAGCGGTGGCAGAGTAGCTACAAGAAATCTCATCCTCTATGAGCCGAATGCAGAAGTTGTGTTTGATGCCGTTGTTCCGGAATATCTGGCGGGACTGGTTTATGGTGGTGTATGTGAAAGTACAGCCAGTGAACTTGCAGCCAGAAGAATGGCTATGGACGCTGCGACAAGTAATGCAGAAGAGATGATCGATAAACTGAATCTGTATTACAACAGAGCGCGACAGGCCAGCATCACGCAGGAGATCACGGAGATTGTTGCAGGTGCGGAAGGGCTTTAAAATATCATAGGAGACTTAAAACATGAGTGAAAAACACATTGGCGAAGTAGTACAGGTCATCGGTCCGGTTCTGGATATCCGCTTTGCGCACGATGAACTCCCGGCTCTTCTCAATGCCATAGAAATAGAATCAAACGGCGCAAAGCTGACGGCCGAAGTAGCACAGCAGATTGGTGATGATGTCGTAAGGTGTATTGCCATGAACTCTACCGATGGTCTTGTCCGGGGCACGAAGGCAGTAGATACCGGCGGCCCGATCACAGTTCCGGTAGGAGATGCCTGCCTGGGACGAGTATTTAACCTTCTTGGAGATCCGGTAGATAACAAACCAGCTCCGGAGGCGAAGGAGCGCTGGTCTATCCATCGTCCGGCTCCTTCTTATGAGGAACAGATGCCGGCCACAGAAATTCTGGAAACCGGTATCAAAGTCGTAGACCTGATCTGCCCATACGCAAAGGGTGGTAAGATTGGTCTGTTCGGTGGCGCAGGTGTAGGAAAAACAGTTCTGATCATGGAATTGATCCACAACGTAGCTACCGCTCACGGCGGTCTGTCTGTATTCACAGGTGTTGGAGAACGTACCCGTGAGGGAAATGACCTTTATAATGAAATGAAAGAAAGTGGAGTTATTGATAAGACGGCTCTGGTTTATGGTCAGATGAATGAGCCACCAGGAGCACGTATGCGTGTCGGACTTTCCGGGCTTACCATGGCGGAGTACTTCCGTGATGAGAAGAACCAGGATGTGCTTCTCTTTATCGACAATATCTTCCGTTTTACACAGGCTGGTTCTGAGGTATCTGCACTTCTTGGACGTATGCCGTCTGCAGTAGGATATCAGCCGACACTGGCAACTGAAATGGGTAACTTGCAGGAGCGAATCACTTCTACACGTAAGGGTTCCATTACATCCGTACAGGCTGTTTATGTGCCTGCCGATGACCTTACAGACCCTGCTCCGGCAACAACTTTCTCACATCTGGATGCTACGACTGTACTTTCCCGTGAAATCTCCAGTCAGGGTATTTATCCGGCAGTAGATCCGCTGGATTCCACAAGCCGTATCCTTTCACCGGAGATCGTTGGTAAAGAGCACTATGAGATTGCAAGATCTGTACAGCGTGTGCTTCAGCGTTACAAAGAACTTCAGGATATCATTGCCATCATGGGTATGGATGAGCTTTCAGAAGAAGACAAGCGCACAGTAAACCGTGCACGTAAGGTACAGAGATATCTGTCTCAGAGCTTCTCTGTAGCAGAACAGTTCACAGGTATGCCTGGTAAATATGTTCCTCTCAAAGAAACCTTAAGAGGATTCAAGATGATTCTCGACGGTGAATGTGATGATATTCCGGAGAGTTACTTCCTGTTTGCCGGTACCATTGATGAAGTATTTGAAAAAGCTAAGAAGCAGTAAAGGAGGTGTCTTATGAGTACCTTCCCTTTACGGATCGGAACACCGGACGGGCTGCTTTTTGAGGGCGATGTGGAACGTGTGGTCTGCAGAAGTATCGGCGGTGATATTGCGATTCTTGCAAGACACTGTAACTTTTGTACTGCTCTTGGAATGGGGGAAGCCAGTGTCGTCATGGCAGATGGAAACAGACGAACTGCGGCCTGTATTGGAGGGATGCTTTCTGTTATGAACGGCACCTGTCGTCTTCTCGCGACCACCTGGGAGTGGAAGGAAGATATTGACGTAGAGCGTGCGCAGGCAGCTAAGAAACGTGCTGAAGAAATGATTGCCAAAGGCGGTCTTACTGACCAGGAATACAAAATGGCATCTGCAAAACTGCAGAGAGCATTGGTGCGTCTGAGTGTAAAAGAATAAGTTATTTGTGCAGGGAGAGTCAGTGGCTCTCCCTGAAATTTTGGGTAAAAGCTTAGTTTTTGAATATTTACGGATTCTCTGTAAAGTGCTATGATGTATCACAATCACAAAATGGATTTGCCGCTACAGCAGGCGGAAGAATAACAGAGAAGAGGGAGTGGGTTTTATGAAAGATACAACGTTGGAGGGAAGGGCAAAAACCAAAAACGGAGTTGCCAGGCTGGCATTCTCCGTATTGTGCATTTTGTTAGAGGTTGTGTTTATTGTTGCGTTGTTTACCAGACTGAACAGATATGCAGAAGCACTGAACCTTCTGACAAGAGTGTTGGGACTGATTGTCATTTTGAATATGTATGCATCGCCGGTCACATCGACGATCAAGATGCCCTGGATTCTTCTGATCCTCGCATTTCCGATCATGGGACTTGGACTGTATCTGCTGGTTGGTCTGAATGGAGGTACGGCAAAGATGCGAAAGCGCTATCAGAAAATTGATGAACAGCTTTTGCCTTGTCTTCCACAGAACCGTACAATTCAGAAAAAACTTGAACAGATACTTCCAAAGGCAGGAAATATATCTTCGTATATTTACAGGAATGCTTTTTATCCGGTGTATCAGAATACGGATGTGACTTATTACGATGAGGCGGCAAAGGGGCTGGAAGCACAGCTTATTGATTTGGCAAAAGCAGAGCACTTTATTTTTATGGAGTACCATGCAATCGAAGATGCCGATGCGTGGCAGCGGATTCAGCATGTGCTGGAAGAACGAGTGAAGGCTGGGGTAGAGGTCCGTGTTTTTTATGATGACATGGGCTCGATTGGCTTTATCAATACAGATTTTATCAAAAAGATGGAGGCTGTCGGAATACGTTGCAGGGTCTTTAATCCATTTGTGCCAGGCTTAAATTTATTTCTGAACAACAGAGATCATCGAAAAATTACGGTGATTGACGGCAAGATTGGATTCACAGGAGGCTATAATCTTGCAAATGAATATTTTAATCTGACACATCCTTATGGACAATGGAAAGATACTGGCATTCGTCTGGAAGGTGATGCAGTACGTTCACTGACGGTGACATTCCTGGAGATGTGGAATGCTGTCAGTGATAAGGATGAAAATGACACGGATCTTGAGCAGTTTCTCCTGGAATATTCATATGAGGCACAGCAGACAGGATTTATACAGCCTTATGCAGATAGTCCACTGGATGATGAACAGGTGGGAGAAGAGGTCTACATCAGTATGGCAGATAAAGCAGAAAAATACTGCTGGTTTATGACACCATATCTGATCATTACGGATGAAATGGCACATGCACTGACACTTGCTGCAAAGCGTGGTGTTGATGTAAGGATCATCACCCCGGGAATTCCGGATAAGAAGTTGGTCTATAATGTCACCAGATCTTTTTATCATGAACTGGTCAAGGATGGGGTTCGGATTTATGAATGGACACCGGGATTTTGTCATGCCAAGATGAGTGTTGCGGATGACTGTATGGCGACTTGTGGAACAATCAATCTGGACTATCGAAGTCTGTATCATCACTTCGAAAATGGATGCTTTATGGCAGACTGTGATGCTGTTCAGGATATTCGAAATGACCTGTATGAGACGATGAAAGAGTGCCGCGAAGTTACAGAAAAATATCGTACAGGACGCAGTGCATACCTGCGACTGGGACAGCTGTTTATGAGATTGTTTGCGGGATTGCTGTAAACAAAATTGTCTTGACAAAAGTGTGAAAATAAGTATATAATACAGAAAATTATACATTTATCAAAAGGAGCGATGTTGCTACAGCATCGCTCCTTTTTGCATTTCCGAAAAAAATGCATTTTTTTGAAGCTGTCGGGAGTACTTTAATGTATAGGAAAAGAGGAGGGAACATCGATATGGAACAGTTGAACGAAATTATTGCACAGATTGATGATTTTGTCTGGGGACCGGTTATGCTGGTCCTGTTGGTAGGAACCGGAATATTTCTTACATTTCGAACAAGATTTCTGACGTGGAGAAATCTCGGATATGCACTGAAGAGTACTCTCAGTAAAGAGGCACGCACAAAGAGTCGTGGGGAAGGGGATGTTTCTCCGTTTTCTGCACTTACAACGGCACTCGCAGCTACTATTGGAACAGGTAATATTGTTGGTGTTGCAACTGCTATGGTATCTGGTGGTCCGGGAGCTCTTGTATGGATGTGGATTTCGGCAGCGTTTGGCCTGACTTCCAAATTCAGTGAGTGCATGCTTGCAATTAAATATCGAGAGATAAATGCCAAGGGTGAGATGAGTGGCGGTCCTATGTATACGATGAAAAAAGGTCTGAAAAATAAGACGTTTGGCGCTGTTCTGGCATGGCTTTTTGCTCTGTTTGCAGTAATTGCTTCTTTTGGAATCGGAAACATGACACAGGGAAACTCTATTGCCGGAGCTTTACATTCTACCTTTAGCGTGCCGACATGGGTAACTGGAATTGTGATCACAGTAGTTTCTTTACTGATTATTGTAGGCGGAATTAAATCCATATCAAAAGTCTCTTCGATTGTCGTTCCCGTTATGGCAATTTTTTATGTCATCTGTGGAATGATCGTAATTTTGGGAAATATTTCCAATTTGCCGTCAGGACTTGCGATGATCTTTAAAATGGCATTTTCAGTCAAAGCGGTTGGTGGTGGCCTCTGCGGTTCCATTGTTGCATCTATGATGAGTGCGATGCGATTTGGTGTTGCACGTGGTGTGTTTTCAAATGAAGCAGGTATGGGTTCTGCTGCAATCACAGCGGCAGCGGCAACTACTGATAATCCGGTACGTCAGGGTTACATAAATATGACCGGTACTTTCTGGGATACGATAGTTGTATGCACGATTACTGGCCTTGCCATTGCATCTTCAGGGGTCCTTGGAATGACCAATGAAGCCGGTGAAATGCTTACAGGTTCGGATGTTACGATTGCCGCATTTAAGACAATCCTTGGAACTTCAGGCGGATGGCTTGTAACAATCGGCATCACATTGTTTGCATTTTCCACGATTCTGGGATGGGAATATCATGGAGAAAAAGCTTTTGAATATCTTCTGGGAACACACAAATTTAACATGATTTACCGAGTTGTATTTTCGCTGGTCGCTTATTTGGGATGTACACAGACATTGAGCCTTGTATGGAATTTTTCGGATATTGCGAATGCACTTATGGCGATTCCAAACCTGATCTGTATGTTGCTTTTAAGTGGTGAGATCGCAAAAGATATTCAGGAATTTCAGTCTGAAATATATTCCTGTTAGTATTGACTCACCCGGTGTCTTTAAAGTACAATAAAACAGAATAAAACGAAAACAGAACAGACTCTGACGGCAAGGAATTCATCCGAGCGGGAATAGTTGTTGATGTGAAATTTACAGGACTTCTCTACCCTGACGGTGGAGGAGTCTTTTTGTATGTATGGGGAGGTATTTGCAAATGCTGAAAGTGGCAATTTATGGAAAGGGTGGTATCGGGAAATCGACAGTGACTTCCAATCTGGCGGCGGCTTTTGCTTCTATGGGGAAGAAAGTCATTCAGATTGGCTGTGATCCGAAGGCAGATTCTACGATCAATCTGCTTGGTGGAGAACCACTTCGCCCGGTTATGAACTATATGCGGGAAGAGGACGAGGAACCGGAGAAACTGGAAGACATTTCACGTGAAGGATTCGGAGGCGTTCTCTGTATTGAAACAGGCGGTCCGACACCGGGACTTGGGTGTGCCGGAAGAGGAATTATTGCGACATTCCAGCTTCTGGAGGATTTGAGATTATTTGAAACATACCAGCCGGATGTGGTTCTTTATGATGTGCTTGGTGATGTAGTGTGCGGAGGATTTGCTGCACCGATTCGTGAAGGATATGCAGAGAAAGTGCTGATCGTGACATCCGGAGAGAAGATGGCTTTATATGCTGCAAATAATATTTCCAGTGCCGTGAGAAACTTCGAAGATCGGAGTTATGCGCGGGTTTTCGGTATTGTTTTGAATCATCGAAACGTCGAAAATGAAACAGAAAAAGTGCAGGCATTTGCAGACAAGAGCGGTATTCCGATTGTTGGTGAGATACCGAGAAGTGATGAGATCATCCGATGGGAAGACCAGGGTAAAACAGTGATCGAAGGAGATGCAAAGTCCTCGATTAGCAGACGCTTTTTTGATCTGGCAGAGATGCTTTTGAAAGCAGAGGAAGAAGAATGAGCAGAGCTTATTATTGTACAGTAGAAGAACTGAATGAACGTGGAAGAGAGAATATCCCGGGTCAGTTTAAATCAAATATGCATCTTATTTACAGTTCTCCGGCGACCCTTGCCTTTAACTCTCCGGGAGCAGAAGGGTTCGGAGTCAAGAGAGCAGGGCTGGCAGTTCCGGGTTCGATCATGCTGATCGTGGCTCCGGGATGCTGTGGGCGAAATACGTCTCTGATCAGTTCCATGCGCGAATATGACAATCGCTTTTTTTATTTGATGATGGATGAGACAGATATTGTGACTGGCCGTCATCTGAAGAAAATCCCAAAGGCAGTGGCAGAAATCTGTGAAGGTCTTGAGAAGAAGCCTTCTGTTGTGATGATCTGCATCACCTGTGTAGATGCACTTCTTGGCACAGATATGGAGCGTGTGTGCCGAAAAGCAGAAGAAAAAGCGGGGCTTCCGGTGCGGCCGTGCTACATGTATGCACTGACCAGAGAAGGACGAAAACCACCGATGGTACATGTACGACAGTCCTTATATTCCCTGCTAGAGCCGACAAAAAAGAAGGGAAATGTCGTTAATCTTCTGGGATTTTTCTCACCGCTTGTGGATGACTGTGAGCTGTATGATCTCCTTCACAGTGCAGGAATTAAGACAATCCACGAGATATCCAGATGCAGAGATTTTGAAGAATATAAGACGATGGCGGAGGCGAATTTCAATCTGGTTTTGCATCAGGAATCACGTTATGCGGCGGAGGATTTTAATGACAGACTGAAGATTCCATTTATTGAGTTACGACGTTTATATCAGACGGATAAGATACAGAATCAGTATCAGGCACTTGCGTCTGTACTGGGCATTTCCTTCGAGCTGGACGAGTATCGAGAAGCAGCAGAACAGGGAATCGAGGATTTCCGAAAAGTCTGTCCGGATGCATCATTTGCAGTCGGGGAATGCATGAACGGGGATCCGTTTGAACTGGCACTGGCTCTTCTGAAATATGGATTCAAAGTACCTGAGATTTATGGAACGATTACGGCAGAGAACTTTGTGTATATGAAACAGCTTGCACTCTTAAGCCCGGAAACGAGGGTGTTTTCCAATATGGAACCAACCATGATCTATTACGATCCGGCACAGAGCGGAGTGAATATCACCATAGGCAAGGATGCCCTTTATTACCATCAGGACTGTCCTGGACTGATGTGGAACCAGGACGAACAGCCGTATGGATTCGCCGGGGTGAGAAGGCTGTTTGAGGCGTTAAAGGAGGTGGCTGGATGAGAGGACTTCGGAAATACCTGACGCCGTTCGCACCAGATCAGTCAGGTGCGGTGTCAGTACTTTTTGAACTGGGAGGTATTGTGGTGATCTGCGATGCCGGAGGATGCACCGGCAATGTCTGTGGATTTGATGAGCCACGGTGGTTTGAACAGAAAAGTGCAATTTTCAGCGCCGGACTTCGAGATATGGATGCAATCCTGGGACGTGATGACCGCCTGGTGGCGAAGCTTGCTGATGTGGTGCAGAAGATAGATGCAACGTTTGTAGCAGTGATTGGAACTCCGGTTCCAGCAGTTATCGCAACAGACTATCTTGCGCTTAAACGCATGAGTGAAAAAAAGATAAAACTGCCAATCCTGACAGTAGATACAGACGGAATGGAACTCTATGACAAAGGCGAAGAGAAAGCTTTTCTGGAGCTTTTTAAGATTTTTGCGATAGAAAAATATCAGGCGGAAGAAGACAGAATTGGTATTCTGGGGATGACACCGCAGGATGTCAGTGACCTTGACGCGGCAGACAAAATACGTGATCTATATCAGCAGAAATATGGCAAACAGGCAGTCTGTTACTGCATGGGAGACGGACTGGAAGAGATAAGAGAAGCCTCCTCAGTAAGTAGAAATATCGTTGTTTCGCCGGCGGCACTAATGACAGCAAAGTATCTGGAAAAGACATTTGGGACACCGTATGAAATTCACTATCCGCTGGTGGATGAACTAATTCCAGATGTAGATTATACCGGTAAAGAAGTTCTCATTGTACACCAGCAGGTAATTGCAAATTCTATTCGAAAAGAACTGTTGAAGAAGGGTGCAAAAAGAGTTCAGATTGCAAGCTGGTTTATGATGAAAAAAGAGCTTTTGGCAGATGGTGATGTGCTTCTCCGAGATGAGGATGCTTACATAGAACTTGTGCAAAATGGAGATTTTGATATCATTTTTGCAGATGGATGTATGGAGCGGATGATACCAGAATTTAAGGGAATATTTGTAGACACACGGCATTTTGCGGTGTCTGGAAAGTTGATTGGAAAATAAAAATCCTGCTGTATTTATGAAGTGATACAGTAGATTGGAGAAACTTATGAGTGAAGAGATTACCAGACAGATCCGTGTCTATGGAATCGTGCAGGGGGTAGGATTCCGGCCAACAGTCAGCCGTCATGCAGCTGCTCGTGGAATACATGGAAATGTTTGTAACAAGGGGCCTTATGTGGAAATCTATGCACAGGGACCAGAGGAAGCTGTCAGCGGATTTATTTCAGATATCGAGAATCGACCGCCGAAGCGTGCGGCAATCCTTAAAATAAATGTAGAAAATATAGAGAATTCGGAGAGATATACACAGTTTGATATCATCGAGAGCGAGAAGACAAAGGGTGAAATTTTTGTTTCTCCGGATATCGCAATCTGTGAGGAATGCAAAGAGGAAATGTTTGATCCGAAGAATCGGAGATATCTGCATCCGTTTATCAACTGCACCTGTTGCGGACCGAGACTGACGATTCTGGATTCGCTTCCTTATGATCGTGAGCGGACCAGTATGAAAGAGTTTCCGATGTGTCCGGACTGTGCGAAAGAATACAATGCTCCTGCGACCAGAAGATACGATGCACAGCCGGTATGCTGTAATGAATGTGGTCCGGAAGTGTATCTGATCGGCAGAGAAGAACGGGGCAGAGAAGCAATCACTTATGCGAGAAAAACGATTGCCGGGGGCGGAATTGTTGCAATCAAGGGAATCGGAGGATTTCATCTTTGCTGCGATGCTTCGAATGAAACAGCAGTTCGGAAACTTCGCCAGCTTAAACGTCGTCCGATGAAGCCGTTTGCAGTGATGGCAAAAAATCTCGAAGCAGTCAGAAAAGAATGTGAAGTGAGTGCAGAACAGACCAGGATCCTAGATGGACATCAGAAACCGATCCTGCTTCTGGATAAGAAAAAAGAAGCAAAAATCCTCTGTCCGTCCGTAGCACCGGGCAATCCCAAAGTTGGTGTAATGTTGCCGTATGCACCAGTACAGCTTTTGATTTTTACATATGATGATGGAATTGAAATGCCGGAATTTCTGGTAATGACCAGTGGAAATACTTCTGGTGCGCCAATCTGTCGTGATGATCAGGAAGCAGAGGCAGAATTGTCCGGATTCTGCGACTGCATGCTGTCCCATGACCGCAAGATCCGTATCCGTGCGGACGATTCGGTAATGGATTTTTATGAGGACAGACCATATATGATCCGACGTTCCAGAGGGTATGCACCTCTTCCGTTTATGGTTTCCACACCATATCGAGGACAGGTGCTTGCCATTGGTGGAGAACTCAAGAATTCTTTTTGCATTGGTGTGGATAACCGATTTTATCCGTCTCCATATGTCGGAGATCTGGAAGATCTGCGAACGGTAAAAGCACTTCGGGAGACTGTAGGAAGGATGGAAACACTGCTGGAAGTAGAACCGGAGATTGTATGCTGTGATATGCATCCAAAGTACAATTCTGTGATGGTCGCGGAAGAACTGGGACTTCCGGTGGTGAAAGTGCAGCATCATTATGCACATATCCTTTCCTGCATGGCAGAAAATGACTGCGCAGAGCAGGTGATCGGTGTATCTTTTGATGGAACCGGATATGGAACTGACGGTACGATCTGGGGAGGAGAAATCCTGTTATCAGATTTAGATGGATTCACGAGAGTGGGAAGTGTGATGCCATTTCTTCAGGTTGGTGGAGACGCTTCTTCGAAAGAAGGATGGAGAATTGCAGTTTCTCTGATCTATGGAATGACAGGTGACAGAAAAAAAGCAGCTGAAATCACAGAAAAATTAGAACTTTGTACGAAACAGGAAGCAAACGTGCAGTTTACCATGGCAGATCGTAAGATCAATGCCGTGATATCAACCAGTGCAGGACGATTGTTTGACGGTGTGAGTGCGATGCTTGGAATCCGAAGGAAGTCTACATTTGAAGGTGAGGCTTCTATGGCACTGGAATTTGCAGCAGAAGAGTACCGGGAAACTATGCTTGAAAAGAGTAAACAACAAATTCAGGAAACTGAAAAATATGGTTACGATAAAGAGGATACAGATACTCTCAGTAGAAATGAAAATCTGTCAGAGACAGAAGAAATAAAGAGAATGGATGACAAGTTGATTTCTGCAGGTGATCGCTTGCTGCTCAACACAGAATCCCTGATAAAAGAAATCCTGAATCGTCAATTAAATGGAGAAGATCCGGGCAAGCTGGCATACTTTTTCCATCGGGAGCTTGCCTGCCAGATCACGGCAGCCTGTGTGAAGATCAGAGAACTGAGCGGCTGTAATAAAGCAGCCTTAAGTGGCGGGGTTTTTCAAAACAGACTGCTTCTGGAGCTGACTGATCATATGCTTCTGGAACAGGGATTTGAAGTGTTGAAACATCAGCTGCTGCCGCCAAATGATGGTGGGATTGCGCTGGGACAGGCTGTGTATGCGATGGCATATCTGGAAAAAGCATAGAGACAAAGACTATATAAAATAATACAAGTTACATAGTAAAAGGGAGGCATTACCATGTGTGTAGGGTTATCAGCAAAAGTAGTAAAAATCAGTGAAGGAACAGCAGTTGTAGATGCTGGTGGAGCTAAGAGAGAAGTTTCCGCACAGCTTCTGGAAGACCTGGAGCCAGGCGATTATGTGATGGTTCACGCAGGCGTTGCAATTGCAAAGATCACCGATGAAGATGATGACGAAACAGATCAGTTAATGGAGGAACTGCTGTAATGGGAGAAGAGAAAAAAAGAACAGCGCGGGAGATCATAGAGAACTATGATGGTGCGGCAGTCCGTATCATGGAAGTCTGTGGAACACATACACACGAGATATTTCGACTTGGCATTCGCAAACTTCTGCCACCACAGGTGGAACTGATCTCTGGTCCGGGATGCCCGGTCTGCGTAACACCAGTCGGATTTATTGATGAAGCGGTGTGGTTGGCACTGAAAAAAAATGTGATGATCTGTACCTTTGGAGATCTGGTACGAGTGCCTGGAACGGAAATGAGCCTTGCAGGAGCAAGAGAAAAAGGAGCAAAGATCAGAATCGTTTATTCTCCGGCCGATGCAGAAAAATATGCTCTTGAACATCCGGAAGAACAGGTCGTTTTTCTTTCTGTCGGTTTTGAAACAACGACACCGGCAGAGTGCCTTTCTGTAAAACAGGCGAAGAAAGATGAGCTTTCTAATTATTCTCTGTTAATGGCGAACAAAACCATGCCACAGGCATATGAAGCCTTAAAAGGAAGTGCAGATGTTTTTCTGTATCCCGGACATGTCAATGCAATCACAGGTACGGAACTCTGTGAAGATTTGACAGAGGAAGGGGTAAGTGGTGTTGTGGCCGGTTTTACAGCAAAAGAGCTTCTTACAGCACTGGCGGTTGCACTGGTGAAATTTCAGGAGGGAAAACCGTTCTTTGTAAACTGCTATCCGCGAGTTGTGAAGCCGGAAGGAAGTCGTGAGGCACAACAGCTTACCGAAGAAATGACAGAGGCGTGCGATAGTGAGTGGAGAGGTCTTGGAGTGATTCCAAAGTCAGGAGTCTGCCTCAAAAAAGAATGGAGTGCATTTGATGCAAGAAAGAAATACAACATTCCATCGATTCAGGGCAAAGCGAATCCTGCCTGTCGGTGCGGAGATGTCCTGCAGGGAAAATGTAAACCATCCGATTGCAAAGTATTTGGGAAAGTCTGTACCCCGCAACATCCGGTAGGCGCGTGTATGGTTTCGAATGAAGGTGCATGTTCGGCTTATTATGCGTATGGAGACAATCAATAAATCAACGTATTCCGAATGATTGTAAGACTCCGAGAATTACGAAGTAATGAAGCAATCTGCAGGTATGATAATATTAAGAAAAAAGAGGATGATCCTATGAGCAGTTTAAAAGATAAAACAGTAACGATGGCACACGGTGCCGGAGGTCGCCAGACCTCTGAACTGATCGACCAGATTTTTGCAGCACATTTTGCAAATCCGGATCTGACTGCAGATGATGCAGCAGTATTGACTCCGCCGGCAGGAAAAATGGCAGTATCAACAGACGGATTTATCGTTTCACCGGCATTCTTTCCGGGAGGAAATATTGGTAAACTTTCTATCTGTGGAACAGTCAATGATCTTGCCTGCATGGGTGCAAAACCACTCTATCTGACCTGTGCATTTGTTATCGAAGAGGGATTTCCGATGGAAAAACTGGAAGAAATCGTTTCTGCGATGGAAAAAACGGCGGCAGAAGCAGGTGTACATATCGTGTCCGGAGACACCAAAGTAGCCGGAAAAGGACAGGTGGATGGTGTTTTTATCACAACGACCGGAATGGGACAGATTGAAGACGGAGTAAATGTTGGCGGAACACTTGCGCAGCCGGGAGATGCGATTATCGTGACCGGAGATGTCGGAAGACATGGATGCACGATCCTTCTTGCAAGAGAAGATTTCGGAATTGAAGCAAATGTTACCAGCGACTGCGCGCCTCTCTGGAAAACAGTAGAAGCTGTTATGAACACGACTCATGATCTCCATGTAATCCGCGATGCTACAAGAGGTGGTGTCGGAACTGTTCTCTATGAAATAGCCGGACAGAGCAATGTTGGGATTCGACTTGATGCCGCCTCCGTTCCGGTAGCACCGGAAGTCAAAGGAGTCTGTGGCATGCTCGGACTCGAACCACTTTATCTGGCATGCGAAGGCCGTATGGTCATCATGGCACCAAAAGCCGAAGCTGAAAAAATCGTAGAGACTCTCCGCAAATGTCCATACTCCAAAGATGCTGCCATTATCGGAGAAGTTATTGATGATCAGCCGGGTAAAGTCGTCATGACCACTGAAATCGGCACTCAGGCACTCCTTCCACAGCCGGGGGGAGAGTTATTGCCGCGTATATGTTAAGATATGAGTAATCATTAATTATGAGTAATCACGAATCTGCACAGAGATAGAAAAACTGGTTTCCTGACACACTGCGATTTCTGTTCGTTACGTGCGCTTGTTTGCTGTCATTCGCGCAAACTCGGCTTTGCCTCAGACAGTGCGCTCGGTGACAGCAGCTAGCACATAACTCTCGACGAAATCTCCGTTTGCCGTCAGTTCAATCCAGTTTTCTACTCGTGCAGAATTCTGTTGACTGGATGAATTTAATAATATATTGCTCTGTTCAGAAGAAATGTCCCATGAGGGCACTGAACAGCTATAATTATTGTATGTATAACACGGAGGACTAATATGGATACTAGAGTAGCAGTAATCTCCATCATTGTAGAGGACAACAATTCGATTGAAACTTTAAACCAGCTCCTTTACGATGCCCGTGACCATATCATCGGTCGCATGGGTATCCCATACCGTGAAAAAGGAATCAGCATCATCAGTATCGCCATTGATGCTTCACAGGATATCATCAGTGCTCTTTCAGGCAAGATTGGCCGACTGAAAGGTGTATCCACGAAGACCGCTTATTCCAATGTCATCACACACATGGAGGAAAAACATGATTAAAATAGCAGTGTACGGCAAAGGTGGCATTGGCAAATCAACGACTGTATCCAATGTGGCAGCAGCACTTGCAGAAAAAGGTTTGACAGTTATGCAGATTGGCTGTGATCCAAAAGCAGATTCCACGATTCAGCTTCGTCACGGAAAAGAAATGAGAACGGTGCTTGATCTTTATAATGAAAAAAAGCAGAACCTCAAACTCAAAGACATGACCATGGTCGGTTATCAGGGCGTGATCTGTGTAGAGGCAGGTGGTCCGACACCAGGGCTTGGCTGCGCGGGACGTGGAATCATTACGGCTCTTGAAAAATTAAAGGAAACCGGAGCGTATGAAACCTATAAACCGGATATTGTCCTTTATGATGTACTGGGGGATGTTGTTTGCGGGGGCTTTTCCATGCCAATGCGAAAAGGATATGCGGACAAAGTTTTGATTATCACATCCGGGGAAAATATGGCAATCCATGCCGGGGCCAATATTGCCATGGCGGTACAGAATTTCAGAAACCGTGGTTATGCTGCCCTTGGAGGAATTATCCTGAATCGCCGCAATGTAAAACGGGAAGAAGAAAAAGTACAGGAACTTGCGGAAGATTTTGAAACAAAGGTAATCGGAAAACTTACCCACAGTGATCTGGTTACAGACGCAGAAGAACAGGGAAAGACTTTGATGGAATGTTATCCGGAAAGCGAAATGGCAACAGAATACCGCATACTGGCAGAGCAGATTCTGAACCTCTGCAGAGAGGATGGTTTATGCTGAAACGAGTTGGTGGTGAGATAGATCCGGAAGGTGCGGTTACAACGATTGGAGAGGCTGATTTTCCTGTTCCATTTCCAACAGGTCTGGAATTTAATTCTCCCGCACATGGTAACTGGAACATTGTTCATACCGGAATGCTGATGCCAGAGGCAATCCAGATTTATGTCTGTGCAGACAACTGCATGCGGGGTGTTGTCCTGACAGCGGCAGAGATGAATGCAGCAGAACGTTTTTCCTTTGTGATTGTAGAAGAAGAAAATCTTCTCAATGGAAATCTGGAGGATGTGACGATCGAAGGCGTGACCGATGTCCTGAAGAAACTTGAAAAAAAACCGAAAGCAGTGCTTCTTTTTACAGTATGTCTGCACCATTTTCTGGGATGTGACCTGGAACTGGTGTATGGAGAACTGGAAGCACGCTTTCCGGAGATCGTGTTCGTACGCTGTTATATGGATCCGATCATGCAGAAGCATGGAGCTACGCCGGATCAGAAACTACGCAAAGCAATGTATGATCCTCTGACAGCAGGACACATTGATAAGAAAACAGTGACTCTTGTCGGAAGTGACTTTGTGCTGGATAAAAACAGTGATATCAAGCGTTTGCTGAAAAATAAGGGATACACGTTAAGAGAAATCCCGGCATGCAAAAACTGGGAAGAATACCAGTGTCTTGGTGCAGGAGAATTTTTTATTTCCTGCTATCCTCCGGCTAAATATGGTGCAGAAATGCTGGCCGAAAGACTGAACAGAAAACATCTGTATCTGCCGGGAAGTTTTGATTATAGGGAAATTAAAGAAGAACTGAGAAAGCTGCTACAGGAGCTGCAGGCGGGCCAGGAACAGGAGAATGTTTTAGGTATAGAAACAATATCTGAAGAACTGGAAGCTTTTTGCAAACGAGAAATTACACTCTGCGAAAATGCTGTTGGTCACGCCAAAGCAATCATTGGTGATACTTCGATCGTCCTGGACTATCTGTATCATCCCAGACCACTTGGACTTGCAGGTTTTCTTCTGAAACATGGATTTCATGTGACAACGGTTTACCTTGACAGTGTAAGCCCGGAAGAAAAAAATGTATTTGACTGGTTAAAGATACATCATCCAGATCTTGAACTCTGTGCTACGATTCAGGCAAAGATGCGTGTCCTTCCACGCCATACAGAAGAGAAAGTTCTTGCCATTGGGCAGAAAGCCGCCTGGTTTTCCGGCAGCAGTTATTTTGTTAATATGGTGCAGGGTGGTGGTCTATGGGGCTTTGATGGGATTCGAAGGACTCTGGAATTGATGACAGAAGCTTTTCTCGAAGAAAAAGATCCGGAAGATCTGATCATTCGCAAAGGATGGGGGTGCGAAAGCTGCATATGAGACAGTCGTATAAGATTATACCGGTTTATACTGCGGATGTTTCAGGCGTGTGTTCTGCCCTGTATGAACTTGGCGGTATGGTTGTCATGCACGATCCTTCAGGCTGTAATTCTACCTACAATACGCACGATGAGATTCGCTGGTACGATCAGGACAGTTTGATCTATATTTCAGGGCTGACAGAGATCGATGCAGTCATGGGAAATGATGCGAAATTTATTTATGATATTGAAGAAACGGCGCGAGAATTGAAGCCAAAGTTTATTGCCCTTGCGGGTTCTCCAATCCCATTTATGAATGGGACAGATTTTCCTGCAATTGCCCAGGTGATTGAGACAGAGACAGGAATTCCGGCTTTTGCCATTCCAACGAATGGTATGCATGATTACACTTATGGTGCAGGAATTGCTCTGGCAAGGATTGCAGAGCGATTTACAGGAGAGTCGGAAACTGTATCAAAAAGAGCAGAATCGGCAATTGACAGAGAATCGTCAGTCAACCAACCTCATACGCTCAATCTCCTTGGTGTAACCCCACTGGATTTTGGGCCACAGATCAATGTAGATATCATGAAGAAAAATCTTCAAAAATATGGATGGGAAGTTGTTTCCTCCTGGGCTATGGGGGATACACTTGAAAATTTGTCCCGCACAGGCGAAGTAGAAATGAATCTGGTTGTTTCTTCCGTGGGACTTCCGGCTGCGAAGATACTTAGAGAGAAATTCGGGACTCCGTATGTCATCGGAACTCCGATCAGCGGATTTACAGAAGAACTTATACAGATCATGAACAAAAAAATCCCACATGAAACAGAAGGCAGAAATGAGGAAAAGGATAATGATTCGACAGCGTATCTTGCAAACCGTTTAAGCGGGGTACCGGAAATTACCCTCATTGGTGAAGCTGTAACCATGGGCTCGCTGGCGGCATTCATCGAAAAAAAATATCAAAAACCAGTCCGTGTTATCTGTCCTTTGGAAACTCACGAGAATCTTCTGGCGACAAATGACTGTACAGCAAATGGCGAAGAAGAGATGGAAAAGCTGCTGAGAGATGCAGAAATTATTGTGGCGGATCCTCTGTATCGTCCGATCTGCCCGAAGCAGAGCCAGTTTTATGAGCTTCCGCATATTGCATTTTCCGGTCGGATCTTCCTGAAAGATATCAAACGTAAATATCCTGAAATGATATATCAGAGCCAAGAGAAAATAATGTGACCTGGAGCAGCAGTTCCGGTATGGGCAGCAGAGGCAGAAACAGAGGAAACTGCAGAATAAAATACAAAAAATATATTGACGAAACAAAAATTTTGGTGCTATGATGAGAAAAAGACTGAACGGAGGAATTTCTCATGAAAACATTTGAAACTAAGAAAGCACCTGCAGCAATTGGACCATATTCTCAGGCTAAAATGGCAGGAAATTTTGTATTCGCATCCGGCCAGATTCCGGTAGATCCGGCAACCGGCGAAGTTGCAGGGGATAAGATTGAGACTCAGGCTGAGCAGTCCTGCAAAAATGTTGGAGCGATCCTTGAAGAAGCTGGTCTTACATTTGACAATGTTATAAAGACAACATGCTTCCTTGCTGATATGGCAGATTTTGCTGCATTTAATGCAGTCTATGAAAAATACTTCACAAGCAAACCGGCTCGTTCCTGCGTTGCTGTAAAACAGCTTCCGAAGAATGTTCTGTGTGAAGTAGAAGCGATTGCAGTAGCTGAATAAGTCTGTCAGATCGTATGGTATTAAATAAGTCAGAAAAAAGAAGATTTCCATGACGGGAGTCTTCTTTTTTTCTTGTAATTTGAAAATTCTCATGTATAGTATAAGAAGAAATAGGGTGGCTGCTGTTTGGCGGATATTATCTGTGAATGGCAGTGAAGGATGACAGATAGGAGGCAGCATGGCAAAAAAGAAATTTTATGCAGTAAGACAGGGAAGAAAGATAGGGATGTTCCTTACCTGGGATGAGTGTAAGAAGCAGGTAATGGGGTATCCGGGCGCGATATATAAGAGCTTTGGGACGGAAGAGGAAGCAAAGGAATATCTGGGAATTGCTGTGGCTGCAGATGACATGCAGGGAGGTGATCCGTCAGCAGGTGCGGTGGAAATCTACGTTGATGGAAGCTATCATGCAGGCACGAAAGAATTTTCCTACGGGATGGTGGTTCTGATCAATGGAAAAGAAGAGAAATTTTCGCAGAAAATGTCTGATCCAGAGTTGGCGCAGATGCGAAATGTGGCTGGTGAGATCAAAGGAAGTGAAGCAGCGATGCAATACGCTCTGGACCACAAAATCCCTTCTATTATAATTTATCACGATTATCAGGGTATCGCGAGCTGGTGCAATGGTGACTGGAAAGCAAACAAAGCCGGAACGATTGCATATCGTGATTTTTATCGTAAGGCGAAAGAACGGGTTCACATTGAATTTCGAAAAGTCAAAGGACATTCTAATGATAAGTACAATGATATGGTCGATGAACTTGCAAAAGAAGCACTTGGAATCCATTGACAAAATCTGCCCAAAAGACTTATACTATCACTGTCTCTGGCATGACCGGAGCAAAACTTTTTGAGGAGGATACTATCATGAAAAACAACAGCAGTATCAAAACCGTGGTTGCTGTCGGAATTGGCGCAGCACTGTTCTTTGTACTTGGACGCTTTGTTGCAATACCGAGCCCGGTACCGAACACAAATATCAGTCTTCAGTATGCAGTACTTGCACTTCTGGCTACTATGTATGGACCGGTTGCAGGCGGACTGATCGGGTTTATCGGCCACGCACTGATTGATCTTTCCTGGGGTGGAAGTCCGTGGTGGAGCTGGGTAATCACATCAGCATTTGTCGGCGTGGTTATCGGACTGTTTGCCAAGAAACTTGATGTTCAGGAAGGTGAATTCGGAAAAGGCAAAGTTGCTGTATTTGTAGTTGCAAATGTGATCGCGCATGTGATCGGATGGGTAGTTGTAGCACCTGTACTTGATATTCTGATCTATGCAGAACCTGCAAACAAAGTATTTGCACAGGGTGTATTTGCAGCGGTTTCTAATACAGTCACCGGTGTGATCGTAGGTGGACTTCTTGTTCTGGCATATACAAAGACGATTGCCAAGAAGGGTTCCCTGGATCAGGAATAAGATATGGAGTTGCTGTTCACAGGTGTTCATGCAGAAGTGGACAGCGTCGGAAAAGCCTTCTCATGTAGCTTATATGGCTTGTGAAAAGGCTTTTTCTATTGTTGATCAGATAGTATTCTTGAATTGTTTTTGTAGTTATTGAATGGTTAATATAAATTTTGAGGTGTTTGAATGGCTGAGAAAAAATCCCCTGTTATTTCATTTAAAGATTTTTCATTCCAGTACCGGGCGCAAAAAAAACCTACACTGACCGGAATCAATCTGGATATTTATCCAGGTGAAAAAGTGCTGATCGCGGGACCTTCCGGAAGTGGAAAAAGTACCCTGGCAGGATGTATCAACGGACTGAATCCTTTTTCAAATCCGGGAGAATGTAAGGGAACATTGACGGTGGATGGTGTGGACGCACCACACAGCAGTATTTTTGAATTATCTGCGCATGTAGGAACGGTTCTTCAGGATCCGGATGGACAGTTTATCGGATTGACGGTTGGTGAGGATATTGCATTTGCTCTGGAAAACAGTTGTACTCCTCAGGATGAAATGCATGCAATCACCAGACATGCGGCAGAACTGGTAGGAATCGAGAAGCATCTGGATTATGCACCGCATGAACTCTCTGGTGGACAGAAGCAGAGAGTCAGCCTTGCGGGTGTCATGGTAGATCAGGTAAAAATCCTCCTGTTCGATGAGCCTCTGGCAAATCTTGATCCGGCAGCAGGAAAACAGGCTATTGAGCTGATCGATGAGATCCAGAAAAAAACGGATACGACAGTTCTGATCATTGAGCACCGTCTGGAAGACGTTCTCTGGAGAAACGTAGACCGTATCATATTGGTAAATGAAGGAACGATCCTTGCAGATATGACTCCGGATGAATTGCTTTCTACCAGCCTGCTGGCAGACAATGGCATTCGTGAGCCTCTTTATGTGACTGCGATGCGCTATGCAGGAATCGACATTACAAAAGAAAAGAGGCCGGCACACGTGGATTCTGTTGTGCTGAATGAAGGAGACCGTAAGAGATTACAGGAATGGTTTGAGGCACAGCCGTTTAAAGAAGAGACCGGAGAACGGGAAAAGCTTCTGGAAGTGAAGAATCTCAGTTTTGGATATACGAAAGAGCATCAGACACTTCATAATGTCAGCTTGTCAATTGACAAAGGAGAGATGGTCAGTATCGTGGGAAGGAATGGCGCCGGAAAATCAACGTTTTCCAAACTTGTATGTGGATTTGAGGATCCGGATTCCGGAGAGATTCTGTTCCATGGAAAAGATCTGTTAAAGGAGAATATCCGTCACCGTGCGAAATATATCGGATATGTTATGCAGAATCCAAATCAGATGATTTCGAAGACGATGATCTATGAGGAAGTAGCACTGAGTCTCCAGAAGGCAGGAATGCCGGAGGAGAAAGTTCGGCAGAAGGTAGAAGATACATTGAAGATCTGCGGACTTTATCCGTTTCGTAACTGGCCGGTTTCAGCTTTGAGTTTTGGACAGAAGAAACGTGTGACGATTGCAAGTGTACTGGTGCAGGATCCGGAACTGATCATTCTGGATGAGCCGACTGCCGGGCAGGATTTTAAACATTATACAGAGATCATGGAGTTTTTGCGTAAACTCAATGAACGTGGTGTGACAGTCGTGATGATCACACACGATATGCACCTGATGTTGGAATATACACCAAGAGCACTGGTATTTTCCGATGGACAGCTGATCGCAGACCGCAGAGCATCCGAAGTACTCTGTGATCCGAAACTGATCAAACGTGCGGCACTGAAAGAAACAAGTCTTTTTACTCTGGCAAATCATTGTGCGATCACACCGCCGGAAGCATTTGTGGAACGATTTATCGGAGAGGACAGGGAGGTGAGAAGCCATGGCTGCTAAAACGGTATTAAATTATCTGGACCGCGACAGCGTGGTACACAAAATGACAGGAACAACCAAGCTGGCATTTTTCCTGTTGTTCACGTTCGCAAGTATGATCACTTATAATACCTGGGTGCTGTTGGGATTGTTTGCAGTCAGCCTTGCTGCATTTAAACTCAGTAAGATCAAATACCGTGAAGTCCGCTTTATGATGATCTTTATGCTTGTTTTTCTGCTTTTGAACAACCTGTTTATTTTTCTGTTTGATCCGAATCAGGGAACGAATCTGTATGGAACAAGGCATGTATTGTGTCATTTGTTTTGGAGATATGATGTGACCGCAGAGCAGCTGTTTTATATGTTGAATATTTCGCTGAAATATTTTGTAGCCCTTCCAGTTGCGATCCTGTTTATTTCTGCGACAAATCCGAGCGAGTTTGCCGCCAGTCTGAACAGTATTGGAATTTCCTATAAAGTAGGATATTCTGTGGCAATCGCACTTCGTTATATTCCGGATATTCAGAGGGATTATCACAGTATCAGCCAGGCACAGCAGGCAAGAGGTGTGGAACTTGGAAAAAATGAACACTTCTCTTCCAGATTAAAGAATTCTGTTAATATTCTATTACCGTTGATTCTGACGAGTCTGAACCGTATTGATACGATCTCTAATGCGATGGAACTGCGTGGATTTGGGAAGAATAAGAAACGGACGTGGTATACCAGACGGCCGTTTGAGCGGAGAGATTTTGCGGCGCTTGGACTGGGCGTAGTGCTGCTGGTTGTAAGTCTGACGGTGACAATTAAGTTTGGAAGGTTCTACAATCCTTTTATATAAATAGAATGAAAAAACAGCGGGATATCTTCTCCATACGACAGAAGAAGAATCCCGCTATTTTTACATATTGCGATATCATTTATACGAAAGCTTATCGATTTGAAATATCAGGAGAAGAACAGGTCTCAGGGCGCATGCCATGGGAAATTGTTAATACAAATTAACGGGTTACAGGGAAGTACCCAGTGCTGCCTTCTTAACCTGTACCAGTGCTTTTGATACTGCCGGAATGGAAATCACGATCACTGTGATGATTCCTTCTGCAAGCAGATAGCTGTAGTTATATACGATCGGATAAATTGCAGTCAGGGACTTCGGGAAGTTATCCGGCATGTAGCTCATCCAGTACAGATATCCGCCAAGTGCATGAAATGCACCTCTGGCAATAACTGCCACAATGTATCCTTTAAGCAGACCATGGCTTTGCTTTGCGAAGAATCCGGCAACTCCAAGGGCAGCGAATGCAAGGATATAATCACAGCAAACCTGGAAGAAGGAAAGTACATATGGTTCCTGGATAAACTGCAGGATTCCATAAGCAAGGCCAACCGTGATACCGGTGCCTACACCATACCAGTTAGCAGCCAGTACAATAAACAGCATACTGCAAAGAGTAACGCTTCCACCCCACGGCAGAGTAAAAATCTTCAGGTAAGAAGTGACAAAAGCGAGTGCCACAGCTACAGCACAGAATACAAGCTGTCTTGTAGTCAGTTTGTGTTTTTCTGAGTGTTTTCCTGCAAAACAGATTGCAGCCAGGAACAGAATGATTCCTGCGATGATTGCGATGGCGTATCCGGCTGTTGTTAGGCCGCCTTCATTTGTAACCATAAAATTAAACATAAAATAAGACCACCTTTGTCTTGATATGTAAGTTAATATTATCTGGATTTTCCAGACATACTTATTATAAACAAAGGAGTGGATAACGTCAAGACTGCCGATTTTTGACTTTAAACTTCAAAAGTGCTTGTGTTTAAAGGTTATTATGAGTTATACTAGAATAGTATCTGCCTGAGGGAAATGTTCTTTCAGGTGTGTGAAAATGGGAAGAGGGTTAAAGTTATGATGGTTGATCTGATTGAGAAAATATACAGCTTTCTGTGGGGAGATTTGGTGCATATTCCGCTGCCGGGTGGCAGTACACTTGGAATTTCGCTGTTGATTATTTTACTGATTCCGGCGGGAATTTATTTTACGATCCGGACGCGTTTTCTGCCGATTCGTCTGTTTCCGGATATGGTAAGAGCACTGGTTGAAAAGAAAAAGGATAAAAACAGTCTTTCATCTTTTCAGGCACTGGTCGTATCAACGGCGACCAGGGTTGGTATGGGAAACCTGGTCGGTGTGGTTGCGGCGATTTCAGCAGGTGGTGCCGGGGCTGTGTTCTGGATGTGGGTAACAGCGCTGATCGGTTCATCTACAGCATTTATTGAAGCAACACTGGCACAGCTCTATAAAGAAAAAGATCCACTGTATGGCGGTTATCGTGGCGGGCCGGCATACTATATCCATGCCTATGTGGAAGAAAAACAAAAGAAAAAAAGAAACAAAGTTGTGATTTCTGTGTTATTTGCAATCTCAGGCCTGATCTGCTGGTGTGGTATCAGCCAGGTGATCAGTAATTCCGTTGTTTCTTCATTTAAGAATGCATTTTCCATTCCACCGATCTATACGACGGTTGTGCTTGTTGCAGTTGCAGCAGTGATCGTACTCCGTAAGAATGCGACAGTTAAGGTCCTGGATATGATCGTGCCGATAATGGCGGTTGTTTATTTTGCAATCACGATTCTGATCATTGTGATGAATATCGGTAGTCTTCCGGGTGTATTTGCAAGAATCTTTCAGGAGGCATTTGGATTTCGACAGGTGGCAGCCGGTGGTTTCGGGGCGGTACTGATGAATGGAATCAAAAGAGGACTTTTTTCCAATGAGGCAGGCTCTGGTTCTGCTCCGTGTGCGGCAGCTGCGGCAAAATGTGATCAGCCGGTCAAAGCAGGACTGGTACAGGCACTTGGAGTATTTATTGATACGATCGTGATCTGCAGCTGTACTGCAATGATCATGCTTCTTGCCCCGGAAGAAAAAGTTGCAGGACTTTCCGGAATGGATCTTCTGCAGACGGCGATGGAACATCATCTCGGAAGATTTGGTGTGGTTTTTATTGCGGCGACATTATTTTTGTTCAGTTTCTCGACATTCCTTGGAATTTTATTCTATGCAAGAAGCAATGTGGCATATCTTTTCGGAGATAACTGGATATCACAGACGGCATACAAGATCATAGCACTGTTTATGTTGTTTATAGGTGGCCTTGCAGCTTATACTTTTGTATGGGACCTTGGAGATGTGGGAATCGGTCTGATGACAATATTCAATATCATTCTTCTGTATCCGCAGGGTGAGAAGGCGTTGAAAGAGCTGAAAAAATACGAAGAATCCAAAAAACATCGAAAAGAAAGACCTGAAAAATAAAGAAAGACATACATAAAAAATACCCTGGCAGGAATTCCCTGACAGGGTATTTGTCATGTGCGGCTTATTATGATCAATAATAATCAACAGCTTCGACAGTTTCGCTTCCGGAAGTGAAATCTGTTGTGATGGAGAAGTCGTTGAATGAGTAAACACCACCAACTTCGTTGCCATTTGCATCGTATGCAGGTTCATAATCAACTGGTGTTCCATAGATGTTCATGAATTCATTCAGTGTAGAACCAACATAAGATGATGCATCACCGGAAGATGCACTTGCTGTGGAAGAAGCAGAGTCAGAACTGGTATCTGTGGATGCTGCATCAGAAGATGTGCTGCTGTCTGTAGAAGCAGTTCCGTCTGTTGTTGTACCATCTGCCGGAGTTGTGGAAGAAGCATCTGTTCCGGCCGGTGCAGGTGTAGTTGTCAGGTTGGCTGTCGGGGTAACAGTAGGTGCTGGTGTAGCTGTAGGTGCCGGTGTAGCAGTTGGTTCTGGAGTTATAGTTACAGCCTGACTGTCAGCCGGATCATCTGCGGTGAAACCGCATCCAGTCATGAGGATCGATGCTGCAGCAATTGCTGATAATAGCATAAGATTTCTTTTTTTCATGAGTATAATCTCCCTTACTATAATAATCTCTTACGTTTATTATGCGTTCTTTTTTGAACTTGTCAATAGGATATGAGAAAAGTTTAGAATAAAAACACAAATTATATCGATATTTTTAATAAATTAGAAAAAGCTGTATGAAAAAGAATGCAGGCAGAATGCAAAGGGAATGCTTGCCAACAGGGTTCATAAATGATACATTAATAGGGAAATGTAGGAGGCAGATATATGTTTAAAGAAATTAAAGATGAGAAAGCTTTTGATGGAATACTGAATCAGATCATAGATAATATTCAAAATGGACATCTGAAAGCAGGCGATGCGCTTCCGGCAGAAAGAACGATGGCAGAGACGATGGGAGTATCCAGACCGGCGGTACGGGAAGTCTTAAGAGCACTTGAATTGCTTGGAATCATAAAGACCGTGCCCGGTGGTGGAAACTATATAGCAGATGACCTGGATTCCTGGCTGATTGGCCCATTGTCTATACTGTTTAAACTGAATAACGGATATATCCGGCAGACACAGCAGCTTAGGGCTGCACTGGAACTAGAGATGGCAATTCTGGCTGCGAGAAAGTGCACACCACTGGATGCGGCAGAACTGTGGAGGATACTTTCGAGTATAGATAAAGCGGAAGATGAGAAGACCAGAGGAGAACTGGATAAAGAACTGCATACGCAGATTGCAAAGATTGCAGACAATCCGATGATCTACAGTGTGCTTGCTGCAGCGGATCAGCTGATTGAAAATATAATTGCGGGAACCAGAGATTATATTATGAAGAAAAACCGTCCGGAATTTAAAGTGGATGAACAGCATCGTCTTCTTGTTGAGGCTATTATCAATAACGATGAGAAGGGTGCCGAGCAGTACATGTCCGAGCATATGGAGATAATCGAAAAATGCATGGATGAGATGCAGAAGAACAGCAACAACAAAAGACCAGCAAATGGAATTGTAATAGGAGGAGAATGAGATGGATTATGCGAAAGAATCCCTGAGATTACACGGAGAATGGAAAGGTAAGATTGAAGTCGTTACACGAGTACCGGCAGAGAATAAAGATGACCTGTCACTTGCATATACACCGGGTGTTGCACAGCCATGTCTGGAGATCCAGAAGGATGTGAACAAATCTTATGACCTGACAAGAAGATGGAATATGTGCCTTGTTGTTACAGACGGATCAGCGATCCTTGGCCTTGGAAATATCGGACCGGAGGCGGGGATGCCGGTAATGGAAGGAAAATGTGCACTTTTTAAAGCGTTTGGTGATGTAGATGCATTTCCGCTCTGTATCAAGAGCAATGATGTAGATGAGATCGTAAATACCATTTATCTGATCTCAGGATCTTTCGGTGGAGTCAATCTGGAAGATATTTCCGCACCGAGATGTTTTGAGATAGAGAAAAAACTGAAAGAAAAATGTGATATTCCAATCTTTCATGATGACCAGCATGGAACCGCAATCGTCGTATCAGCAGGACTGACCAATGCTCTGAGACTGGTAGGAAAGAAATTCTCAGAAGCAAAAGTAGTCATCAACGGAGCCGGATCAGCAGGTATCTCCATCTGCAAACTTCTTCTGGAACTTGGAATCGGTGATGTAGTCATGGTTGACCGTAAGGGAATCCTGGCGCCTGGTGAGGAATGGATGAATCCGGCACAGAAGGAAATCGCAGAAAAAACAAATAAAGAACAGCTGCATGGGGACCTTAAGGCAGCCATGAAGGGCAGAGATATTTTTGTCGGTGTATCTGCACCGAATATTGTAACAGCAGAGATGGTAAGCACAATGGCAGATGATGCGATTGTATTTGCAATGGCAAACCCGACACCTGAGATCATGCCGGATGAAGCAAGAAAAGGTGGCGCAAGAGTCATCGCAACAGGACGTTCTGATTTCCCGAATCAGATCAACAATGTACTTGTATTCCCTGGTGTGTTCAGAGGTGCGTTTGATGTGAGAGCAAGTGATATCAATGAGGAGATGAAGATTGCAGCAGCAAAAGCAATTGCAGAACTGATCTCTGATGAAGAACTTTCTGAAGATAATATCATTCCAAAGGCATTTGACAAGAGAGTTGGACCGGCAGTAGCCAAAGCAGTTGCAGAAGCAGCAAGAAAGACCGGTGTGGCTCGGAAGTAGGATTGTGAGAGTGCGTAGCACGGAACAATCCGTATGTATCCTCGTAAAAAAGTAGATAAAAAAGAAAGAAGACATGAAGATGGGCAACTGGGAAAACAATATCCGCAAGGTGGTTCCGTATACACCGGGAGAACAGCCAAATCAGACGGATATGATCAAATTAAATACAAATGAAAATCCTTATCCGCCGGCACCGGGGGTTACGGAGGTACTTCGGAATACAGATACAGATGCACTGAGACTTTATCCGGATCCGGCAGCGAAAGATCTTGTGCATGCCATTGCAGGGGAGTATGGGCTTCAGGACGATCAGGTATTTGTCGGCGTGGGATCTGATGATGTACTGGCAATGAGTTTCCTTACTTTTTTTAACAGTAAGAAACCAATTCTGTTTCCTGACATCACCTATTCTTTTTATGATGTATGGGCAGAACTGTTCCGCATTCCATATGAGAGACCGGCACTGGATGAACACTTTCATATAAAGAAGGAAGATTATTTCAGAGAGAATGGTGGAATTATCTTTCCGAACCCGAATGCTCCGACAGGTGTTTCTCTTCCGCTGAGTGATATTGAAGATATCGTGGAACACAATCAGGATGTGATCGTGATCGTGGATGAGGCATATGTTGACTTTGGTACACAGTCAGCATTACCTCTGATCGAGAAATACGAGAATCTTCTGGTGGTACAGACATTTTCCAAGTCCCGATCTATGGCAGGCATGCGTATCGGATTTGCGCTTGCATGCCCGAAACTGATCAAATATCTGAATGATGTCAAATATTCGTTTAATTCTTATACAATGAATCGTACGTCGATCGCAGCTGGTGTTGCGGCGATAAAGGATCAGGAATATTTCCTGGAAACTTGCGGTAAGATTATAGAGACGCGGGAATGGACAAAAAAAGAACTCAGGAAACTTGGATTTTACTTTGAAGAGTCAAAAGCAAATTTCATTTTTGCGGCTCATAAAAACTGCCCGGCAGAAAAACTGTTTCAGGCATTGAGAGAGCAGCATATTTACGTGCGCTATTTTCCGGGTGGAAGAACCGGTAACCATCTGCGTATTACGATTGGAACAAGGAATGAGATGGAAGTTTTCATTAATTTTGTAAGAGAATATCTAAAAAAGGAGAATTTATGGAAGTTTTAGTACAGTGGTTTACAGATAACCTGTCTCAGCATATTTCCAGAGAACTTATCATTTTTATCATTTCCATGATACCGATTCTGGAACTTAGAGGAGGTCTGCTGGCGGCATCTCTTTTGAAGGTGTCTGCGGCGAAAGCAATTCCGATCTGCATTATCGGAAATATTATTCCTATACCATTTATATTACTGTTTATTCGTCAGATTTTTAAAGTTCTGAAGAAAACAAAACTGTTTCATGGCCTGATCGTTAAGATGGAAGACCGTGCCATGGGCAAGAGTGACCAGATCAAACGGTATGAATTCTTTGGATTGCTGCTGTTTGTAGGAATTCCTCTTCCGGGTACGGGGGCATGGACAGGATCTCTGATCGCATCCCTTCTTGAAGTGGATATCAAGAAGTCTTCTATTGCTATTTTCTGTGGACTGATTATGGCAACTGTGATCATGTATGTGGTATCCTATGGAATCGTAGGAAATCTGATTCATTAATTTTATTACTTATATTACTTATCAGTTTTACCGGTGACACCTTCTGTATGGTGTCTGCTGGTATTCTGATTCATGTCATTTCAGACAAATATTCCGTAAATAATTTTATTATCAAGTAAACAGGTTTTGAGAAGACAGAGAGGATTTTTTTATGAGAGAAAAATACGAATCATTGTCGCTTGCAACATTAAAAGATCTGGCAAAAGCGAGAGGATTGAAAGGGATTTCTACATTGAGGAAACCTGAACTGATAGAGCGTATGCTCCAGGAAGATGAAAAAGAGTCCACCGGTGGAGAGGCAGAAATGAAAAAAACTGAAATCCTGCAGGAGGAACCGGGCAGACAGGAAAATAGAGTAAGAGAAAACAGAACATCTTATGAGGTGAATGAGAGAAAAACATATCAGGATAAAAATTATCAGGACCGGAACTATCAGGAACGAAATTATCAGGACAGAAATTATACAGAACGGACGGAATATGCACATAAGAATCCGACCGATACGGCACAGCTTGACAGTGGAGAAAAAGCAAATGGTATTTTGGAGGTCCTTCCGGACGGATATGGATTTATTCGCTGTGCAAATTATCTCCCAGGTGAAAATGATATTTATGTATCACCGTCTCAGATACGCCGGTTCAATCTGAAAACCGGTGATATCCTGAAAGGAAGCATCCGTATTAAAACACAGGGAGAGAAATTCAGTGCCCTTCTTTATGTGGATTCCATCAATGGTTTTCCACCGAGTGAGGGACAGAGACGATATAATTTTGAAGATATGACGCCAATCTTTCCGAATGAGCGTCTGCGTATGGAAAGACCAGGTGGAACCGTGGCAATGAGGATCATGGATCTTCTAAGTCCGATCGGCAAGGGACAGCGAGGCATGATCGTATCACCACCGAAAGCCGGCAAGACAACCCTTCTGAAAGATGTTGCCAAATCGATTCTCAAGAATAATCCGGATATGCATCTGATCATTCTTCTGATCGATGAACGTCCAGAGGAAGTTACGGATATTAAAGAAGAGATTCGTGGAAGCAATGTAGAGGTTATTTATTCTACTTTTGATGAACTTCCGGATCATCACAGACGTGTTTCAGAGATGGTCGTAGAGCGTGCTCGCCGACTGGTTGAACATAAACAGGATGTAACGATCCTTCTGGATTCGATCACAAGACTTGCGAGAGCGTATAATCTCTGTGTGACACCAAGTGGCCGGACGCTGTCCGGTGGTCTGGATCCGGCAGCACTTCACATGCCGAAGCGATTTTTCGGAGCAGCACGTAATATGAGAGAAGGTGGAAGCCTGACGATCCTTGCTACTGCACTGGTAGACACCGGAAGCAAAATGGATGATGTTATTTATGAAGAATTTAAAGGAACCGGTAATATGGAACTGGTTCTTGACCGTAAACTGCAGGAAAAGAGAGTATTTCCGGCAATCGATATCCAGAAATCAGGTACCAGACGAGAGGATCTGCTCCTGACTCCGGATGAACAGGAAGCAGTTTATAATATGCGCCGTGCACTGAACAGTCTGAAGGCCGAAGATGCTGTGGAACAGATCCTGAATATGTTCTCCAGAACGAAGAATAATGAGAAATTTGTGCAGACGGCAAAAAAACAGAAATTTTTATAAACGACTTGCATTTGAGAAATCAGTGTGTTATAATCAGAAAGCTGCGAAATAAATTAGCAATTTCGTTAAGTTAATACGAATAGAAAAATAGAGAAATATAGAGAGGTGAAAATCATGCGCGAAGGAATCCATCCGAACTACTATCAGGCAACTGTAACCTGCAACTGTGGAAACACATTCGTAACAGGATCTACTAAGAAAGATATCCATGTTGAAATCTGTTCCAAATGCCATCCATTCTACACTGGACAGCAGAAAGCAGCTCAGGCTCGTGGACGTATCGATAAGTTCAACAAGAAATACGGCTTAAACAAATAATTCAGACTGAATAATGAAAGAAGAGACAGGTTGAGGTTGGGAAATCTCAACCTTTCTTTGCTTTTATCAGTGATAATGGAGTGATATATGAAATCATCGAATATTGGTGGTCAGGCAGTAATGGAAGGCATCATGATGCGTCACAAGGACAAATATGCCATTGCAGTACGCCGTCCGGATAAAGAAATAGAATTAAAGGTAGAAGATTACAAATGTACATTTGGAAAGGCTGCATTTTTGAAATGGCCGATCATCCGCGGAGTGGTAAGCTTTGTTGACGGACTGGTAGTAGGAACCAAATGTCTGATGTATTCTGCTGAGATTGCAGGCGATGAAGAGGACGAGAAGGAAGCTGCAAAGAATGCGACACTGACAGAGGAAGAACTTTCTGCAAAGAAAGCGAAAGAAGCAAAGCAGTTTCAGTGGCTTCTTTACATAACGGTTGCTATTTCCATAGTTGTTTCTGTTGCAGCTTTTATGCTGCTTCCGTATGCACTGGCAAGCCTTCTGCGCAAGGTTGGTGCTTCTGAAGTAGGGGTAACAGTTGCAGAAGCATTTGTGAAACTGGCACTGTTTATGGGATATATGCTGCTGATCTCAAGAATGAAGGATATTCAGCGTACGTTTATGTATCATGGTGCAGAACATAAATGCATCAACTGTGTGGAACATGGACTTCCACTTACTGTGGAAAATGTCCTGGCAAGCTCCAGACAGCACAAAAGATGTGGGACAAGTTTCCTTTTTCTGGTAATGATCGTCAGTATATTCCTGCATTTTATTTTTGTGCTGGTACCGGGCTACTGGGTTCGCCTGTTTGGGCGTCTTCTGATGGTTCCAATCGTGTCAGGCGTTTCTTTTGAACTTATTCAGTGGGCTGGCAGAACAGACAGCAGACTTGCTGATATTTTGAGCAAACCGGGACTTGCAATGCAGAAGCTGACAACCAAAGAGCCGACAGCAGATATGGCTGAAGTAGCGATTGCAGCAGTAGAGGCTGTTTTTGACTGGAGAGAATATCTGAAAGAAGAATTCGGCTGGAAGCCAGAAGAAAATGAGGAAAAAAATGCGGACATATAAAGATGTTCTGGAAGATGGAATCCAGCTTCTGGAAACTGCCGCAATCGAAGAAGCCAGGTTAGATGCCTGGCTCCTTCTGGAGTATACGGCAGATATTACAAGAGCATGGTATTATGCACATATGGATGATGGACTGGATGCTAAAACAGAAGAACGTTATCGAACGCTGTGCACAAAACGTGCTCAGCATATCCCGCTGCAGCATATTACCGGGCGTGCATATTTTATGGGATACGAATTTTGTGTGGATGAACGTGTACTTGTACCGAGACAGGATACAGAGGTGCTTGTGGAAGAAGCGATTTCTCGCATGAGGAATCTGGAGAAACCGCAGATCCTGGATATGTGTACCGGTTCCGGATGTATTCTTCTGAGTCTTCTTCTGGAATTGCCACAGGCATTAGGAACAGGTGTGGATGTTTCAGAAGGAGCACTTTGTGTGGCAAAGGAGAATCGAAAACGTCTGGGACTGGAACAGAGAGCTGAGCTGATACAGAGTGATCTGTTTTCGGCAGATTATTTTCGGAAAAACAGTGGAAATGACCACATGGAATATGATATGCTTATTTCAAATCCGCCATATATCCGGACTGAAGATATTGAAGGTCTGATGGAGGAAGTGCGTTTTCATGATCCGGTGCTTGCACTGGATGGCAAAGAAAATGGTCTGTATTTTTATGAAAAGATCACAGAACAGGCGGGCACATATCTGAAACCCGGCGGATGGCTGATGTACGAGATCGGTTGTGATCAGGGTATGGATGTGTCGGAAATTATGAAAAAAAATGGTTTTGAACAGATAGAAATAAAAAAAGACCTTGCCGGGCTGGACAGGGTTGTTACAGGAAGAAAAATGCAGGAGGAACAGAATGTTTGATAAATTAGAGGATCTGCTTGTGCGCTTTGAGGAAGTTCTGAATGAGCTTGGTGAGCCGGGAGTAACGGACAACCAGGAACGTTTTCAGAAGCTGATGAAAGAGCAGAGTGAGCTGCAGCCGATCGTAGATGCCTATAAAGAATATAAAGACAATAAAGAAACGATTCAGGACAGTCTTTCCATGCTGGAAGAAGAAAAGGATGAAGAAATGCGTGAAATGCTGAAAGAAGAACTTTCTGATGCAAAGAAGCGTGTGGAAGAACTTGAAAAGGAACTGAAGATCCTTCTTTTACCAAAAGATCCGAATGACAGCAAAAACGTTATCGTAGAGATCCGTGCAGGTGCGGGCGGTGATGAGGCTGCTCTGTTTGCAGCAGAGATTTATCGTATGTATGTGAAATACGCAGAATCCCGCAGATGGAAGACGGAGATGATGAGTCTGAATGAGAATGGGATCGGCGGATTCAAAGAAGTTACATTTATGATCCAGGGACAGGGAGCATATTCCCGTCTGAAGTATGAGAGTGGGGTACATCGTGTACAGCGAGTCCCGGAGACAGAATCCGGTGGACGTATCCATACGTCTACCTGTACTGTGGCAATTATGCCAGAAGCCGAAGAAATTGATTTCCATCTGGATATGAACGACTGTAAGTTTGATGTGTTCCGAGCATCCGGAAACGGTGGACAGTGCGTCAATACAACAGACTCTGCAGTACGTCTTACACATATCCCGACAGGAATCGTTATTTCCTGCCAGGATGAAAAATCACAGCTCAAGAATAAAGATAAGGCATTGAAAGTGCTTCGTTCCCGTCTGTATGAGATGGAACTGGCCAAACAGCATGATGCGGAGGCGGAAGCCAGAAGAAGCCAGATCGGAACAGGAGATCGTTCCGAAAAGATCCGTACTTACAATTTCCCTCAGGGACGTGTGACAGACCATAGGATCAAGCTGACACTTCACCGTCTGGACGCTGTTCTTGGAGGAGATCTGGATGAAATTCTGGACAGCCTGATAGCAGCAGACCAGGCCGCAAAACTGAGTTCATTAAATGAGGAAGATGCATAAACAAATGTAGAATGCCAGTGTGCATAAGGAGGATATTTTTATGAAAAAGACAGCACTTGTTATTATGGCTGCCGGAATTGGAAGCCGTTTTGGAAAAGGAATCAAACAGCTTGCACCAGTAGGACCAAATGGTGAGATCATTATGGATTATTCCATTCATGATGCTCTGGAGGCAGGGTTTAATAAAGTTGTATTTATCATTCGTAAAGATCTGGAAGAGGAGTTCCGCCGTGTAATCGGGGAGAGGATCGAAAAGATCACGGAGGTAGAATATGCATTCCAGGCGCTGGAAGATCTTCCGGCTGGATTTGAGAAACCGGCAGACCGTACCAAACCGTGGGGAACCGGTCAGGCTGTACTTGCAGCAAAAGCTGTTCTGAATGAGCCTTTTATGGTAATTAATGCGGATGATTATTATGGTAAGGAAGCCTATGTGAAAGTCCATGATTATCTGATCCAGGAACAGCCGGACGATGGAATTCTCCATATCTGTATGGCTGGTTTCCGTCTTGGAAATACTCTGAGTGACAATGGAAGTGTTACCAGAGGAGTATGCCATATTGAAGAGGGCGCGCTGACAGGTGTTACGGAGACACATAACATTTTTAAGACAGCAGACGGTGCGGAAGCACGTAATGATGATAAAGTCGAGAAACTGGATGTGAAGAGCCTTGTTTCCATGAATATGTGGGGGCTGACACCGGTATTTATGGATACACTGGAAAAGGGATTTGTAGATTTTCTTTCTGAGATCAAAGAGGGGGATATTAAGAAAGAGTATCTTCTTCCGGAGATGATTGACTGTCTGATCAAAGAAGGCAAAGCAAAAGTAGATGTTCTTGAGACAAAAGATACCTGGTTTGGTGTAACATATCAGGAAGATAAAGCGGCTGTTACAGAGGCATTTGCGAATCTTGTAAAATCAGGAGTATATCCTTCAAATCTTTATAAATAATAAATGTGATCAATCATGTGCAGAAGGGTGCACAGTAAGGAGTTAAAAATGGGTAAATATTTTGGAACAGATGGTTTTCGTGGAGAAGCAAACATTCAGCTGACAGTAGATCATGCATTTAAAGTGGGCAGATATGTGGGATGGTATTATGGCCGTGATCATAAAGCCAAAATCGTCATCGGTAAAGATACAAGACGCAGCAGTTATATGTTTGAGTATGCACTGGTTGCCGGCCTGACTGCATCAGGTGCAGATGCATATCTGCTTCATGTAACGACTACACCGAGTGTTTCCTATGCAGTACGTACAGAAGATTTTGACTGTGGAATCATGATCTCTGCAAGTCACAACCCATTCTATGATAATGGAATCAAACTTCTGAACGGAAACGGACAGAAGATCGAGGCTGAAGTTGAGGCAAGAATCGAAGCATATCTGGATGGCAAGATTGAAGAACTTCCATATGCAACAAGAGAAGATATTGGACGTACTGTAGATTTTGCTTCCGGACGTAATCGTTATATCGGATACCTGATCTCCATTCCGTGCCGCGATTTCAAAAATATCAAAGTTGGTCTGGATTGCTCCAACGGAAGTTCTTCTGCGATCGCAAAGAGTGTTTTTGACGCTCTGCGTGCAAAAACTTATGTCATTAACAATGACCCGGATGGAACAAACATCAACAGAGCGTGTGGATCCACGCATATTGAAGTACTTCAGAAATATGTGGTGGATAACGGACTGGATATCGGTTTTGCATATGATGGAGATGCCGACCGTTGTATTGCAGTAGACCATAAGGGAAATATCATTGATGGAGACAAGATTCTGTATGTCTGCGGTAAATTCCTGAAATCTCAGGGAAAACTGAATGGAAATACCGTAGTTACAACTGTTATGTCAAATATGGGACTTTACAAGGCATTTGAGGCAGAAGGCATCAACTATGAACAGACGGCAGTTGGTGATAAATATGTTGCCGAAAATATGCTTGAGAATAACTACAGTATTGGTGGAGAACAGTCCGGACATGTTATTTTCAGTCGCTATGCAGCCACCGGGGATGGAATCCTGACTTCTCTTATGATCATGGAAGCTTGTGTGGAGCAGAAGGCAACGCTCTGTGATCTGGCAAAAGAAATGAAGGTTTATCCGCAGATTCTCCGCAATGTTCGTGTTGCAGACAAGAAGACTGCAAGAGAAAATCCGAAGGTTGTTGAAGCGGTAGAGGCTGCTGCAAGAGCACTCAGCACAGATGGACGTATTCTTGTAAGAGAAAGTGGTACAGAGCCGCTGATTCGTGTCATGGTAGAGGCCGGAACAGAGGAAATCTGTGCAGAACACGTAAATAACGTTGTTCGTGTAATGGAAGAAGAAGGACTCGTAGTAGAATAGGATATCAATGAAAAATAAAAGAATCGTATGGATGCTGACAGCCGGACTGACATTTGGAATGCTGACCGGCTGTGGAGGGGAAGAAAAGAAAACTTATGACCAGGCCTGTGCAGATCTTGCACAGGGCAGTTATGATTATGCCCTTCAGGGGTATCAGTCATCGATCACTGCTGGATATAAAACAGCAGAGGCATATCGTGGGGCCGGAATCGCAAATATTCATCTTGGAAATTATCAGGATGCCATTGACAGCCTGACCAATGGTCTGAACGATGAAAAAGCAGGAAAAGCACTTAAGAAAGATATGCTTGCTTACAGAGCAACCGCAGAATTAAAATCCGGACTGAATGATGCTGCGATGGCGGATTGTCAGACACTGGCAGAAAGCTACAGCATGGATGCGGAGACATATTATCTGACAGGATGTGTGGCACTGGCAATGGATTCTTATGATGAGGCTTCTTCGAACTTTACAGAAGCTTACGGAGAAGATGCCACTTATGACAGAGCGATCCAGATCTATGAGGCATATCTGGAAAAGGATATGGAAGCAGATGGTACACGATATCTTGAGGCTGCGTTGAAAACAGAACCGAAAAATGCAGAGGATTACTGCAACAGAGGAAAAGTCTATTATTATATGGAAGATTATTCCAATGCACAGAAGGAACTTACGGAGGCTGTGAATCAGAAGAGTACAGAAGGAATGCTTCTTCTGGGAATGGTCTACCGCGCACAGGGTGATACTTCCAATGCCAGAAGTATGTATCAGCAGTATGTGTCAGCGGATGACAGTGATCCGGCCAAAGGCTACAATGGACTGGCACTTTGTGACATGGATGATGGCTCTTATGACAGCGCACTGGAGAATATCAGCAAAGGCCTGGAAGATGCATCTACAGAAGAAATGCAGGATCTGTTGTTCAATGAGATTGTAGTATATGAGAAAAAGCTGGATTTTGCAACTGCTCTGAGCAAAATGCAGGAATATATCAAGATGTTCCCGGATGATGAAAATGCAGCGAAGGAACTGACCTTCCTGCAGTCACGTAATGGTGAACTGAGTAATGATACAGCTTCTGATACAACGGAGAATACCGATGCAGAGGCGGCTTCCGATGCAGGGGATACTACAGATACTCCTGATGGCTCTGATGAATCCGGTGAAGAGGAGTACTGATCTATGCAGTTTTATGATTTCAAGGAAATTGAAGAGCGTGTCATCCTGATCGGTGTACAGACAGAACAGGACGAGGATGTTGCTGCATCGCTTGACGAACTGGACGAACTGGCGGCCACTGCAGGCGCTGTAACCGTTGGGAAAGTGATCCAGAACCGTGAAGCAGTACACCCTGGAACTTATATCGGCAAAGGCAAGATAGAAGAGGTTGCGGCACTTCTGGCAGCTTATGATGCCAATGGGGTGATCTGCGATGATGAGCTTTCACCGGCACAGATGAATAATCTGGAGAGAGAACTGGACTGCAAGGTTATGGATCGAACACTTTTGATCCTGGATATCTTTGCCGGCCGTGCGACCACAAGTGAAGGTAAGATTCAGGTAGAACTGGCGCAGCTTCGTTACCGGTCGGCGCGTCTGGTCGGACTGCGCGAATCTCTTTCCAGACTTGGCGGTGGTATCGGAACAAGAGGACCGGGTGAGAAAAAACTGGAAACAGACAGACGTCTGATCCGTACCAGAATATCTGCTCTGAAAGCAGAACTTGCGCAGGTAGAGAAACACCGTGAACTGATCAGAGGCAAGAGAAGTAGAGGAAATCTGAAGACAGCGGCGATCGTAGGCTATACAAATGCAGGAAAATCAACGCTTTTGAATACACTGACAGGAGCCGGCATTCTGGCAGAAGATAAGCTGTTCGCAACATTGGATCCGACGACGCGTGTATTGGAACTCAAAGATGGGCAGCAGATCCTTCTGACAGATACTGTAGGATTTATCCGCAAGCTGCCACATCATCTGGTAGAAGCGTTTAAAAGTACGCTGGAAGAGGCTAAGTATGCAGATTATATCATTCATGTGGTAGATGCTTCCAATCCGCAGGCAGAGCTTCAGATGCATACGGTGTATGAGACACTCCGAGAGCTGGGAGCGACAGGTAAAAAGATCATTACACTCCTGAATAAGCAGGATCAGGTGCAGGGAGAATCGCTTCGGGATTTTCGGGCGGATTATACAGTCAAATGTTCTGCCCGTACAGGAGAGGGCCTGGAGGAACTTAAAGATGTTCTGGCAAAACTCCTCGCAGAGAGCCAGATTTATCTGGAAGAATTATATACTTACAAAGAGGCTGGTAAGATTCAGATCATCCGGGAGTATGGAAGTCTGCTTTCTGAAGAATATCGGGAAGATGGAATTTTTGTAAAGGCGAGAGTACCTGCAGAAATCTTTGTTTCAGTAATGCCAAAGTCCCATAAATAAAGGAAAAACGGGAATATTGGACAACACCATATAGTTGTGCACTTACATTAGCGGCACAATATATGGTGTTTTTGTCTATTGACGTATAGATAAGAGTCTGCTACAATAGGTTCTACACGGTTGCTGTGAACGGAGAAAACAGCAATCTGCAGCATGTAATTCACGGTATGAATATGACCGTATATAATACAGGTGCAAGTAGTAGAGGGAGGAATGTATAACATGTTTCAGGTAGTAAAACGTGATGGTGAAATTGCTGAATTTCAGATGGCAAAGATTACATCAGCTATTGATAAAGCATTTGATGCAAAAGAAAAAAACTACAGTAAAGATATGATCGACCTTTTGGCCCTTCGTGTTACTGCAGATTTCCAGAATAAGATCCAGGATGGGAAGGTAACCGTAGAAGATATTCAGGACAGTGTGGAGAATGTTCTGATCCAGGCCGGATACAGTGATGTTGCCAAGGCATATATCCTCTATCGTAAACAGAGGGAAAAGATCCGTAATATGAAATCCACGATTCTGGATTACAAAGAGATCGTGGACAGTTATGTGAAGGTCGAGGATTGGCGAGTAAAAGAGAACTCTACTGTCACATATTCGGTAGGTGGTCTGATCTTGAGCAATTCCGGTGCGGTTACAGCCAATTACTGGTTATCCGAAATCTATGACAATGAGATCGCAGATGCACACAGAAATGCGGATATCCATATTCATGATCTGTCCATGTTGACCGGTTACTGTGCAGGATGGTCATTGAAACAGCTTATCAAAGAAGGGCTGGGTGGCATCGAAGGCAAGATTACATCCGCGCCGGCAAAGCACCTGAGTGTCCTTTGTAATCAGATGGTGAATTTCCTTGGAATCATGCAGAATGAATGGGCTGGTGCGCAGGCATTTTCTTCTTTTGATACGTATCTGGCACCTTTTGTCAAGGTGGACAACCTGAGTTATCCGGAAGTTAAGAAATGTATTGAATCTTTCATTTATGGCGTGAATACACCAAGCCGTTGGGGAACACAGGCACCGTTTTCCAATATCACACTGGACTGGACGGTTCCGGATGATCTTGCAGAGCTTCCTGCGATCGTTGGCGGCAAAGATATGGATTTCAAATACAAAGACTGCAAAAAAGAAATGGACATGGTCAATAAGGCTTTTATTGAGACGATGATCGAGGGAGATGCCAATGGACGTGGGTTCCAGTATCCAATCCCGACATATTCTATCACAAAAGAGTTCGACTGGTCCGATACTGAGAACAATCGTCTGCTGTTTGAGATGACTTCCAAATATGGAACTCCATATTTTTCAAATTATATCAACAGTGATATGAAACCAAGTGATATTCGAAGCATGTGCTGCCGTCTGCGTCTGGATCTTCGTGAACTGCGTAAGAAGAGTGGCGGATTCTTCGGATCCGGTGAAAGTACCGGTTCGGTAGGTGTTGTTACGATCAACATGCCACGTATCGCATATCAGTCCAAGACACCGGAAGAATTCTACAGAAGACTGGATCGTCTGATGGATATTTCTGCAAGATCACTGCATATCAAGAGAGAGGTTATTACAAAACTTCTGAATGAAGGTCTTTATCCGTACACGAAGAGATACCTTGGAAGCTTTGACAATCATTTTTCGACCATTGGTCTGGTAGGCATGAATGAAGCCGGTCTGAATGCGAAATGGCTTGGCTGTGACATGAGCGATCCGCGTACGCAGAAATTTACAAAAGAGGTTCTTACACACATGCGCAACCGTCTTTCTGATTATCAGGAAGAATATCCGGGCGAACTGTTTAATCTGGAGGCGACTCCGGCAGAATCTACGGCATATCGTCTTGCAAAACATGACCGTAAGCGCTGGCCGGATATCCGTACAGCCGGAAGCAAAGGAGATACTCCGTATTATACCAACAGTTCCCATCTGCCGGTAGAATACAGCTCAGATATTTTTGATGCACTGGATATTCAGGATGAACTGCAGACTCTTTATACATCTGGTACCGTATTCCATGCATTCCTCGGTGAAAAACTTCCGGACTGGAAGGCTGCTGCATCTCTGGTACGCAAGATTGCCGAGAACTATAAACTTCCATACTATACGATTTCACCTACTTACTCCGTATGTAAGGAACATGGATATTTAAGTGGTGAGCACTTTACCTGTCCGAAATGTGGAAAGAAAGCAGAGGTTTACAGTCGAATTACCGGATATTACCGTCCGGTACAGAACTGGAATGATGGAAAAGCGCAGGAGTACAAGAACCGTACACTGTATGATGTGCTTCACTCCAAACTTAAGAAAGTCCATACCAGTATGGTTACAGTGACAGATGATGATGTCAAGATCGAGCCGGTAGAAACACATAAATATCTGTTTACAACCAACACCTGTCCAAACTGCCGCATGGCAAAGAAGATGCTGGAAGGTGAAGATCTGGAGATCATTGATGCAGAGAAGAATCCGGATATGGCACGTCAGTTTGGCATTATGCAGGCACCGACACTGGTCATTACGGATGGAGAACATCTGAAGAAATATGTAAATGCATCCAATATTCAGAAATATGTGGATGAAGAGTTAGATTAAAAGAATACAGGTGGATAAGTTCTACTGAAAAGAGTCCTGTGGAAGGGTTTGGTGTACAGAAAGAAAACGTACAGAACATTTCCGCAGGATTTTTTTGTCCACTGCAAAGGTTTACATTTGAAAGAAACGTGAGTATAATGGATAAAGTTGGTATAATATGCAAGTTTTAATTTATTTATGCACAGGACGAGGAGAGAGAAAATGATCGAACAGAACATTGTATTTATTGAAAATAAAGCAGGAAGTCTTCAGAAAGTCACCGAACTTCTGGCAGAAGCAGGAATTGATATTTATGGATTTGCATGCTTTGATGCACCGGAGTTTGCTCTTTTTCGTATGATAACAAACCAGGCAGATGAAGCAGAGAAACTTCTGAGTGAGAATGGATATATGAATCGTGTGACAGAGGTCATTGCTGTAGACCTGAAAGATGAAGTGGGCGGACTGAATACCGTACTGCAGGTCCTTGGCAACTGTAATGTGAATCTGGATTATATTTATACATCCTATCATAGAGAAAACAGCCTTCCGATCATGATCCTTCAGACAGATGATGTATTTGTGACAGAAAATGTACTGAGCAATAATGGATTCCGTGTACTGAATTCACTGGAGGACTGATACAGGCATGAATAAAACAAGCTTTGGGAAAGGCCTTCAGGATGGAATTCCGATTGGCCTGGGATACTTTGCGGTATCCTTTACCTTTGGGATCATGGCTATTCAGTCAGGTCTGACTGCATGGCAGGCAGTTCTGATCTCACTGACAAATCTTACCTCGGCAGGACAGTTTGCAGGTATTGGAATCATTGCAGCCGGTGGTTCGCTGTGGGAGATGGCACTGACGCAGCTGGTTATCAACTTAAGATACTGTCTGATGTCTTTTTCTCTGTCACAGAAACTGGAAAAAGGTGTTTCCAATGGACACAGACTTGCGGTTGCGTTTGGTGTGACAGATGAGATTTTTGGTGTCAGTGCAAGTCAGGAGGGAAGGATCAGTCCGTGGTATAATTATGGTGTAATGTGTGTCGCGATTCCGGGATGGACACTGGGAACACTGGCAGGAGCTGTTTCTGGAAGCCTGCTTCCAGATTTCTTGGTAAGTGCACTGAGTGTGGCAATCTATGGAATGTTTCTTGCGGTGATCATTCCACCGGCAAAGAAAAATCGAGCCGTTCTTGGCGTAGTGATCGGAGCGATGGCTGTGAGTACGTTATTTGCAGTGGTTCCGGTACTGAATAAAGTTTCTACCGGATTTGTGATCATTATCACGACATTGCTGGTAGCAGGGTTGGCAGCACATTTCTGCCCGGTTGAGGAAAAAGAAACAGAGGAAAAGGAGGCAGCAAACTGATATGAAACCGAATGTATATCTGTATATTCTGGTGATGGCAGGCGTAACATATCTGATTCGTATGCTTCCACTGGTCCTTTTCAAAAGGGAAATCACCAGTCCGTTTGTAAAATCCTTTCTGTACTATGTGCCATATGCATGTCTTGCTGCTATGACATTTCCGGCAATCCTGACAGCAACGGCAGGCGGGATCATTTCCGGTGCGGCGGGACTCATTGTAGCACTGATCGTGGCATATCGTGAAAAGAGTCTTCTTATGGTTGCGTTGTTCGCGTGTGCAGCGGTATTTATTGTAGAGAGAATAATGGAATTTATAATGTAGAAAAAGTTCTGGTTTTGCTTTGTGCAGGGCCGGATTTTTTTTTCGAAAATAGTTAGATGAAGCAAATTTTCTTGACAAAACGGATAGCCTAAACTAACATAAGTGTAGATGCAACTAACCGATAAGGTTGGCAAAGGTATGAAAAGGAGAAACTTATGTTTTTGGAAATTCGGGATATTAAGAAATCATTTGGCACCGGGGACAGCAAAGTAGATGTTCTGAAAGGGCTGGACCTGGATATTGAAAAAGGGGAATTCTGTGTACTTCTGGGGCCGTCGGGCTCCGGTAAATCCACCTTGCTGAATATTATCGGTGGAATCGAGAACGCAGATGGTGGAAGTATTTCTATCGAAGGCGAAAAACTGGCTGATATGAAAGAAAAGAAACTTTCTCAGTACAGACGGAAACATCTTGGCTATATCTTTCAGATGTACAACCTGATTCCGAATCTGACTGTGAGGGAGAATATTGAGGTGGGTGCTTATTTAAGTGACCGGGCACTGGATGTGGATGAGCTTCTGCATACACTTGGTCTTTTTGAGCATCAGAGGAAACTTCCGAATCAGCTTTCCGGTGGACAGCAGCAGAGAACCGCGATTGGGCGTGCAATTGTAAAAAATCCGGATATTCTGCTCTGTGATGAGCCGACCGGTGCCTTGGATTACAATACTTCCAAGGAAATTCTGAAATTGATCGAAACAGTGAATCAGAAATACGGAAATACTGTGATCATGGTAACACATAATGATGCGATCAAGGACATGGCAGATCGTGTGGTAAAACTTCGAGATGGAATGATCCGTAAAAACTATCAGAACGAGCATAAGATTCCTGCGATGGATCTTGAATGGTAAGGGGGCGGTGCTATGAAGAGTCCTCTGAGAAAAAGAATTCCCCGTGAACTGAAAGGGGAGATTGGAAAATATCTGGTTGTATTCATCTTGATGGTTGCGACGATCGGTATGGTGTCCGGATTTCTGGTTGCAGATGGAAGCATGATCCAGGCATACGATGAAGGATTTGAAAAATACAATATTGAAGATGGAAATTTTCGTACCGGAGAGCGTCTGTATCGAGGACAGCGCGAGGCAATTGAAGAGGAAGGTGTCAAAATCTATGAAAACTATTATATAGAAGATTCTCTTTCAAATGGAAGCACAATGCGCTTTTTCAAGAATCGTACAGAGGTGGATAAAGTATGCCTGATGGACGGAGAATTACCGTTAGAAACCGGTGAGATCGCAATTGACCGTATGTACGCAGATAATAATTCACTGAAGATTGGAGATACTCTGGATGATGGGACAAAGTCCTGGACGATCACCGGGCTGGTTGCATTATCAGATTACAGCTGTTTGTTTCAGAGTAATAACGATTCTATGTTTGATGCTGTAAAGTTTGGAGTAGGCGTAGTGACGGATGAAGAATTTGATTCTCTGGATCAGGATAAGCTGCAATATAATTATGCATGGACCTACAATGAAAAACCGCAGACAGAACTCGAGGAAAAGAATGTTTCGGAAGATCTGATGAAGGCAATGGGAAAAGTTGTCACTTTGGAAAATTTTGTGCCGCAATATCAGAATCAGGCGATTATATTTACTGGAGATGATATGGGAAGTGACAAGGCAATGATGATCATGCTTCTCTATATCATCATCGTGATCATGGCTTTTGTATTTGGCATCACGACCAGTAATACGATTGCAAAAGAAGCTGGTGTCATCGGAACGCTTCGGGCATCCGGCTATACAAAAAATGAGCTGATCCGGCATTATATGACTCTTCCGGTGATCGTAACGCTGGTGGGCGCGCTGATCGGTAATATTTTAGGTTATACGGCATTTAAGGATGTATGTGCCGGTATGTATTATGGAAGCTACAGTCTGCCGACTTATGTGACAATCTGGAATGCAGAAGCTTTTCTTATGACGACAGTAGTTCCGGTAATAATTATGTTTGTAGTTAACTATGCGGTTCTGCATCATAAGCTGAAGCTGTCGCCGCTTAAATTTCTGCGAAGAGATCTTTCTTCCAGAAAGCAGAGACGTGCGGTTTATCTCAGCCCGCGAATGAAAATTTTTCACAGATTCCGCCTGCGCGTGATCTTTCAGAATATCAGCAATTATCTTGTCCTTTTTGTGGGGATCATATTTGCAAATCTGCTTCTGATGTTTGGCCTTCTGCTCCCGTCCGCACTGGATCATTACCAGCTGGAGATCCAGAACAATATGCTGGCAAAATATCAGTATATGCTTTCAATGCCGGTAAGTGTGATGGGGGGCAGTAATAAGCTTGAAAGTATGCTGGATATGCTGCTGTTTGCACATGACGCAGAAACAGATAATGAAGACGCAGAGGAATTCAGTGCTTACTCACTGAATACACTTCCGACCAAATACAAAAGTGAAGAAGTAACACTCTATGGCGTTCACGATGACAGCAAGTACATTGATGTGGATTTTTCAGATGGCGTGTATATTTCGAAAGCGTATGCAGATAAATTCCTGCTGAAACCGGGAGATTCGATCACACTCAAAGAAAAATATGAGGATGACGAGTATACTTTTAAAATCAGTGGAATTTATGATTATAATGGCAGTCTTTGTATTTTCATGCCACAGGAGGAATTGAATCAGACCTTTGATCTGGGTGATGATTATTTCAGCGGATATTTTAGCAACACGGAGATCACGGATATTGACAGTAGCTACATAGGTTCAGTGATCGACCTGGATGCACTGACAAAGATTTCCAGACAGCTGAGTGTTTCTATGGGAAGTATGATGGGGATGGTAAATTTATTTGCAGTTGCAATCTATATGATCCTGATATATCTTCTCTCTAAGATCATAATTGAAAAAAATGCACAGTCGATTTCGATGACGAAGATTCTTGGTTATACCAATGGTGAGATCAGCAGGCTATACATCTTGTCTACGTCGATCGTGATTGTTTTGTGCCTTCTGATCAGCCTGCCAATTGAGACTACGATCATGGAAATTCTATTCAGGGAAATGATGCTGCAGAGTATCTCCGGATGGATCGCGCTCTGGATTGACCCGATGATCTATGTACAGATGTTTGTGATCGGGCTTGTGACATATGCAGTGGTTGCACTTCTGGAATACAGAAAAATCCGGAAAGTACCGATGGGTGAGGCACTTAAAAATGCGGAGTAATAAAAAAAGTTCCCACTTTATATTGTTAACGTGCTAAATAACTGTTATAATGAGCAAATAGTGATGCAGTGAACAAAGGGAATATAAAGTGTTCACAGCGATAAATTTGTTTATAAGAGAGGGAACGATACATATGAATCAGTTGGAAGTACTTCGAGAGAGCCTTGGACAGTGTGATGAGATCGTGCTGGATGCATTACTTATGCGTAACAGAATCGTAGAAGATATCATGGCTTACAAAGAAGCAAATGATATTCCGATCCTTCAGCCGGAGCAGGAAGCAAAACAGAGAGAATGGCTGAACCGCAGAATGGAAGGCAGACGCCATAAAGATGAAGTGACTGCTGTTTTTGAAGAAATTACCAGAAACAGTAAGAGAATCCAGGCACGTAAATTGTTTGATTACAATATTGTACTGATCGGTTTCATGGGTGCAGGTAAATCTACGATTTCTGATTTCCTGCGGACAGTATTCGCAATGGAAGTTGTAGAGATGGACCAGATCATTGCCGAGAGAGAGGGAATGTCCATTTCTGATATTTTTGAGACATATGGAGAAGAGTATTTCCGTAATCTGGAGACAGAACTTCTTATAGAAATGCAGTCCAAGACCAATGTAGTTATTTCCTGTGGCGGTGGTGTGCCGATGAGAGAACGCAATGTAGTCGAAATGAAGAAGAATGGACGCGTTGTCCTTCTGACAGCTAAACCGGAGACAATCTTAAGCCGTGTCAAAGATAATCACGACAGACCACTTCTGGAAGGCAACAAGAACGTTGACTTTATTGCAGACCTGATGGAAAAACGTCGTGAGAAATACCAGGCAGCAGCTGATATTGTGATCGAGACAGATGGTAAGGATAAACTGGAAATCTGTGAAGAACTTGTTCAGAGAATCCGTGCACTTGACGCAGAAGAGTAAACAGGGGTAACATACAGCAGATTGTTGTCTGAGAATATCCCGAGACATACAGGTTGATACGAACGTAGTGAGTGACAACCTGTCAATAGCACAAAATTATTGTTTTTTTAATGAACATATCGAAAATGTCCAGATGCATGCCATCTGGATGTTTTTTTATCACAAAAATTGAAAGATATATCAAAAAACAGTCCATTTTGTTTAATATATCCATATGGTATTATAATTTCATCAAAAAGCTATACGAAATAGCTAAAGAGCAAACAAAAATGGGAGGTTTCTTTTATGAAGAAAAAATTAGTTTTAGCGATGGCAGCAACAATGGCAATCACATCTTGTGCAGTTCCGGTACTTGCAGATGATGCAGCAGCTGAAGGCGGAAAGATTGGTATCTCAATGCCAACACAGTCTCTGGAACGTTGGAACAGAGATGGTTCTTATCTGGAAGAACAGTTTAAAGCAGCTGGATATGATGTAGAGCTGACATACTCCGATAACGAAACAGACCGTCAGGTAAATGATATCCAGAACCTGATCTCCGATGGAGTTAACCTCCTGGTAATTGCAGCTATCGATGGTGAAGCACTTAATACAGTTATGGATGAAGCAGCAGATGCAGGAATCCCGGTTATCGCTTATGACCGTCTGATCAAATCCGATGCAGTTTCCTATTATATCTCCTTCGATAACTATACAGTAGGTACTCTGCAGGGCCAGTACGTAATCGATACTCTGGATCTTGACAATGCAGGTGATAAAACATATAACATCGAGTTCACAGCAGGTGACCCGGCAGATAACAATGCAGGATACTTCTTCAACGGTGCTTATGACACTCTGAAACCGTATCTGGATGCAGGCACACTGAATGTAGTTTCCGGACAGACTGATTTCGATTCCGTAGCAACAGCAGCATGGGATACACAGACAGCACTCGAGAGAATGCAGAACATCCTCGCTTCCTACTATGCAGATGGAACTCAGCTGGATGTAGCTCTTTGCTCCAATGACTCCACAGCACTCGGTGTTACACAGGCAATCGAATCTGACTATGCAGGCAAAAACGACGTTCTGATCACAGGACAGGACGGTGACGAAGCTAACCTTGCAAACATCGTAGATGGAAAACAGTCCATGACAGTTTACAAAGCAGTTGCAAACGAAGCAGTTGTTACTCTTGACCTTGCAGAAGCAATGCTGAAAGGTGACACAATTGATGATTCTCTGATCACAAACTCCAAATGGGATTTCGACTGTGCATATGATACAGAATCCTATGAAACATCTGAAGGACATAAATGCCCATCATTCCTTCTGGTTCCTACAGTTGTAACAAAAGACAACATGAAAGAAGAACTGGTTGACACAGGATACTATACACAGGACGATGACGGATATCTTCATCCAGCACAGTAAGCAGAAAAAATTGCTTAAGTAACCAATAAAACATGTAATTTGAAATTTTAGGGCGGGGTGAAGAGCCCCGCCCGGTTTTTTGAAAGGGGGCGCCATTTTGGCAGACAATATTTTAGTAATGGATCACATTACAAAAGAGTTCCCCGGTGTCAAAGCTCTGGACAATGTAAATCTTGAAGTCCAGCGAGGAGAGATTCACGCGCTGATCGGTGAAAACGGTGCGGGAAAATCCACACTGATGAACGTTTTAAGTGGTCAGTATCCATATGGAAGTTATACAGGTACAGTTACCTATGAAGGTGAGGAATGCAAGTTTAAAAACCTGAACGACAGTGAAGCGAAAGGAATCGTTATCATCCATCAGGAACTTGCGCTGATTCCGTTACTTTCTATTGGCGAGAATATGTTTCTCGGAAACGAGATTAAGAATAAAAGCGGCAGCATTGACTGGGACAGAACATACAGTGAAGCAGAAAAACACATGGCACAGGTTGGACTCCATGAATCTGCACAGACACTGATCAAAGATATCGGAACAGGTAAACAGCAGCTGGTAGAGATCGCAAAGGCATTCTCTAAGAAGGTTAAACTTCTGATCCTGGATGAGCCTACTTCATCTCTGAATGATGAAGATGCAAAGATGCTTCTGGATCTTCTGATGGAATTCAAGAAGAACGGACTGACCTCTATCATCATCACTCATAAACTGAATGAGATCATCTACTGTGCAGACCGCTGTACGATCATCCGAGATGGTACAACGATCGAGACACTGACCAAGGGTGTAGATGATTTAAGTGAAGACCGTATCATCAAAGGTATGGTTGGTCGTTCTATGGATGACCGTTATCCTACCAGAAAACATAATGTCAGCAAAGAGGTTATGCTGGAAGTAAAAGACTGGACCGTTCATCATCCACTCTATCCCGAGAAGATCGTAGATAATAAAATTAACTGTAAGGTACATAAAGGTGAGGTTGTCGGTTTCTCAGGACTGCAGGGTGCAGGACGTACCGAGTTTGCAATGTCTGTATTTGGTAAGAGCTATGGAAGCAATATTTCCGGTGAACTTTATATCAAGGGAGAAAAAGTAAATCTCAAGAATCCGCACGATGCGATCCGTCATGGTCTTGCATATGTAACAGAAGACCGTAAGACAAACGGACTGATTCTCGGAGAATCCATTCGATTTAATACAACACTTGCCAGACTTTCCAAAGTCTGTGAGAAAGGTGTCGTCAATACAGATATGGAAGTTCATCTGGCAGATGAGATGACAAAGGAAATGGGAACCAAGACTCCTTCCAATGAGCAGAAAATCGGTAACCTTTCCGGTGGTAACCAGCAGAAAGCTCTGCTTGGTAAGTGGATGTTTACAGAACCGGATATCCTGATTCTGGATGAACCTACACGAGGTATCGATGTAGGTGCAAAATATGATATCTACTGCCTGATCAACAAGATGGTAGAAGATGGAAAATCAGTCATTATGATTTCTTCTGAAATGCCGGAACTTCTCGGTATGTGTGACCGAATCTATGTTATGAGTGAAGGCCGTCTGGCTGGTGAATTTACAGCGGAAGAGGCAACTCAGGAACGTATTATGGCTTCGATCATGCAGGAACAGAATAAAAAATAAGAAATAGTGACTGAACAGTTACTGGGAAAGGGGTAAAAAAATGAAATTTAATGTAAAAGATTTCTTAAGAAAGTATACAATGGTCATTGCACTGGTGATCGTATTTATCCTGTTCTGTGGATTGACAAACGGAAGACTCCTGTATGCACAGAACATGTCAAACTTAATGCTTCAGAATGGTTATGTTCTCGTTCTTGCCTGTGGTATGTTATTATGTATCCTGACAGGTGGTAACATCGACCTTTCTGTTGGTGCTGTAATCTGCCTGGTTGGTGGTCTTGCAGCAGTACTTATCAGCAACAAGGGAATGAACCCATATCTGACCATCATCATCTGCCTGGTTGTTGGCCTTCTGGTAGGTATCTGGCAGGGTTACTGGATCGGTTACAAACGTATTCCTCCATTCATCACAACGCTTGCTGGTATGTTCATCTTCCGTGGATTTGGACGTCTGATTCTGGACAACAAAACTGTTTCTATCCAGAACAAAGATTTCCTGAAAGTATTTACTTCTTATATTAATATTCCTGGATTGGATGACACTGCAAACTATTCAGCACTGATCGTTGGTATTGTTGTTGCTGTATATGTAATCTTCAGTGTAGTTCGTTCCAGAGCAAACAAAGCAAAAAGAGGATATCGTCAGAATACAGCATTTTCTGATTACAGCAAAGCTGTTATCATCGCAGTAGTTATCCTCTGGTACTGCTATAAACTGTTCCAGTACAAAGGTATCTCCGTAATGTTCATCTGGGTAGTTGCAATCTGCCTGATCTACAACTTTATTACATCCAAAACAGCATTTGGACGTTACTTCTACGCAATTGGTGGTAATGAGAAAGCTACACAGCTTTCCGGTATTGATACAAACAAAGTTTACTTCATTGCATATGTAAACATGGGACTTCTTGCAGGTCTTGCAGGTCTTCTCTGTGCAGCACGTGTAGGTTCTGTAAATGGTAGCACAGGTACTTCCTTCGAGATGGATGCGATCGGCTCCTGTTTCATCGGTGGTGCTTCCGCATACGGCGGCAGCGGTACTGTAGGTGGTGTTGTAATCGGTGCACTTCTCCTTGGTGTTATCAACATGGGTATGTCAATCATGGGTATCGGTGATTCCTGGCAGTATGTAGTAAAAGGTGCCGTACTTCTGATCGCAGTAGTATTCGATGTATTATCCAACAGAAAGAATGGATGATAGAAGCAGATAACAAATCAATAAAATGAATGATGAGGGTCATTGCGTGTAACGCAATGGCCCTTTTTATAACTGGATATGAAATGGACAACAACACTTTTGCACTATGGAGTGGAATATGTTACACTGATATCTGATAAAAATAAACAGAAAGAATGAAAGCTATGAAGAAATTTACACTGACAGTTTTTTGCATCCTGGCAGGCTGCATCTTTTTTCTTTCCGGTATCTGGATTTATTTTCAGAAAAGTCTGGACAGAGTAGAGCTTGGAGAAGGAGAGCATGCGGCAAGCTATCAGAGACATTATCTGATGATCTCCAATGATAAAGATACTGGTATGTGGCAATCGGTTTATGAGAGTGCATCCAAGGAAGCAGAAGAGAAAGATGCGTATGTAGAACTTCTTTCTCCTGAACAGATGAACGGCTATTCTCAGGCAGACTGTCTGAAAATCGGAATTGCTTCCCAGGTGGATGGAATCATTCTGGAAGCGGATGGAAGTAAAGAAGAGCAGCATCTGATCAATGAAGCATTGAAGGAAAAAATCCCTGTAGTAACGGTTATGACGGATGATACTGCAACAGGCAGGATCAGTTTTGTCGGCTTAAACAGTTATCAGACGGGAAGTGCTTACACAGAGCAGATTAGCGGCATGCTGAAAGCGCAGGGAACTACCAGTGTCATGTTTCTTTCTACATCCAGTTCCAAGACACAGGAGACGAATCTTGTCTATTCGCAGGTCAAAAAGGAACTGGAGGCACAGAAAAAAACAGGCCAGTCTGTAGACCTGACGGAATACTGTGTAGACAGCAGTGCAGATTTTGATACAGAAGAATTTGTACGTGACATGTTTGTAAATGATGAAAATCTACCTGACGTTCTGGTATGTATGGACGAAGTTGTGACAGAGTGTGTTTATCAGGCACTGATCGATTATAACCAGGTAGGTAATGTCAAAGTGATCGGATTCTACTATTCAGATGTGATTCTGGATGCCATCGATAAGGAAATCATTTCTTCTGCGATTGCTCTGGATATGGACGAGATTGGCCGATACAGCGTCAATGCACTGGATGAGTATCTGTCACTTGGACATAGTAATAACTATTATAGTGTAAACCAGCATGTGATCACAAAGGAGAATACAAAGGATTACAGGACGGAGGATGAGAAATGAGACAGGGAAAAGAGATATCTTCCGTAAAAAACTCTATACAGACCCGACTGAGCGGAGTTATGCTTCTGGTTCTTGTGTTTGCGCTGGGAATCAATGTGTTTATCTTTAAGCAGATTCATACAGCGGTTACAAGAATTGATGCAGTCTTTTCCAGTAATACGGCTGTGAATGAACTCTCGGAATCGCTGGAGCAGGTAGAGAGTACGGTTTATGAATATTTAAATACCAAGAGCACACAGGCTCTGGAAAATTATTATCGTTATGAACAGAATTACAAGAATCTGATCGAAGAACTGAATGACCGAAATCTGGATAATGAAGTGAAAATGCTGGAAAAAAATATCCGGAGAATGTCAGAAAGTTATCTGGAACAGACAAATGAGACGGTTCAGGCAAAACGAGGAAGAAATGTAGAAAAATACAAAACTTCCTACGAAGATGAAAATGAGCTTTATGAATATATCAATGTCTATATTTATAAGCTGAATAATTTACGATTTAAAACGAACTCGGCAAATTACCAGCTGCTGCTCTTAGCAATGAATGTACTCTATAAACTCTGTATTTTCGTTATGCTGGTTGTATATGCACTTGGTCTTGCAGTCACAACGCTTCTTGTCCGTAATATGATCCGTCCACTTACAGCATTGTCCAATACAGCGCATGAAGTTGCAAAGGGTAACTTAAATGTACCTCAGCTTCCGGTAGTTGTTGAAGATGAGGTTGGTGTTGTAACACGAAGTTTTAACCAGATGCTGGAAAGTATCCGGCAGAATATTGAGCAGCTTAAGGAAAGCATGGAACGTCAGGCACAGATGAAGGAACGGGAGCTTCTTATGGAAACCCATCTGAAGGAGGCTCAGCTGAAATACCTTCAGGCGCAGATCAATCCACATTTTTTGTTTAACAGTCTGAATGCAGGTGCACAGCTTGCCATGATGGGGGATGCGGATAATACAGGAATTTTTCTTGAAAAGATGGCAGATTTTTTCCGTTATAATGTACGTAAGATGGAAGAAGACGCCATGCTCTGGGAGGAGATTGGGGCGGTAGATAACTACATTTATATCCTGAATGTCCGTTTTGCCGGAGATATCACCTATATTAAGGAAGTGGATGAAGGTATTGATAATATTCGTATTCCGAGTATGATTCTGCAGCCACTGGTTGAAAATGCAGTGCAGCATGGAATTCATGACTGTATGGAAACGGGATGGATCCGTATGGAAATTCACCGAAATGGTGAGATGTTGGATGTTACAGTAAGCGACAATGGTGCGGGAATGACAGAAGAAATGATAGCCAGGGTTATGGCCGGACGCGCAGATCAGAATGAAGAAGACCGTTTTTCCACGGGAATTGCTGTTCGGAATGTAATTGACAGACTACAGCTGTATTATAAAGAAGAAAATTTGTTTACGATTGAAAGTGACGGACCAGGGAAAGGGACCAGAGTTCATATCATCCTTCCTGTGTATAAAGATGAACTGGAATGAGAATAATGTGGAAATATTGCATAACAAAGGGGAGACAGAAGAATGTATCGAATTTTAGTTGCAGATGATGAAGGAATCATGCTGGAAGCCTTTAAGAATGTTATATCCAGTACATTTGGGGATTCATGTATCGTAGAAACTGCCAAAACAGGAAGAGCCGTAACAGAGATCGCGGAGACTTTTCATCCGGATATCGTATTTATGGATATTCATATGCCTGGTATTAATGGAATACAGGCTATGCGAGAAATAAGAAAATTTAATACAACAGCTCTGTTTTATGTTGTATCGGCCTATGACAAATTCGATTATGCAAAAGAAGCAATTGATCTGGGAGTCGAGCGATATCTGACAAAGCCAATCTCAAAGGCCAAGATCATTGCAGCAGTGGAAGAGGCCACAGCAAAAGTTGATACAAAAAGAAATCAGCGAAGTAACCTTCTGAGAATACAGGAAAAACTGGAAACAGTCATTCCGGTCGTAGAAAACAGTTTTGTTGGAAGCCTTCTTTTCCAACAGGAGATGCAGGTGGCAGACTATTACCAACAGCTTCTGGATATTGAGGAAAAACAGGGCTATGTTATGATCATTCAGTTTGGACAGTCTTATGAGAATGGAAGGCTGGTAAGCCCGGTTGGAATGAATGTTAAGGCACAGGACTTTTATGCGGAATTGAGAGATATCGTAAAATCTTCTTTTTCCTGTGCAGTGGGATCGATCATGTCCAATCGTATTCCAATCGTGGTTCCGTGTGCACTGTCTGAGAATCCATATGAAGAAAGAATCGATCTGGTTGAACAGGCACGAAGCCTGATTACCCGATTAGAAGATCGTATCGAAGCGAAATTTCGTGTCGGAATCGGAAGAGTACGGGAAATGCAGGAGATGGAGCGCTCTTATCGTGAGGCACTGCGTGCATTGAATGGAAGCAAGAGCCGTGTGATACATATCGAAGATCTTTCCCAGAATGGTGTGTATGATGAGGAATTTCCGGTAGAGATGGAAAAAAATATTTTCCGTTATCTGGAAGAGGGAAAAGAAAAAGAATGTATCCAGGAGATAAATGTGTTTTTTGACTGGATGGTGGCACATTATGCAGACGACATGAATAACATCCGGCTGAAGACCCTGGAATATATTATCTGGGGTGAGAAAAAAGCATTTGAAGCAGGCGCGATCAATTATGGATTTAGCTATCGACGCGATTATCTTGATGCAGCCATGGCATGTACAGGGTATGAAGAACTGCGAAAATGGTTTCTGGACAAGATGGTGAATGCCTGCCGCGCAATCCGGGATCAGAAGGAAGACCAGTCCAATTCTGCTGCAAAGAAAGCGATGCTGTATATCCAGGAGAATTATAATAAAGACATCTCATTGGATGATGTATCTGGCATTGTAAATATCAGCCCTTATTACTTCAGCAAGATCTTTAAAGAAGAGACCGGAGAAAACTTTATTGAATATGTGACGAAGGTGCGGATAGAAAAAGCTAAGGAATTTTTGGCTCAGCCGGATATCAGTATTAAAGAAGCCGGGATCCGGAGTGGTTATACAGATCCGAATTATTTCAGCAGGATTTTTAAGAAACAGACAGATATGACACCAAGTGAATATAAAACGAGGTATGGAAAATGAAAAAGAAAACAGGCATTTTTCTTATAATCGGGATAGTGCTTGCACTGATGCTTACAGGATGTGGAAAGCAGAGTGTGGAGACGGAAACAGCACATACAACAGAAGAGGATAAACTGCAGATTGGACTTAGCTTTGATTCTTTTGTAATTGAACGATGGCTGCGTGACCGTGATATGTTTGTGTCTACAGCGCAGAGTCTTGGGGCAGAAGTAAATGTGCAGGTGGCCGGAGGAGAAGTGGAGGAACAGATTTCTCAGATTGAGTACTTCATCCAGAAAAAAATGGACGTGATCATTATTATACCAATTGATGGCGATGCATTATATGATGTGGTAAAAGAAGCAAAAAGCAAAGGAATCTGTGTAATCTGCTATGACCGTATCATTCCCAATGTAAATGCGGATCTGTATATTACGATCGACAATGAGATGGTTGGAACACTGATGGGTGAAGCCCTGAAAAAAGCTTGCCCGGATGGCGGAAATATCTTTGCGATTTATGGATCACCGACAGATAAAAATGTTGAGGAAGTTGAGAAGGGATTTAAAGATGCACTGGTGGATAGTAAGCTTAATATCGTTTACTCCGGTTATTGTGATAACTGGCTTGCAGAAATAGCGGAAACTCATGTAAACAAGGGGCTGGAAGTGACGGATGATATTGTTGGTGTTATGTGTGGTAATGACGATCTGGCAAGTCAGGTAGTTAAAGTTTTGTCCGAAAACCGCCTTGCCGGACAGGTCGCTGTTGTCGCACAGGATGCAGAACTGGCTGCATGCCAGCGTATTGTAGAAGGAACCCAGACCATGACGGTGTATAAGCCGATCGAGCAGGAGGCATCTACGGCGGCGACACTGGCAGTGATGCTTGGAAATGGGGAGGATATCGGGTCAGCTGACTGTGAATACCCTGTTACCGAGACGACCAATGATGGAGAATATGAGATTCCGTATTATAAGATCACGCCGGTGGCTGTGACGAAAGAGAATATGGATGAAGTGGTCATAGATGGAGGGTTCCATACACATGAGGATGTATACCTTAATGTGAAATAATGAGAAAGTCACAGTATAAAATATAAACTAATTACGTCTCATAGCTGTTCTTACAGGCTAGTTCAAAGATCTGGAAGTACTAAGAGAAGATAATTCTACAAAAACCACTTCGAAAAATGTCAAACTCGCTGTCGCTCAGACAGTGCCATTTTTCGAAGCAAAGTAGAATTCTCTTCACTAAGTACTTCTGACAGATCTTTTCAGGCCTGATGAACATCTATGAGACGTTTTTTACTTTACATTTGAAATACTGTTTAAAGGGAAAAAAAGCGTGCCTGCGCTGCGCGTCGTTGCTTCGCGTAGCTAACGGCGCAGCCGCTGTCCGCATCCCGGGGTGGAGCCCCGTCCCCTCTCCATAAGAATAACTACCACGAATGAGGGATAAAAAACGTATCCTGTCTGGGTTGTACAGGCCTTGAAAAGATTCGTAGATATACTTAGGAAATAAAATACTACTTTGCCCCACAAAATGACACTGTTTGAGCAACAGCGAGTTTGTCATTTTGTGGGGCGTTTTTTGTAGGATTTTCTTTTCTTAGTATATTCGGATTTTTTCAACAGCCTGTATAAAACAGATAGGATACGTAATTTTACATCTCATCGCTGGTATTATTCTTTATCCATATATGTTTCATAAATCTCCGGCTTGATCACTTTCTTAATCGAATCATACACGCCTTTGGATGCCTCGCGGATCTCTTTACGTGTCTCATCGGACAGGGTAATGATCTGTGTACCGCTTTCTTCGATGGTTGCAATTTTATCTGCAATACGTGCATCGGACTGTTCTCTTGCGTATTCTGTTGCAAGTTGTGCGGCTTCTGTCATGATATCCTGTTCATTCTCCGGAAGATCTTTGAAGAAATCATCGTTGACGATCAGAGAGATCAGATGCGGAAGATGATTGGTCTCGACCACATAATCCTGCTGTTCATATAAGTTGTTGGAAACGATAACTTCATATGGATTTTCCTGCGCATCGATCGTATGCTGTTGAAGACCGATATAAACCTCACTGAAACTCATTGGAGTCGGGTTTGCACCGAGTGCCTTCCAGAATGCCAGATGATAACTGTTTTCCATAGTACGGATCTTCTGACCTTTAAAGTCTGCAAAGCTATTGACTGGTTTGTTTGTGCTCATGACACGGAAGCCCTGGTCAGCCATACCGAGAAGATGATAGCCGCCGTTTGTATAAACATCACTGATCAGGCTGTAGAATTCCGGGTCATCGATCTTCTTACGACAGTCGTCGAGAGAATCAAAAACACATGGAAGATCAAAGACTGCCAGATCACTCATGAAAGAAACCTGAGGTGCAGTATTCTGTACGACAAATGGGATATCTCCATCTGAGCAGGTTTCAAGCAGGTCGCGGTCACCACCGAGTGTGGAGTTCGCGTATACCTGGATCTTCATTTTGCCATCGCTTAAATCTGCGACTTCCTCGGCAAACTTTTCTGCAAAGATCTGTGTAACAGTGTCTTCCGGGCTGGCGGTTGCCAGTGGCCAGGAATAGCGTTGTACTTCATCTTCAGAAGAAGTACCACATCCTGTAAGGGCAATGCTCAAAGCACCAGCCACAGTCAGCACCGGGAGCATACGGAGGATGTGACGCTTTTTCTTATCGGATGTATTGCATGTAGTAAATTTTTTCATGTCTTTCCTCCTATAAGATTCCGATAGAGATTGCCGGTATGAAAGTGATCAGGAGTAGCGCTGCCAGGAAAAATGCGATCATTGGCAGGGCTTTTTTTGCAATCTGCATAACCGGCACATCTGTCAGTGAACTTGCAACGAACAGATTGACTCCGATTGGTGGAGTTACAAATCCGATGGCAAGGTTGACAACCATGATTACACCAAATTGGATTGGATTCATACCGATAGCCTGCACGATCGGAAGCAGGATCGGTGTCAGAATCAGGATTGCCGGTGTGGTATCCATGACCATTCCTACGATCAGTAGGAAGAGATTAATGATCAGCAGGATTGCAACCGGACTGTGGAAATTGTTCAGGATAAATTCGCTGACGGTCTGCGGTACCTGCATCAGAGTCAGTACTCTGGAGAAGGCAGTAGAGGCTGCCAGGATGAACAGGATTGGTGTAAAAGTACGGATCGCTTCTACAAGGATCGGCCAGATATCACGGAGCTTAATGCTCTTGTATACGAACAGACTGATGATCAGGGCATAAAATACGGAGATAACAGCAGCTTCTGTCGGAGAAGCAACACCTGTGTAGATACATCCGAGAATGATGACCGGGCTTAACAGTGCAAAGAAGCTTTCTTTGAGCACTTTCAGAAGCCCTTTGTCATGAAGCATCTGTACCTCTGCATGGATTTTTTCTTTGTCTTCACCGTAGCGTTTGCAGTGATAGATCGCATAGAGCATGAGCAGGGCTCCGATCATGAGTCCTGGGATAATTCCGGCAAGGAACAGATCGCTGACAGACGCACCGGAGGCCATGCCGTACATGATGAATGGAATACTAGGCGGAATGATAACACCGAGTCCACCAGCCACTGCAACGATTGCAGTAGAAAATGTCAGATCATAACCAAGATTGGACAAGATTGGAATCGTCATACTTCCAACAGCAGCAACCGTTGCCGGAGCAGAACCGGAGATCGCACCGTAAAAAAGGCAGGTGACGATTACGGCACATGGCATACCAGCAGTGAATTTGCCAAGAAAATAGGCAAAAACATCAAACAGCTTTTTGGAAATACCGCCCTTGGCCATGATGATACCGGAAAGGACAAACATTGGAACTGCCAGGAGCGGGAAGGAGTCCAGACCGCCAAACATGGCACGAATCAGATATTTGGCACCAACAGTAAAGGACGGATCAAACACAGACGGAAGAACAGATGTGATTCCAAGGGTGATGGATACCGGAACTGCGATGACCAGTAAGACAACAAAGATAATAAATAAAACTACAACTGGCATTTAGTGTTCCTCCTCATTTGAATTTTTGATCGTGTTGATGCGGTTATCGATTCCTGATTCCAGAGCAGATTCGTTATGGGATTCTGCATTTGCCTGGATAAAGGATTCTGGGGTATTGCGTTCCGGATGTGCCGGGTCAAATACATTTTCACCTCTTGCAACACGGAACTCAATGATCCAGCGCTGCAGGACACGGAATGTGACCAGTACAAAAGAAACCAGAGGTGCGGCCTGTACATAGTACATCGGAATGCCGCATGCCGGTGAAAGCTGTCCGCTGTGAACAGAAGACATCATATAAGAATAAGCAAACGGAATCATGTAAATAAAAAAGATTAGCTCGAAGGTGTGATTCACTACTTTGAAGATTGCTTTTCCGCGGCGTGGAAAAATTGCGACAAATTGCTCGATCTTAATAGAAAGGCATTTTTTGCTGCAGTAGCTTACACTCAAGAATCCACACCAGATGAAGAGATATCTGGTAAGTTCTTCGGACCAGGACAGGGACATTCCAAGAACATATCTGCAGAATACCTGAATTCCCATGATCAGTGTCATGGCAATCAGGAAGATGACCAGGATAAATTCTTCGAGATTCTCGTCCAGCCAGTGAAGTATTTTTTTCATGAAGGACCTCCCTTAAAATAAGTATAGATGGTAATGTAACTGTAACAGTTCAACGCTTTGCAGTTATAAAAACACCGATATTTCTATTTTAAATAAAAATACCGGTGTTTTCAAGAAGTAAATATATTATATGTTACATTGCATTGTGAAGAAGTCCAAGGACTGTATTCAGATCATTTACTCCCATCTGTCCCGGTGCAGATGCTTTCTTAGCGGCACCGAATGTCATGGAAGAACCAAATACTTCACCGCAGAGACGGCTGATGACGCCGGTACCTGCCATAGACATGGTGATGATCGGCCTGTCAGCATAATTTGTTGTCATTTCCTCTGTTGCAGCCAGAAGAGTCAGAACATCCTTTTTGTTCTGTGGCATAACGGCAATCTTTGGAATATCTGCATTCATATCCTGCATCTTGCGGAGACGATAGATGATATCGGTCTTTGCAGGAGTTTTGAAGAAGTCATGGTTGGAAGCGATAACCTTAACACCTGCTGCATGAGCTCCGTCGATGATCTTTTTAACGATCTCATCACCTGTGAAGATCTCTACGTCAACCAGATCTACATATCCGGTCTGAGCTGCTTTGATGTTGAGCTCTGCATAAGCATCCGGCTCGATTGCTTTCTCGCCGCCCTCTTTAGAAGTACGGAAAGTCATGAGAAGTGGGATGTTACCAAGAACTGTACGAAGGTCTTTCAATACATCTTCAACCTTTGCAAAATCAAAAACACCTTCAAACCAGTCTGCACGCCACTCAACAACATCAACTGGGATAGAATCAAAAGTTTTGGCTTCTTCAATGATATCTTCTTTTGTAATACCAACGATCGGAACGATGATTTTCGGTGCACCTGCACCGATTTCGATATCACGGATTTTAACTGTATTCATGATGAGTTTCCTTTCTATTATATAATGATTACGACGGGTTCCAAGTCCAGATGCCTTATCGTGCAAGCACGAACAGCTATTGGACTTTTCGCCCCTGGTTCTCATTTTAGTTCTCAGCTTCTGCGAGTTCAACCATTTTTTTGTAACGGATGTTTACAAACAGACCAAGTACAACACCAACTGCTGTAAGTACGATGTTCATGATCATAACCTGAGATGGCTGCATTTTGGATGCTGCTGTCAGGATCGTGTAGTTACACAGAGAGGATGCGATCATAACCAGAGCAGTTACCGTACCTTTGATCTTAGGGAAGAGCATGTTGCATACAGAGGTAGCAATCTGGAGCAGTCCACCTGCACCTGCCCAACCGATGATGAATGCACCGGCGATCATCAGTGTCTGGTTCTGGCCTGTCAGAACAACGATCAGTGTTGCCAGACAGATAACCGGATAGATTACAATAAAACGAACATCTTTGATCTTTCTTGTGAGGAGTGCTGTCACAACAAGTGCGATCAGTGTTCCTGCGGAATAATAAGTCTGCATGATAGACGGGTCAGTCCAGCCTACATTTTCTTTTGCAAAGTTCTGTGCACAGTTCAGCCACAGCTGGAAAGTACCTGTACATGTGAATCCGATCAGGATCATTGCGATAGATTCGAAGGAGAAGTGTGTGTGTTTCAGGCTGTCGATAAGTCCTTCTTTCTTACCAGCTGCTTTCTGGTCTGCATCTGGAAGTGGGAACAGGAATACCAGTACGAAGAGTACGAGGTAGATGATTCCACATCCGAAGAACAGATGGTTGTAGGAAGTAAGTCCTGCAGCTGTTGTAGCTACGGTTGCACCGAGTACGAATGGAAGCAGCATCTGGGCGATCGCGATGAAGAATTTAATTCCCATGGTTGCAACGCCAGGAGCTTTGTAGATGATCTCGGCAACTGCCGGATAGATACCAGTGTCAAGGAATGAGTTTGCGATACCGCCGATGATCGCACATACATAAGCAATTGTGTAACCGCCGCTTGTGCCTGCATTAAATGCAAGAGCAAGACCGATCAGGTAGATTGCATAAGAAGCACTGCCGATCGCTGTGGAAATGCGACGTCCAAGTTTGTCTGAAAGAGGACCGGCAAATGGAAGGGCAATCAGTCGTCCAAGTCCAAGAGCAGCAGAGATCGCTGTGATCGCCATTGCCTCAACGCCCCATGCGGTAGCGAGAGCGTCTTTGATAACAGCCTGTCCCAGAATAGAGCATCCAACACCGTGGATGAAGTAGTTTAAGTACAAAATCAATGCACTTGGCAGGTATTTTTTGTTCATGTTATTCTCCTTTTCCTAAAGTAATTGTGCTGTTACTGTTCACGGGTAACTGTGAACGGAGTGAACAGTAGTTTTCTTCGGTTTTCTTTTTGTTCTGTCACAAACATCAGAAATGCCGGGTTACATTGTGTTAAAAAAATAACATTTGATTGTATTGTAACAGGAACAATGCATGTAGTCTAATGCTTTTAAAGTGGAAAACTAATGCATTGAATGCATTAATATGGTATAATAACTGATAAATTTTAGCTATTTATATAAGGAAGGAAAATAGGAAAGATCAGGTTGCTGTAGATGGTACAAACAGTAACGGGTAATTCTGTAGAATAAGAGGTATATTATACAGGAGGAGAAGGTAATGACACTAAATCAGATTCTGTATTTTCAGAAAGTAGCAAGACTGGAAAATTATCATCAGGCAGCAGAAGAACTGTATATCTCACAGCCGTCCCTGAGCCGCTCGATGGCAGTACTGGAAAGCGAACTTGGGGTAGCTTTATTTGAAAAAAAAGGCAGGGGAGTGACACTGACCAAGGCAGGACAGCTTTTTCTGGAGCATGCAGACCGGATCGCAGCAGACTGCGATGTGGCAGTGGGTAAAATGCAGGAGCTTTCTGCGGATGGCGGCAAAATTGATATCGGTTATATTTTTCCGCTTGCGGGCCATTATATTCCGCATAAAGTGAGAGAATTCCTGAATAAAGAAGAGAATAAGAATGTGGTCTTTAATTTCTGGCAGAATCATACACCGGCAATCGCTGCGAAGGTGCGTACCGGAGAACTGGATATCGGATTTGGTGGTTATCTGAAAAAAGAGGATATGGAATTTTTTCCACTCAGTGCACAGGAGCTGGTGATCATTACACCAAAGAAGCATCCGCTTGCCGGAATCCGGGAAGTGCCACTTTCAGAGATGAATCATTATCCCGTGATTGGTTATGAGAAAGAATCCTGGATGGGAACGTACGCAAAATATTTATACAGAAAATACCAGATCGAACCAAATACGATCGTAGAATGTCCGGATGAATATTCTATCGTGTCTTTGGTAAGAGAGAACTTCGGAATTGCCCTGATGCCACAGACAGATATTCTTTTGGATGCAGATGGTATCAATATCCACAAATTAAAGGGTTTGCAGATTTATCGTCAGGTGTTTATGTTCTGGATGAAAGACCGTTATCGTCTGCCGGCTGTAGAGCGTTTTATCAATTATATGAAGGAGCAGCAGGCAGAAGATGCGAATGATACCGAAAACGTATCAAAAGTTTATCTGAAAGATATTGTTAATTTTTAATACAAAGAGTTATGATAATTGTGTCACAAACAAAGGATTGCCACTCATGTGAATATCATATTTTATTATTTATGAATGAATAGGAGATTATTTCATGAAGAGTGATTACCCAAAGATTTTTGAACCAATTACGATTAAAAGAACGACTATTAAAAACCGTATTGCAATGACTCCGATGGGAACCAACTACGGTGAAACAAGCGGTGAGATGAGTAACCGTCATATGAATTACTACTCACTTCGTGCAAAAGGCGGCACAGGTCTTATCATTCTGGAGAATGCCAACATCGAGTATCCGGCAGGCTCTAATGGTACAAGTCAGATCCGTATCGACCATGACAGTTTTATGCCACGTTATTATCAGCTCGTAGAAAACCTTCATAAAAATGGTGCGACTGTAGCAATTCAGGTAAACCATGCCGGAGCATCTGCTTCTTCCGCAAGAACCGGAATGGAAACCGTTTCTTCTTCAAACATCCCGACAAAGGTCGGCGGAGAAGTTCCGCGTCCGATGACAAAAGAAGAAATCCTTACAACTGTTAAAAAATATGGAGAGGCTGCAAAGCGTGTCCAGGCAATTGGATTTGATGCAATCGAGATCCACTGCGGACATTCTTATCTGATGAGCCAGTTTATCTCTCCTTATTATAATAAGAGAACAGACGAGTTCGGAGGTTCTGTAGAAAACCGTCTTCGTTTCCCACGTATGGTACTCGAAGAGGTCCGTAAAAATGTAGGACCATGGTTCCCGATCATCGTTCGTATCTCTGCTGAAGAAAGAGTACCGGGTGGAAACACTCTGGAAGATACACTGGAATATCTGGAATATCTGGATGAGTTCGTAGATATGTATGATGTTTCCTGTGGACTGAATCCGTCTCTTCAGTACCAGATCGACTCCAACTTCCTTCCGGATGGCTGGAGATCCTATATGGCAAGAGCCGTAAAAGACAAATTTAAGAAACCGGTCATCAATGCTGGTAACTATCGTGATCCGAAGATCGTTGAGAAAGTTCTCGAAAGTGGGGATGTGGACATCGTCGGAATGGGACGTGGTCTGATCGCAGAGCCGAATTGGGTTAAGAAAGTCGAGAACGGAGAAGAAGATATTCTTCGTAAATGTATTTCATGTAATGTTGGATGTGCAGGAAACCGTATCGGCGTAAACCGTCCGATCCGTTGTACCGTCAACCCGGCTGTACCGGAAGGCGATATTTATAAAGCACTCAAAGTCAACAAAAACTGCAATGTTGTAGTAGTAGGTGGCGGAACAGCCGGACTGGAAGCAGCATGTACAGCTGCTGAAGTTGGATGTAATGTTTTTGTTCTGGAGAAAAAAGATCACCTTGGCGGTCTTTCTACATTTATTTCTGATCTTCCGAGCAAGACTCGTATGAAAGATTTCCCGAAATATCTGGAAGCTCGTGCAGCCAGACTGAAAAATCTTTATGTTTTCCTGAATACAGAAGCAACTGTTGAGAAAGTAAAACAATTCAAACCGGACATCGTTGTAAATGCAACGGGTTCCGTACCGCTTGTACCTCCGATCAAAGGCCTTAAAGAAAACATCGAAGCCGGAAATGTGGCTACGATCTTTGATATGATCAACAACCTGAATGCAGGAAAATACCCGGATGAAGCCTGTCAGGGCAAAAAAGTCGTTGTAGTCGGCGGTGGATCTGTCGGACTTGACGTGATTGAATATTTTGCACCTCGCGGAGCAGAGTGTACGATCATCGATATGCTTCCTCAGATCGGTATGCTTGCAGATCCGATCACCAAATGTTCCATGCGTGAGACACACGATAAGTATGGTGTTAAGGAATATGTAAACACAGCACTTCAGGAAGTAAAAGAAAATGCATTCACAGTAAAACTTCCGGATGGTCAGATCAAGGATATGGAATTCGATCTTGGCTTCAACTGCCTTGGAATGCGTTCTAACAATCCGGTACTTCCGGGACTTGAAGAGGCATTTAAAGATACAGAAACTTATGTATATACAATTGGTGATTCTGTACGTGCCCGCCGTATTATGGAAGGTACCATGGAAGGTCGTGCGATCCTGAACGTGCTTGAATCTCAGGGTTATCTGCACTTAGAGCCACTTGAATAAATGATACTAAGGGAGCAAAGATCCAAGTCGTTGGTATCAGAATATATATAATTTCATTAAAAGAAAAGAGGAAAAAATCATGCCAAACATTACAGGACATACAGAATTAGTAGGATTAATGGCTTACCCGATCCGTCACACACAGTCACCGACAACTCACAACCTCGCATATGACAAAAACGGCGATGATGTTATTCAGCTTGCATTTGAAGTAGATAATGATTCCCTGAAAGATGCTGTTCAGAGTATCCGTGCGCTTAAAATGCTTGGTTCCAACATCTCCATGCCGAACAAAACAGTTGTTCACAAATATCTGGACGAAGTTGATGAAGCTGCCAAATTATGCGGTGCCATCAACACAGTTGTAAACATGCGTGATGAAAACGGACAGGTTACAGGAAAACTCAAAGGCTACAACACTGACGGTATGGGATACTGGCAGGGACTCAAAGAAGAAGGCATTGATTTTAAAGGAATGAAGATGGTCCTGATCGGAACCGGCGGAGCTGCAACAGCAATCGCAGTACGCGGAGCTCTTGACGGAATCGCTGAGATTGAAATCTTCAACATCAAAGATAAATTCTATAGCCGTGGAGAAGAAATCGTTGACCTGATCAACAAGAACACAAACTGCAAAGCTACAATGAACGATCTTGCAGATCATGATCTCCTCAAAGAAAAAATGCATGCAGCAGACCTGTTCTGTGATGCAACAGGTGTAGGAATGCATCCACTCGAAGACCTTTCCAATATCCCGGATCCTTCTTTCTTCAAGAAAGACCTGATCGTAACAGATACAGTTTATGCACCACGCGAAACAGTTATGATGAAGCAGGCCAAAGAAGCAGGATGTGAAAGAGTTTACAATGGTATGAGCATGATGCTGTTCCAGGCTCTGATTGCAATCAAACTTTACACTGGAAAAGATACTCCGGTAGACTACATGAAAGAAAAACTTGGAATCTGATCAGTAAAGACCGATTCTGAATAAGCTTATAAAGGACTGTGCACTGACGCATTGCGCGACGGTGTGCAGTTTTTTTATTATTATGGAAAAAACGGACAAAAACGTTAAAAATGCTGAGAAAAAACGGACAAAATAAGCAAAAAAACATTGGAAAAACGGACAAAAATATTGTTATATAATTGGAAATGTGGCATACTATATGTAGCGGAAGCGCAAAATAGCCTGAATAAAAGGGAGTGAGAGCAATGTTATACAGGGAAATTGAAGAAAAAATTAAGGATTTTTTTCAGACAGAAAAAAAGTCCGCGTTAATGATAACAGGGGCAAGACAGGTTGGCAAAACATACTGTATCAGAGAATTTGCAAAAGAAAATTTCCCATATGTCATAGAAATTAACTTTCTTGAAATGCCATCAGCGGTTACACTTTTTGAAAATGCTTCAGACAGCAGAGACATTTTGCTTCGTATATCGGCGTTAACAGATGTTCCAATGGAAAAAGGAAAGACCTTGATATTTTTTGATGAGGTGCAGGAATGCAAAGAAATTGTTACTGCGATTAAATTTCTTGTGGAAGAAGGTAGCTTTCGATATATTTTAAGTGGTTCACTTCTGGGAGTAGAATTGAAGGATATTCGTTCCATTCCAGTAGGATATATGTCCATTTATGAAATGTTTCCGATGAATTTTTTTGAATTTTGCAGAGCAAATCGCGTTTCACAGAGAGTAATGGACAATCTGCAGAAATGTTTTGAAGAAAGAACGCCGATTGATCCATTGATTCATGAGAAAATGATGGAATTATTTCGATTGTATCTGATTGTGGGTGGAATGCCGGCTGCTGTACAGAGATACTTAGATACAAACAATCTGAATGAAGTTATGCAGGTGCAGAAGGGAATCATTCAGCTTTACAAGAAAGATATATCGCGATATGATCCGGAGCACAAATTGTATCTTGAAGAAATCTTTCAGCTGATTCCGAGCGAATTGAACAGCAAAAATAAACGATTTATTTTGAAAAATCTGAATGAAAATTTTAAGTTTTCAAGATACGAAAATAGTTTTATATGGTTGAAGGAGGCTGGAGTTGCACTGCCAACCTATTGTGTTCAGGAACCGGAAATTCCGTTGCTTCTGTCAAAATCGACAAACCTGTTCAAGTTATTTTTATCAGATGTAGGTTTGCTGGCTGCAATGTATGCCGATGGTCTGCAGATCAGAATACTGAATAAAGAAGTGGATATCAATTTTGGCTCCATTTATGAAAATGCAGTGGCACAGGAACTTTACGCTCATGGTTTTGAACTTTACTATTTTAACAGTAAAAAACAGGGAGAGCTTGATTTTGTGATAGAATATGAAGGATATCCGCTTCCGATAGAAGTGAAATCCGGAAAAAACTATATGAGACATCCGGCTTTAAATAATGTCATGCAGAATAAGTCATACGAGATCAAACAGGCAATCGTATTATGTAATGAAAACATTGAAATGAAAGATCAGATTTTTTACTGTCCGATTTACCTGGCGGGTCTGTTAAAAAAGAGAACAATTCCGGAAGATTATATATATAGCCCGGATTTTAGCATATTGCAATAGTTTTTGAGTAATGAGGAAAAGAAGAGGAGAATTTTTATGATAAAGCTTATCGTATCAGATATTGATGGAACACTTGTAAAAGATGGAACTTTGGACATTAACCCGGAGTATATGGATGTAATAAGGAAACTGACGGAAAAGGGCATACATTTTGTAGCATGCTCCGGCAGGCAGTACAGCAGTGAAAAGCAGTTGTTTGCTCCGGTAAAAGATATCATTTCTTATATTTCAGATGGAGGGACCCTGATCCGTACATCTGAAAAAATCCTGAAGGTGCATACATTGTCAGATGAGATATGGAAAAACATGGCCCGTATGGCCAAAAAGGAAATGCCGGGATGTGATTATTTTATTTCCAGTCCGGACAGAAGTTATGCGGAAAACGCGAATACACCGATGTTCCGATGGCTCCGGGATTCCTATGGATATGACATCAGAGAAGTACCGGATCTGGCAGAAAACTTTGCGGGCGAACAGATTATGAAGATTGCCATATATAACACAGATCATTGTGAAGAAAAATGCGCACCTGTCTTTACACCATACTGGAAGGACAAGGTGAATATGGCATGTGCTGGTAAAGAATGGATGGACTGTACACCACACGGTGCGGATAAAAAATCAGCCGTTGCATTTTTACAGGAATATCTGGGGATTACTCCGGAAGAAACCTGTACATTTGGGGATAACATTAATGATATTGAGATGCTGAAAAGTGCGGGTGTCAGCTATGCAGTGGCAAATGCAAGGGAAGAAGTACAGAAAGCCGCCAAAAAAGTCTGCCCTTCTTATGAAGAGGACGGGGTTTTGAGTATACTGAAAACATTATTGTAAGTACAGACAAACCTCCTGCTAAAACATAAAAAATAGTCTTTGCTTTATCACTTTAAATCGTGTATAATATTTTTTATATTCAGGCGAGAGTGAAATCGTCAAATTTTGATACGCGGAAAGGAAAATGGATTATGTCGAAACATATCACAGGACACACCGGATTATTATGTTTACTTGGAAGCCCGGTCGCGCACAGTGTTTCTCCGGAAATGCATAATGAAGCATGCGATCAGCTGGGGCTGGATTATACATATCTTGCGTTTGATGTACCGGAAGATAAAATGCCGGAGGCAGTACAGGGACTTCGTACGATGGGAGCAAGAGGATGGAATATCACGATGCCAGGCAAGAACATTATGTGTAAGCTTGCAGATAAAGTATCTCCTGCATCTGAGATTTCAGGAGCATGTAATACCATCGTTAATGACAATGGTGTTCTGACAGCATACACAACAGACGGTGTCGGATTTATGAGAGCTGTCAAAGAAGACGGCGTTGATATTATCGGAAAGAAGATGACTCTTCTCGGTGCTGGTGGAGCTGCAACTGCGATTCTGGTACAGGCCGCACTGGATGGAGTTGCTGAGATCAATGTATTCAACGTAAGAGATAACTTCTTCGCAAGAGCAGAAGAAATCGTTGCAAAACTGAACGAGCGCACAGAGTGCAAAGTAACTCTGCATGATTATTCCGATCCGGAAGTACTCCGTACATCTATCGCAGAAAGTGCAATCCTTGTAAATGGTACTTCAGTAGGTATGGCACCGAATGTAGACAGAACGATCATTACAGATACAAGTATGTTCCATAAAGATCTGTTTGTATTTGATGTAATCTATAATCCGCAGGAGACAAGACTTCTTCGTGAAGCAAAAGAAGCAGGATGCAAGACTGGTAATGGAATGTACATGCTGCTGTACCAGGGAGCTGCTTCCTTCAAACTATGGACAGGTGAGGAAATGCCTGTAGAGATCATTAAAGAGAAATATTTCTCTTGACAAGAGAAGTTATGGCTTTATAAAAAAACAAGGGGACTGGCTTACGAAGTCCCCTTGCTTTTTTTATAAAAAGATTTCCCCATCAAATACGGTTGTAGCAGGGCCGGTCATGTAAACGAGATTTTCCTGACGGTTCCAGAGAATCTGCAGATCACCACCGAGCAGCTTCACGGTAACAGGCTGGTCTTCATCTACCAGACCGTTCAGGGTAGAAGCAACAGCAACGGCACATGCGCCGGTACCACAGGCGAGCGTTTCACCGGATCCACGTTCCCACACACGCATCTGCAGTGTATGGCGGTCGATTACTTTGACAAATTCCGTATTGATACGGTCCGGGAAAGCAATGTGATTTTCGAATTTTGGTCCGATCTTTTCGATATCCAGATTTCTCAGGTCATCCATATATACGATCGCATGTGGATTTCCCATAGAAACAGCAGTGATGTGGTAAGTAGTTCCATCAACATTCAGTGGCTCATCGATTACCTGCTCTTTTGTGGAAACCACCGGAATCTGTCTGGAAGTCAGAATTGGTGCGCCCATGTTAACCTTAACAAGAGCAACTTTTCCATCATCACCCAGAGTCAGGTCCAGATATTTAATACCGCTCTTAGTAGCAACAGAAATATTCGTTTTATTTACAATGCCGTAATCATAGGCATATTTTGCCACACAGCGAATTCCGTTTCCGCACATGGCACCCTGAGAACCATCAAGATTGTACATATCCATTTCACAGTCTGCCACATCGGATGGCTTGATCAGAATCAGTCCGTCAGATCCGATTCCGAAGTGACGGTCGCTGACAAATTTTGCGACAGCAGACGGATTACTTACAGTTTCTTCAAAGCAGTTTACATATACATAATCGTTTCCGATTCCATGCATTTTGGTAAATTTCATAAAAATAAATCCTCCTCATTCAAATAAATATTCTCCCTGATAAAAGTACTTCCCTTTTTAATCGTATTTGGAAAATTCCAAAACAGATTCTATATTTCGAGGTTTTAGTATAACGAAAAAATGTTATAGTTTTGTGAAACCAGAGTAAAAAATTACAATTCAATTACAAATATAACATAAATATGCAGAGACTGTATAGCACAGAAACGTTAAAATTAAGAAATTAAATTGGTTATGAAGGCAGTCTCAGATCAATTTCTGCATTTCCGGGAAAGGCCCGAGGCTTCGTTTCAGAATACCTGTCACCTGTGCGATCAGGATTCCGTAATTGGTAATCGGTACACCCTGATCCTGGCAGCAGGCGATACGGTACTTCATTTCACGTTCGTTTAACATACAGCCACCACAGTGAACCACCATTTTATAGGAAGAGACATCATCCGGAAACTCTGTTCCGGAAGTGAATTCAAAAACAGGCTTCTTTCCGGTATAATTTCGAATCCATTCAGGCATCTTGCATGTTCCAATATCTCCGCACTGGCGATGGTGTGTACATCCTTCTGCAATCAGGATGCGGTCACCATCTTCAATAGAAGAAAGAGCAGCAATACCTTTCAGCTGAATTTCCAGTTCTCCTTTATATCTTGAAAAAAGAATCGAAAAAGAAGTCAGGGTGATGTTTTCCGGCACGTCTTTTGAAACACGTGCAAATGCCTGACTGTCTGTAACGACAAGTTTCGGACAGGCACCTTGTGCAAGAAAATGATCCAGGGTACTTTTTAATTCTGTATCTCGTACAACAAGAGAGAGAGCACCACGTTCCAGAATATCGCGGATTGTCTGCTGCTGTGGCAGAATCAGACGGCCTTTTGGGGCAGCTTTATCGATTGGGACAACGAGAATGACCAGGTCGAGGGGTTCGATCAGATCCTGGATCAGTGGGTATTTGTGCGTGTCTTCCGATTTCAGAGAGGCAATTTTTTCTTTCAGTTCCTGGATGTTCATGCCGTCGGAAGCACTGACCAGAACTTCTCCGGCACGGACGGACATGGCAAGATCCTTGATCTTTTCGGTAGAAAGCAGATCAATCTTATTATATACGATCAGATAAGGGATGCCTTTTTTATGAAAACGGTGAATCAGTTCAAGTTCTTCTTCGCCTTTTCCAGCCGTACTGTCGATAACAAGAATTGCGATATCTGTTTTGTTCAGAACCTGATAACTTTTGCGGACGCGGAGCGCACCAAGTTCACCTTCATCATCAATACCGGGAGTATCAATGACCATGACCGGGCCAAGTGGAAGCAATTCCATGGTCTTGTAGACGGGATCGGTGGTTGTTCCCATAACGGAAGAAACAATTGCGAGATCCTGTCCGGTTACAGCATTGATAACACTGGATTTACCGGCATTCCTTTTTCCGAAAAAACTGATATGTACCCGTTCAGAAGCGGGTGTCTGATTCATTCCCATAGAACAGCCCTCCTGTATAATGCATAAAAATTTATAATACACTAAAATATGGATTCAGTATGATCTGAAATAAAAGTATTCTTTTATTATAGAAAAATATAAAAACAGATTCAAGTGAAATACATGTATCTGAGAATGTTTTTGCGCCTGAAAGCAATGCCAAAACAGTATATTTATGCGTTTTAACAAGTGAATGTTAAAATATTGCATAATTTTTGTGTACTAATTAATAAAAGTTGTGCTTGTAATTTTGGGATAGTATGATACAATAAGAAAAATGAAAAGAAATTATGCATTTTCATGCATAAATATTCTCAAGGAAAATCGAGGAGGAAGAGAAGATGAACTTAAAGAAAATTACAGCAATTATGATTGGTGCAGTTATGGCTGTTTCTATGGCAGTTCCGGCAATGGCTGATGATAAGGTAGAGACTGTTACAGATGGTAAGCTTACAGTTGCAACAAGCCCGGACTTCGCACCATATGAATTTTATTCAATCGATGAAGATGGCAACCCGACACTTTCCGGATTTGATATGGATCTGGCTCAGTACATCGCAGACAAGATGGGACTGGAACTGGAAGTAGTTCCGATGGACTTCGACGGTGTATTAAGCGAGCTTTCACAGAAAAACGTTGACCTTGGCATGGCAGGTCTTTCACCGGATCCGGCTCGTGCAGATGCTATGGAGTTTTCAGATCTGTATTACAAGGGCGGACAGTCTTTCGTAACAGTAAAAGACAAAGCTGATCAGTTCAAGACTCTTGAAGATGCAAACAACAAAGATTATTCTATCGGTGCACAGACAGGTTCTATCCAGCTTGATCTTGCAAACGAAAACACTCCGGATGCAGATATCGTATCTCTCCCGAAGGTTACAGATATCATCACTGAGCTTCTGACAGGTAAGATGGACGGTGCATTCATTGAGACAGCTGTAGCAGAAAGCTACCAGAAAAACTATCCGGATCTTGAAATCGTATGTGATGTACCATATGATACAGAAGGATCGGCAATCGGTGTAGCAAAAGGAAACGAAGCACTTCTTAAAGCTGTAAACGAAGCGATCGCAGATGCTATTGATGATGGTTCTATAGATAAATTCGTAGCAGATGCAACAGAGCTTGCAGCAGGTCAGACATATGAAGGAACACTGGACGAGAACGGTGCAGTTCCGGAAGCTGATGCAGCAGATGACGCTGAATAATATTTAAGAAAGATTTCTTATAAAAATATTTTATAAGATATTTCAGGCAACACAAACAAAAATCATAGATTCCTCCCCAGATATATATGGGGAGGAATTGTTGCTGTTTAAACTTAAGTAATTAAGTTCAGTATTCAGCAATGATATATGAAAATTAACTATACAATGAAAGGAGTTTATATGGACAGTTTTATTAAATTATCTAATTTTGGCAAAATTGCCCCATATGCACAGCTGTTTCGACAGGGTCTTCTCGTAACTGTATTGTTGTCACTGTTTACAGTAGCGATTGGTTTTGTTCTTGCTCTGATCCTCGCACTGATGCGTATGTCAAACATCCGTCCGTTCCGTGCTCTGGCAGTAGACCGTAATGGACATCTGAGAGAGGGAGGACCGCTGGTGTGGCTGTCCAAATTTAATCCCCTTTCTTTTATCGCAACTGCTTATGTAGAGATTCTTCGTTCCACTCCGGTACTGGTACAGATTTTTATCATCTACTATGGTGTGTTCGGAATGATCGATCTTCCATCATTCCAGCTGTTTGGATTTATCAAATTCAATCGTTTCTTCCCGGGTGTTGTTGCACTTGGTATGAACTCAGGCGCATATCTCTGCGAGATCATGCGAGCTGGTATTCAGTCTATTGACCAGGGACAGACAGAAGCAGCACGTTCCCTGGGACTTTCCCAGACCATGAACCTGCGTTATATCATCCTTCCGCAGGCACTCAAGAATATCCTTCCGGCGATCGCAAACGAATTCGTTGTTATCATCAAGGAATCCGCGATCACATACACCATCGGTGTACAGGATATCATGTCTGCCGTAAACGCAGTCAAAGGTGCGACATTCATTATCATCGAGCCGTTGCTGGTAGCTACAGCTATTTACTTCTGCCTGTGCTTCCCAACCTCCAAACTGATTGCATATTTCGAAAGGAGAATGAGCCATGGCGACAAGCGATAGTCTGATTCAGGTAAAAAACCTCAAGAAACATTATCACAGAGGCGCGATTAAAGCACTGGACGGTGTGACAGCAGATATCAACAAAGGCGACGTAATGGTAGTCATCGGACCATCCGGTTCCGGTAAATCCACATTTCTTCGCAGTCTGAATCTTCTGGAAGAGCCGACAGACGGTGAGATAATTTTTAACGGTGTGGACATCACCAAGAAGAAATACAAAGATGCTTCCGGCAAGACCGTAAAACTTGATATCGATGGACTTCGTCAGAAAATGGGAATGGTTTTCCAGCATTTTAACCTGTTTCCGCATATGACCATTCTGGACAATATGACTCTGGCACCGATGAAAGTCAAAGGCGTTTCCAAAGAAGAGGCAGAGAAAAAAGCACTCGAGCTTCTGGAACGTGTCGGACTTGCAGACCGTGCAGGGGCGTATCCGATCCAGCTCTCCGGTGGACAGAAACAGCGTGTTGCGATCGTAAGAGCACTTGCGATGGAACCGGAAGTGATGCTCTTTGATGAGCCGACATCTGCGCTTGACCCGGAAATGGTAGGAGAAGTTCTGGATGTTATGAAAGAGCTTGCCAAGGAAGGTATGACCATGGTTGTAGTAACGCACGAGATGGGATTTGCGCGTGAAGTTGGAAACCGTGTTCTTTTCATGGCAGACGGAAAGCTTCTTGTAGATGGCACTCCGACAGAAATCTTTGATAATCCGACGAACCCGCGTCTGCAGGAATTTTTATCTAAGGTATTATAATAATGAAGGCGACCGGAATACTCTGGTTGCCTTTGTCTTTTCTTAATTTTATAGAAAGAAGGTACGATACGATGACAGCACAAAAACAGTCTGCACTGCAGACAATTGAAGAAAAAAAGTCTCTGATCGTTGGCATTGCCGATAAAGTCTGGGAATTCGCAGAGCTTTCTCTTCAGGAATTCAAATCCGCGGAAACCTACTGTGAAGCACTGGAAAAAGAAGGATTTGATGTGGAACGCGGAACCTGCAATATTGAGACTGCGTTTGCAGCATCATATGGACACGGACGACCATATATAGGTATTCTTGCAGAGTACGATGCTCTCTCAGGACTTTCTCAGGAAGGTGGCCTTATCGAGCGTAAAGAAAAAAACGCTGGTGGAAATGGTCATGGATGCGGACATAATCTTCTTGGTGCAGGTGCGTTTGCAGCTGCTCTTGGAATCAAGGCATATCTGGAACAGAATGATGTTTCTGGTACAGTGATCCTTTACGGATGCCCGGGAGAAGAAGGTGGTGCTGCAAAAGCATTTATGGCTCGTGATGGTCTTTGGAAAAAACTGGATGCAGCACTTACCTGGCATCCGGAAGATGTAAATGAGGTGGCTACAGGCTCTTCAAATTCCTGTATCCAGACACAGTATAAATTTACCGGCATCGCTTCACATGCCGCCGGTGCACCTGAGAAGGGACGCAGTGCTCTTGATGCAGTTGAGCTTATGAATATCGGAGTGCAGTTCCTTCGTGAGCACATGAGTGATAAAGCACGTATCCATTATGCGATCACAGATGCCGGCGGATGCAGCCCGAACGTGGTACAGTCTCGTGCAAGCGTTCTTTATATGGTCCGTTCCAACCATGTGGCAGAGGCAGTGGAGCTTCAGAAGCGTGTGGATAAGATCGCAGAGGGTGCTGCTCTGATGACAGAGACTACTTATGAAAAGAAATTCATAGACGGTCTTGCAGATACCGTAAGCAACTTTGCACTGGAGAGAGTTCTCTACAAGAATTTTGAAGAACTTGGTGTGCCGAAATATACAGAAGAAGAAAATGCATATGCGGATGCACTGGCTGAGACTTATGATTCCAGCGGTGTACCTGGAGTTGCAGCAGAAAATGATGAGAATGCAAAAGAACAGGTGGAGAAGATGCAGAAGGAATACGGACATGCAATGAATGGATTCCTTACACCGTTGTATCAGAAGGATGCCTTTAAGGCTGGCTCTACTGATGTTGGAGATGTAAGCTGGCTGACACCGACAGCCCAGATCCATGTAGCAGCATGGCCGAATGGATGCCCGGGACACAGTTGGCAGAATGTTTCCTGTGACCGCACAGAGATTGGCCATAAAGCAGCGGTCCACGCAGGAAAAGTTATTGCAGCAACCGCAATTGATCTGATTGAAGATACATCTCTCTTGGATGAGGCAAGAGCAGAATTTGAAAAGAGAACAAAAGATGGTTTTGTCTGCCCGATACCGGCGGATGCAGTTCCGGTGATTCCGGATTAAAGATTAAAAAAGAAGCCGCTCCATTCATGATATGTACCCCTTTTACTGGACATCCAGTGAAAGGGGTATTTTTATGCGTT
>JBKYFG010000010.1:0-62871 GCA_047027955.1 Blautia sp.
TTTGAACCCTCGCGCCGCTATTAACGACCTACTCCCTTTCCAGGGGAGCCCCTTCGGCCAGCTTGGGTACTTCTCCAAATTGCCCTACTTACTAAGTAAGTTCTTCATTAAATTGTTTGCTCTCTTGCGACAGCTTGTTTAGTATAACTGATGTTTCTTTATTTGTCAAGCACTTTTTAATTTTATTTTTTTAAGTGTTTAACAAGCGGAGAGAGTGGGATTCGAACCCACGCGCCCTTGCGGACAAACGGTTTTCAAGACCGCCTCGTTATGACCACTTCGATATCTCTCCATATACACTTTTCAGTGTTCGCCACGTCTCTGTCAGACGCAAGATGTATTCTATCATCAAATCTTTTTGATGTCAATACAAATTTTTACATTTTTTCGATCTTTTTCAAAAACACTTCAGCAACGTCCAGATCCTCCGGAGTCGTGATCTTAATATTCTGATAGGAGCCCTCTACAAGTCTTACTTGAACGCCACTTTCCTGTTCTACTACCATGGCATCATCCGTTATCGCAGTCATATCTTTTTTACGGATACTCTCGTGCGCTTTCTTTATTAAATCATAAGAAAATATCTGAGGAGTCTGAACTGTCCAGACTCTCTTTCGGTCTGGCGTCTCACTTACAAAATCAGCTTCATCTGCTACTTTTACGGTGTCTTTAGAAGGCATGCCGACAACACAGGCGCCTGTTTCCTGCACTCCAAACATTCCCCTTTCCAAAATCTCCTCGGTAATAAACGGTCTTGCCCCATCATGAATAAAGACATACTTACATTCTTCACACGCAAGAAGCCCCTTGTACACGGAATCATATCGTTCTTTTCCTCCGGCAATCACTGCTGAAACCTTTGTAAGCTGATAACGTTCCACAATTTCTCTTTTGCAGTAAGAGATCATGTCTTCTCCTGTCACTATGATAATATCATGAATCAAAGGACTCTCCTGAAAACATTTTAAAGAATAATATAAAACAGGATGTCCCTGAATTTCCAGGAACTGCTTTTGTATTTTGCTGTGCATACGCTTTCCCTGCCCTGCTGCCAGCACGATTGCGGTTGTTTTTTCTTTCATTTCAGTAACCTCCTGTTTTATTGTTCAAAAGATCTCTTTGCCCCTTGTTTTATTGTATATTCAACGCTCTCCAAGTTTCAGATTCGGTACTGCATTGAGATCCCAGCCATGCCGAGTACCTTTCATATATTCATAATATGCAGCGACTCCTATCATCGCAGCGTTGTCTGTGCAAAAAATCGGTGATGGACGATAGAAAGTATATCCCCTTTCTGCGCACGCCTTTTCCATTGCAACACGAAGTGTACCATTGGAAGCAACCCCTCCTGCAATAGCAACTTTAGTCATCTTATAATCCCCGGCAGCAAGCATTGTATGCTCTACAAGAACATCTACCACTGCCTTCTGGAAAGATGCTGCCAGATCCGCTCTATTTACTTCTTCGCCTTTCATTTGAGCCTGATTTATATAATTCAGGACAGCTGATTTTACTCCACTGAAACTAAAATCATACGGGCAATCTCCGATTTTTGCACGAGGAAATACAATTGCTTCCGGATTTCCCTCTTTGGAAAGTTTGTCAATCTTCGGCCCGCCCGGATACCCCAGTCCAATCGCCCGAGCTACTTTGTCAAAAGCTTCTCCTGCAGCATCGTCACGTGTTCGTCCAAGTATCTCAAATTCTCCATAATCCTTCACAATAACCAGATGCGTATGACCGCCAGATACGATCAGACAAAGGAAGGGAGGTTCCAGATCTGGATGCTCAATATAGTTAGCAGATACATGTCCCTCTATATGATGCACGCCAACCAGTGGGAGTTTTTTCGCATATGCAATTGCTTTCGCCTCTGCAACCCCAACAAGAAGCGCACCAACCAGACCCGGTCCATAGGTTACACCAATGGCATCCAGATCATCCAGTGTCACATCTGCTTCTTTTAACGCTTCTTCAATTACCTGATTTATTTTTTCAATATGTTTACGGGATGCAATTTCAGGTACAACACCCCCATACAGCTTATGAAGCTCTATCTGCGATGATATTACATTAGAAAGAATCGTTCTTCCATTTTTTACTACTGAAGCTGCTGTTTCATCACAAGAGCTCTCAATTGCCAAAATCAATGTATCTTTCATTTTCAGACTCCTCTAGTCTTCCTCAAAATTCAATTCTACACTTTTTCCATCTTTTCCCGGCCAGGCATTTGGAAAAATGCCTCGTACCATATCCATATATTCCTCCGGGTGAATCAGAGACGGACTGTAATGTGTAAGCCACAGTTCCTTTACATTTGCATCTCGCGCCAGAGCTGCTGCCTCGCGGAAAGTCATGTGTTTATATCCCTTTGCTTTTTCAATCTTATCTTCTTCTCCATACATACCTTCGCAGATAAAAAGATCTGATTCTGCAGCATTTCGTAGAATTGATTCCGTAGGCCTGGTATCTGTTGTATAAGTAACTTTAATGCCTTTTCGATCTGGTCCAAGAACCATATCCGGTGTATAAACTACGCCATCTGCTTCTATCGTCTGCCCCTTTTGGAGCGGATTCCAGTATTTTAAAGGTATTGCCTGCTCTTTTGCCCGCTCCGGTGAGAATTTACCTTGTCTCAGGATCTCAATCGTGTATCCATAGCAGATTACATTGTGATTCACTCTGAAAGCCGTAATACGATATCCATTCAATTCCAGAACCTCCTGCGGCTTTGTAATCTCTATAAATCGAATTTCAAAAGGCAGTTCCGGTGCGATGACTCTAAGGGCATTTACAACCCGTTCCAATCCTTTCGGTCCTACCAACGTAAGTGGCTCTGTCCGATCCGCATTTCCCATAGTAAGAAGTAATCCCGGAAGTCCACTGATATGATCTCCATGATAATGAGTAAAGCAGATCACATCGATTGGTTTAAAACTCCAGCCTCTTTCTTTAACTGCAACCTGCGTACCTTCTCCGCAGTCGATCAGCAGGCTGCTGCCGTTATATCTTGTCATCAGCGCCGTCAGCCATCGTCTCGGAAGGGGCATCATCCCTCCACTTCCAAGCAAACATAAATCCAACATATATTTTCACTCCTGCATTTTCGTCATTAAAACCGCATTTTCTGTAGGGTCCGTATAATAGTTTTTACGCAGACCATCTTCTTTAAAGCCAAGACGTTCATACAGTCTTCTGGCCGTCCCATTACCTTCCCGCACTTCAAGATGTACGATATGGATTCCAATCATCTCTGCCATCTTCAACATACTGTCTACAAGAAAATAACCAATTCCTTCTCTTTGTCTGTCCGGACTCACTGCCACATTCAGAATATCGCCCTCATCAAGAACCGTCTGCATGCTACAGTAAGCCAGTATTTTTTCTTTTTCTTCTATGACAAAAAACATTGTATTTTCTTTGGTAAGAAAAGTAAAAAAACCTTCTTTAGTCCACGGATCTGAAAACAATCTGTTTTCTATTTCCACAACCTGTTCCAGATCCTCCACTGTCATTTCACGAAACGTCATGCGTTACCGTCAGCTTTTGCCGCCTCCCGTTCTGCACGCTCACGCTCTGCCTGGGATACTCGCAGATAGTCCGGTATATGTTCCATTGCAGTTTCTGTTTTTCCTTCACGATAATAAATAAGTCCCAGTGCAGCCACTGCTGCTGCACGCTGTTTGTTTACATGTGCCGGGGCAAAAGAATATGGAACCTCCATTTTCTCTGTGATCAGTTCACAAAATACCGGTACTCCATCTCCCAGAAAAGTCACAGGTTGTCCATATGCATTCAACTTTTTGATCATTTCTTCCACTGGCACAGCCATCTGTTCTTCTACTGTTTCCAGCCTATGATCCGTAAAACGATAGATACCTGTATACACCTGTTTACGTCTTGCATCCATGATCGGACAGATCAGTCCTGGCGTATCATACAGATTGTAAGCAAGTCCCTCTACTGTCGGAATTGCCACTAATGGTTTCTTTAATGCCAATCCAAGCCCTTTCGCTGTTGCAGAGCCTATACGAAGTCCGGTAAAAGATCCCGGGCCAGCCGCAACTGCAATCGCATCAATGCTTTCCAGATCAAGTTCGGTCATCTTTACGATCTCATCCAGCATTGGAAGTAATGTCTGTGAATGTGTTTTCTTGTAATTAATGGTATATTCTGCTACCAGAACATCATCTTCTACGACAGCTACGGATGCTACGATTCCGGAACTGTCAAGACCTAAAATTCTCATATTTTTTCTCCTATAAGCCATCTACAGTTATCTTTCTGTAATCAAATCCCTGTGTCAGGTCTTTTTCTATTGTAATAGAAATAACATTATCCGGAAGAATCTCTTCGATCAGCTCAGCCCATTCGATCAAACAGATGCCATTTCCAAAGAAATAATCATCATATCCGATTTCTTCCATCTCTTCGATATCTCCAATTCGGTACACATCAAAATGATAGAAAGGAAGACGCCCCTCTTCATACACCTGTACAATTGTAAATGTCGGGCTGCTTACCGGTTCTGTAATACCAAGTCCCGCTGCCACCCCCTGTGTAAAAACCGTTTTACCTACCCCCAGATCTCCGGTCAGGGTATAAATCTGTCCAGGCTGGGCTGCTTTTCCTATTTTCTCACCCAGAGCATATGTTTCTTCAGGGCTTCTTGTCTCTGTTACCATCTGTTGAATCACCTTTTTCCTTGCAGAATTGTTCTTTGCATATTATAATAGAGCGCACAGAGAAAAACAATACTTTTTGCAAAAGGAGACTATGATTATGGCAAATACAAATCCGGTTGTAACTATCACTATGGAGAACGGTGATGTTATGAAAGCAGAACTGTATCCGGAAATCGCACCGAATACAGTAAATAATTTTATCAGTCTTGTCAAAAAAGGTTTCTACGACGGACTTATCTTTCATCGTGTCATCAATGGATTTATGATTCAGGGCGGATGCCCGGACGGAACCGGAATGGGTGGTCCAGGATATAGCATCAAAGGAGAATTTGCTCAAAATGGCATTGCAAATAATCTTGCTCATACCCCAGGAGTTCTTTCCATGGCAAGAGCCATGCATCCAAATTCCGGTGGAAGCCAGTTCTTCATTATGCACAAAGCTGCTCCACATCTGGACGGAAGCTATGCTGCATTTGGCAAAGTGATCGAGGGCATGGATGTTGTAAACAAAATTGCCGAAACCGAAACAGATTTCAGAGACAGACCGTTGGATGATCAGCAGATCAAATCTATGACTGTCGAAACCTTTGGTGTAGATTATCCAGAACCAGAGAAGTGCTGATTCAGCAAGCTCTTCAAGTAAATGAGGAGAAGCCTGATGGTGCGATATCTATCTTTTTCAGATAGAACCCGTTACCTTCCGGCTTCTTTTTTATTCCCATATTCTAATGATCAAATGTTATAACTTTTCCGTCGATCACTGCATAATACAGTTCCTGATCTTTTTCGATTCCGGCTCTTCCATTCGTTCCTTCTGTAATTGCCTTCTGTACGCTTCCTACATCCTGCACTGGAACCAGCAGTTTCATGACCACTTTGTCCGTATATTCACTATCCAGCACTGGAATGTTTCTTTCCCCTGCAATGTACTGTATCTTGCCGAGCCCTGTATAATCTGTCGTAATCTTAAGTGCGATTCCCTTTTGTTTAAGAATCACCTTGCTTGCAGCAAGGCCTTCCTGCACTGCTTTGGAATACGCTCTTACAAGTCCACCTGTTCCAAGCAGCACGCCTCCAAAATATCTTGTTACTACAACCGCCACATTATAAATATCTTCTCCAAGGATCACATCAAGCATTGGCCTTCCAGCAGTTCCGGAAGGTTCTCCATCATCACTGCATCTGGTAAATTCACGGTTCATCCCAATCGAATACACATAGCAATTGTGTCTTGCATCCCAGTATTTTTTTTTCATCTCTTCCAGAAAAGCCAACGCTTCTTCTTCACTTTCCACTGGATGAACTGTCGCGATGAAGCGTGATTTTTTTTCAGTGATCTCGCCTTCTCCACCTTCATATACTGTTCTGTACTGTTCCAGCATAAGTACTCCTTCCTAAAACACAGGCTGCAACCGTCCAGGACGATCACAGCCTATATTCAGATACTATTCTTCTGTATAACCGGCATCTCCGCCGCCAGTATCGCCACCGGTATCTCCTCCACCAGTATCTCCGCCACCGGCATCTCCACCGCCGGTATCTCCGGCGTTATCTCCGGTATTATCTCCCGTATTATCTCCCGTATTACCACCGGTGTTATCTCCGGTATTATCTCCCGTATTATCACCCGTGTTATCTCCGGTATTGTCGCCCGTATTATCACCGGTATTATCACCATTCGGATTATTCGGATCCGGTGTCGGTTCTGGATTGTATATTTCTTCTTCCGTTGTGTATTCCTGCATACCGCTTTCGTCATCTCCGTAGAAATGCTGATCACAATAATCAGTCGGTATATCACCAATATCAAAGTATTCTGTAATAACCGGACAGCCAGCTCTTGGAAGAAGTCCCGTCTCTTCACAAACACTTATCTTGTCAACACTTGCAGGCATATCAAAATCTCTGTCCTCAAGGCCTTCATGAATTCGTGTCATTACTTTCTTCCAAAGGTTCTTATGGAAGTTTCGGGCGTCCTCCGGAAGTTTTTCATTATTGTCATATCCTGACCAAACTGCACATGTATAATATGGTGTATATCCTACAAACCAGAGGTCATTGTACGCATCTGTTGTACCTGTCTTTCCTGCAACTGTCATATTATCAAGCTGGCAGGCTGTACCTGTACCCTGTGTTACAACATCTTCCATAGCACTCGTCAACAGCCATGCTGTACTCTCTTTTATCACAGATCTTCCTGCAGAGTTCTTTTCAATCAGGACATTTCCATTATGATCCAGAATCTTTGTATAATAGATTGGTTCAATATAATTACCACTGTTGGCAATCGCCGCATATGCTGCACAAAGCTCTACGTTCGTTACACCATGTGTCAGACCACCGAGTGCAAGTGGAAGGTTCGCATCTGTCCAGACCGTTCCATTGGCATCTCTGTCCGCTTCTGTTCCATGAGCCAGTGTTGTAAATCCAAAATTATCCAGATACTGCAGACCAAGCTGTGGAGTAACCTCTTCCAGACATTTTACTGCCACAACGTTAACGGAATTCTGAATTGCCTTTCGGATCGTCGTTGTTCCACCATAACTCTTGGAAGCATTATTGACCGGAGATCCATCCGGATAGTTGTAAGGTTCATCTTCAAACGTTGTTGCAAGTGTCATTCCCTTCTCATTGAGAGCTGGTGCATACGTGGAAAGAATCTTAAATGTAGAACCTGGCTGTCTGGTCGTATCTGTCGCTCGGTTCAGAGTCAGACTGGCTGTCTTTTCTCCACGACCACCAATAATGGCCTTAACATAACCAGTATGCTGATCAATAACACTCATTGAAGACTGCGGCTGTGGTGCAAAGCTTACACGCTCAGCTACAACTGTGCTGCCATCCGCAAGAATACTTGCTTTATAACGATCCACATATTCCTGTCCTTCTTCCTGTGAATCAAACAGAAGGTCAAATTCCGGATCCTCATTCTGAAAATAAAGTTTCAGCATTTCTTTACTGTAGTTTACTTCTTCACCCTGTGGATTCTTGACTGTCAGTGCATAATCCAGTGCATACTGTACATAATCCGGATAATTGGATGGATCTGCATATTCTTCATCGAGGATGCTCTGGATTCGTGCATCCTGTGTTGTATAAATACTCAATCCACCGCTGTACACAAGATTCTGTGCCTGTGTGCGGGTATAACCTTTAATATTCATCAGGTCATTGACCACCTGATCGATCAGTTCATCCTCGAAGTAAGAATAAACCGTATTTTCTGTTTCGGAGTTCAAAACCTGTGCTGCCTGAATACCCGAATATACGTCATCATTGATCACCTGATCATACTGTTCCTGTGTAATGTATCCCTGATCCAGCATATGGTCCAGAACTTCTTTACGTCTTTTGGCGTTTGCTTCTGGATGCTCAATTGGATTATACTGTGTCGGATTCTGTGTGATTCCTGCCAGAGTCGCACATTCTGAAAGATTCAGATCCCAGACATCTTTGTCAAAATATTTGTGTGCCGCTGCCTGAACGCCATAAGTGCCGGCTCCCAGGTTAATCGTATTCAGATAGTTTTCAAGAATTACATTTTTGTTATTGATGTTCTTCTCGACCTCAACAGCAAGATACTGTTCCTGAATCTTACGCGTAAAACGCTCCAGCCAGGTTGATTCCTGTGTCCAGTTCGTAAATACATTATTTTTAAGCAGCTGCTGTGTAATAGTACTGGCACCTTCTGAAAGGTCTCCAGATGTGATATTCTTTACAAACGCACGGAGAATACCTCTTACGTCAATTCCATTATGCTCATAAAAACGCTCATCTTCAATTGCCACGACTGCATGCTGAAGATCCAGCGGGATCTGGTCTATAGAAACCGGAAGTCGGTTGGAACTTGGTGCTGTCAGTTTACGAAGCTGATTGCCGTCCCCGTCGTACAAAAAAGTCGCATATCCCAGAGGTGATATATCAATATCATTCGCATCCGGTGCATTGTCTATTATTCCTCGAAAAGCCCCGATTCCTGTACATCCTATAACCACGCAAATTGTGATCAAAGCAACAAACAGGACTCTGATCAACGAAACATGCGCTCTTTTTCCCATCATGGCAGTACGGGAAATCAGCGAATTTCGCTTCTTTGAGACTGATTTTTTTCCGTAATTCATGGTTTTCCTCCTTAATAGTCCGTTTTATTATAACAAATAAGAATTCGTAAATAAAGCCCTAAATAAAAACTTCACATTTTTGACATTAAAAAAGAAGCTTCCCTTTTATAGAAAGCTTCTTCTATGTATTTATCTCTTATTTTACGATCTTTTATTCTCAGAATGTTATTCTTAAAGAACCATTTTAGCTGCGCCGCAGATCCCAGCGTCATTTCCAAGTGTTGCAAGAACAATCTGTGTATCTTTGCAGGATGGAAATGCATATTTCATATAATATTTCTGAATGCAGTCAATCAGTGGCTGTCCGGCCTTGGATACCCCTCCACCGATTACGATTGCTTCCGGATCAACAACTGCTGCAAAACCAGCAAGTGCTCCACCAAGAAGATCTCCTACATATTCCATGGTACGCACTGCAAGTGCATCACCTTCCTTGAATGCATCAAGGACATCTTTTGCTGTGATGTTCTGGAGTCCGCGAAGAGTACTGTCTTCTTCAGATGCAGCAAGCATTCTTCCTGCCACACGTACGATTCCGGTAGCAGATGCATACTGTTCCAGACATCCATGATTGCCGCAGTTACATTTTTCTGCTTCGCCACGTACAACCAGCACATGGCCGATTTCACCACCGGCACCATGTGTTCCGGCAACGATTTTGCCATCTACAATGATTCCGCCACCCACACCTGTACCAAGTGTCACCATGATGACATTATCAGAGCCGGCAGCTGCACCTTTCCACGCTTCTCCCAGAGCAGCAACATTGGCATCATTTCCTGCACATGCTTTAAGTCCTGTCAGATCATGAAGGATCTGTGCTACCGGTGTAAATCCCCAGTAAAGATTTACCGCACATGCAGCTTCCCCTTTAGAATTGATCGGTCCCGGAATTCCGATTCCAACGCCTTCCACATCAGCTTTCTCAATGCCTTTTTCTGCCATTTTTTCTTGAATAGCCTTTGCCACATCCGGAAGAATGTTTTCGCCTTTATTTTCTGTTCTTGTTGGAATCTCCCATTTGTCAACAAGATTACCGTCTGTCTGGAAAAGACCGCATTTTACGGTTGTCCCCCCTACATCAATCCCAAAACAATATAAACCCATTTTCATCCACCTTTCCCTGTTTGCCAGTCGTTTTTATAAAAAAATATTTTATCAGCTTTCACGCTTACGTGCAATATTAGCCTGTACACGTTTGTACAGTTCTTCTGCCGCATTGTATCCCATCTTCTTCTGTCGATGGTTGACAGCCGCTGATTCTACAATAACCGCCAGATTACGTCCTGGTCTGATCGGCAGAGAATGGCAGACAATCTTGTTTCCAAGATACTCTGTATATTCTTCATGAAGTCCGAGACGATCGTATTCTTTATCGCGGTCCCACTCTTCAAGTTTGATGACAAGATCAACAGACTGCGTATCTTTAACACTTTCTACACCAAACAGTGTCTTGACATCAATAATACCAATGCCACGAAGTTCGATAAAATGACGGGTAATATCCGGTGCCGAGCCTACCAGAGTGACATCACTGACTTTACGCAGCTCTACAACATCATCGCTTACAAGACGATGTCCTCGTTTGATCAGCTCCAGTGCAGCTTCACTCTTACCAATACCGCTCTCTCCTGTGATCAGAATTCCTTCGCCATAAACATCTACAAGCACACCATGAATGGAAATACATGGAGCCAGCTGAACACCAAGCCAGCGGATAATCTCTGCCATCAGACTGGAAGTGGTTCTCTCTGTAACAAATGTCGGTACATTGTATTTGATTGCCATATCGATCATGTCCTGTGATGGCTTGGTCATCGTACTGAAGATAACACATGGAATCTTACTTGAAATAAAACGTTCATATTTCATTATTCTCTTTTCATCACTGAGCTGCATCAGATATGTGTACTCTACATAACCAATGATCTGAACACGTTCATTTGCAAAATGCTCCAGATAACCAGTCAGCTGCAATGCCGGACGGTTGATTTCCGCCGTCATGATCCGCATCTCGGACAGATCAATTTCAGGAGTCAGATTTGTAAGGTTAAGCTCCTGTACCATCTTTGTCATCAATACACCTTTCATAATGTGTTCTCCTTTAATGTTTATTTATTCGGGTGAAAAAATTCATACACCTGTTTTGCACTTCCTATATTCATTGACTCCGTCTCTGCAAGTTCTTCTACCGTTGCATCACGGATTCCTTCTATCGAACGGTAACGTCGCATCAGAGCTTTTCGTCTCCGTTCGCCGATTCCCGGAATATCATCCAGAACAGAATGAACCTGTTCTTTACTTCGAAGCGATCGATGATATTCTATTGCGAAACGGTGAGCCTCATCCTGTATTCTTGTGATCAGGCGAAATCCTTCACTGTTGGTGTCGATTGGTATTTCAATATTATCAAAATAAAGTCCTCTCGTTCGATGATGATCATCTTTTACCATACCACAGACCGGGATCCGTATTCCAAGTTTATCAAGAACACCCAGTGCTATATTAACCTGTCCTCTTCCACCATCCATCAGAAGCAGATCCGGCATTCTGGAAAAGCTGTCAAATTCTCCGTTGCTTTCATGTGTAAACCGCCTTGTCAAAACCTCTTCCATACTTGCATAATCGTTCGGGCCCTGCACAGATTTAATGCGAAACTTACGGTAATCGCTGCGCTTTGGCTTTCCTTTCTCATAAACAACCATGGAACCTACGGACTCAAATCCACTGATATTAGAGATATCAAAAGCTTCCATTCGATTAAGACCTTTAAGGCCAAGCCAATCTTCCACTTCATGAACCGCTCCGATCGTTCTGCCTTCTTCCCTTCGAATACGCTCACGATCCTTCTCCAGAACCATTCGCGCATTCTCCCATGCAAGTTCAACAAGCTTTTCCTTGGTTCCTTTTTTGGGCACAACAATACGAACTTTCTGTTTTCTTCTGGATGTCAGCCATTCCTCAATAACATCCGCATCTTCTATCTCTGTCTGCAGTGTAATCTCTCCCGGAATAAACGGTGTACCGGCATAAAACTGCTTTACAAAACTGGACAATACTTGTGACCGGGTATCTCCTCTGGCCACTCTCAGATAAAAATGATCTCTTCCGATCAGCTTGCCATCACGCATAAAAAACACCTGAACAACTGCATCCTGTTCTCGCAGATCAAGGCTTTCATCCATATCACACGCTATGATATCTCTGTCTTCTTCTCCATATGCTGTAATCTTCTGCCGCTCGCCGATCTTCTGGATACTTCGTATCAGATCTCGAGCTTCTGCAGCATCCTCAAAGCGCATTTCTTCAGATGCTTTCTGCATTTTTTCAGTAAGCTGATCGATCGTTTCCTGAAAATCCCCGTTCAGAAAACGAATGACTTTCTGGATATTTTCTTTATAGGCACGCTGATCCGCATGTCCGGTACACGGACCCATGCACTGTTTCATGTGATAATACAGGCATGGACGGTCCTTTCCACAGTCTCTCGGAAGGTTTCGATTACAGGAACGCACCTGATATAATTTGCGTACCAGTTCTATGACATCTTTTACAGCGCCACCACTGGTATATGGACCAAAATAACGGTTCTTGTCTTTTTTCATTCTTCTGGCGAACAATACCCTTGGATAAGCCTCCTGAACAGTCACCTTAATAAACGGGTAACTCTTGTCATCTTTCAGCATGGTATTGTATTTCGGTCGATGTTCCTTGATCAGATTGCTTTCAAGGACCAGGGCCTCCAGTTCAGAATCTGTAATGATATATTCAAATCTGGCTATGTGGGTAACCATCTGCTCAATCTTGGCACCTTTGTTACGGCTGCTCTGAAAATACTGCCGCACACGGTTTTTAAGGCTGATAGCTTTTCCTACATAAATGATCTCATCCCGTTCATCGTGCATCAGATAGACACCCGGTTTCGCGGGAAGTTTTTTTAGTTCTTCTTCAATCTGAAACATATTACTCCTCAGAATCAGATTCGTTGTTGTCTGTTTCAGTCACATCAACAGCTGCAATTTCATGTACAGGTTCTGCCTGTGTTTCTTCCGCTGTCAACCCTTCTGTATTTTCCACTGCTGTCTTGTCGGCAGTCGTCTGTACTTCATCCGGAAGGTCCTCCAGATTCTCCGGAATCTCCAGTCCTTTCTCAACTGCACGGAAGATCTTCATAAATTCCTTACCAGTGATCGTCTCTCTGCTGATGAGATATCCGGCGATCTTATCCAGTGCCTCTCTGTGCTCATTCAGAAGTCTCTTGGCTTCTTCGTAAGAATAATGCAGAAGCTGCATAACCTCATGATCAATCTCTGTTGCAGTATCATCACCACAATTCAGTACCGCACGGCCTGACAAATACTGATTTTCCTGAGATGCCAGTCCCATCAGTCCAAATTTCTGAGACATACCATACTGTGTGATCATTGCCCGTGCGACTTTAGTTGCCTGTTCAATATCATTGGCAGCACCGGTAGTGACCGTATCAAACACAATTTCTTCTGCTGCACGTCCGCCCAGATATCCGACCAGCATTGCTTCCAGTTCTTTCTGGGTATTAAGATATTTTTCTTCCTCAGGTACCTGCATAACATAACCAAGTGCTCCCATAGTTCTCGGCACGATCGTTATTTTCTGCACAGGTTCTGCATCTTTCTGTAATGCATTGACAAGCGCATGGCCAACTTCATGATAGGAAACTATTTTTCTTTCCTGCGGGCTTAAGATACGATCTTTCTTCTCTTTACCAACAAGTACAACTTCAACAGATTCCTGAAGATCTTTCTGCGAAACAGCTCTGCGGCCATTTTTGACAGCAAGGATTGCAGCTTCATTGATCATATTGGCAAGATCCGATCCCACAGCCCCTGATGTAGCAAGCGCAATTGCTTCCAGATTGACCGTTTCATCCAGCATGACGTTTTTGGCATGGACTTTGAGAATTTCCACACGTCCTTTCAGATCCGGGCGATCAACAATGATACGTCTGTCAAAACGGCCAGGACGCAGAAGTGCCGGATCCAGTACTTCCGGACGATTGGTTGCCGCGAGGATCAGAAGACCTTTTGAAGTATCAAATCCATCCATTTCCGCAAGCAGCTGATTCAGTGTCTGCTCACGTTCATCATTGCCTCCACCGTAACGTGAATCACGGCTTTTACCGATTGCATCGATTTCATCGATAAATACGATACATGGTGCATTTTTCTTCGCTTCTTCAAACAGGTCCCTTACTCGGGATGCACCTACACCAACAAACATCTCTACAAATTCCGAACCAGAAAGTGAAAAGAACGGTACATTCGCTTCGCCTGCTACTGCCTTGGCAAGAAGTGTCTTACCTGTTCCCGGAGGTCCTACAAGAAGTGCTCCTTTCGGAAGTTTTGCACCAATTGCAGTATATTTGCCCGGATTATGCAGAAAATCCACAACTTCCTGCAAAGATTCTTTTGCTTCTTCCTGTCCTGCAACATCTTTAAATGTCACTCCGGTTTCTTTTTGAATATAAGCTTTTGCCCTGCTCTTACCGACGCCCATGATGCCGTTTCCACCTTTGTTCATCCGCCGCATAAAAAACATCAGCATAAAAAACAGAACTACTGTCGGCAGTAGAACACTGATCATGGTCGAAACAAATTCTCCCATAGCATCCGGCTGCTCATAATGGAATACGATATCCGTTCCCTCCAGACGTTTTGTAAGGGCGTCTGCATCCTCCATCTGGTTTACTTTATAACTTACATTCTGGTAGTAGGATTTCTGAATCTTAGGTACAACAGTCAGCACACCTGACTGAAGAGTAACTTCTTTTACCTGATCCTTCTCTACCATTTCGATAAATTTATCATATGTGATCTCACTGGACTTGTCGCTCATCATATCTGTTACAAAGCTCAGGCATACCAGTGAAATCAGCAGACAAATCAAAAAAGCCAGAATAGACTGGCGGTTTTTATTCGGTCCCTGATTGCCAGGATTGTTTCGATTCGGACGGTTTCGATCCGGCCGATTGTCCATCTGATTGTTCATTCTTGTCCTCCTCTTGTTATCTTCTTTATTATAAAGATATTTCTTGTATAAATCAACTGAAAAACTGTGATTGTTTGCAGTACATTACTTGCCTGTGAACAGTAAGTGTAGTATACTATCAACGTGATAGCCGGAAGTTTGTTCCGGCTAAATGTGATGGGAAAGGAAAACGATAAATGAAAATTGGATTTGATAATGACAAGTATCTGACCATGCAGTCCGAGCATATTCGTGACCGCATCAGCAAATTTGACAACAAACTTTATCTGGAATTCGGCGGAAAACTTTTTGATGATTATCATGCTTCCCGTGTTCTTCCAGGCTTCGAACCTGACAGTAAGCTACGTATGCTCATGCAGCTGAGCGATCAGGCAGAGATCGTTATCGTTATCAGTGCTGCAGATATTGACAAAAACAAAATGCGAGGAGACCTTGGTATTACTTACGATGAAGATGTTCTGCGTCTGATCGATGCCTTTACAGAACGTGGTCTCTATGTAGGCAGTGTATGCATTACACGTTATGCCGGTCAGGAAAGTGCTGATCATTTCAAGAAACGTCTTGAAAAGCTCGGCATCAAAGTGTATTTCCACTACAGTATTCCCGGATATCCAAGCAATATCCCTCTTATCGTAAGTGATGAAGGATATGGAAAGAACGAATATATCGAGACCACAAGACCGCTGGTAGTTATCACTGCGCCAGGACCGGGAAGCGGAAAAATGGCGACCTGTCTTTCCCAGCTGTATCACGAATACAAACGCGGAGTAGCTGCCGGTTATGCCAAATTTGAAACATTCCCAATCTGGAACATTCCGCTGAAACATCCGGTCAATCTAGCATACGAAGCAGCAACTGCTGACCTGAATGATGTCAATATGATCGACCCGTTCCATCTGGAAGCTTACGGTGAAACAACGGTCAACTATAACCGTGATGTGGAGATTTTCCCGGTTCTCCAGGCAATGTTCGAAAAGATCATGGGCGAGTGCCCTTACAAATCACCTACTGACATGGGTGTAAATATGGCCGGAAACTGTATCGTAGATGATGAAGCCTGCTGTGAAGCATCACGCCAGGAGATTATCCGCCGCTACTATAAGAGCTGTGCAGCGCTTCTCACCGGTACAGGTACAGAAGAAGAAATCCGTAAGATCGAACTGCTTCTGAAACAGGCTCATGCCTCTCTGGAAGACCGTAAAGTTGTTCCGGCAAGCCTTCAGAAAGAAAAAGAAACCGAAGGTCCTGCTGCCGCTCTGGAGCTGACTGACGGACGTATGATCTTCGGCAAAACTTCTGAACTGCTCGGTGCCTCCTCTGCCCTTCTTCTGAATGCATTGAAAGAGCTGGCTGGTATTCCTCATGAGAACCATGTAATCTCACCAGAAGCAATACGACCGATTCAGGAATTAAAGACGCAGTATCTCGGAAGCAAAAACCCACGTCTTCATACTGACGAGACACTGATCGCACTTTCCGTCAGCGCAGCAAATAATCCGGAAGCACGCAAGGCACTGGAACAGTTACCATCTCTTCGTGGCTGCCAGGCGCATACCTCTGTCATGCTGTCTTCTGTTGATATCTGGGAGTTCCGCAAACTTGGCATTGAACTGACCTGCGAGCCAAAATTTGAAAAAGAAAAAATATATCATTAATTCAATCAACTTTCATCAGATTCCAAAAAATCCCCGCTACCGTAATGGTATCGGGGATCTTTATATATATGCTTCTGAGATTTAGTCTTCGTATCCGTTCGGATTCTTCTGCTGGAAATTCCAGGAATCTGCACACATATCTTTGATATCGTACTCTGCTTCCCAGCCAAGTTCTTTCTTTGCTTTGGTCGCATCAGAATAACATGTCGCAACATCACCTGCACGACGTGGTTTGATAGAGTAAGGAATTTTGATTCCTGTCGCAGCTTCAAAATTCTTAACGATGTCAAGGACGCTGTATCCTTTGCCTGTTCCCAGATTGTAAATACTGAGTCCGGAATTATCTTCCAGTTTCTTAACTGCTTTTACATGCCCCTTTGCAAGGTCAACTACATGAATGTAATCTCTCACTCCGGTTCCATCCGGTGTATCATAATCATTACCAAATACTCCAAGCTCTTTCAGCTTACCAACTGCAACCTGTGTGATATATGGCATCAGGTTGTTCGGAATACCATTCGGATTCTCACCGATAAGGCCACTCTTATGAGCACCGATCGGATTGAAGTAACGAAGAAGTACTACATTCCATTCTGGATCTGCTTTCTGGATATCTGTAAGAATCTGTTCCAGCATGGATTTGGTCCAGCCATAAGGATTGGTGCACTGTCCTTTCGGGCATTCTTCTGTGATCGGAATGATTGCCGGATCGCCATATACAGTTGCCGAAGAGGAGAAAATAATATTTTTGACACCGTGTTTTCTCATCACATCTACAAGAGTAAGTGTACCAGCAATATTATTCTCATAATATTCCCAAGGTTTTACAACAGACTCTCCGACTGCTTTCAATCCAGCAAAATGTATACAGGAATCAATGTCTTCCTTTTCAAAAACTTCATTCAGTCCTTCACGATCCAGAATATCTTTTTTATAAAACTTCACCGGCTTACCTGTGATCTTTTCTACTCGTTCCAGGCTTTTTTCACTGGAGTTGCTTAAATTATCCAGAACAACCACATCATATCCTGCATTCTGCAGCTCTACCACTGTGTGACTTCCAATAAAACCTGCTCCACCTGTTACTAAAATTGCCATGATTTATCTCCTCCTGACGTTTGCTTTAGTTCTGCTTTATTTCGATGTCATTGTATCATCATTCTTTTTTTTTCACAATATATTCCAGAAGTATCCCTCAGATTTTACTAAAACTCCCTCAGATTTTACTATTACCAGAATATTTGTGAGGATTTTATTTATCCCATATACCCGAACTTCTGCATTCTTGTGTTTGTGCAATCTGGCATTCCATATTTTTATGCAATATATATCATTTTTTTTGTGATTTCGGGCCTTTTTTATACATTTTTATTGACACTGTCTGGTATAAACGATATAATCAACCTAAATTCTTCGTGCTAACCACGAAACCAAACTGACGATTCTGTCAGTTTCACCAAACAAAAGGGAGGACTTATCTATGAAACGAAAAATCGCATTAGCTATGGTACTGGCAATGACCGCATCAATGGCTCAGCCTGTTCTTGCAGCAGACAGTAAAACTACTCTGGATGTTATCATCAGTCAGTATGGTACTCAGACTCAGACCTGGTGGACTCAGTTTGAGAAAGATTTTGAAGCAGAGAATCCTGATATCGATCTGAATGTGGAAATTGTTTCCTGGAATGATCTTTATACAAAAGTAAATACACTTGTTGCAAACAACAATGCACCTGATATTCTGAACATCGATGTTCTTGCAGATTATGTGGCTGATGATCTGCTGATGCCTGCTACAGAATATGCTTCTGAAGATCTCCAGGCAAAATTCTTCCCGGCATTCTGGGAAGCAAGCACAATCGATGATACTGTATACGCATTACCGATCCTGGCATCCTGCCGTGCTCTCTTCTATAATAAAGATATCCTTGATGAAGCAGGCGCTTCCGTTCCTACTACATGGGCTGAAGTTCAGGAAACAGCACAGAAGATCAAAGATAAATTCGGTGATGACGTTTATCCATGGGGTATTGATATGACAACTGACGAAGGTCAGGCTGCATTCTCCTATTATACATGGAACAACGGTGGTGGATTTGTAGACGAAAACGGTGACTGGGCTCTGAACAGTGACAAGAACGTTGAAGCTCTTAACTTTGCAATCGGTCTTGTAAACGATGGATATACAAACTCTGACCCGGCCAACGAAACACGTTATGATCTTCAGGATATGTTCGGTGCAGGAAAAGTTGCTATGATGATCGGACCGAACAACATTCCTACTTATCTTTCTGATGGCGGATATGACATCAACTACGATGTAACTACTATCCCGGCTAACGAAGGATGTGACTCTGTTGCAATGGGTGTTTGCGACCGTCTCGAGGTATTCAAAGATGACTCCGCTGAAGATCAGGAAGCTCGTACAGCTGCCATCAGTAAATTCTTCGACTTCTTCTATGATGACGAACGTTACGCTGATTACATGGTATTTGAAGGATTCCTTCCTACTACTCAGACAGCAGCAGACCTTCTTGCAAAAGATGATGATACTTTCGCATCCTGGATCGATATCCTGCAGAGCTGCAACTTCTACCCGGCAACTAAGACCGAATGGGCAGATGTTAAACAGGGCGTAATCGAAGTTGAACAGAACGCACTTCTCGGTGATGACGTTCAGACACTTCTGGATGACCTTCAGGCTGATATTGCCGGCTGATCATCTTACAATTAAATGTAACTTTACCGGGAGCCGGAACATTAGTGACCGGCTCCCGCTTCTTTTGAAAATTTCTGTTAAAAACTTCTCAGAAAATTTTTAACAAATGATTTGGTGGTGTTATTATGAAAAAAAAGAAAACTCTGGCTGCTCTGGAGCCCTATCTGTGGTTGCTCCCAAGTATCCTTCTTATGACAATCTTCATACTCTTTCCAATCTTTGAAGTATTTCGTACTTCAATGAGCGAAGTGAGTAAGGCCGGACTTGTAAAAGGCTTCTGTGGATTTGACAACTTTGCAAAAGTCCTCAGAGGTTCTACCTTTAAACTGGTTCTCAAAAATACACTTGTATGGACCATTGCCGTTGTTGTGATCTCTACTGTGTTTGGTTTTATCCTGGCACTTGTACTGAACAACAAGTTCCGTTTCCGTAAAGCCGTTCGTGCAATTATTGTATTCCCATGGGCTACTTCCCTGATCATTCAGGCAGGTGTCTGGAAATTCATCATTGATAAAGATTACGGTGCACTGAATACACTTTTAATGAAAATCGGTCTGATCTCCAGCCCGGTAAACTGGACTCCTACCCCTGGTGCATATTTTGCATGGGAAATTTTTGTAGGTATCTTTGTTACCGTGCCATTCGTTACCTTCTGTGTACTTTCCGGTCTGCAGAGCATTGATAACTCTTATTATGAAGCTGCAACTGTTGATGGAGCAAATTACTGGCAAAAACTGTTTAAGATCACACTTCCGCTGGTAAAATCTTCTCTGACTGTAAGTACTGTGTTGAATATTATTTATGTATTCAACTCCTTCCCAATTATCTGGACCATTACCAAGGGTGATCCGGCAAGCCGTACCGATACCCTTGTTACATACCTTTATAAACTAGCCTTCTACAAAGGCAAATCCGGTGAAGCAGCTGCAGTCTCTGTGATTGGTTTCCTGATTCTGTGTATCTGTGCTTCTGTTTATATGGTACTTTCACTGAGAAAGGAGGATGAAGACTAATGAAAAAAACACGTGACACCAAAAGCATACTCCTTCGAGTTCTTCTTTATCTTTTTGTAATTCTGGTGGTATTGGTTACATTGTATCCATACTTTGTTATGTTCACAACAGCAGCCAAAAGCCGTGCAGAAATTTATTCCACCGATGGAACGCTCCTGCCAATCCACTGGTTGTGGCAAAATTTCAAAGACATCTGGACTCTGGCTCCACTTTCGAGATACTTTATCAATTCACTGATCGTTGCAGGTGGTTCCACTCTGATCGCGATCGTATGTGGTATCCCGGCAGCCTATGCACTTGCACGAATGAAATTCAAAGGTAAAAAAATCTTCCTGGGAATTGTCATTATTTCTCAGATGTTTGCACCGGTTGTCCTTCTGGTAGGTATCTACAAAATCATGTCCACTTTTGGCATGACAGACAGTCTCGTAGGGCTGGTATTTATCAATGCAGCATTTAACCAGGCATTTGCAATCTGGCTGCTGCGCGGTACCTTTATCTCCATTTCTCCTGAAATGGAACAGGCAGCTACCGTAGACGGCTGTGGAAAGGTTTCTGCCCTGATCCGTATCCTTCTTCCTGTAGCAGCACCTGGTATCGTTACTGCCCTGATTTTCGTATTCATCAACGCCTGGAACGAATATACCGTTGCTCTGACATTGATTTCTACAGATGTCCTGAAACCTCTGACAGTCGGTATTACAATCTTCAATGGCTACAATATGGTGGAATGGCAGTATCTGTTTGCATCCTCTCTGTTTGCAACAGTGCCAGTTATTATTCTTTTTGTCGCAATCGAGAAACACCTTGTCGGCGGTCTTACTTCCGGTGGTGTTAAAGGCTGATATGCACACTAAAAAAGCTTCGGAGCTGTTCACAAAGTTCCGAAGCTTTTTTATTTGATCATATTTAATATTATTTATATTTCTGAATGATTGCATTCATCTGCGGCAGTTTTTCCTGCATATCTTTAACAAGAGTAAGCTGTGTCCTGCAGCGGTCAAGGTTGTGCCCCTCACGATGAATATGGAAATAATGATCACCCTCCAGATGATCAGTCAGGAAACGGATCCCATTCTCAAATGTCATAAGGATCGCCCCCATCGGCAGCATGTCGATTTCTAAATCGGTCAGTGCTCCTCCACATCCTTCAATAAATCCCCTCGCATATACATCAAAAAGATGAAGATCACAGGATACCTTTGAAAGATCCTGCTCATCTTCCAGCGCAGTACTTGCTCCAAAACGAATAGAATCGCCAAAATCATTTGCAGTAAGGCCAGGCATAACCGTATCCAGATCGATGACACAGATTGCCTTTCCTGTCTCATCGTCAATCATGATATTGTTCAGTTTCGTATCATTATGTGTAACTCGAAGAGGAAGTCTTCCATCCAGCTGCAGATCATACAGTGCATGTGTCAGTTCTTCTCTTTCGAGAATAAAATCAATTTCTTTCTGAACAGAAGCAGCTCTTCCACAGATATCCTCTGCAACTGCTTTCTTAAATTTCTCCAGACGATCCGGTGTATTATGAAAATCCTTGATTGTCTCATGCAGAGTTTCTGCCGGATAATCCGCAAGAAGTCTCTGGAAATGTCCAAAAGCCACTGCACTCTGATAAAAATCATTATCATCCTTTACTGCATCATAGCAGGTCGCACCTTCTATAAAGAGATATACTCTCCAGTATTCTCCTGTAGAATCTACAAAATACGGAAGGCCATCATTACTTTTTACCAAAGTAAGCGTCTCTCTCTCCGGATCTCCGCCATTCTCGATGATCTTTTTACGAAGCCAGGCAGTAACGCCGCTGACATTCTCCATCAGTTCTACCGGTTTCTTAAAAATACTCTTACTCATTCTCTGCAGAATATAACGTTTTGTTCCCTGTGGTGTCTCGTAGGTCAGTCTGTATGTATCATTAATATGTCCACTTCCATATCGGATACATTCTTTCAGTTCACCCGGCAGTTTAAATCCATCAATTGCTTCGTGCACTTTATTACTGGTCTCCACTTATGCTTCCTCCCACAGTTTCTGCGGATACAGACCCTGATCTTTCAGATTCTGGATTGCAGTCATTACCATTGGTTTATCTTCTTTGTAAGTAACTCCATACCATTTATCTTCGGATTTTAGCACCTTGACAGTAGCTTTCTTTTCCTGAAGAAGTTCATCCACAACAAACGGAAGGAAGTATTCACCTTTCATCGGGTTATTCTTGATCGCATCATCCAGGAATGCTGTGAAACGCTCTTTTAATTCCTTAAGGATGCTGTTCGAAAATCCCCACATATTCATGGAAACAATACTGCCTTCCGGAAGCATTGTCCAAGATTTCCCATCGTCTTCTGTATATGCCGTACCTCCATCATGTTTCTCGATATGAGTACGCTCATTGATCTTGATCAGATGACCTTCCTCATCTGTCACGCATACCCCTCTGGCAACATGACCATTCTCTGTCAGAGTATTTTCCAGACGATATCCAACCATCATATAATGGTAAACATCTTCTTTTTCCTGCTCAGAAGTCAGGAAATCATATGCCATCTTAAATGCATGTACTCCATAATAGTCATCTGCATTGATAACAGCAAATGGTCCGTCAATCTCATCAATACAGCTTAAGACGGCATGACCGGTTCCCCATGGTTTTACTCTTCCCTCAGGAACAGTATATCCCTCCGGGAGATTATCAAGTTCCTGGAACACATATGCAACTTCAATCTGCTTACTCAGACGCTCTCCGATTGCTTCACGAAAAGCTTTTTCATTTTCTTTCTTTATGATAAATACAACTTTTTCAAATCCGGCTCTCACTGCATCATAAATAGAAAAATCCATAATAATATGACCTTCTTTATCGATCGGATCGATCTGTTTCAGTCCACCGTAACGGCTTCCCATTCCCGCAGCCATAACTACTAAAACTGGTTTCTTCATCAATTTTCCCTCCTGTTTCTTCATACTCTTTTAAATCGTACAACAGAATTTCAGATATGACAACAAATAATTTTATTTCCCATACCATATTACATTTTTTTCATTTTTAGTATTTGCACAAAAAAATTATATTTTTGCACATTATCAATAATGATTTGACTATTTATCACAAATTCATTAGTATAATATTTACAAGCAATATTACAAATGACGAACATCATCTGACCAAGGAGGTTATCCCGTGGCATATCAGAGCATTCAACTGGATCAGGAACTATTTGTATCAGATATTTATACAATTCATTACTACGAATACAGAAATGATTTTCATTTCGATGGTGAACGTCATGATTTCTGGGAATTTCAATGTGTAGATAAAGGTGCTGCCGAAGTTATCACAGACAATGGTACCTATACTCTCACACGCAGTCAGGTCATCTTTCATCGTCCAAATGAATTTCATACTTTGAAAGCAAATGGCAGAACTGCACCAAATATCATTGTAATCTCTTTTGCGTGCAATTCCCCATGTATGAAATTTTTTGAAAATAAAATACTCGAATTTTCCGATACCGAACGAAGTATTCTGGGACGCATTATTGCGGAAGCAAGAAACTGTTTTGCTTCTCCCCTGGATAATCCATATCTTGAAAAAATGGTCAAAAAAAGTACTGTCCCTTTTGGTTCTCAGAAGCTTCTGACGCTGTATCTCGAAGAACTTCTGATCCATATGATCCGCAGATACACTATCGCACATTATTCTGCTTCCGCAGGGATTTATGATTCCTGTCAGACAAGCTCTGAAACCTGCCGGAATATCATCCACTATCTCGGAGAACATGTGCGGCAGTCTCTGACAATTGAAGATATCTCCAAGGACAATATGATTGGACGTTCTCAGCTTCAAAAGCTTTTCCGTGAAGAATATCAGTGCGGAGTTATCGAATTCTTTTCCCGTATGAAGATTGACTTTGCCAAACAGCTGATTCGTGAAAATGATATGAATTTTACACAGATATCTGATTTTCTGGGATATTCTTCCATCCATTATTTTTCCAGACAGTTCAAAAAGCTGTCCGGCATGACACCAACAGAATACGCCACATCCATCAAGGCATTATCTGAACGTCCACAATCTCAATCTTAAACATGACGAATACAAAAATATATATAATAAATGTAAATGCACATGTCCACTAAACGGACAAGAAGGAGGAAACATGCAAATCTGTAAAGTAAAAAATTATCAGGAACTCAGCCGAAAGGCGGCCAATCTGATTGCGGCACAGATAATTCTGAAACCGGACAGTATTCTTGGTCTTGCTACAGGTTCATCTCCTGTTGGAACTTATGAACATCTGGTAGAAATGTACGAAAACGGTGACCTGGATTTTTCTCAGGTAACGACTGTCAATCTCGATGAATATAAAGGACTGGCTGGTTCTGATGAACAGAGCTACCGCTATTTTATGAATACCCATCTGTTCCACAAAATAAATATCAACCATGCAAATACATACGTTCCGAACGGCACAGAACCAGATGCTGAAAAAGCATGCCAGGCATATAACGAACTGCTTCACAAGATCGGTCCAGCTGATATCCAGATCCTCGGGCTTGGTCACGATGGACATATTGGTTTTAATGAACCATCCGACCATTTTGAAAACGAGACTCACTGCGTAGATTTGACTGAAACCACGATTCAGGCCAACAAACGATTCTTTGACAGCGAAAAGGATGTTCCAAAACAGGCATATACCATGGGAATCGGAACGATCATGCGGTGCCGGAAGATTCTTGTGGTCGTCAGCGGTAAAGATAAAGCTGAAATTCTGAAACAGGTCATTCAAGGGCCAGTCACTCCAGAAGTGCCAGGATCGATCTTACAGTTCCACCCGGACTGCACGATCATCGCTGATGAAGATGCCCTTTCTGCAATGGACTTCTGAATTTGAATTCTGTAACGCAAAAAGGAGCCGGTGTTCTCAGAACACCAGCTCCATTTTTGTACCCTTGCCAGGCTCACTTTCCAGTTTTATCTCTGCATTATGAAGGATTGCTCCATGTTTTACAATAGAAAGTCCAAGGCCTGTTCCACCGGTCGCACGGGAATGGCTTTTATCGACCCGGTAAAAACGTTCAAAAATTCTCTTCTGTTCATTTTCCGGAATACCAATTCCATTATCTTCCACACGGTAAAAAGCATGTCCATTGACTGTTCCCGTAAAAATATTTACTGTACCATTCTGATCCGTATAACGAATTGCATTATCCGCAATATTATACAGCATCTCATAGATCACATGCCGTACCCCCTGTACCGTTACCGCATTCCCCTCAAGTGATACATTTATATTTTTTTTCGAAGCCGCACTGTCCAGATGCAAAACAATGTCCTCTGCCAGTTCATACAGATCTACCGGTTCAAACGGAAGGTCACTGTTTTTTTCATCCAGTCTGGAAAGCTGAATGATATCTGCGACCAGCGCACTCAGACGACTTGCTTCATGATAAATCCTGCCCGAAAATTCCGGCACCTTTTCATCAGGAACCATCCCATTCATCATAAGTTCTGCATATCCGGAGATTGACATAAGTGGTGTCTTGAGCTCATGCGAAACATTTGCCGAAAATTCTCTGCGCACTGCTTCTGCCTCTTTCAGTTCTTCCATCTGTTTGGCGATCTGTTTATTCTGCTGATCCACCCTTCCAAGAAGCGGACGTAATTCTTCATATGCCACATCCTTGAGCGGCTCTTCCAGATTCAGTGTATTAATTGGCTCGATCAGATCTTTTGTCTGTTTGCGGACCAGAATAAATGTCACTGCAAAAATCAGAATCAGCAGTCCTCCAAGCAGTACCGAACTCGATAACATCGTATAAAACACACTATCCGTTGTTCTTCCAACACGCAGGATGTCTCCATCAGCCAGTTTTACCGCACAATAAAAATTCTGTTTTGACAATGTTTCCGAGTATCTCAGTGATTCCGCGTATCCATTCTTCTCTGCCTGAATAAATTCCGGACGGTTACTGTGATTTTCAAGTTCTGCAGAATTCTCCAGCGAATCGAACAGGACATTTCCCTTTGGATCAAGTAGCGTAATGCGGGCTGAAGTAGCCTTTCCAAGTGCATCATCCAGATAGGAATTACCCATCTTTTCTACGCCATCCTGCACATATTTCAGGCTGTCCCGGACACTTTCCTTCAGATCTTCATTGTATTTACCATACATGACCAGTCCTGCTGCAAGAAATGTCAGAAGTACAGAAACAACTACCAGTATACAGGTATGATTCAGTATTTTTTTCCTCATATCATGCTCCTATCCGATAGCCGACGCCACGCACCGTTTCTATCAAGTTGCCTGCTTCTCCCAGTTTCTGACGAAGCGTACGGACATGCACATCCACCGTTCTTGTTTCTCCATCAAAATCATATCCCCATACATGACAGAGAATCTGATTTCTGGTCATGACCAGACCTTTGTTTTCCATCAAATACTGAAGAAGTTCAAATTCTTTTCTGGTCAGTTCTACTTTTTCCTCTTTCCAGTAAACTTTATGTCTGCCCACAGACAATCTCAGATCATCACATTTCAGTTCTTTGTCTTCTTCCTGTCTTGAACAGCGCCTGAGAACCGCTTTGACTCTGGCAACAAACTCCATCATTCCAAACGGTTTGGTGATATAATCATCCGCGCCTGCTTCCAAACCTCTTACTTTATCGTACTCCGCTTCTTTTGCCGTCACCATGATCACCGGAATATTTTGGGTTTCCGATGAAGCTTTCAGACGTTCCAGAATGCTGTATCCATCTTCTCCCGGAAGCATGATATCCAGAAGGATCAGATCCGGCAGTTCTTCTTTCAGTGCATCTTTCAGTTCTTTACTGTTTGCCATCCCTCTTGCAGAAAACCCGGTCGTTTCCAGTGTATAGATCAGCAGCTCTCTGATATTTTTTTCGTCTTCCACACAATAGATCATTCAGCATAATTCCTTTCTGTCCGGGAGCCCTGCAAATATTCTACGGAAGTACATACTCTTTCTGCAGTTCTTCCAGACGGTTATAATATGCATCATCCGGTTCATTCTTCATACTTTCCAGATGACTGTGTGTATCATAAAGATTCTCTCTTACCTGCGTGATGCAGACGCTGATATTCGAACAGTGATCTGCAATTCTTTCCAGACTGGTAAGAAGATCTGTCAGAATAAATCCCATTTCAATCGTACATTCTCCGGAACGAAGCCGATTAATATGACGACGTTTTAATTCTTTGCTTAATTCATCTACTATTTCTTCCAGTGGTTCTACATCCTCTGTCAGATTCAGATCCTGCTTGTCAAAAATCTGATATGCTGTATCTACGATCCTGCTAACGGCAGCGATCAGGACCTGCAGCTCATTTCGTGCCTGAGCTGAAAAAGTAAGCTTTTTCTCATGAAGTTCCTGTGCTGACTCCATAATATTGACCGCATGGTCTGAGATTCGTTCAAAATCTCCGATACAATGCAACATCGTTGATACACTATGGCTGTCTCTCTCTGAGAGATTTTTGTTATTCAGCTTTACAAGATATGTTCCAAGCTCATCCTCATAACGGTCTACTTTTGACTCAATCTCCTGTACATGTTCTGCCTGTTCTTCACTGTAATCATAGATCAGATCCAGAGCAATATTAAGTGCCTTTCTGGAATCTTTCTCCATGTGTCTTGCTGCATTTCTTCCCTGTTCCACTGCAAAAGCAGGTTTTTCAAGGAAACGAGATTCCAGGATCATAAACTCCTGATCCTCTTTGCTGACTTCATCTTTCTTGTCATCACAGATTGTAAGACAGGCAAGTTTTACAAGCAGATTAGAGAATGGCAGCCATACCAGTGTTGCCGTGATATTAAACACGCTGTGAGTGATCGCGATCGTTGCCGGTGTCGCCATCTGTGTCATAAACGGAAAATGAACAGCAGCATTGATCATATAGAACAGAATCATGAATACCACGGTTCCGATCAAATTGAAATACAGATGGATCATCGCTGCACGTTTTGCATTCTTATTCGCTCCAATTGCGGACAAAAGTGCTGTCACACAAGTACCAATATTCTGTCCCATGATGATCGGAAATGCAGAACTGAACGGTACTGCGCCAGTCATACAAAGTGCCTGCAGAATACCTACGGATGCAGAAGATGACTGAATGATCGCGGTCAGTATCGTACCTGCAAGGATTCCGGCAACCGGGTTGGAGAACTTCAGAAGCAGTCCGGTAAACTCCGGTACATCAGCCAGAGGTTTCACAGCTCCGCTCATACTTTCCATACCAAACATCAGTACTGCAAAACCAAGCATGATCGTACCGATGTCTTTTTTGCGGGAACTCTTTGTAAAAGTCAGCAAAATAATTCCAATCATCGCGAGAATTGGTGAAAAAGAACTCGGCTTCAGCAGACTGATAAAAAAGTTGCTACTCTCGATTCCGGTCAGACTCAAGATCCAGGATGTAATCGTGGTACCAATATTGGCACCCATAATGATTCCGACTGCCTGCGTCAGCTTCATGATTCCGGAGTTTACAAATCCGACCACCATAACGGTCGTTGCGGAAGACGACTGAATAACTGCCGTCACACACATACCCAGAAGAACTGCTTTCCATTTACTGGATGTAAGGTTCTCCAGAATCTGTTCCAGCTTCCCGCCTGAGACTTTCGCAAGTCCATCTCCCATGACCTGCATTCCGTACAGGAACATGGCAAGACCTCCTAATAATGTCAATATACTGAAAAAATTCATATTATTCTCCTTTACCTGAATTTAATATGTTTTCATCATATTGACACCTTGTAAAGTTCTCACCAGTATTATGTTAAATCTTTGTAAAATCGAATCTTGTCAAAAAATCTCTCTTACTGTCTTATTTTAAAACCTGTTTTACTTTTTAGAAGCTGCGGATATCTTCGCCCTCATCTCCGGTCTTGTCGATTGATTTGATGCGCAGATAATAGCTGACATTTTCATTGACATTAACCAGTACTCTGTCTCCGACTCTGTGTCCCTTCAATGCCTTTCCGATCGGAGATTCGATGCTGACACGGTTTTCCATGGAATTCCCACGGATAGATGTGACAAGTTTATACTTTTCCACTTCTCCATCTTCTTCAAACTCTACTTCAACGATATCATCCATACCGACTTCATCAGACTTCGAAGAATCATCTACAACTGTTGCTGTTTTCAGCATTCTCTCCAGATAGCGGATACGGCTTTCATTCTGATTCTTGTGTTTCTTCGCTGCATAATATTCAAAATTTTCACTCAGGTCTCCCTGTGCACGTGCTTCTTTGACAGCCTCGATCGCTTCTTTTCTTATCACAAGCTTACGATGTTCGATCTCTTCCTCGATTTTTTCAATATCTCGTTTAGTGAGTTTTTCTCCCATATTTATCACTCCTGTGTATTATTCTTTCATATTCTCTTAAGTATACACGAATTCCATTGGAATGGAAAGAGGGACGGTGTTTGTGCCTCAAACACCGTCCCCCTTATATTCTTTCGGACTAACCCCTGTAAATTTTTTAAACACTTTCGAAAAATAAAGGGAATCCTCATATCCTACCACACGGGCAATATCTTTAATCTTTAATGAACCATCTTCCAGAAGCACTTTTGCCTCATCTATTCTCTTATTTACCAGATAATCCATCGGTGTCAAACCATAGCAGATTTTAAAAATGCTGACTAAATATGACGGCACAAATCCAAAATTAGCTGCCAGTAACTGGTTTGTCACATTGCTTCTGAATTTTTCATCCAGATAGTTTTTCATCTTTAAGGCAATAATCTTTTTATCTCTGGAATCATATACCTCGATTCCAAAAATATCTTTTAACAGGAAATCAAATTCTTTGAGTATTTCTTCTTTCGTATAATAATTCTCCAGAATAAATTGAATATCTTCTTCCACTTCAAAGAATTCTCTGTGTCCATGATGTACTTTGTATAACTCTGATACGAAATATTTAATATTTCTTACTGCTTCTTTTTGCGTAATCGGCCTTACAGTAAGTAATTTCAGTAATTCTGCAAAAGAATCTGTTATGTCACTTATGTTCATATTTTTGCATTGGAGAATCATACAGTCGATTTTTCTTCTGAGATCTGTATAATCCGATTTAAATCCTTCCGGACTATAAATCAAAACAGAATTCTTTAGAAAAATCACATGTTTACGTGCATATTTTTGCAGTAAATGATATGTTGCAAAAATATCAGACACTTTTACGGCATCTTTGTAAAATACAATGGTAATCGTGAGCCCCAAAAACTTCAAAGACCTGACAAATTGATTCAGATGATTGATATCCGGGACTTGATCTCTGCGAACAAAAATAATTTTTTCATTAATATTTTTTCCATTTACCAGCCAGAAATTCTCCTCTGAAACAATTTGTGAAAAATTCCCTTCTAAATCCAGCTTTTCAAAGATCTCCCTGTAGTTTCTTTCATTCTCATATGGACATGCGCCAAGAGATATCAGCAGCATGCTATATGAAGGATTCTTTTCTGAATTGCTTTCTTTCGTTTGCAGTGTATTGAATCCTTTTATTGCATCTGTCAGATTTTGGATTTTTTCTTCCTGCTGCTGTTCACGGATTCTTATCTCAATTTTTTGTAGTATAAGTTTCAGCTCCTGGCTGTTTAAGGGCTTCAGCAAATAATCCACTGCATGGTTTGCTACCGCACATTTCACGTATTCAAAATCTGTATAGCCACTCAAAACCACGGGCAGTACCGGAAGCTTTTCACTGTAGCAAAATTTTAACAGTTCTTTTCCGCTCACAATAGGCAGATTCATATCCACAAACATAACATCCACCGAATACTCTTTCAGATATTGTATAGCATCCTTTCCATTGTCTATTGCAGCTACTACTATATAATTCTCATTACTTTCCTCTATTTTCTGACAAATACTCCTCTGAATCGGAGGCTCATCTTCAACTACCAGTACACGTATTTTCATAATTTTCTCCAACTGTAATGCACATTCCTTCAGATTTATTACTTATATCAAAAATCATATTATTACCATAAGCCAGAAATAATCGCAGATAAACATTTTTTATAGTCAGACCGCCAATCTTCAATTCCTTCATAAGAGATTTCACATCACGATTTCTCATTTCCAGTAATTCAAGTTCCAGTTTTTCCAGTTCTTCCTGATCCATACCGCATCCGTTATCTCGGATCTGTACTTCCCAGCATTCCTCCGAACAATAAATCTGAATATCAATTTTCCACGGAAATTCTTTATTATGAAAGCCATGTGCAAAGCAGTTTTCAAGAAGCGGCTGAATGATAAATCTTGGCAAATGAAAATTTGGCATTTCTCCTACATAAGACATAGAATACTGAAATTTTTCCTCGTAACGCATTTTCATTAATTCCAGATAATTCTCTGCGTGTAAAAGTTCACTGCTCAGATCCACTCTGCTTTCTGAACTGCTCACATTGTATCGGATCATGCTCGAAAGTTTTTCGCAGATTTCCGGTATTTTTTCACGTTCGGAAGTGCCAGACATGGCAGAAATAATCGTTAAAATATTATGGATAAAGTGAGGATTTATTTGAGTCTGCAATGCATACATCTGACTCTGTATTTCATTTACCCTGCTGATCATCTCTTTTTCCATAGATATTTTTAAGTTTTTTATCAGTTCATCAAATGCATGATTCAGCTGTCTTAATTCATCTGTTTCATTACCGCTTACCAGAGGGATATTTTTCAGATTTTTATCAACCTTCAACCCTGTCAGTATCTCACACATTTGAACAATTGGCTCCGTTGTTCGTCTGATCACATTTTTCTGTCCTGAAATCATGATGAAAATTAAAGATAAAAGCAAAATAAATCCCCACGTAAATGTGGAGATCAGACTATGAATCAGTCCTGTGTTTTGAGACACAACAAAGATTTTGATTCCATATTTTTCAGATTCCCAAAGCCTGCAGTACAATCCCCTTTTCACTGGATTATTCATCTGATTTAAAATTTCTTTTACTTCAGATTCTTTTCTGCTGCTTTGATATGAATACAATATATGGTTGTTTTTCTGATCCAAAATATAGCATTCCGAGTCTTTTCCCAGAAGTTGTCCCAGATGTTCAAAGCTGTCTATCTGAACCTGGACTTGCACATACCCAAGACATTTTGAAGGAATCAGCTGATAATTCTTTATTTCACGCAGAACAGAAATTGTTGGTGACGCATCCTTCATATATGGGTCAGCATCATCAACCCAGAACAGATTTCCTTTTCCATTTTCTTCTGCAAAATAATTTTCTATATCTGTAAAATGCTCTGGATTTGGACAACCCTTTTTTAAGTATCCATAATCTACTGCGCTTCCCACATAAGTAAGATCCTGGTTAGCGTCAAATAAACTGATTCGTTTCAGAAAATTCTGTTTTAACATATAGGAAATCAGATGCTGTTTAACAGCATAATCTATATCTGTTTTTTCAACAAAATAGTTTTTTTTGCCATGATATCCCTGTAATTTATTGAATACATCTATAATCTGAAAGTTTGCAGCAATCTGTAAGGCAATATCATCTGCCAGCTGCAGCGTATTATCAATTTGAGAGGTGATTCCCTGAAGCTGTGTATCCACCTGGTCTTCAAACTCAATTGTTTGCGTCTTAATAACATAACCGGAAAATACAACAGTCAAAATAATAAACAATATAAGCATAATAAAAATACTACGTAACAGTATTTTTTTCTGAAATTGATATTTCGTCAAGTAATCACCTCTTTTATCGAATGTTAAATACTCCAGGACTGTGTTTCAGTTTTGATGGTATCACCGGTTTCAATTGCCTGTTCCAGCATAAAGGATAAGTAGGTATCCTGAAGAGCTTCACGCAGTGAATAAAATTCTGTTCCGGTTTCTACATAATTCTTCATATGCAAAAGGCAGTCAGCTACCGCAATTTCATCATCGTTCATTCTTGCAGGATAAAAAGGATTTTTATAAATTTGTTTATCCAGGAACATTATTCCCTTATGTGACCATTCACTGTTATTATTGATTCCCACATCGATTCTGTTCATAAGCTGTTCTACCGGCTGGTTGCAGTCATTTAAAAATCGTACAGTATTGTCATTGATTTCACCACGTACACCACGAATATTCCATCGACGCGTACGGATCTGCGAAAAGTACTGTTCACCTTCAAAGTCCATAAAGGCTGTTTTTCCGTTTTCAAACTCCATATATGCCCAGTCTCTGTCCTCTTTAATGACTGTTCCGCTTTCATCAAAACCATTTCTGCCATTTGTAGCGGTAACTTCTGACCAGAATTTTTTCCCTTCTATAGTACAGTTTTCGTATTTCAGTCCAAGAACTTTACGGAATACACTGACTGCATGATATCCGTGAAGTGCAGACAGCATAATGCTGGATACATTTCCCAGATATCCCTGTTTTATTATATCCAGTATACCAGCATAGTAAGGCTGAAGGAAATATTGTTCTACTATCTGAATGCGGCCATTGTATTTCTGAGACATTTCCCATAATTCTTTTAATTCTTCAACATTCTTTCCCGGAGGTGTTTCGCAGAGTACCGGAATTCCTTTTTTCATTAATTTTACCAGATAATCTTTCGTTACATCCCTTGGAACACAAAGGACAGCAAAATCCGGTTTACGTTCCAGTGCCTGATCTAAATCAGAAGTAGCAAAAACGCCTTCTTTATGAGCAACCTCTTTTGCACGTTCTTCTGTACGTAATACACCTGCACATACAGAAAAACGTTCCGGCAAAAATTTTGCGATTCTGTAGTAGAAGTCAGCTCTCCATCCGTAACCAATAATCATATAATTTGTAATCATTTATTTTTCCCTTTATCCTTTCACAGCACCGGCTGTCATACCGGCAATAATATGTTTCTGAAGAATTATAAAAAGTAATAACATCGGCAATACAACCAGCATTAATGCTGCAAACACATATTGCCAGTCCCTGTTATATCGTCCGAAAAAGCTGTAAATTGCCATGGATACTGTTGCTTTTTTTGCAGATCCCAGATAAAACAGAGGAATCATAAAATTATTCCATACATCAATAGCAGTAATTACAACGTTCGTTACCATAATTGGTTTTAATATTGGCATTAATATCTTGAGGGTCATCTGCCAGAAATTGCATCCGTCCATAATAGCAGCTTCATCAATTTCTCTAGGCACACCTTTTACGAAGCTGCAAAAAGTCATAACCGTAAAAGGGATCCGGAGCGAAATGAAAATGCATATTACAGAAAAAAATGTACCATATATATGCAAAGCCTGCAATAAAAAGAAGATTGATGCAGTTTGCAAAGTTAATGTAAGACCAAAGATAAAATAATAATAAATTCCATGTGACATTTTGTCATTTCGTCTAGAAATAACAATACCGGATATTGCTCCCAGAAAAACAGATACCAGTGTTACCGGAACTGTAACAATAAGACTATTTATATATCCAGATAATATTTTTCCGGATTCCAGCACGTGCTTATAATTGGAAAAGATCCATTGTGTTGGCAGGGAAAGATCAAATTTTGCAGCATCCGCCTGGTTTTTAAATGAGCCAAGCCCCATCATCAAAAATGGTACTATGTATAACAATGCCAATGCAACCATAACTAGAAAGAGAATAATTTTTTCTGCCTTTTTTTTCTTCACATTTCCACCTCTCGTTTCGTCAGATAGTGATTCATAGTAAACGATATGATCACGACAATGATTGCCAGAATAATACTTCCAGCTGATGATTCTCCAAGGAATCCCAGGCTGAATGACTGGTATGTATAAGTTGCCAGAACCTGTGTATCAAATCCTGGTCCTCCATTTGTAATTACATAAATAATATCAAATACTTTGAGTCCTCCGGCAATACTGAGTGTCACTACAACTGTCATTGACGGGACAATCAGAGGAAGTGTGATATTTTTTAATTTTTCAAATGCGGAAGCGCCCTCTAATGTAGCACTTTCATAATAATCCTCCGGGATTGCCTGTAATCCTGAGATGAAGATAAACATATTAAATCCTGCCCACATCCATGTTTCTACCAGAATAACACTTCCCATAGCAGTACCATAGCTTCCGAGCCAGTCATGCGCGAGTCCGCCCAGGCCTATTATTTGAAGAACATTATTCAGCAAACCTTTATTCGCCAAAATTGCTTTAAATAATACTCCTACAACTGTGATACTGATTACACATGGAGCATAATAGATGGTTCGCATGATCCCTCTTCCCGGTATTTTTTTTACCATAGCAAGCGCAAGCAAAAATCCTATTCCTGTTTTCAGGATAGTGGTTATCAATGCAAAAAGGAAAGTATTGCCAATTGATCGCAGAAAAACAGGATCATGTAACAGTTCCACGTAATTTGACAAGCCATTAAAAACAGGGGTGTATAGCCGTCCCATATTCCAGTCTGTAAAAGAGCATACCAGACTGATCACAATGGGAACCACCGAAAAAAGGGTGTATATCAAAATTGCCGGAGTAAGTACCCACAAAGGATAAATTGATTTCTTTTTTTTCGTCATATTATATCTCCTTAATGGAAAAGGGGACCAAAGTTCTTTGCTCCAGTCCCCTTTTTGGATTAATCTTATTAGTCAAAGGGTAGAGGATGTACTATTTCCAGCCTTCTGCGCCTTTTTCGGTCATAAATTTATCCACATCTTTCTGGAATCGATCCAGAATATCTTTTCCATCCATATTTCCTTTAGATGGTGCTTCAAGGTAGTAAACCCAAATAGTATTTCCAAACAGCGGCTGAAGTGTGTCAATATACTGGTTCATCTGCGCAACTACTCTGCCATCTTCCATATACTCATTGTAGATTTTTGGAATATCCGGATTCATAGCACTTTCATTACCATCAATACCTTCAATATTTGGGAATCCCGGACGAGACTGGAAATACAGATTTCCATATTCCGGTGTGCTCCAAAGATCGAATACCTTCTTGATTGTATCCATATTTTCTGTATCTTTATTTACAGCCAGTCCCATAGCTGTAGGAAGATATGCCAGCACGTCTTTATCATCATATCCTACAGGAGGATTGAAGATTGTCAGGTTAGCATCTGGATAAGATTCTTCAATAGATGTCAGAATTTCTGTTGCGCCATAAATCATTGCGATTTCACCGCTTGCCAGACGTCCAAGAATCTCATCATAGCTTACTGTCATATAATCATCATTCACGTAACCTTTTTTAAATAAATCCAGATACTCGTCGATTACAGCAGCCATTTCCGGATAATCATTAAATTTTGCCTGGTTTGTCAGAATCTTATTTGCAAAATCCTCACAAGCTTCTTCAGTTCCCAATGCACGTGACATACCGGAAGTCATCCAGATCTGCGGTACCCAGGTATCTGACGGCATAGCAATCGGAACGACTCCGGCTTCTTTTAATTTATCACAGACAGCATAAAACTCATCCAGAGTTTTCGGAAGTTCCGTTATTCCATTTTTTTCAAAAACATCTTTATTATAGATCAGTCCCTGGAAACCATTGGATGCCTCGAAGCAATATCCATAATGCTTTCCATTGTGTTCTGTAACTTCCGGAGCTTTTACTTTAGCCATCCATTCTTCATCATCTAACGGAACAAAGAACTCTTCCGGGTCTACAGCAGCATACAGATCAGCAAACTGATATGCGATCAGATCAGGAGCTTCATGTGAATTTAATCTCATTTTCATCAGGTTATCATACTGGTCATCAGGAACAACTTCAAATTCGATAGAAATATTCTCGTCTTCCTCAAGCTTCTCCACCATGTTCTGTAATCCGGAATACCATCTGGACTGCTGTACCATACCGGTAAGCTCTACCTTATCATCGGCCTGTACAGCTACCGGTGCTGCAATAGACAGTGTCATAACTCCGCTCATAACCAACGCTGCCAGTTTTTTTGTTTTTGTTCTCATACTTTGTTATCCTCCTTTTTCTTTTAAATATTTATCAAGTAAGGCAAGTATATCTTTTTTTTCACATAATTAAAATGGAGAAAAAGAAAAGAAAATATGGAAAATAAACAAAAGAAGAGGGACGGTGTTTGTGCCTCAAACACCGTCCCTCTTTTATTCTTCTGCATGAAAGATACAAATATATTCACCTTTTTCTACTCGAACGATCTGCTCTGTTTCTTCATTTTTTTCTGGAAATTCACCCTCTGCCGCAAAACGGACACAGGTTCCGCAGGAAGAACTCAAGTTTCTCGGAACAGGCATGATCACTGCGTCGAGTTTCATTTTTTCACAGTTTTTACGAAACTGGATTGCTCCATAATGGGAATAAAAAGTCGCAATATACGTCATCATTTTGTTATTTTAAGCAGGAAATCATCTCCCTGTTCTTCCACATTCACCTGATATCCCTGATGCATCACAAATCGAGAAACATTTTCTTTCGCAACTACATTATCTACCAGCACTTCATATTCTGCTTCTTTTGAAGCCATTGCATTCTTAGTCTGAATGACTGGCTCCGGACAGGACAGTCCTCTTGCGTCTACTCGCTTCATCTTTCATTCTCCTTTCAGTTCTTTTACTCAGGCTTCTTCTTTTCTCATTGAATTGATCACTGCAATAGCTGCAACCACAACGATGCCGATCACAACTGCAATCTTACCATTTGCAGTCGGTCCGTCTGCGGAAGATGCCAGGCCAAAGTTATGTGCAAAAGCAGCTCCTGCCATCAGACCAAGCACTGTAAGAACAGAGTCTGTATTTCCTTCTCCTGACAGAATCAGCTGACGCATCGGACAACCTCCAAGAAGAATGCAGCCAAACCCGGCCAGATACATGCCAAGTGCATTCCACAGTCCGTCTGTGTGTGCGATTGGCTGTCCGACAAATCCTGGGTGGAAAAATCCAAGTGCCACATTCATGATCAGCGCACTGACAAGAATTGCTACAAAACCAAAGAGTAGTTTATACTCTCCAAAAAGAACTGCATCGCGGATGCCGCCAACCATACAGAGACGTGTTCTCTGTGCAAGGATACCAACAATCACACCAGCAGCAAGTGAAATCAGGATTGCTGCATGTTTGGCTCCCGGTCCGCCCTCCGGCTCCGTAAAATGAATAAATGCCGGTGCTGCTACCAGAAGAATCAGCACCACAATCTGGAATGCCGGATATACAGCTCCCTCCAGTTTCGGCATCTTGTAGGAACGTTTCAGCGTGTAACCTTTTTTCAGGAAGAATGTTCCCGTAAGGATACCTGCTGCAAATCCTACCAGACCAAAAATGGCGTTTCCGTCACCACCAGCCAGACGCAGGATCATTCGGAACGGACACCCAAGGAACATCAGACATCCGATCATAACAAAAGCTCCCAGTGTAAATCTGGTAACCGGTGCCGAACCACCTCTCGGACGAAATTCCTTTGTAATCAGTGACACGATGCATGCACCAAGCACCAGCCCGATGATCTCCGGACGGATGTACTGTACCGCAGCTGCAGAATGGAGTCCCAATGCTCCTGTAGTGTCTCGTAAGAAACAGGCGATACAGAATCCCATGTTCGCCGGATTTCCAAAGAACACCAGCATTGCTGAGATCACACCGATCAGCACGCCTGCCACAACGATCGTTGTTTTTTCTTTTTTCATTTGTTGTTACCTTCCTTTCCCTCTTATGCTAATTTTTTTTGTTTATAGCATACATTCTTTGTATAAAATGATAACATTTCATTGACAAAATCTCCAATTCAATATAGTCTTATTTTATAGCTATTTATAGAAATATTTTATAAGTCATTATAATTTCCATTTCTGAAATATTCGAAAAGAGGTTTAAGTTATGGCAAAAATATATCTGGATCAGGCAAGTACTTCCTATCCAAAGGCTCCCTCCGTGGCACAGGCTGTTTACGATTACCTGAATGGTTCTGCTGTCAATGTGAACCGTGGAGGTTATCAGGCTGCCTATTCTGTTGAAGAACAGATCTTCGAGACTCGCGAACAGCTTCTCCGCCTGTTTCATTTCACATCCGGAAAGGGCAAAAATGTAATCTTCACTCCCAATATCACGACCAGTCTGAATATTCTTCTGAAAGGACTGCTGAAATCCGGAGACCATGTACTTGTTTCCTCTATGGAACACAATGCGGTCATGCGTCCGCTGGTACAGCTTACCCGGCATGGAGTCACTTTTGACCGTATTCCATGCTCTGCGGACGGTTCTCTTCTTATAGAAAAAGCAGAAGAACTTCTTAAACCGAACACCCGGCTTCTCGTCTGTCTGCACGCTTCTAATGTCTGTGGAACCATGATGCCGGTACAGGAACTTGGAAAATTCTGTAAGAAACATGGACTTCTTTTTATCCTGGATACTGCCCAGACAGCCGGTACTGTCCCAATCGATATGGAGGCACTTCAGCTGGACGCTCTTGCTTTCACCGGACATAAAGGTCTTCGCGGTCCACAGGGTACCGGCGGTTTTCTGATCCGTAATGAACTCGCCTCCCAAATTGAGCCTCTCTTAAGCGGTGGAACCGGAAGTGTTTCCCATACAGAAGAAGTTCCGTCTTTTCTTCCTGATCGATTCGAACCAGGAACACCAAACATTCCCGGAATTCTCGGTCTGCATGCAGCACTCTGTGATCTGGAGCAGACAGATATGGGCAAACTTCACCAACATGAACTGGAATTAACGCAGTATTTTATCAATGGACTCATGCAGATGGATCCGTCTGAATCAACTCTTCGTGCAATAGGAAAACATAATACGATAGAACGCACTTCTGTCGTATCTGTCCAGACATTACAAACAGATATGGCACGCGTTGCCTATGAAATGGATGACACTTACGGAATCATGACACGTGTCGGACTTCACTGTGCCCCAAGTGCACACAAAACACTTGGCACTTACCCAGAAGGAACGATTCGTTTTTCTTTCGGACCAGAAAACACACATCACGAAGTTGATCTTGCTCTGCATGCCCTTGCAGAGATCACAGGTTCTCCATATCATTTATAAACTTTCATTTTTATCTGCTACTACTCACCCGTTTACAGTAATTTTTCATTATCAAGGGGTATCACATCATGGAATTCAAACAATTAGAGGCTTTTGTTGTCGTTGTTGATTATGGAAGCTTTTCCGAAGCAGCACGAAAGCTTTATCTCACCCAGCCAACCATCAGTGCACATGTACGTTCACTGGAGGAAGAGCTGCATACAAAACTTATCATCCGCACCACCAAAAAAACGACGATCACTACAAAAGGTTACCAGCTCTACGACAGTGCTGTACGCATGCTGGAGATTCGTAACAACCTTCTCGAAAATTTCACTGGTGTCCAGAAACATATGATCGACCTTGCTGCATCCACGATTCCGTCTTCCTATCTGCTGCCGGAAATCCTGGCCGCCTACGGAAAAACGCACCCGGATACTTATTTTCACTCTATCCAGACAGACAGTGCAGAGTCCATCAACCGCGTCCTTGACGGCACTGTGAACCTGGCGCTGGTTGGACAGAATACCAGCGATGAGAGCTGTGTCTTTCTTCCTTTCTGTCAGGATGAACTTGTCATTGCAGCCCCGGTAACCCAGCATTATCTGGAAATGCAGAATCATGCAATCACCTTTCAGGATTTTATGAAAGATCCGATCATTATCCGTGAAAAAGGTTCCGGCACTAAGAAGGAAATGGATATCTTTCTGGAAAAACTCGGTATTACATCCAGTGACCTCAATGTGATTGCCCGCATGAATGATCTGGAAAGTATTAAAAAATCCATTGTGAACGGACTGGGAATCTCCATTCTTTCCGCACGCTCTACGATCGATCTGCAAAAAACAAAGCAGATTCTTCTTTTTCCACTTGAAGAATCTGCTCATAAAAGAACTTTTTATATTGTCTACAGTAAAAATCGTATTCTGAAACCACATGTGCGCCAGTTTATTCGTTTTGTCCAGGATTTCTACAGGACTTACTAATTTTTTACCAGCACTTTTTGCAGGCTTCATATCCCTGTGAAAGTGCCTGTGCCTCTGTTTCCTGTGTCGCTTTGTCCGGGTTCATATTTCCGCAGTCCGGTCTGCTGTGATATTTGCTTCCGGTTGCAGAAATCCATACGGTGCGTCCCTGTGTATCAGAAGAAGTATCCGGTGTCTCTGTTTCTACTGCCGGTGCAGAAGCAGTATCTTCTGAAGAATACTGTGCTGCCTGTGAGGTATCGCTGTTTGCACTCTGCTGCTTTGCATCTCCCGCCGTATAATCATTACATGGTTCCTGATTCCAGCTTATTGTGTCTCCATCAGAAAGAGCAATGATTGTTCCCTGATCATCTGTACGATAAACCGGAATATTCATATCTCTCAGTTTTTCCATGGTCGATGCAGCCGGATGTCCATAAGAATTGTCCTGTCCGCAGCTGATCACTGCCCAGGACGGTGTAGATGCCTCCAGAAGATCCCAGGAAGTCGAAGATGCAGAACCATGATGTCCAAGACTTAACACATCGCAGTCCAGATTCATTCCTGTACTGATCATATCCTGTTCACTGGTCTCTTCTGCATCTCCCATAAACATAAAACTGTTGTTTCCGTTAACCAGACGGATGACTACCGAGTTATCGTTGCTGTTCTGGGAAATCCCATCTGGCGCCATGACAGTAAAGCTGCCAGTTCCAAACTCATAAGTATCTCCGACAGACGGATACTCCACAATGATCGCATGTGCAGTAGCAGTATTCATAAATGTATTAAACAGATCTGAGGTATGTACATAATCAGAACCCAGCACATGTTCCACTTCAAAATTATCCAGACATTTGACCAGTCCACCCAGGTGGTCTTCATCATAATGAGAAGAGATCATATAATCAATGGTCTCTACCTGCTGATTTTTCAGATACTGTACCACTTCATCCGCATGTGCCCGATTTCCACCATCATAAAGAAGATTTTCTCCTCCTGACTGGACGAGGATTGCCAGTCCCTGGCCAACATCAATAAAATGTACAGCCATATCACCCTGTTCTGCCGCCTGCGTGGAAACTGCATTTCCCGGAACTGCAAGCATAAATACCAACAGAAGTGACATCAGAAATGTCATAAGTTTACTTTGTTTTTTCATAATCTTCTCCTTCCCTCATATCTTTACAGATAACAGTTCCATATGTTTACAGGTTACTGTTCTCTCTGTTTTACAGTTCTTCTATCCTTCTTCGGATTTCCTGGCTCGCATCTTCAAACAACAGATCCCGGTTATAGCGGATATAGCGTTCACATTCATACGTTTCCAGGAAACGAACGCAGGAATAATCTGTATTAATACCAGATACGAAAATTACCATCTCCTGACTGTTATAGAATGCTGCCTCCATAAAATCAAATGCATATTCCAGCGTAGAACCTGACTCGTCCCAGACAGCATCCCAGGACGCACGGTATTCTCCGAAAGCATTCTTTACAATGTCAAAGGCTTCTTCCCAGTTTTCTGTCTGCTCTTTTTTTAGAATCGTCACATATCCTTCCAGCACTTCAACAGCTTTTCGGATCGTGCGATCCTCTCTTCGCTCCAGAAGCCCCTCTGTCTGTTTACGTTCTCTTTCTGCCCGAAGGTTATCCACAAAATCTCCGAGACGCTGTACCAGATTTCCACCTTCCTGTGGTTTTTTCAGGCTTTTAAGCACTTCAAAAACTTTTTCCAGCACATCTTCTTGAAGAACAGCATCACGTACTGCCTGGCGAACGCCTGAGAATAGCAGGTTAACCACACTGACTCGCTCATCGAATGACGCATGAGAAACTTTTTTGACCATTGCCTCTGACGGCTGTCCTTTCAGGATTTCTGCGATCTGATAATCCTGCTGATATTTCTGATAGAGTTCATAATATTCTGCAAATTCCTTTGCAATCCGCTCATGCTGGATATACTGTCCGACCACATCTGCCGTGATATTCTTGTCAAGCTTCTCATAAACTTCCATGATTCTTGACAGATCTTCCCAGCCACGCGGTGTTGCAAACTGTTTGCCGTCAATCGTTGTTTCCATCTGATAGAAACAGTTATTTCGAAGTTCCAGATAAGAAAGAATTGCAGGATGAATATTTTCTTTGAATGCATATTCTTTCCAGACACGATAATCCGGTTCTACTGTGATCTTCTTGACACGATCCAGTGTAACAACATCAAAATCACGGACGGATTTGTTGTATTCTGGTGGGTTACCTGCTGCTACGATCACCCAGCCTTTTGGAATTTCATGATTTCCAAAAGTTTTGCACTGCAGAAACTGCAGCATCGCCGGAGCCAGTGTCTCTGAAACACAGTTAATCTCATCGATAAACAGAATTCCCTCGGTAAGTCCGGTTTCTCTCATACGGTCATAAATGCTCGCCACAATCTCACTCATCGTGTACTCTGTCGCTGAATATTCCCTGTCTCCATATTCTTTCTTAGAGATAAATGGAAGACCGATCGCACTCTGTCTGGTGTGATGTGTGATCGTATAAGCGACCAGTGCCACACCACACTCTCTGGCTGCCTGTTCCATGATCTGTGTCTTTCCGATTCCCGGTGCTCCCAGAAGAAGTACCGGTCTCTGATGTACCCGTGGTATCACATATTCATCATACTCGTTTTTCAGAAGATACGCCTGTACAGTATCTATGATTTCCTGTTTTGCCTGTTTAATATTCATAATGCTCTGCTGTCCTCTCTCTTTCCAGTGCCTTGGTATCCAGTATCAACTTGATCGCCCATGGCGGCACATCCACATCCCGATAATCATCTTTCATAAAAATGAATGCCGTATCATACGGCGGCATCTTCGCCGGGAACATCCCATATCCATCTGTAAAATACAGAAGTCCTCGCAGCCGCTGAAAGCTGCCCATTTTCAGAAGCTGATCCACATAGGCAAATGCCGGACGAAAATCTGTCCCGCCAAATCCCCGGATTGTAAAGTCCTGGAGATATGCCTCCATCTCCCGCTGATCATGAATCACCTGATCATCCTGAATCTTTTCATCACACTGAATGATATGTACCTGAATCTTACGGAAAAAGCTCTCCGACTCAGACAGCACACTGTACGTTTCCTCCAGAAAACGACGGATCAGGCTGCCGTTACAGGACATCGATGTATCCAAAACAATCACAAAGTCTTCGATTTTCTTCATCTCTTTTGTTTCCAAAGGCTCGATCAGAGGCATATTTCCATATAATTCCAATCCCAGATTATAGTAGATCGGATCAAAGGAATCCATATCCACCTGCATCTCTTCTTTTAGAACCGAAAACTTCCGCAGAAACTCCCGGTAGTCATAACGCTTCCGGTTCTCTGCCTGTAAATGCTCCACAAGTCCCGGAGAATCACCTGCCGCTTCTTTTGAAAAAAGTTCAATCTCCGTCTGCATCTTGCGTCGCATCTCTTCCCATTCTTTCTGGTGACTCGCCATTCCACTGCGATTCTGCGGTGTATACCAGAAATGATGATCGTCACGCCTGAATTCCTGCTCCAATCGGATAATCTCGTTTTCTTCGCATTCCATCAACAGATAAAACATCGCATCGGCTGTAAGAACGTTCTTTTTTTCCTTCCACTGGCGGTACTTTTCTCTTCGGAAACTGTTCGGTCGGATATAGACCGCTTTCTCATAAAGGTCATCCATGACATTCTCTACTGCAATATCTGCCGCCAGGTTCCAGAGTCTCTGATCACTTTCTTCTTTTACTTTGCGATTCCAGAGATGACAAAACAGACAATGAAGCAGTTCATGCAGATACATACGATTGATCCATACTTTGTTTTGTATAAATGTATTCAAAAGCCATGTCGGCGAAGCAAAAAGCAGTTTCCCGTCAGTTCCCATAACATCTGTCTCACCCGAAACAGTCGGACGCAGTGCCCCGAATGCACTTTGTAGAAAACGCATGGCAACAGCCATCTCATTTCTGGAGTTTTTCAGAATGTCCTCGCAGATTTCCAAAGTTTCTTCTTCTTTTTTTCTCTCTTCGTGAACAAAATTTCCAAATTTGCCCCTGTACTCTTTTTTCACAGTTCAAATGCCTTTCTCTGTTTTCTTCCATGTTTCTGTAGTTCATTCATTAAAATGCTGACACATCTGGAATCATTCGCACTCTGTGCCGTTTCAAGCATCTTTTCTGTTTCTGCCCGATCTGGCGCAAGTTTCCTCAGGATACGCTGCATGGAATCATATGCTTTCTGTTCTCCCAGAAGCCTTATTGCCTGCTGTATGTGTTCCTTTATATATATGAGATACTTTTCTTTTGCCTCATCTGTCATGCTTACCGGATAAAGAATTCGGTCTAGTGCCAGATTCAATACGATCCGCTCCTGTTCCCAGGCAACTGCATATGGAAATAGCCGGTCGTATTCCAACATATTGATCTTTTTATGTACGAAACTGTTTCGATAACGAATTCCGCTTCCATGCACATGATTTTCCAGAATCCTGGCAGGCGTGTTTTCCACACCTTCTTCAAAAAATTCCGGAAACCAGAACCTTCCATATTCCCCATCTATCGTTATGTCAACGCATAGTGTCTCCGGAAGCTCTGTCAGGAAATCCCGTAAACTGGATTCTCCCTTTTCATCGGTCTCCACCGCAATCTGTTCCATCCTGTGGCAGCCGGTAAGTGCTCCTGCACCCAGGTCCTGCATTTTTCCATAGAACGTAAGCTTCTTAAGATGAAAACAGTTATAAAAAGCATACCGGCCAATCTTCCTGAGCTGACGTGGAAGACGGATTTCTTCTACACGATTTCCCGCAGCTTGCGGCATATCATCCTCAGGTCGTGTCGCCCTGCCATTCTCTGTGCAAAAATTTTCTTTTTCCTGCATCATTTTTAATTCTGTCGAATCAATATGGTCCGAAAAAATATACGCGCCCAACTCCGTCACCGGAAAGCCTTCCAGCATATCCGGAAGTTCTACGATCGTATCGTATCCATATACACGGTCAATGCAGATTCCTGTTTTGTTTCTTTTATATAAATAGATCATTTATTTTCTCCCAGACGGATTTTTTCCATTTGCTCCTGCATCTCCTCTGACATATGATCAAACAGATACGTTTTGCTGCTCTGTCTGCGCTGATGCCATTCTTCTCTGGCAGTTTTTTCCGTATCTTCTATCTCTTTCTTCAATCCCTGTGCAGAGATTCTGTGGGCGCCCTGTCCCATAATGATGACCTGTTCCAGCCCATCAGAAGTCGCAACCGTTACCTGATACTGTCTGCCGATCCTGTGGACCGTCTTTTCAATATACTGGTCTGCTGTCTCGGCCTCTTTCGTGTAAACCACATAGATATTATGATACGGAATGATTTCTTCCACATGTCCCTCCACTTTGTAGGCATCAAAAACAAGAATCAGCGTACATTTACGATACCCCTGATAGTTACTTAAGATATCCATCAATTTGTCGCATGCAGCATGAATATTTTCCTTTGCAAGTTCATTCAGTTCTTCCCAGGAAAAGATGATATTGTATCCATCCACCAGCAGATATTCTTCCTGTCGCGGTTTCCCTGCTCTGTAACGGGTAGCCGGCGTCGAACTGTGTACGGTCTTTTTCTGGAAAGCAGTACGGTCACGCTTCATCGGCCCAAAAGTACGTTCAAAAATAGCCTGCAGTTCTTCCTCTTCTTCATAGCTTCCGCTGTAAGAAAACTTTCCGTTTTTTCCACTGATATTTCTGGAAATGTTTGCGTTATCCACCACTGTACCCGGATTTTGCGCACTTTCCACATCCTCATACCAGCTTTCACTGTCCAGTTCATCCATATCCACACCACTTTGCAGATGCATATAAGCTTCCACCTGATCCCAGGGAACAACAAAACCAGCTCCATGCGCGCAAAATACAGATCCGGTCGGATTTTCCAGATCCGCTTCCGGATCATATCCAATATTCTGTACCACTTCATCCTGATTCTTACATGGCGCATATCCTTTGAGGCTGCAAAAAAGTTTTCCTGTTCCATGTGTGTAGGAAACCACTTCTTTCTGATAATCCCGCATCTGAGCGACAGCCGCAGTCCCTTTGAGAATTGCAGTTTCGCCCTCTACCTCCGGTGCATCAAACGTTCCCTGCATCTTCTGGACATCTGCCATTGCTCGTCCTATCATCTCTGCCGGTACTTCCAGTCGGAATTCATAATACGGTTCCAGAAGAATATTTCTTGCTTTGCGAAGTCCCTGACGTACCGCACGGTAAGTTGCCTGTCGGAAGTCACCACCCTCCGTATGTTTCGCATGTGCCCTTCCGGTAAGAATCGTAATCTGCACATCAGTCAGTGGCGATCCAGTCAATACACCAATATGCTCCTTTTCTTCAAGATGCGTCAGAATCAGTCTCTGCCAGTTTCGTGCAAGTACATCCTCACTGCATGCAGTAAAGAACTGGCATCCGCTTCCTGGTTCCCCCGGTTCGATCAGAAGATGTACTTCTGCATAATGACGGAGCGGTTCAAAATGTCCCACACCTTCTACCGGCTCTGCAACCGTTTCTTTATAAACAATACTTCCGGCACCAAATTCCACAGCTACATGAAAACGATCCCAGATCAATTTTTTCAAGATTTCAATCTGCACTTCTCCCATAAGCTGTGCATGAATCTCAGAAAACTGACTGTCCCACAGAATGTGAAGCTGCGGTTCTTCCTCCTCCAGCTGACGCAGCTTTTGGAGCATCTGATGTGGGTCGCAGTCATCCGGAAGGATAATCTGGTAATTCAGGACAGGTTCCAGTATCGGAAGTTCTGACTCCTGTTCAATTCCCAGTCCCTCTCCCGGATAGGTTCTCGTAAGTCCTGTCACCGCACAGACTGTTCCGGCTTCAGCTTCCGATGTCAGTTCATATTTTGCTCCAGAGTACAGACGAATCTGATCTGCCTTTTCTTCCCAGGCATCCTCTTCTGCTTTACGCCCCGGCAGACTCTGTCCGTTTGAATTTGAAGAAAGCAGTGTCTTTACTTTAAGACTGCCTCCTGTGATTTTCATATACGTAAGACGATTTCCCTGTTCATCTCTTGCAATCTTGAACACTTTTGCGCCAAATTCCGTCGGCCGCTTTGGTTCTGCCGTATATTTCTGCACGCCATTCCAGAAATCCTTTACACCTTTTTCTTTAAGTGCCGATCCGAAATAACACGGGAAGATTTTTCGCTGTATGATCAGTCGTGCAATGTCACGGTCTTCGACGATGCCTGTTTCCAGGTATGTTTCCAGAATGTCTTCCTCACAGACCGCAATGTTTTCCAGCTGCTCTGGAGTAAGTTCATACATTCCGTAATCCGTATCCTGTGTTCTCCCAAAATCCACACAATTTTCATGAAGATGCTGTTTCAGATCATTCAGCAATGCATCGTGATCTGTCCCCTGCTGATCCATTTTATTGACAAACAAAAACGTCGGAATCTGGTATCGCTCCAGAAGCCTCCACAAAGTCATCGTATGGCTCTGCACACCGTCCATTCCATTGATCACCAGAATCGCATAATCGAGGACCTGCAGCGTACGTTCCATTTCAGCTGAAAAATCCACATGTCCCGGTGTATCCAAAAGCGTCACTTCCATATTTTCTGTTTTTAGCAGCGCCTGCTTGGAAAAAATCGTAATCCCTCGTTCTTTTTCCAGTTCATATGTGTCAAGAAAAGCATCTCCATGATCTACACGGCCAATCTTTCGGATCTCACCGCACAGATACAGAAGTTCTTCTGACAGAGTTGTCTTTCCGGCATCTACATGTGCCAGAATTCCAATAACCAGTTTTTTCATTCATGTTCTCTTCTTTCTTCTATATACAAAGGGGCCAGTTTTCGCACGATCGTCTCACTGACATGGATCAGTGTATCCAGATCATTTTTCTGATTATTCAGATACGCATGAAAGCATCCCTGAATACAGAAGGAAAGCATGATATCTTTCTCCGGATCAGTCTCATACTGCGGATATTTTTCCACGATCAGCCGTTTCAATTCTGTTTCCAGACAGTCACCTAGATGACTTTTTTCTGTTCCGGAAAACAAAATATTGATCAGTGAATGATTCGATACCAGCGCCATATATAAATTTCTTGTGAATACATCCGGATCTTTAAACGGTGATTCCTGCTGACTGGAAATATTTTTGATCACTGTCGTGATCGTCTCTGACTCCAGCATCTGTGAAAGTGCATAAATATCCTCATAATGACTGTAAAAAGTTGATTTATTGATGCATGCCAGGCTGCACAGCTCTTTCACCGTAATTTTCTCCAGCGGCTTCGCTGCACGCAATTCCAGAAATGCATTTCGGATCGCTCTCTCTGTTTTTTCTATTCTGATATCCATGTTTCCTGTTCTCCTTTTTCCGACAGATTTTATAAATCGTCGGTTATCCACCGCTTATGCCAAATCGTCGGTGGACAATCCCCTTGTTTCTTTAGTATAAAGTAACTATAATACCTGCGGATTACTCCGCACTTTTACCTTTTAGTATACTCAAAAAAGCAACTAATGTCTATTATCTACAAGGAGAATATGATGGATTTTTATGGATTTTATACAGGAAAAATTTTTGACGCTTATAAATATCTTGGTGCCCATGTTGAAGAAAAAGGCGTAACTTTTCGTACTTTTGCACCTTCAGCCTCCCGCATCACCCTGATCGGAGAATTCAATGACTGGCAGGAATGGAAAATGAACAAAGTTTCTGACGGTAATTTCTGGGAATGCTATGTTCCACAGGCAAAAGCCGGTCAGATGTACAAATATAAGATTTATGACCGTAACGGTAATCCAGTCGATCATTGCGATCCGTATGGATTTGGCATGGAGCTTCGCCCAAGCAGTGCCTCTATCATTCGTGACATGTCAAAATACAAATTCAAAGACAGCCAGTGGTTGCAAAGCCGCAGCGACTGCCGAAAAAAACCGTTGAACATTTACGAAATTCATTTTGGTTCTTTTCGCAAGCCTTCTGACAAAGCAGACGACTGGTATAACTATGAAGAAATGATTGATATTCTGATTCCATATCTGGTCAAAAACGGCTATAACTACCTGGAGATCATGCCTCTGAATGAATATCCATGTGATGAATCCTGGGGCTATCAGGCAACCGGTTTTTTCAGTCCGACTTCCCGATACGGAACAGCTGATCAGCTGAAGGCCTTCATCGATGCCTGTCACAAACATAACATCGGCGTACTGATGGATTTTGTTCCGGTTCATTTTGCCGTAGATGCTTATGGCCTTGCGAATTACGATGGAACCGCACTTTATGAATATCCGAACTCTGCGGTTGGTGTCAGTGAATGGGGAAGCTGCAACTTCATGCATTCCCGCGGCGAGACCCGAAGCTTCCTGCAGTCCTGTGCAAACTACTGGATCAGCGAATTCCATATGGATGGTATCCGTATGGATGCAATCAGCCGCGCCATCTACTGGCAGGGCGATCCGGCAAGAGGCGTCAACCTCAATGCTGTAGAATTCCTGCAGTATATGAATCAGGAACTGAAACGCATGCATCCTTCTGTGATTCTTGCTGCCGAAGATTCCACTTCTTTCCCCAAAGTAACCGATCCTGTCGATCAGGGCGGCCTTGGTTTTGATTATAAATGGGATATGGGATGGATGAACGATACGCTGAATTACTTCCGTACCGCACCGGAATACCGTCCGGAAAACTATCACAAACTGACATTCTCCATGATGTACTACTATGATGCCCGTTTCCTGCTCCCGCTGTCTCACGATGAAGTTGTTCACGGCAAAGCAACGATCATGCAGAAAATGAGCGGCGACTATGAATACAAATTCCCACAGGCGCGTTCTCTGTATATGTACATGTATGCACATCCAGGCAAAAAACTGAATTTTATGGGAAATGAAATCGGCCAGTTCCGTGAATGGGATGAAAAACGCGAGCAGGACTGGATGCTTCTGGATTATCCACTTCATGCTGGATTCGCCCGTTTCATGAAAGACCTGAATAAATTGTATCTGGAACACTCTGCTTTCTGGGAAAAAGATTATGAAGCAGATGGTTTCCAGTGGATCGACTGCCATCAGGAAGGATGCTGCATCTATGTATTTGAACGCCGCAGTAAAAAAGAGCGTATGATTTCTCTTTTTAACTTTTCCGACCAGGAGCAGGTATATGAACTGCACATTTCTGATGCACAGAAATTAAAAGAACTCCTGAACAGCAATCTCGCTGTTTATGGCGGAACCCAGAAACGTAAAAGTGCCACAAAGGCAATAAAAGACGGCAAGATCGTCCTGACCCTGCCGCCATACTCTTCTGTTTATTATCTTGCTGAATAATATTTTCAAGTCGAACATCCGTGAGACTTGGCGCGTGATTCTGGTCAGCATAAGCTGACATATTCTTTACAGAATCACTGCGCATCCTCGCGGAGCGTTTATTTCTTCTTTATACTTCTGAGGAAATAGCAGATTGCCCACGCAATACTCATTCCCGCTGCAATTCCAAATGCAAAGAGAAAAGTATCCCTTCCATATTCCAGTGCCTGTACCGTGTTCCCTTCCACTATACTATTCATGCAGTAATAAAGTGTACTTCCGGGAATCAACGGAATAACAGAAGTTACAAAAAAGGATGTAGACGTTTCTTTACAGATTCTTGCAAGAATTTCCGCATACACATCTACAATAAAGCCTGCCAGCAATGACGGAAGAAAGACATTTCCCCAAAGTCCTTTTCCGAGAAGAAACACCATCCAGCTTATAAATCCACCAGCTGCTGCCAAAGGCAGGTATTTCTTTTTCATATGGAAGAGAATTCCAAATCCCACGGAACCAAGGGCTCCGGTAATCAGCTGTATTACAATTGTTGTGTTCAAAGCCCCAGCCTCCTAAACAGAAGAATTGCCCCCATAAATCCAAGTGCCAGTGCGGCCGCCAGAAGCAATGCCGCAATCAGACGGATAATTCCGGAAAGTGTATCACCAATCAGCACATCCCGGATAGCATTTGTTGACATAAGACCTGGAATCAAAAGCATAATGTCCCCAATCATAATCTTATCCATATGAAGGAACGGACAAAGCAAAACAAGTCCACAAATAACACATCCTGTCAGAAAAGAAGCAGCAAACTGAAACGTCACTTCATTCATACACACTGGTCGAAAATATTGCTGTAATGCCCAGATCAAAACAGCCCCAAGTCCTGCCGCAATCGCATCCGAAATACTTCCACCATAAAAAAGTGCAAAACTACTGGCCGCCAGAAGGCTTCCAAAAAGTTTCCAGAGTGGCTTTGGTCTGTCTGCATTGATCTTATCAAATTCTTTTCGAAGTTCTGTGGCAGAAACAGGCTGCCTGCAAAAACGACGACTCAAGTCATTTAACTGCTCCAGCTTGGTAAAATCATTTCCGCCATCTTCCCGTACCCGGCGAGTCTGTGTACGCGCTCCGTCTCCCGGAAATTCCATCGTAATGACAATACTGGATGTGATCACAAAAACATTCATCTGAGTAGCACCACAGGCATAGCCCATTCGATTCAGTGTATCCTCCACCCGGAAGATCTCTGCACCGCTGTTTAACAGTGCATCGCCCATATCAAGAAAAACATGCAAATAATCTTTGGCTGTCTGCATGAGAATTACTCCTTTAATCTTCTGAAAATATCTTAAGTATAAATCTTAATCACGGACAATACAACTTCTTTCTATCCATGGAACAGCCAGCATAGTCAATAAAGGCAATATACTTACTGACTGCCTCGGATGCGCCTCCCAGAAAATATAAAAGACAAGCGCACCACACCAGTAGATTGCCAGGATCCAGCTGTATTTGTCTGTTTTTTTCTTACGAAATGTGCAACACACGCCAGACAGGATCAGAACATACAATACTATATTGTAAGCCTGCATATATGTTCTGAACAAACCGGATCTTTTACCAACGAGCCAGTCATAGCAGGTTGTTTTTTCCACTACATTTTTTGTGTATTGAGTATATCCATGTGTACCGATTCCCCATACAATTGCTTCTTTCTTTATGGCAAGCTTCAGATTCCCCAGCACTCCATTCTCACGAAGATGTTCAAGATAGACCTTTTTATTATTTTCCACTTTTTCTTCATGTGTCGGAAAACTGCGTGTAAACCTCATATCTTTTACATTGTACGTTCCATTGCCATGGCTTCCCATCATCAGAAAATGCTCAATCGTAATCGCCGAATCATAAGTATCCATGTCTACATGGTAACGATATACTCCGCCCCATGCCAACTGAAAAATCAGCAAACCACATACCAGTGGAATCCCCAATGTAAGTAACTTTTTCCAATACTTATTCAGCAAGATCCAGACGCCAACCGCAAGTACTATAAAAATGCTGGTTACACGAATGCAGGTTGCAAACCCGATCAGAAATCCGGCAGCAAGAAAGTGTATCATCTTCCAGTGATTTTTTTTCTTGTAACAGCCGTATATAATAAAACCTACACCGGCCATAACCAGTCCGGCTGATATCGTATCAGTATAATAATAAGACGCGTATGCGTAAAAAGAAGGATTCGTAAGAAGTAATACCATATATACCGCGGTTGTTCGAATCGTAGTAACTTTTTTTAAAATAAGGAATGCAGATACATACATAACAAGGATCAACAGCACATTAAACAATCCAGCCGCAATCCGGTAATCCATACATGTAAATGCTGCCATACGGAATACATAGTAGATTACGATTGCCAGTGGAATATTATTTGTATTATAAGCAAAGTACTTCGATTCGCCAAAACTGATTTTCCCTGTCTCCACCATATCTACACAATAATCATAAATATGATTCAGATCCACTTCCGGAACCAGTCGCATATGAAAAACAATATATGTCTGCACAATAACCGCTGCGAATATCCCCGCTATGGTCAGGTAGTACAGTGTTCTCTCCGATAATCGCCGGAACAGTGTCAGGCTTCCTGCAAATACTGCTGCATAGCATAGCAACACCAGTATTACTTTTGTTATATTTATATCTTTCATAACAAGAGGCTCAACAAATGACACAAATGATACAAACAATGCAGCTATTATTACAAAACAATATGTTATTTTTTCTATGGATTTTTTCATTCTATTATTCCTCGTTTCCGAATAGCTACAATCTTCTGTGCTCATTTTAGCATAGTATAATTTTATTGTCATCTGTATCATTTACAGAAGAAAAAAGAACGCCAGTTGCCTGACGTTCTTGAATGATCTTTATTATCTTCTTCCGTAGCGTGTTGCCAGTTCCAGCATTTCTTTCTGAAGTTCTGCCGTGAACTGTCCTTCTTTTAATCTCCACTTCCAGTTCTTTCCAAGTGTGGATGGCTGATTCATTCGTGCGGAATTATCGAGTCCCAGATAATCCTGCATCGGCACGATACAGAGATTCGCAACACTCTGCATTACCAGACAGATCAGGTCGTCACACAGTTCCTTACCGGAGTCCTTGAAATTATTCAGATATTTACGCACCTGCCGTCTCTCTGCCGGAGTGATATCCTCCAGCCAGGAAAGCAGTGTTTCATTATCATGTGTTCCCGTATAAACAACGCAGTTTCTTGGATAGTTGTGTGGCAGGTAGTCACTGGCATTTCCGGTATCACGCTCATCAAAGGCAAACTCAATAACCTTCATATTCGGATAGCCACTCTCTTCTACCAGTCTCTTAACACTGTCTGTCATATATCCAAGGTCTTCTGCGATGATCTCCCTGTCACCAAGACTTGCGGAAATTGCACGGAACAGATCGATTCCAGGTCCTTTTTCCCACCATCCGTTTTCTGCTGTCGCATCGCCATAAGGAATTGCATAGTATTCATCAAATCCACGGAAATGATCAATCCTTACAACATCATACAGACGGAAACAATTGGCAATTCGTTTGATCCACCATTCATATCCGGAGTTGCGATGCACTTCCCAGTTATACAGCGGGTTTCCCCAGAGCTGACCAGTCGCGGAAAATCCATCCGGAGGGCATCCGGCCACCTGTGTCGGGCAATTCTTCTCATCGAGTTTGAAGAGCCATGGGTTTGCCCAGGTATCTGCACTGTCCATTGCTACATAGATTGGAATATCACCAATGATCTGGATTCCTTTTTCATTGGCATAAGCTTTCAGTTTCATCCACTGCTGGCGGAATTTAAACTGCATATATTCCTGAAATTCAATTTCGAAATACATTTCTTCTCTGTAATAATCCAGTGCATTCTGCCAGCGAAGGCGGATATCCTCTGCCCATTCACTCCACTGTACACCGCCGAAACGCTTCTTCACTGCCATAAAGAGTGCATAATCTTTCAGCCACCATGCCTCTTCTTCCTGGAACTTACGGAATTCTGGATCCATATAAATATTGCTTCTTTCATATGCTTTTCGAAGAAGAATCATACGGCCTTCGTATAATTTTGCATAGTCAACACTTGACTCATTATCTCCAAAATCAACACTGTCACATTCTTTTTTGGTGAGAACCCCTTCTTTTATCAGCTCTTCCAGGCTGATAAAATATGGATTTCCAGCAAAAGTGGAGAAGGACTGGTATGGAGAATCTCCATAGCTGGTCGGCCCCAGCGGCAGGATCTGCCAGTAACTCTGGCCGGCAGCCTTCAGTGCATCTACAAATTCATATGCTTTTTTGTCAAAACATCCGATTCCATATTTTGAAGGCAGGCTGCTGATTGGAAGCAGCACGCCGCATTTTCTTTTCTTTGCCATTTTCTTTCCTCCCTCTATTTCTCTTGTAAACACGGAAAACCAGGCGGTGTTTCACGCCCGGCAGTCCTACTTCGTCCGTTATACTTATTTTGACATAAAAAGGTGGGAATCGTCAATGTTCAGAATTGATTGTTTATGTTAAATTTTGAAGATATTTTTTTAATCCAGATGAAAAACCGGGCGCAGATCCACACATACAGGACTATTATCCGGATTTGTTTCCATGATATCCGCCATAAAATCCCACCACTGATATAATTTTGTTGCTCACCACCTGCAGAGGTGGGAGTCATCTCACATCTGATATATATCCAGGGACTTTTTTTTCCCAGAACTAATTGCACTATTTTCAAAAATTTTTGACAACCCTAAAATACCATAATAAAAAAACAACCTCCTGGATATACTAATCTTCAGAACTTCTATAAACCCTGAATTTGTATACCATGGAGGTTATTTATGTCAAAAAATTCTTCTGAAAAGCCAAAGACTCCTACGAGCCAGGGAATCATTGATTCCTGTGATTTTCCCTCAAATGCAGCATCCACTCAGGACTGCACTGGATTAATTCCATCCGGGCCGGTGAACGAGGATGAACTGGAATCCTATGAAGCGCTATATCATTATCAGCCACCCCAAATCAAAGATACTTACCCAAATGATAAATGAATCCCAGCAGCTCTCCCCGCTTATAAAATAACAGGAGAAAAGGCAATATGCCCTTTCTCCTATGCTTTTCGTATAGGCTGTATTACCAATACATTTTCATATATTTCTCCGCTTCTTCATCGGATAAAGAAAATTCTTCGATAATATTTTTAATTACTTCTTCTGTAAACAATTCTCCATTTTCTTTTCCTGCAGACGTTGCCGATGCAGGTTCCAGACAGCCAAGCAGTGTAGATTTCACCGGACCTATATATTTCACACTCTCAAGAAACACAGAAAAACCAACTGCTGTGCCAATAATAACAATAACTGCAATGATGATCCAGGCTGGAAGCTCCAGATTTGTCGGGAAAATCCACGCCCTGGTCAAGAAAAAAAGTACACTTCCCCCAATCAACATTCCCCATCCTGTAATCGTGAGATTTCCTTTGGAATCTCATTTGAATCTATCAATGTTTCACAGAATTATATTCTCCCGGATTGCATCCAAATCGCTTACGAAATGCACTGGCAAAACGGCTTGGATTACTGAATCCCACCATTTCTGTGATCTGTGTCATAGAATACTGTCCACTCTGCACCAGCGAAAAGCTTTTGTTGACACGGTATTCTTCCAGATATCCGGTGATAGTTTTGCCTGTCATTTTTTTGAAAAGGCGGCAGCAGACTTCTCTTGACAAATGCACCTGATCTGCCAGGTCCTGAAGAGAAATTACTTCTGTAAAATGCATATTAAGATAATTCAGCATTTTTTCCAGACGTTCCAGTTCCTGCAGATTTGCCGGGACGAATTTCGTCAATTCCTGTCTGTGCCCATAAAGGATCATAGCAAATGCTTCACACAGAAGTCCCTTGATCTTTAATTCATAGCAGAATCGTTTCCGGTCAAAAGCTTCTTCTACCTGGTTTAGTTTCCACAGAATTTCTTTTCCATTTTCATCAAATCCAGTCAAATGAATACAGGGTATCGCTGAATTTTGCAGAAATGGTTGAAAACATTTTCGCTCAACATCACTTCCAAAATCGCCATACAGAAAGTCTGGTCTTACAAGTATCGTACTGTAACGTACATGTTCATTTCCAGGTGAACTGCAGCTGTGCGGTACATTTCGATTCAGCAGAAATCCCTCTCCCGTTCTGACCCTGTAGCTTTTCTGGTATACCTGAAAGACGGCCTCTCCTTCCCTTATAAGGTTGATTTCGAGATCATTATGCCAGTGAATCGGCACATTTTTGCCCTCAAATGACCAGAGATCATCGTGGTTCACTGTCATCGGAAAAGTTTCTGTTCCATGCTTTTCAAGTTCTCTTCTTGCACTGTCTACCAGGATTGTTCTTTTTGCCATTTTACCCTCTCCAGTTTTTATCTGCTTTCATGTCAAAAAATGTTCTTTATTATCATAAATAAATTTGCTGATCTGGTCAATATCTGTATCATAAACAGCAATACCAGAATCGCATTTTACTATCAGTTTCTCTATAATTGGGCGTGCAGTAAAAAACACGCAATAATTCTAAGGAGAATGTTCTTATGTCCAGACCGAAATCAAAAGAAATGGATCTCACTGTCGGAAATCCATTCTGGTCACTGTTAAAATTTGCAATTCCGGTTATTCTCGGAAATCTTTTTCAGCTTTTTTATACACTTGCTGACTCTGTGATCGTCGGCAAAACGCTTGGTGCTGATTCCCTTGCAGCAGTCGGTGCCACCAGTATCATTATCTATTTTGTCTTTTGCTTTATCAATGGTTTTACCGGTGGATTCGGTATCTGCCTTGGCCAACGGTGTGGTGCAAAGGACGAAAAAGGCATGCGCAAAAGTGTTGCTGTATCCACACTGCTCAGTATTATTTTTACCATAGTCCTGACTCTGATCTGCTGCCTGCTGGCTCACCAGATTCTCAGGTGGATGCAGATTCCGGAGGATATTTCCGGCGAAGCTTACGATTACATGTTTGTCGTTCTTCTCGGAACGGGCGCAACTGTTTTTTATAATATGATCTCCAATATGCTTCGTGCGCTGGGCGACAGTAAAACACCGCTTTATTTTCTGGTGTTTTCTTCTGTTTTGAATATCTTTCTGGATATCCTGTTTATTGTACCATTCCATATGGGTGTTGCCGGTGCTGCCTGGGCTACGATTCTTTCTCAGTTTCTTTCTGCCCTGTTCAGTCTGCTCGTCGGCCTGAAAAACTTCCCGGTACTGCATTTGCACCGCGAAGATTTTCATGATATCAGAGGAACCATCAGCCTGCATCTGAAAACAGGTTTTCCTATGGGATTTCAGATGTCTGTCATGTGCATCGGGCAGCTTGCCATGCAGACAGTTGTGAATTCTCTTGGTACTGCTGCAGTTGCCGGATATACAGCAGCTTCCAAAGCCGATCAGCTTTCTGTCCTTGTGAATAATGCTATGATGACTGCAATTTCCAACTATGTTGCCCAGAATTTCGGTGCAGGCAAAAGAGAACGGATCCGTCAGGGTGTACGGGCATGTCTGATTCAAACAGAAACTTTTAATCTGATCATGTGTATTGGTATCCTGCTTCTTCGCCACCCGATCGTGCAGATGTTCCTGTCCGATCCGACAAAGGAAATTTACCATTATTCCGATATGTATCTGACCATCGTTGCACCGTTTTACTTTATCCTCGGTCTTCTTGCCGTTTATCGTACTTCCATCCAGAGTATGCAGAACGGACGTGCACCTTTTGCAGCCTGCATGATAGAACTTGTTATGCGTATTGCTGCTACCGTAGGACTTTCCGGTATGATCGGATACACTTCCGTCTGCATTGCCAGCCCTCTTGCCTGGATCGGAGCCTGCTCCCTGCTGATCCCGGTTTACTACAAAATGATGCGTAGAATTTAACCTGCTATTTTTCAGCTGCCTCCCTGGCATATTTTGTTGTTACAAGATCCTCATAAGATACACGTTCACTCAGTTCACCAGAATCTTCCAGAATGTCTTCCAGAAGTTCGAAGCTTTCTTTTTCAAAGATAAGATTAGATTTCCAGGTGTCCTGGTCATAGTAACGCTTTACAATGGCCGTGACTGTATCCAGGTCAGTTTCTGCAAACTGCGGAGCAATAACTTCTGCAATTTCTTCTGGCGTATGACTCTGGACATATTCCATTCCTTTCTGAAGAGCATTTGTAAATTTCTGGATGATTTCCGGATTTTTTTCCATGTAGCTGGTCTTTGCACTATAGGAAGTATATGGAACATAACCGGAATCTACGCCAAGTGAAGCAACAACATATCCGGCTCCTTCTTTTTCCAGAGCTGTCGCGGATGGCTCAAACTCTACTGTAAAATCTGCAGAAGTATCGCCTGTAAAAGCCGCCGCTGTATAACCAAAATCAATGCTCTGGTCAATCGTCAGATCTTTCTGCGGATCCAGTCCGTTTTTACGGAGAATATATTCAAAAACCATTTCCGGCATGCCACCTTTACGCCCGCCAAGAACTTTCTTATCTTTCAGATCTTCCCATTTAAAATCCGGCATTTCTTCTCTTGCTACAAGAAAATTCCCGGCTCGCTGAGTCAGCTGGGCAAAGTTTACAACAGCATCCGTAGCCCCCTCCTGATAGGCATAGACAGATGCTTCCGCTCCCATAAATCCGATATCTGCCTCACCGGATATTACGGCAGTCATTGTCTTATCCGCTCCAAAACCGGTCACAAGTGTCAGATCCAGCCCCTCATCTTTAAAATATCCCTCTTCGATTGCCACATACTGTGGTGCATAAAAGATTGAATGTGCCACTTCATTCAGTGTAACCTTTGTAAGCTTCTCTTCCGTGCTGTCTTTCTTCGCAGCAAATACTCCCATTGGCAGTGCAGTCACCGCCAGAACAACTGCTGCCGCCAGTGAGATCCATTTTTTATTTTTCATGCAGATTCTCCTTTACCGACTTCTTCTGTTAGAGTATGCAGAGACTAAAAGATTGTGAAGGCATTCATAATTTGTTATAATTTTCTGAAAGGAATTACAGCCCGCCATTTACCATAAAAATTCCGAAGGTAATATTACTCAGACGAAAGGCACTTATATGAAAAAAAATCTTACAGACAATTACGAAAAACAGATATATATCGGAAGAGACTTGTTTTTGAAATATGATCAGGATATGCTGATAAAGAAATATAAATTAAAAAATGACCACACACATCTGTACCTGAATTATATCGGAACAGAATATCGGGTCAGCCGCTCAGATGGTTCCATCGAATATATGGCCGAAGGCATCTGGAAACTCTGCAAAGAATATACAATTGTTATGACGATCTACGACCTGCTCTGCTACTCAGAAGATAAAACGCTGCCTCCACTTACAGGACAGTGGCAGCCTGTAACCAGATTTATTCCCACCGGCAGCAGTCCGTCCGGAGATGTTTTTACTCCTAAATATGAAGCAGCATTCTCCGGCAAAGTAAATGCCGTCAGCCAGGCCTGCCTCTGTCTGGGAGGGAAATTACAGAAACAACTGGCCGGGGCTGATCTGACTTTTGAAATGCCTGTTATGGGAGATTTCTCTGTCCTGTTCCAGTTCTGGGACGCTGATGAGGAATTCTCTGCAAAAATCTTATTGTTGTGGGATAAGGTATCCTTATCGTATCTTCATTTTGAAACAACCTTTTATCTCCAGGGAGATTTACTGGAAGCGATATTGCAGAAAATCAATGCCTAATCTTCTCGTAATATCCCTGGTAAACCGTTGCCTCTATTGATCTATATCATCCAGTACCTTCTCACAATTGAATACTCCTATATGATGCCGCACATTCTCATAAGTGCCCTGCACCATCGCGCCTCATTCAGGTTAAACATATCTGTCATTCTCCGTCAATCTTGCCATGTTTCGACAAAAGCTTTATAATAGAAACTACCTGTATCAAATCATAATTTTAGGAGGTAACAGCATGAAATTCAATCCATTCTGTATGTGCTGTGCTGTCGGCAAACAGGAACAGAATATCCGTTCCTTTCAGGACATGGACAAAAAGGTAGAATATATGAAGAAAGTCATGGACCGTATGGCAAATATTGCAGAAGAAGACTGTGCCCCCAGCGTTTCTGTCGAATTAAAAAAAATGTTCCGTGATTTCTGGGAACAGCCTATGGAAGACTATACTTCTGTCAAAAAAAAATACAATCAGCTTATGCTGGATATGGAAGCTTCTCTTGAAGAGACCATCCGGAATTCTGAAGATCCGCTGGAAACTGCACTTCTTTATGCCCGTATTGGCAACTATATTGATTTTGCAGCTCTGTCAAATGTAAATTCCGATACAGTTTTGTCTCTTCTCAAAGAAGACAATAAAGAACCTCTTAATGCACAGGAATACCTGCATTTTCGAAAGGACTTAAGCGCAGCCTCCCGCCTTGTCTATCTGACTGATAACTGCGGAGAAATCGTTCTTGACAAACTGGTTATCATACTTCTTAAAGAACTCTGTCCGGAACTCGATATCACCGTAATCGTCAGAGGTTTTCCTGTTATCAATGATGCGACAATGGAAGATGCACAGGATATAGGTCTTGCCGAACTGACCACAGTAATCGGAAATGGAAGCGAAGTCGGCGGCACCTGGCTTCCCCATATCAGCAGCGAAGCCCGTGAGGCACTTGAATCTGCTGATCTGATCATTGCCAAAGGACAGGGCAACTACGAAACGCTTCATGATTGTGGACTCAATATTTACTACCTGTTCCTGTGTAAATGTAAATGGTTCCAGTATCAGTTTAACGCAAAACCTCTGCAGGGTATGTTCATAAACGAGCGCCGTATTTGACAGTTTGACCAAGCTTCCCGGGCTTTTCGTCAATCTGTCAAGAAACCCCTGAAATATTTGTAGGATTCTTCTCTTTATTCTCCGACACAAATTCAGTATACTGATAACAGTTCAAAACAAGAGCAAAAAACTTACATAATATTTTGGAGGGAAAAATAATGGCAAGTTTATCTTTACAGCACATTAATAAGACATATCCTAACGGTTTCGAGGCCGTTAAAGACTTTAACCTTGAAATCGAAGACAAAGAATTCATCATTTTCGTAGGACCTTCCGGATGTGGTAAATCTACTACACTTCGTATGATAGCCGGACTGGAAGAAATCACCAGCGGTACCTTAAAGATTGGCGATAAAGTTATGAACGATGTAGAGCCAAAAGACCGTGATATCGCAATGGTATTCCAGAACTACGCTCTGTATCCTCATATGA
>JBKYFG010000011.1:0-12392 GCA_047027955.1 Blautia sp.
CAGAGGTGGAAGTGTGGTAACACATGGAGCTGACTGCTACTAATAGGGTGAGGGTTTGACCAAGAAAGCATGGTCAGAATTGATTCGGTTGGTTGTCAACATGTATGTGGTTTTGAAGATACGATAATATTAGGAGCAGAGAGATCTGCTTCTTTTTTTGTATATTAGAAAGGAATCCCCATGTCCTCAATCACACGAATCAACCGCGACGATATGCTCGAACTCACCCGTCGAATGACAATTGCCCGTACATCCATGACACGCATAGCTGGCAGTTACATGGACGCAGATGGATTTATCGATGGAACCTTCAATACCAACTTCCTAAAACTGAAAAACTCTGAAAAAGAAAAAAACCTTACTATAGCCAAGGCAATTCCGTTCGCGCAAACCAACCAGAATCTCAAACGCTATAAAATTCCTAAAGAAGCATATGCATTAGGTGGAATCCGTCAGCTCCTTTTGGGAATCAAATCCTGTGCTCTCAAAAATGATGCACTTTTGGAATCTTTTTATGACTACATTGCAGAAAATTACCATACAAATCATGATTATGCAGTATATCTCTTCCATAATACTTATGATATCCCTCTCAAAGCAGCCGATCACGAAAGCCTCTGGGAATCCGAAGAAATCTACGAATATATCATCTGTGCAATCTGTCCGGTTTCCGGTGATTATGAACCTGGTAAACCAGAATGTGGTTTCATTTTTCCGGCATTTAATTCCAGAACAGAAGATCCGGACTACATTGATATCTACCAAAGTAATCCGGATTTTCCCCAAAAAGACTTATTAAAAATATTACAAATTCCTGAGTAAGTATATTTATGCCATCATGGGCATGATCACATGTTATTTCATCCAATGGAAGACAATCAGACAGATGTTTACTATACAGGCAATGGCGATAAAATATATTGGACTTTTGGAATCTCCGAGCCCACGAAATAAAGTAACCGTGCTTCCAATTGTTCTTGTTTTACGAAAAATTAGTCCTGAAGCAGAGCTTTTTCTACGTTTTCAAAGCCGATACGCTCAATTGTTTCTGCAAAACGTTCTCCCTTCAGGCCGTTATCACGGAAAAATAAAATTGCTTTTTCAATAACATTCAGCGCTTCTTCTTTGGATGCGAAGATTTTACTGAGAGATTTTCCGCGAGAAATTTTTTTCCCCCAGCGTCCACCGATATAAATTTTATATCCATAAATACCATCTGCAATTGTATGGAACGGACATTTTCCGACACAGCGACCACAATGTCGGCACTGCATCTCGTCAATTGTGATTTTTCCATCTACAACTTTGGCAACACCATTTGGACATGCTGCTTCAATTGCGCATTTTTTGCAGCCTTTGCAGAGTTCACTGTTTACTTCAGGAATACGCTGACCGATAATGCCGACATCATTCAGATTGGGTTTTACACAGTTGTTTGGACATCCACCTACTGCAATTTTGAATTTGTGTGGCAGGGCAACATCCTGAAATCCTTCATAAAAACGTCGGTAGATTTCCTCAGAAAGTGCATAAGAGTCAAGTAGCCCATACTGACATGTCGTTCCCTTACAGGAGACAACCGGACGAACTTTTGCACCGGTGCCACCGGTCACTAAGCCTTCTTTGGCGATAAATTCCTGAAACTCTTCAATTTTATCATAGGGAATTCCCTGAATTTCAACAGAAAGCCGTGTGGTGTATAACAGATTCCCATTGCCGAATTTTTCGGCAGCATCGGCCATACAGTGATGTTGTGCGGCGGTTACCTTTCCGTTTACGGTGAGTATCCGTGCAGAAAACAGATCAGTTCCTCGATTGTTGAGGAAGCCCATCCCTTTTACTCTTTTTTCATCTTCTTTACTGATTGTTAATGCTGACATTAGTAAATTCTCCATTCTGTTTATTATTATAACTGTCTATAGATAGTAATTTTTATTTACAATTCATAATATACCACTTGAGTATGTATTTGAAAAATGATATTATTTTATATAAATAATAGATATTTCCTATATATGCAAAATGACTGGAACAGAACAATTCTATAAATACGATTCCATAGAGGAGAGAGGGAAAATGACGATTCGGCATTTGAATATTTTTGTTGCAGTGGCAGATTATGGTTCCATGAGTGCAGCTGCAACACATTTATATTTATCTCAGCCAACGGTAAGCCAGGCGATACGGGAACTGGAAAAACATTATAATGGTTTGCTGTTTGAACGCCTGGGGAAAAAGCTGTATCTTACAGAACGGGGGGAACTTCTTCTGCCGAGAGCAAGAGAACTGGTCCGCCAGTTTGAGGAAACAGAAGAATTGATATTGAATCAGGGCCAGTCATTAACCCTGAAACTGGGTTCAACGATCACAGTAGGAACCTGTCTGACTCCGCGTTTGATTCCTGAACTTCAGAAAAGTTGTCCTGATGTAAAAGTTTCTTCGTATGTAAGCAACACGAGAGCGATTGAACAGAAATTACTGCGTTCTGAGCTTGATGTAGGAATTGTAGAAGGAGAAATTTATTCTCCTGATCTTCATGTGCTTCCAATCGTAGATGATCGCCTTGTTCTTGCAGTGGGGAAAGAACATCCTTTTTATTTAAAAAAAGTATTGCATGTGCAGGATCTTGAGCAGGAACAGTTTGCAATGCGAGAACAGGGGAGTGGGACACGGCAGTTGTTTGAAGATTATGCGACACGGCATCAGATTTCTTTTCAGACAGTATGGGAGGCAAACAGCCCTGGAACATTACTTAATGCCGTGCTTTATGATGGTGTCCTTTCGGTGATGTCTTTGCGGCTGATGTATCACGAGATCAGAAATGACAGTATTCATGTTTTTCAGAATGAAAATGGCGAGTGGAATCGGAAATTTAAACTTGTGTATCACAAAAATAAATTTCTGACGCCTGTGGTCCATGAACTGGAAAGAATCCTGCATTCCTATCGAAACGTAGAGATACCGGAAAATGCTGGAATATTGAGATAAATACGAAGGGAAGTTTATGAAAAAATATCTTACGATAACAGTAAGGGAGCAGATGCAGGGAATGACTGTTGAAAAAGTCCTTTATGATTATCTGGAACTGACCAAAAAGCAGGTCAGTCGTGCAAAATTCCGCCCGGATGGTATTTGCAAAAATAAAATACAGTGCAGAGTAACAGAGAAAGTTTCTATGGGAGATGAGATTTGTATATGCCTGGAAACAGATGAAATACAGTCTGCACAGCTGGTTTTGGTAAAGATTCAGGGAGAGAGACTGCGTATTTTGTATGAAGATGAAGACATACTGGCAGTAAATAAACCGGCAGGAGTGTTAACGCATCCGGCGGGTATGCACTATAGTGATAGCCTGGCAAATCAGGTTGCTGCATATTTTCAGGAAAGAAATCTTTCAGTCTGTATACGTCCAATCGGCCGACTGGATAAGGAAACATCCGGAATCGTTTTGTTTGCCAAAAATCAGGTTGCAGCACAGAGATTGCAGGAACAGCGTGAAACGGGAGTCTTAGAAAAACAGTATCTTGCTTTGGTGGATGGAAACCTGCCGAAGGATCAGGATGATATTTGGCATACGATAGACTTTCCGATTAAAAAAATTGGGAATCATCCGCTTCGAATGGAAGCAGTAAAAAAGAGCAGCAGTGCAGAAAATGAAAAATGCATTGCACATCAGTTAACTGATTATATAAATTGTTTTCAGGCAGTGACACATTATCATGTCCTTTACAGTACGGATAAATGGTCGGCAATAAAGTTAAAACTGGATACAGGACGGACGCACCAGATTCGGGTGCATATGCAGGCAATTGGACATCCACTGCTTGGTGATTCCATATATAATACATCAACAATGAACCGAGAACAGTGTACAATTTATCGTGCAGCATTACATGCCTGGAAAGTAAGACTTCGACAGCCATTCAACGGCAGGAAGATAGAACTGGAGGTACCTGTGCCGGAAGATTTTAAGAAATATGGAGGTTTTTATGTCAGCTCAAGTTCATGATATGACCAAAGGATCTCCGGCAAAACTGATTCTGCTTTTTGCAGTACCGTTAATGCTGGGGAATATTTTTCAACAGTTGTATACAATGGTGGATACGATTGTTGTTGGCCAGGTTGCCGGTGTACAGGCACTTGCAGCGCTTGGCGCAGTTGAGTGGATCATGTGGATGACACTTGGAGTTTCTACCGGTGTTACGCAGGGATTCTCAATCCTGATCTCGCAGCATTATGGGGCAAAGAAATGGAATGATCTGAAAAAGACAGTTGCCCATAGTTATCTGCTTACCGCAGTGACGGCTACACTGCTCCTTCTGATCAGTCAGCTTGCTGCCAGATGGCTCCTTGTTCTGTTAAATACACCGGATAATATTATTGGAATGTCACTGATTTATCTCAGAATCGTATTTTGCGGGATTCCGATCGTAGCGGCCTATAATATTTTTGCATCTGTGCTGCGGGCACTTGGAAACAGCAGGACACCGTTGATCGCAATGATTATTGCAGCTTTTATCAATGTAGTGCTGGATCTTATTTTTGTCGCAGGTTTTAACTGGGGTGTGGCAGGAGCTGCACTGGCAACCGTTACCGCACAGGCTTTTTCTGCTTTTTACTGTTTCCTTAGTGTTCGTAAAATTGAAATCGTACATACAGACAGGGACGATTTTGCAAAAGTCCCAGGGTTGAATCGAAAATTATTTGGACTTGGAGCGCCAATTCTGTTTCAGAACGTGATCATTTCTGTGGGTGGGCTGGCTGTTCAGTTTGTTATCAATGGATATGGATTTTTGTTTGTTGCCGGTTTTACTGCGACAAATAAACTTTACGGAGTATTGGAGATGGCAGCAATCTCTTACGGCTATGCAGTGGTCTCCTATGTCGGACAAAATCTGGGAGCTGGAGAGATCACGAGAATCAAAAAAGGAGTTCATGCGAGCTCGTTTCTTGCCTTTCTTACATCTGCGTTTATCAGTATAGTGATGTTTCTTTTTGGAAAGACGCTGCTTTCGATGTTTATTTCCGGAGATCCAGAGCAGACAAGTCAGGTACTGGCAATCGCCTGGCATTATCTTTCTATTATGGCATCCTGCCTGTGTATCCTTTATTTTCTGTATGTATATCGTTCTGCATTACAGGGGCTCGGAAATACCATGATTCCGATGTTGAGCGGAGTGGTAGAATTTTTTGTCAGAGTCGGTGTGGCACTTTTACTACCGAAACTGATTGGTCAGAATGGGATTTTCTATGCAGAGATTGCAGCGTGGACAGGAGCTGCTGTTTTGCTGATGATCAGTTATTATATCAACATTCGCAAATTTGCCTGATGCATGAAAATTTGCTATAATCGCATCAGAAATTTTGATGGGATCGGGAGACAGAAAATATGGAACAGACACAAAAAGACAATATCATTAAGAAGTTGATTGATACACATACAACGGTTTCCACGATGGAGAGTTGCACGTCAGGTATGATTGCATCTACGATCACAGATACAGAAGGAGCATCTGCAATCTTTCCGGGAGGATATGTGACATATCTGAATGAAACGAAAATTTTCATCGGCGTGGAGGAAGAAATCATCCGAAAGTATGGTGTGTACTCAAAAGAATGTGCCGAAGAGATGGCGAGAACCGTGCAGGAAAAAATGCATACAGACATTGCCATTGGAATAACCGGGACGACCGGAAATATTGATCCGAATAATGCAGACAGTATGCAGGGAGTTGTGTATTTTTGCATTCGCGTAAAAGATAAAGAAAATACTTTTGAGGTGCATGCAGAGGTTGCAGGAATGAATCGGCATGAGATCAAGCAGATGTATACGGATATGGTATTTGAAAAACTTCAGACACTTGTGATCTAGGATAAAAGAGTGTATATTGTAGAAAGAATTATAGTAGAAAATATAATCTGGAGGAAATGATAATGAGTATCAAAGAAGAAATTCATGGATTAACAGATGAGATGCTGACAAATCTCGGAAGACTGGTTGCAATTGATTCACAGCTTGGAACTCCGTCAGAAGGGAAACCGTTTGGGGAAGGTCCGGCCAAGGTACTGGAAGAGGCACTTAAGATTGCCGATGAACTTGGGTTTAAGACTGTAAACCTGGACAATTACTGTGGATATGCTGAAATGGGCGAGGGCGAAGAAATCGTTGGTATTGCCGGACATCTTGATATTGTACCGGTTGGTGGAGACTGGACTTATGATCCATTCAAACTGACCAGAGAAGGTGACCATGTCTATGGACGTGGAACTACAGATGACAAGGGTCCGGTTCTGGAAGCACTTTATGCAATGAAACTGCTTCGTGATTCCGGCGTAAAACTCAATAAGAGAGTTCGTTTGATCATGGGATGCAACGAAGAAACTGGATCAAAATGTATGGAACATTATAACGAAGTTGCAGAAGAAGTATCCTGTGGTTTCACACCAGATGCGAACTTCCCGTGCATTCATGGTGAAAAGGGAATGGTGATGATGACAGCATATTCTAAGAACACCAGGATTATTTCCATGAATGGTGGCTTTGTTTCTAACGCTGTCTGCGATACCTGTAATACCGTTGTTCCGGCGGAAGCAGGTCTGAAAGAAAAACTGGAAGCAGCTCTTGCTGAAACAAAACTTCAGGAATACAAAATAACAGAAGAAAACGGTGAGATCAGTATTTACGCAAAAGGTGTTCCGGCACATGCCAGCACACCGACTCTTGGTGTTAATGCAGCAGGTGTGACATTTGAATGCCTTGCAAAAGCCGGATTCGAAGATGACTTCGTAAAATTCTATAATGAACATATCGGAACGGCATGCGATGGCTCCGGACTTGGTCTTAAATTTGAAGATGAGTACGGAGAACTGACTCTGTGCAACGGAATTGTTAAGACAGAGGACGGAGTGGTTTCCTGTACGATCGATATCCGTGTACCGGTTACTCTTAAGGGAGACGAAGTACGCAAGATGTGCGAAGACAGACTGGAAGATGAGAATGGACGTATCGAGATCCATATGATCGGTGATTCCCTGTTTTTCCCGAGAGAATCCCCGCTCGTAAACGCTCTGTACAAGGCATATGTAGATGTGACCGGCGATACAGAAAACAAACCAATGGTAATCGGTGGTGGAACTTATGCGAAGTCACTCAAGAACATTATCGCATTCGGACCGGAAATGCCGGGAATTGATTATCGTATCCATGGGGCAGACGAATTTATTCTTGTATCAGGAATGGAAGAAGCTGTGCTTGTATATATGGAAGCAATCAAAAATCTTCTTGCAATTTAATCAAATGAGGATTTGTGATATCTGTTCTGACAATGAAAGACAGTTTTCTGTTTTTGCAATCCTGATCTGGCAGATGAAATGTCTTTAAGCAGGATTTTGTCTGCGTAATCAAATAATATAAATGGGTAAAAAATCTGACAGAAATGGAGAATTAAATTATGGAGTTGTTGCGGATAGAAAGGTCGGTATAATGCACGTTTACAGATATGGAAACATGGAGGCAGATATTGTTCTAATTCAGTTGGTTGGTAATCATGATATATCTGAAATCAAAGATGAAGTAGCAGAAATTCAGCATCTGACCTCTATGGATTTTGAACTTATTGCAGTGAAAGTTGATGATTGGAATAAGGAATTGTCCCCATGGAAGACTCCTGCCGTATTTGGAAATGAAGATTTTGGAGACGGAGCGGTACAGACATTGGAAGAGATTTTGCTATTATGTTCAGATAAAAGTAAAACGTATTATATTGGGGGATATTCTCTTTCAGGGCTGTTTTCATTATGGGCTGCCTGTCAGACAGATCTGTTCTCCGGGATTGCGGCAGCATCGCCGTCTGTCTGGTTTCCGGGATTTATAGATTATATGAAAGAGTATAAGATAAAGAGTAAAAATGTATATCTTAGTCTTGGAAATAAAGAAGAAAAAACTCGAAATCCTGTTATGGCAAAAGTAGGAGACTGTATCAGAGAAGGGCATGCATGGATAAAAGCAGAAGGAGTGAACTGTACGCTTGAGTGGAACCAGGGGGGACATTTCAAAGAACCGATGACTAGAACTGCGAGGGCATTTGCCTGGGTGATGCAGCAAAATAGAAACGAAAGCAGAGTAGAGAAGGAGCATCTATGAAAACACGTGAGGAGGTATTGAAATTTGGTCTATCCTTTAAAAATGTATATGAGGAACGCCCGTTCAAAGACCAAAACTGGCAGTTGGTGCGCGTGAAGGAAAGTAAGAAAGCATTCCTCTGGATCTACGAAAAAGACGGATATATCAATCTGAATGTCAAGGTAAATCCGGAGTGGCGTGACTTCTGGCGATCGGCGTATGATGCCGTGATTGCAGGTTACCACCAGAATAAAGAGCACTGGAATACCATCATTTTGGACGGAACTATACCAGATAAAGATATCAAAAGAATGATCGCGGAAAGCTATGATATCATCACAGACAGCCCGACAAAACGAATATACGAGGCAGTCAAAAAGATTCCAAAAGGTCATGTCGCGACCTATGGAAAGGTTGCAGAGATGGCAGGTAATGCGAAGATGTCAAGAGCAGTGGGAAATGCTCTCCACAAAAATCCGGACCCGGAACATATTCCGTGTTTCCGAGTTGTGAATGCGAAGGGAGAACTTGCGGGGGCATTTGCGTTTGGCGGAGAACAAACGCAGGCAAAACTTCTTGAAGAGGATGGAGTAGAAGTAATTGACGGTAAGGTTGATCTGAAGAAATATGGAATTGAGATGATTTAGAATAAATCCAGTTTTTCTTGCGAAAGAGCAGTTTGTGTGTTATCCTTATCAAAAAATATAAAGAGAATGAGGTTCTCCCTAAGTAATAAAATTACTTAAACCGCTTATGAAAGCTGATGACTTCTGCGAGTAAATGAACGCAGAGAGTGTCAGCTTTTTCTGCGTATATGAGGAGGAAAATTATGTTATTAAGTATTTCGCTGATTCTTATTTTAGGGATGTTTATGGGATGGATATGCCAGAAAATCAAATTGCCGAGTTTGCTTGGCATGCTGATTACTGGTATTGTTCTGGGACCATATGTGCTTAATCTGTTGGATGACAGTATTCTTGGAATATCTGCAGAACTTCGTAAAATAGCATTGATCATTATTCTCACAAGAGCAGGTCTTGGACTGGATCTATCTGGGCTTAAAAAGATTGGAAGACCTGCTGTTCTTATGTGTTTTGTGCCTGCGTCTTTTGAACTGATCGGCATGATTTTGCTGGCACCAAAATTAATGGGATTAACCGTATTGGAGGCGGCTATTATGGGGGCAGTACTTGCGGCAGTTTCACCGGCTGTTGTTGTACCCAGAATGGTGAAGCTTATGGATGAAGGCTATGGAGTAAACGAAGGAATTCCACAATTGATTCTTGCAGGTGCATCCGTTGACGATGTGTATGTCATAGTTCTGTTTTCTACCTTTGTTGGGATGATGCAGGGGGAAGGTGCTTCCATACTTAAGTTTGTCAATATTCCCATTTCAATATTCTTGGGAATTGCAATAGGATTATTAATTGGAGTTTTGTTAGCATATTTTTTTAAGAAGATGCATATTCGGGATACGTCAAAGGTTCTTATTATTTTGAGTATTTCGTTTTTACTTGTAGTAATGGAAGATAAATTGTCAACTCCAATTACATTTTCAGCATTGATCGCTATTATGTTTATCGGCATAGGATTACAGAAAAAGAGGGAAACTGTTGCAAAAAGACTTTCTGTAAAATATGGAAAGCTATGGGTTGCGGCAGAAGTCTTTTTGTTTGTGCTTGTAGGAGCAACGGTAAACATCGGATACCTTGGAAAAGTCGGAGTGAAGGCTCTGATTGTTATTATTGGTGCATTGGTATTTAGAATGTTTGGCGTATTTGTATGCCTGTTAGGAACAAGTCTTAAAAGAAAAGAAAGGCTGTTTACGATGCTGGCATATACACCGAAAGCAACTGTCCAGGCTGCAATTGGGGGGATTCCGCTTGCATTAGGTTTTACCTGTGGAGATCTGGTACTTACAGTGGCGGTTCTTGCGATAGTACTTACGGCACCGTTGGGGGCATTTGCCATCGATTTGTCGTATAAGAAATTATTAAATAAATAGCATCATTGGAGAGGGAATTAAAGAAAAACATGTGTAAGGAAAAAGAGTAGTGACACATTTTATTCAATAAAATTTTGTTTGTGAATGGAGAGAAAAGCAATGTTCAGACCGATTCGAAGAAAGAAAAAAGAAATGGATATTGATGCAGCAAAAGAACTTCTGCAGTGCAGCAGACGAGGGGTGCTTGCAGTAAATGGGGATGATGGATATCCTTATGCGGTCCCTGTCAACTATTTTTATGACAGCGATGCAGGAAAAATATATTTTCATGGAGCACGTGTCGGACACAAAGTAGATGCCTTAAAATCCAGCGACAAGGTATGTTTTACCGTTTACGGAAATGAAACTGTAAAAGAAGAAGCATGGGCACCGTTTGTGCAGAGCACGGTTGTATTTGGCAGATGCCATCTGTTGGAAGAAGGCACAGAAGCAACAGAGATTCTTAAGAAAATCGCCAGGAAATACTATCCGAATGAACAACTGATCGATGAAGAAATAGAACGTTCGGGAAAAGCTGTACAGCTTTTTGAGATAGAAATTGAACATATCAGTGGTAAAGAAATTCAGGAAAAGTAAATCAAACCGAATATTAGTTTGTCTGGTATCGAACTCAGGGTACCAATTTTGATACCCTGAGTGGTACCCTGCCCTTTTCGGGCAAAACAAAAGAGCCTGAATGCCATGATTTTAAAGGTTTCAGACTCCTAATGAGCAGGGGATGAGAGAATCGAACTCCCACCAAAGGTTTTGGAGACCCCTATCATACCATTTGACCAATCCCCTGTATTATTAAAATAATTGCAAATTTATCTGCAACAAATCAAATTATAGCAGATATGCTGAAATTTGTCAAGCGGAGATGGAGGGATTTGAACCCTCGCACCGGTTACCCGATCTACCGCATTTCGAGTGCGGACCCTTCAGCCACTTGGGTACATCTCCATGTCCTGAAAATTGTCTCAAACATGTTTATTATATAAGCAGTTTGTCGAAAGGTCAATTCTTTTTTTTATTGACGTGAAAAGAATCCTATAATATGATATAAGGAAAGATATCCGCAGAGTAATAATACATCAGGTATTAACATCTTTGCAGAAATTGCGGAAAGAGGTTTGGATTTTATGAACAGAAAAAAAGATGTGATTCTCAGGGCCACTGTGGCTTTGACTGAAAATTATAAAAAAGAAGAGTTATTTATGCCAAAAAATAACAGAGAACTTCCAAGCAGGGCAGCAGTGATCGATGTTGTCAAGGAACTTCGTTCTGTTATTTTTCCGGGTTATTTCTGGAATGATTCGGCAGCAAAGGTATTTCCGGAATATTTTGCGGGATACCGTCTGAATGATCTTTATGACAGACTCAAGGAACAGATTGAAATTGCTCTTTTATATGCACAGCCGGAATTAGAACAGGAGGGCGCAGAAGAAGAGGCAGACCGTATCTGTGCAGGCTTTTTTGAACAGCTTCCAGAGGTGCAGCAGCGTCTTCTGAAAGATGTGCAGGCGGGATTCGACGGTGATCCGGCTGCCAAGAGCAAAGAAGAAATCATATCATCTTATCCTGGTTTGTTTGCCATTTATGTATATCGCCTGGCTCATCTTTTATATAAAGAAGAAGTTCCGTATATTCCGCGAATCATGACAGAATATGCACATGGTAAGACCGGAATCGATATTAATCCGGGAGCAACGATTGGAGATTACTTCTTTATTGATCATGGTACAGGTGTGGTAATCGGTGAAACAACTGAAATCGGCTGCAATGTAAAATTATATCAGGGAGTAACTCTTGGGGCGCTTTCTACGAGACAGGGCCAACAGTTGGCCAATGTGAAACGTCATCCGACGATCAGGGATAATGTGACAATCTATTCCAATGCGTCTGTACTTGGCGGAGAAACGGTTGTGGGAGAAAATACGATCATTGGAGGTAACACATTTATTACAGAATCTGTTCCGGCCAACACCAAGGTCAGTGCCAAGAGCCCGGAATTGGTGATCAAGAAATCCCGCAGTGCAGTATCCAAAACAGATGTCTGGGATTGGCAGGATTGATTTTCTTAAGTTGACAGAACAATACAAAATAACAGAAAAAAATATAAAATAAAAATAATTTAAAAAAATTAAAATTACCTGTTGACAAACTATGAGTTATAAGATATACTCAATATCGTTGAAGCGAGCGAAACGCAAACGTGACGTGAGAGCAGCGATATGCGGGTGTAGTTCAATGGTAGAACACCAGCCTTCCAAGCTGGATACGTGG
>JBKYFG010000011.1:12402-45305 GCA_047027955.1 Blautia sp.
CGCGACCTTGCCAAGGTCGAGACCGCGGGTTCGAGCCCCGTCTATCGCTCTTAAGGACTCTGAGTTTTCAGAGTCCTTTTTTCTTTATATAAAAAAGTAAGGAGGAATGAAAGATGCCAGTACCAACCCCTCACATTGAAGCAAAGAAAGGCGAGATTGCCAGAAATGTTCTTATGCCTGGAGATCCTCTCCGTGCGAAATATGTAGCAGAACATTTTTTAGAGGATGCCAGACTAGTCAACCAGGTCAGGAATGTATATGCTTATACAGGAACATATAAAGGAAAAGAACTTACGGTTATGGCTAGTGGAATGGGAATGCCGTCTATCGGTATTTATTCTTATGAACTGTATAAGTTTTATGATGTGGACAATATCATCCGTATTGGTTCGGCAGGCGCTTATACGGACAGACTTGCTGTATACGATGTAGTTCTTGCAGACAGCGCGTGGAGTCAGTCCAGTTTTGCGAAAGTGCAGAATGGGTGTATGGATGATGTGTTGTACCCATCTAAGTCGCTGAATACCAGAATCCTTGATGCGGCGCATTGCTTGCAGATTCCGCTTAAGACTGCGCGTATTCATTCCTCTGATGTTTTTTATACAGAAGATAATGTGGATGGTTATAAAGAGATAATCAAGAAACACCAATGTGAATGTGTGGAAATGGAAAGCTTCGCACTGTTTCACAATGCGAAGCTTCTTGGCAAAAATGCGGCGTGTCTTCTGACTATTTCAGACTCTTTTGTGACACATGAGGAATTATCTTCATTGGCGAGACAGGAGTCTTTTGAAAATATGATGAAGATAGCCCTGGAAGCATGCTGATCAGGAAGAAGTTCTGTCCTGTTCAACCAGACCATAAAAAGAAAGCAGATAGAGCCCGCAAAGGCCGACCAGTCCATAGATGATTCTGGAAAGCAAACTCATACTTCCAAAAAGAAGAGCCACAAGATTCAGGTTGAAAAAACCAATCAGTCCCCAGTTGATGGCACCGATTACAGTGAGTGTCAGTGAAAAGTATTGTAAAAATTTATTTCCCATAAGTCACCATCCTTTCATAGTGCTAGTATGGCAGGATAATAAAAAAATATTCGCGGCAGAGCAGATCTGTCGCGAATATTTTTTACTGTAATTTAATTGTCTGTGAAGTGACATTGCCCCCACCGAAAGCAAATGCCTCAGATGCTTCCAGAGTAACATCAGATTTATCATTCAGAGAGAATGCGTAGCAGACGGTTACGGTACTTCCTGGTTCTACTTCGGCAATATAATTGTCAATCGCAGGTTCATCTTCTTTTGGAACAGCCGGTGAAAGCTTTTCTCCATTCTGCTTTGCAGAAAGCTGAACATCAACTAATGCACTGGATGAGGAACTGCTGTTGTTTGTATAGTCACAGTACAATAACAGACAGGCAGAATCATCAATTGCCTGTGTGACACGAAATTCTTTCAGGCGAAGTGTGAAATGATCATTGTCCATATCAATGCTGGTAGTTTCAGCTGGTGTGACAGTTGCTTCGACACCTGCGTTTTCTGAATTGTTCATTTCAGCCAGGGATTGATTGATTTCATCCTGAACGTTTGTGAAGTTCGCAGACATAACTTTTACGGTGTCGGCATCCAGAGAAACAATTTTCCATTTTCCATCTGCTTCTATTAACGGATAAGTGATGTCGATGGATGTGAATTTATCTTCTACGCTACCTGACTTTTCCTCCAGAAGTGAAGCTAGTTTCTGCTGTGTTTCTTCTTCGGTTAAAGTTGTGCCGGAAAATGCTGTGGAAACAATCTGTTTCAGAAATTCTGAGATGGTTTCTTTGTAAATATCTGCACCATCAATGTAATTGATGTGAACAGTTGCAGATGCAGTGCCGTTCTGAATATGAAAATTGGTTTTGCCGATTTTGTAGGTCATCTTCTCATTGATCTTCTTGAAAAATGAAGAGTAAGCATCACTGGTGATATCTGCATTGTCAAGAGCAGACATATCATTGCTCTGCAGAAGGTTTTTCATTCCGTCAAAGTTCATGGCGCGCATGTTTTCCAGAAAATCTTCTGTTGCGGAAATTGGTTTCTGGCGTTGCATAAAATAAAATCCAGTGCCGCCGGCGACAGCAAGAATGAGGATGATCAGAAAAATGATCCACCCTTTTTTCTTTTTTTTCTTACGTCTCGGAGCAGTGGATTGTTCTTCATATACTTCCTGATTATTAGTATCCATACTTCCTCCTTATGAAGTTGCCTGGTTACGTTTGAAATTGTAACCGTATTGTTGCGCAATAAACGCATGCTTATCATTAACTCTTTTATTATAGCAGAAGGCGACGTTACTTGACAAGGTCATTTACGGACTCTAAAATGAGATTATAATGAAATACAAAATAGAAGCAAAAACAAAAGAGAAGTGACTGTAGCTCAGGAGGGGAGAGCGAAGGTCGGATGGAGGGAAAATATGGCGATAAAATATGAAGGAAGTTTTCTTTCAGAGGCAGATACACTTGAGATTTCGGTACTTTGCCTGATGCCGGAACCAGGGATAAAACCACGGGCAATCGTTCAGTTGGTGCATGGAATGAGTGAACATAAAGAACGGTATATCCCATTTATGGAATATCTGACAGACAAAGGTTATATAACAGTGATTCATGATCACAGAGGACATGGGAAAAGTGTTTCGGATAAAAAAGATCTGGGATATATGTACGGAGGCGGAGCAGATGCAATGCTGAAAGACGTCCTGACGGTGAATGAAGAAATCAGACGCCATTTTCCGGAATTGCCGCTGATTTTGTTCGGGCACAGCATGGGGTCACTTGCAGTAAGAGCATTTGCTGCAAAACATGACGACTGTATGAATATGCTGATCGTCTGTGGTTCACCAAGTGAAAATAAAGCAAGACCTCTTGGAAAAGCAATTGCGAAGGTACAGGGAAAACTACTGGGCTCACATCATAAGAGTAAAATTCTGGAAACCATGTCTTTTGGAACTTATGCATTGAAATTTAAGGATGAGAAAAACAAAAATGCATGGATATGTTCTGATCCGGCAGTTTATGAGGCTTATACAAAGTCTGATCTGTGTGGATTTACTTTTACAGATGATGCATACATAGCACTGTTTGATCTGATGAAAAAAGCATATGACGTACATAGATGGACCTGTACTAGACCAAAGATGCCTGTATTGTTTATCAGTGGGGCGGAAGATCCGTGCCTTGGAAATGTACGGAAATTTGCAGGAGCGGTCCATGCCATGCGAAGAGCCGGCTATCTTGACGTGAAGGGGAAATTATATCCGGGAATGCGCCATGAAATTTTGAATGAAAAAGGAAAAGAAAAAGTCTGGCACGATGTATTTGTATATATGAAGAAAAAGGGATTTTAAAAATGTATCAAATCTGATATAATCTTTTTTGTGAAAAATTACCAGATTTGGAGGAGATAAAATGAGAGCAAGTGGCATTTTGATGGGGATATCCAGTATTCCGTCAAAGTATGGAATCGGATGTTTTTCAAAGGAAGCCTATGATTTTGTAGATCAGCTTGAAAAAGCAGGACAGCAGTACTGGCAGATACTTCCACTGGGACCGACTGGGTATGGAGATTCTCCGTATCAGTCTGTTTCTACATTTGCAGGGAATCCATATTTTATTGATTTGGAGGAACTGATCAAAAAAGAACTCCTGACCAAAGAAGAGTGTGAGGCCTGTGACTGGGGCGGCAGTGAATCTTATGTTGATTATGAAAAAATGTATCTTTCCAGATATAAACTGCTCCGCAAAGCATATGAAAAGGCAGATCTGAAGACTAACCCGGATTATGCGGAATTTTTGAAAGAAGAAAAAGACTGGCTGCAGGATTATTGTCTGTTTATGGCAATCAAGAATGAGCAGAAAGGAATCTGCTGGATTGACTGGCCGGAAGAATTAAAGGACCGTCATTCAAAGGCAGTAAAAGAGGCAGAAAAAGAGCTGGCAGAAGAAATAGAATTTTATCGTTTCCAGCAATACTGTTTTACCACACAGTGGAGAAAACTGAAAGCATATGCAAATAAGAAGGGTATCAGTATCATTGGTGATGTGCCAATCTATGTGGCACTGGACAGTTCTGATGCATGGGCAAATCCGGAAATGTTGCAGTTTGACGAAGATTATGATCCGAGGGCAGTTGCAGGATGTCCGCCAGATGCTTTTTCAGCAACCGGACAGCTGTGGGGAAATCCATTGTATGACTGGAAGGCACTTAAGAAAGACGGTTATGGCTGGTGGGTGCAGCGAATGACCCACTGCCTGGAACTTTATGATGTAGTCAGAATTGATCATTTCCGCGGATTTGACGAGTATTATGCTATTCCGTATGGGGACAAGACTGCTGAGAGGGGAAAATGGGAAAAGGGTCCGGGAATGGATCTGTTCCATACACTTGATAAAAAAATCAAAGACCTCCGAGTGATCGCAGAAGATCTTGGCTTCCTGACAGAAAGTGTTCTGGAAATGCTGAAAGAGAGCGGATATCCGGGAATGAAAGTGCTTCAGTTTGCGTTTGATGGAAGTGAAGATAGTAGCTATCTTCCATACAAATATGATCACAACTGTGTAGTTTATACAGGTACACATGATAATGAGACCACAAAAGGCTGGTTGGAAAATCTGCAGGGACATGATCTTAAATTTGTCAGAGAATATATCAACTGTTATGAACAGCCGGTCAATGACTGTGTATGGGCACTGATACGTACAGCACTTTCAAGTGTAGCTGATCTTGCAGTCATTCCGATTCAGGATTATTTGTGTCTTGGAAATGAAGCCCGTATGAATGCTCCGTCTACATTGGGGGATAACTGGAAATGGCGGCTTACTGCAAATCAGATTTCGGAAACAACGTTGTATCATATGAGAGAAGTGACCAGGATTTATGGACGTCTCGCAAAAGCATCTGAAGAAAAGGAAACTGATGAAATTGCGAACGCAGAGGAAGAAGAACGGCAGGATAATGACCAAAATTCTAAAATAGTTGAATAAATGCGTGAGAGGAGAGGCAGGATGGAAGAACAGAATAAGAATCCTGAAAAGAAGGAGAACGAAGTGCAGACTTCACAGGAAAATACCCCACAGAATGCGACACCTACCAGAAGCTATGTACTGATGATTCTGGCAGGATGTTATCTTTTGTATACGGGGTACAGATTGTGTAAAAATGTCATCGATGGAGTTGACGGTGGCAGCTGGGGCTTTTTTGCGGCAGGAATCGGTTTCCTGATCGTGGGAGCGGTAATGCTTTTTATTGGTGGTAAGAATTTTATCAAACGAGATAAAGAAAAACGTGCGATGGAAGAAGCTGCCATGGCAGAAGAAAAAGCGGCAGAGCCGGAGAAAACGACAGAGAAAAAAACGATGAGTATTGCGGAACGTGCGAGACTGGCTTCAAGTCTTGAAGAGTCAGAGAGCGAAGACAAAACAGAGAAGCCGGACGAGTCAGAAACGGCTGATATAGCTTCAGAAGAAAAAACAGAGGAGTAAGTATTCAAAAAGCGTCGCAGAATGTTATCTGCGGCGCTTTTTGCGTGTTTTTTTCTTCTTTTTGTGTGAGCCGGAAGGGTTATGCAGGGTAGACCAGCAGAAAAGCTGAACCAAAATGATTCCGATCAATGCTCCGGAACTGTCAATGCAGACATCTCTGACAGAAGGACTTCGTCCGGAAACAAAAGATTGATGGTATTCATCCAGCCCTGCGAAGCCTGCACAGAAAATACCGGCGAGGAGAAATAACCAGAACCCTCTCACTCGATATACATAAAGCGGGAAAGAAACAGCCACGGCAAGAAGAAAATATTCAGTCATATGAGCTGCTTTCCGAACATAAAACTGAATGGAATTGGCCTCATAATTCAGCTCATCATAACTTTTGCCTTCATGCAGGATCTCGCTTTTGGTTTCTACGATATTATAACTGATCTTGTAACTTAATTCCCCGGACACCTCCCCGGTCTGGGCTGAAAATGAAAAGATCAGATACATCATAAGCAAAGCTGGTATAAAAGATAATGGTTTTAATAGTGTGATCAGTATTTTCATGGCATTAAATATAGCAAAGGGGGAAAAGATTGTCAACTGAGAGGAAGGTATGTTATACTTATATCAATTATGAACCTGCATCAAAAGTGATTAAAGAACAGGTAGGAGACAGGAATTAATCTAAGGGATAAGAGAGGAACAAAAAAGATGAGTTTAGCAGATGTTACGTTTATTAATATGTGCAGAGATGTCATAGAAAATGGAACCAGTACAGAAGGAGAAAAGGTACGTCCAGTCTGGGAAGACGGTACATCGGCCTATACGATCAAGAGATTTGGAGTAGTGAATCGCTATGATCTGCGCAAAGAATTTCCGGCTCTGACACTTCGAAGAACTGCACTAAAAAGTGCTATGGATGAGATACTCTGGATCTGGCAGAAAAAATCAAATAACATCAAAGATCTTCACAGTCATATCTGGGACAGCTGGGCCGATGAGAATGGCTCCATTGGTAAGGCATATGGTTATCAGCTGGGGGTGAAACATCAGTACAAAGAAGGGATGATGGATCAGGTAGACCGTGTATTATATGATTTGAAAAATAATCCCTACAGCCGTCGCATCATGACGAATATTTATGTACACCAGGATCTGCATGAGATGAATCTGTATCCATGTGCATATTCCATGACGTTTAATGTGACGAAGGAACCGGGGAAAGACAAGCTTACTTTGAATGCAATCCTGAATCAGCGTTCACAGGATATTCTGGCTGCAAATAACTGGAATGTCTGCCAGTATTCAATCCTTCTGATGATGATCGCACAGGTATGTGATATGGAAGCAGGTGAACTTGTACATGTAATTGCAGACTGCCATATTTATGATCGTCACGTACCGGTTATCAAAGAACTGATCAGCCGTACTCCGTATCCGGCACCAACTGTGAAACTGAATCCGGAGATCAGGGATTTTTATGAGTTTACAACGGATGATCTGATAGTAGAAAATTATCAGACATGGCCACAGATCAAAAATATTCCGATCGCAATCTGATATAGCCTCCGGCAGGATTGCAGAGATACACAGAAGAATATGTCATGCATTGCATGATGTGCATCTTGCAGCAAGAATGCCGAGGGCATTCTTGAATGTAGTAGAGAAGAGGGGAATGAAGTATGAATATTATAGTAGCAGTAGATAAGAACTGGGCAATCGGTAAAGATAACAAGCTTCTTGTAAGTATTCCGGCAGATATGAAGATGTTTCGCCAGGAAACAACTGGAAAAGTTGTTGTTATGGGACGTAAGACTCTGGAAAGTTTTCCAAATGGGCTGCCTCTTAAGAACAGAACAAATATTGTCCTGACAGGAAACAAAGATTATAACGTCAAGGATGCGATCATTGTCCACACTGTAGAAGAACTTCTGGAAGAAATAAAAAAATATCCGTCAGAGGAAGTATACTGTATTGGTGGAGACAGTGTATACAAACAGCTTTTGCCTTACTGTGATACAGCACATGTGACAAAAATTGATTTTGCATATGAGGCAGACAGCTATTTCCCAAATCTGGATGAAATGCCGGAGTGGAAAGTAACTGCGGAGAGCGATGAGCAGACATATTTTGATCTGGAGTATTCTTTTATGAAATATGAAAGGATAAAATAAATATTTTCTCTGCAAATTTTGCATTGAAGTCACCACGATAAAGTGCTAAAATGGATAAAAAGAGTTACTGAGAAGGGTAACTGGAAAAGAAATCCATATGACTGGAGGAAGATATATTATGGAAAAAAAGAACATTGACTGGGGCAGCATCGGATTCGGTTATATTCCGACAGATTATCGTTATGTTGCCAATTTCAAAGATGGTAAATGGGATGAAGGACAGCTGACTACAGACCCGAATGTTACACTGAATGAATGTGCCTGTGTATTCCAGTATGCACAGACTGTATTTGAAGGAATGAAAGCTTATACAACAGAAGACGGACATATTGTTACTTTCCGCCCGGATCTCAATGCTGAGCGTCTTGCAAATTCTGCAAGAAGACTGGAAATGCCGGTATTCCCGGAAGACCGTTTTGTAGAGGCTGTTGTACAGACGATCAAGGCAAATGAAGCATATGTACCACCATATGGCTCTGGTGCAACTCTGTATGTACGTCCGTATATGTTTGGAAGTAACCCTGTTATCGGTGTTAAACCCGCTGACGAGTACCAGTTCCGTATTCTGACTACACCGGTTGGACCGTACTTCAAAGGTGGCGCAAAACCGATTACAATCCGTGTCACAGACTTTGACCGTGCTGCACCGCATGGAACAGGTCATATCAAGGCTGGTCTGAACTATGCAATGAGTCTTCATGCTATCATGGATGCGCATCGTCAGGGATATGATGAAAACATGTATCTGGATTCTGCTACAAGAACAAAAGTAGAGGAGACAGGTGGAGCGAACTTTATCTTTGTCACAAAGGATAATACCGTTGTTACACCGAAGTCCAACAGTATTCTTCCATCTATCACACGTCGTTCTCTGATCTATGTTGCAGAGCATTATCTTGGACTGAAGGTAGAAGAACGAGAAGTATATCTGGACGAAGTAAAAGACTTTGCAGAATGTGGACTCTGCGGAACCGCAGCTGTTATCTCACCAGTTGGCAAGATCGTAGACCATGGCAAAGAAATCTGCTTCCCAAGCGGAATGGAAGAAATGGGACCGACAACAAAGAAACTTTACGAGACACTTACCGGCATCCAGATGGGACGCATCGAAGCTCCGGAAGGCTGGATCAAAGTTATCGAATAAGATTTATTGTATCAGATATAAGACAAGGTACAGGCAGATGTCCTGTGCCTTGTTTTTTTGTTTGTATTTCGTTATAATAAGAGAGAGTTTACAGGAGGACGGAATGGACAAAAAATCTTACGATAACGGAATGGATTTCAGCTTTGTGGAGCAAAAAGTCCGCGAAGTGCAGACAACAATAGAAAATGCTGTAAAAACAAGCAATTATCAGGAACTGAATCAGTCCATCACGAAGATGGTTAATAATACACTGAAACAATATCAGAAAGAGCATCCTGCGACGGTTCAGAAAAAAACTGAGCACAAAGTTATGAATCAGAAAATACAGGAAACTCATCCGGAACTGTACGGAAATACCGGAGGCGAAAAGGTAAAAGATATTCTGCTGATTGTATTCGGTGGGCTTCTTTCCGGAAGTATGGCAATAGGACTTCTGACAGTGCAGATTCTGCAGGCTGTAATAGGTCACGGCGGTATCACTTCGACAGCAGTGACGTTGATTGGTACACTGGCAGGCGTGGGGATGATCTATGGAGGCTGTACAGGACTTGGCAGATTGAAACGCTTCAAGAAATATGTACAGGCACTTGGAGACAGAACGTATTGTGATTTTGAACGTCTGGCAGGGGCTGTGGGCCGCAGTGTGAAATTTGTAAAAAAAGATATCAGATTTATGATTCAGAAAGGCTGGTTTCTGGAAGGACAGACAGATCAGAAGGAAACATGCCTGATCACGAGCACAGAAACATATCGACAGTATACAGAGACACAGAAGGCACTGGAGCAGCGAAACGAAGAAGAATGCAGAAAACGCCAGCAGGAAACAGAGCAGCAGAAACAGATCAGTCCGGAAGTACAGGAAGTTCTGGATAAAGGTGAAGCATATATTCAAAAAATCCATGCAAGTAATGATGCAATCCCGGGAGAAGAGATCTCGGCTAAAATTGCCCGCATGGAACAGATTGTAGAACAGATTTTTCAGAGGGCAGAGGAGCATCCGGAAATTATCCCGGACCTTAAAAAAATGATGGATTATTATCTACCTATGACAGTGAAACTTCTGGATGCTTATGAAGAAATGGACAGACAGCCAATTCAGGGAGAGACGATCCGCTCATCCAAAAAAGAAATTGAAGATACGCTGGATACTTTAAATGAAGCATTTGCAAAACTCCTGGATTCAGTTTTTCAGGATACCGCGTGGGATGTTTCCAGTGATATATCTGTGCTTCATACGATGCTTGCACAGGAAGGACTGACTGGAAATGATTTCAGTAAGAAGCAATTATAAAAAAACGAGTATAAAATACATTTGCCACAGAACACGATAAGGAGAACGATATGGGTGATGAAATGAAACAGGCAGAAACAGGGATGCCGTCACTTACACTGGAACCAGATTTTGCACCGGAAGTGAAGAAGGAGCCGGAAGTGCAGGTACAAGGACAACTGATGGAAGTTGCACCGGAAATGGATCCGGTCCAGCAGAAGATGGCACAGACAGTACTGACACCGGAAGAACAGAAGATGGTGGACGATTTTGCATCTAAGATTGATGTGGAGAATCTGACACAGGTCATGCAGTATGGCGCTGGGACACAGAAAAAGATGGCCGATTTTTCAGATGAGGCATTGAAAAACGTAAGAGCACAGGATCTTGGTGAAGTCGGAGAACTTCTTTCAGGAGTTGTTGGAGAACTGAAGGGATTTGATGCCGAAGAGGAAAAAGGTTTTCTGGGATTTTTCAAAAAACAGGCAAATAAAGTAGAAAATTTGAAAAACAGATATGACAAGGCTGAAGTAAATGTAGAAAAGATTGCAGATGCACTGGAAAAGCATCAGGTTCGTCTGCTCAAGGATTCTGCAATGATGGACAAAATGTATGAACAGAATCTCCTGTATTTTAAAGAGCTTTCCATGTATATTCAGGCTGGTAAACAGAGGCTTGCACAGACCAGGAACGGCAAACTGCATGATCTGGAAGAAAAGGCGAAAATGACCGGACTCCCGGAGGATGCGCAGGCGGCTAAGGATCTGGACAGTAAATGTGCCCGTTTTGAGAAAAAACTTCATGACCTGGAACTTACCAGAATGATCTCACTGCAGACAGCACCACAGATCCGCCTTGTCCAGAATAATGATACGATGATGGCAGAAAAGATTCAGACTACACTGGTCAATACGATTCCACTCTGGAAAAGCCAGATGGTACTGGCACTTGGCATTGCACATTCAACAGAGGCGGCGCAGGCACAGAGCCAGGTATCGGATCTTACAAATGAACTCCTTCGAAAAAATGCAGAGAAACTGCATATGGCATCGGTAGAGACAGCAAAAGAATCGGAACGTGGTATTGTGGATATGGAAACACTTCAGAAAACCAATGCAGATCTGATTCAGACGCTGGATGATGTAATGAAGATTCAGAAAGAGGGCAGAGAAAAACGCCAGGCAGCGGAAGCAGAAATGGTCAGAATGGAAAATGACCTGAAGGCTAAACTGTTGGAAATTCAGCACTGAAATACAAGAGGGGCTGTTTGAAAATAACAGCTCCGCTTTTTCGTCAAAAAGGAGAGAAGAGCATGTATCGTGATCATACAAAAGTTGTACAGATAGGAAATAAAAAGATTGGTGGAGGTAATCCAATTCTGATTCAGTCTATGACGAATACAAAGACAGAAGATGTGGAGGCAACTGTCCGCCAGATTCTGGAGCTGGAAGCAGCCGGATGTGATATTATCCGTTGTGCAGTGCCGACTATGGAAGCTGCGCAGGCACTGAAAGAAATCAAAAAGCAGATTCACATTCCATTGGTGGCAGATATTCACTTTGATTATCGACTGGCGATTGCCGCAATGGAAAACGGTGCAGATAAAATTCGTATCAATCCTGGAAATATCGGAAGTACTGACCGTATTCAGGCAGTTGTGGATGTTGCAAAAGAGCGAAATATACCAATCCGTGTAGGAGTCAACAGTGGTTCTCTGGAAAAAGAGCTGGTAGAAAAATACCATGGTGTAACAGCAGAAGGACTGGTGGAGAGTGCACTGGATAAAGTACGTATCATTGAAGAGATGGGGTATGACAATCTTGTGATCAGTATCAAATCTTCAGATGTTATGATGTGTGCCAAAGCACATGAGCTGATTGCAGAAAAAACAGATCATCCGCTTCATGTTGGTATTACAGAGGCGGGAACTCTGTATTCTGGAAATATCAAATCTGCCGTAGGACTTGGAATCATTCTTTCACAGGGAATCGGAGATACGATCCGTGTTTCTTTGACGGGCGCGCCATTGGAAGAAATAAAATCTGCCAAACGGATCCTTAAGACACTGGGACTGCGTAAAGGTGGCGTAGAAGTTGTTTCTTGTCCGACATGTGGACGTACACGTATTGATTTGATCGGGCTTGCAAATAAAGTAGAAGCAATGGTACAGGATATCCCATTGGACATTAAAGTTGCTGTTATGGGGTGCGTGGTGAATGGACCTGGTGAAGCAAAGGAAGCAGATATTGGGATTGCCGGAGGTGTTGGCGTCGGTCTGCTGATCAAAAAAGGTGAGATTGTGAAGAAAGTACCGGAAGACCAGCTTCTGGATACTTTAAGAGAGGAACTGCTTCACTGGGAGGGATAAGAGAGGCATAGAGTGTGGAGAAAGAATTTTTCGATGTATTTCCCAATTTAAAAGTAAAAGACCAGCTGCATGAATGGCTGGAGATGGTAACTGTTTCAAGAGTTTCCTGCAATCCGGCGAAGACGAGACTGTGGGTTTATATCCATAGTGAACGCTGGATCCATAAGAAAAATATTATGGCACTGGAAGATCAGATTGAGAGACAGTGCTTTTCCGGCCTTGAAATACAGGTAACAGTGATTGAACGTTTTCATCTTTCCAGACAGTATTCCCCGGCCAATTTTCTGGAAGTTTATCGTTCCAGTATGGAAGTGGAATTGAAGAACTTCAATATGCTTGAATACAATCTTTTTAAGCGTGCACAGATTGCTTTTCCATCAGATGAGCAGATGGATCTGACTTTACCTGATTCTGTGATATCCAGAGAAAAAAGCGGGATTCTGGTGGAATATCTGGAAAAAGTTTTTTGTGAACGATGCGGAATGAATCTTAAGATCAACCTGCAGTTCGTAGAGGCAGAAGAGAGCAAATATCGCAAAAATGCAGCACTGCAGATTCGACAGGAAGTGGCGAATGTGCTGAAACATGCCAAACTGACACCGGAGCCGCTGCAGGATGAGAAAGAGGAAGAAACGGCTGCGACGGAAGTAAAGGATGGCAAAAAGGCAGAAGCGAAGACTAATAAAACAGAACAGAAACCAAAAACATTTGAGAAGAAAAACCAGCGTGGAGAGTTTTATGGTGGATTCCGTAAAGACAGCAATCCGGATGTGATCTATGGAAGAGATTTTGAGGGAGATACCATTGATCTGGAATCCATTACCGGTGAGATGGGAGAAGTCATCATCCGTGGACAGGTTATAGATGTGGAAGCACGTGAGATCCGTAATGAAAAAACAATCCTGATCTTTCCGGTAACAGATTTTACAGATTCTATTGTGATCAAAATGTTTCTGAGAAATGAACAGGTACCTGAGATTACGGAATCTGTCAAAAAAGGTGCCTTTTTGAAATTTAAAGGGGTAACAACGATTGACCGATTTGACAGTGAGTTGACGATTGGATCAATATCTGGAATTAAGAAAATTGCAGATTTCCGTAGTACCAGAATGGATACCAGCCCACAGAAGCGAGTGGAACTGCACTGCCATACCAAAATGAGTGATATGGATGGTGTTACGACTGCAAAGGATCTGGTAAAACGAGCTTACGAATGGGGGCACAAGGCAATCGCAATTACAGACCATGGTGTTGTACAGGCTTTCCCGGAGGCAAACCACTGTTTTGATGCATGGGGAGGATGTGTTCCGAAAGATTCAGATTTTAAAGTCCTGTATGGTATGGAAGCATATCTTGTTGATGATATGAAAGGCATTGTTACCAACAGTCAGGGACAGCCGATTGATGGTAAATTTGTTGTATTTGATATTGAGACAACAGGATTTTCACCGCTTACATGTCAGATTATAGAGATTGGTGCTGTGAGAGTCGAAAATGGTGTGATCACAGACCGTTTTTCGACGTTTGTGAATCCAAAGGTACCAATTCCGTACAGAATTGAACAGTTGACAAGTATTAATGATTCTATGGTTATGGATGCACCGGATATTCAGACAATACTTCCGCAGTTCCTTGAATTTTGCGCGGGAGCTGTCATGGTGGCCCATAATGCGGACTTTGATATGAGTTTTATTATAGAAAACTGCAAACGACAGGGGCTGCCGCAGGAGTATACATATGTGGATACGGTTGGTATGGCACGTTTCCTTCTGCCGGCACTGAACCGATTCAAACTGGATACGGTTGCCAAGGCTGTCGGAGTGTCTCTGGACCATCATCACAGAGCAGTGGACGATGCAGCATGTACGGCTGAGATTTTTGTACGGTTTGTGGAAATGTTAAAAGAACGAGACATTTTTGATATGGATACGCTGAACCAGCAGGGAAATGTATCTGTGAATACAATTAAGAAGCTGCCGACATATCATGCGATTATTTTGGCGAGAAATGAGACCGGACGTGTGAATCTCTATAAACTGGTCAGCCAGTCACATCTGAAATATTACAGACGTCGTCCACGTGTACCGAAGAGCCTTTTTCTGGAACACAGAGAGGGACTTCTGATCGGAAGTGCCTGTGAAGCTGGCGAATTGTATCAGGCACTTCTTCGAAATGCACCGGAACCGGAAATTGCCAGACTGGTCAATTTTTATGATTATCTGGAAATTCAGCCACTTGGAAATAATGCATTTATGATCGCAGATGAAAAAAATGATCGTGTGAAATCCAATGAGGATCTGATTGAACTTAATAAGAAAATCGTAAAACTTGGAGATCAGTTTAAGAAACCGGTTGTTGCCACCTGTGACGTACATTTTATGGATCCACAGGATGAAATCTATCGCCGGATCATTATGGCCGGAAACGGATTCTCAGATGCGGATAATCAGGCACCTTTATATCTGCGCACTACAGAAGAGATGTTGGAAGAATTTTCTTATCTGGGAAGTGAAAAAGCAGAAGAAGTGGTTATTACCAATACCAACAAGATTGCAGATATGATCGAGAAGATCTCTCCGATTCATCCGGATAAATTTCCACCGGTTATTGAAAATTCGGATCAGGATCTGAAAGATATCTGTTTTAACCGTGCACATGAGATGTATGGTGAAAATCTTCCAAAGATTGTAGAAGACCGTTTGAACAAGGAGTTGCATTCTATTATTTCCAATGGATATGCTGTTATGTATATCATCGCGCAGAAACTGGTATGGAAATCTAATGAAGATGGTTATCTGGTTGGCTCGCGAGGATCAGTAGGCTCTTCACTGGCGGCAACTATGTCTGGTATCACAGAAGTAAATCCTCTGCCACCGCATTATTTGTGTCCGGAATGTAAATACAGTGACTTTGATTCGCCGGAAGTCAAGAAATTCGGAGGTATGGCCGGATGCGATATGCCGGATAAAGTATGCCCGAAGTGTGGCGCTAAGATGAGTAAGGAAGGCTTTGATATTCCTTTTGAAACATTCCTTGGATTCAAGGGAGATAAGGAACCGGATATTGACCTTAACTTTTCAGGTGAGTATCAGGCGAATGCACATCGATATACAGAGGTTATCTTTGGCAAAGGGCAGACCTTTAAGGCCGGAACGATTGGTACACTTGCGGAGAAGACGGCATTTGGTTATGTGAAGAATTATTATGAGGAACGGGGACAGCACAAACGTTATTGTGAGATCAACCGTATTGTGCAGGGATGTACCGGTATCCGGCGAACGACCGGCCAGCATCCGGGTGGAATCATTGTCCTTCCAGTGGGCGTGGAAATTGAAAAATTCACGCCGGTACAACATCCGGCAAACGATGAGAACAGTGATATTATCACAACACATTTTGATTACCATTCTATTGATGGAAACCTTTTGAAACTGGATATTCTCGGACACGATGATCCGACAATGATCCGTATGCTGGAGGATCTGACAGGCTTAAGTGCCCGTGATGTTCCTTTGGACAGCAAGGAAGTTATGTCTTTATTTGCAAGTACGGATGCATTGGGAATCAAACCGGAGGATATTGGAGGCTGCAAGCTCGGATGTCTGGGTGTACCGGAGTTTGGTACAGATTTTGCCATGCAGATGCTTATTGATACGAAACCGAAATATTTTTCTGACCTGGTACGTATTGCCGGATTGTCTCATGGTACAGACGTATGGCTGGGAAATGCACAGACATTGATCGAAGAAGGAAAAGCAACGATTTCTACTGCAATCTGTACACGAGATGATATTATGATCTATCTCATCAGCATGGGGGTAGAAAGCAGCCTTGCCTTTACGATCATGGAAGCTGTACGTAAAGGAAAAGGTCTGCGCGAAGAGTGGGAAGCTACCATGCGTGAACACAATGTTCCGGAATGGTATATCTGGTCCTGTAAAAAGATTAAATATATGTTCCCGAAGGCACACGCAGCAGCATATGTTATGATGGCATGGCGTATTGCCTGGTTTAAAGTATTTAAACCCCTTGCATATTATGCGGCATTTTTCAGTATCCGTGCAACGGCTTTTTCATATGAAACGATGTGTATGGGACGTGACAGGTTAGATTTCTATCTTGCAGAACTTCGCAAAAAGGGCGATGCAGCGTCAAAGAAAGAACAGGATACGATCAAAGATATGCGTATTGTACAGGAAATGTATGCACGAGGTCTGGAGTTCATGCCAATCGATCTTTACCGTGCCAAGGCAAATCGTTTTCAGATCATTGACGGCAAACTGATGCCCGCATTGAACTGTATTGACGGAATGGGGGATAAAGCTGCCGAGGCAGTCGTAGATGCTGTCAAACAGGGAAAATTCCTGTCGAAGGATGATTTCAGAGACCGGACAAAGGTCAGCAAGACGGTTATCGATCTGATGGATGATCTGGGAATCTTTGGAGATATTCCACAGTCTAATCAGTTTTCATTGTTTGACGGTGTGATTGCCTGAATGGATATCATTTATAAAAAATGGGGATTACCGATAGAAAAGCCGGGTATGTTACCATAGCGAAAAGGAGACAATTATGAAAAAAGAGGAGTTAAGGTATTTACAGAGACTTGCGGAACTCTATCCGACGATCGGAAAGGCTTCTACTGAGATCATTAATCTGCAGTCGATTCTGAACCTGCCAAAAGGGACAGAACATTTTATGTCGGATCTGCATGGAGAATATGAGGCTTTTTCGCATGTACTTCGCAATGGTTCTGGTGCTGTACGCAAAAAAATCGATGATGTGTTTGGCCATACACTGAGCAATAATGACAAGAGGGCGCTGGCTACACTGATTTATTATCCGAAAGAAAAAATACAGCTGGTCAAAAAGACAGAGGAAGATATGGAGAACTGGTACAAGATTACTTTGTACCGTTTGATCGAAGTCTGCAAGACTACAGCGTCCAAATATACAAGATCCAAGGTACGTAAGGCATTACCTCCGGATTATGCGTATGTTATTGAAGAATTGATCACAGAAAAGGCGGAAGTGCTCGACAAAGAAGCTTATTATGATTCTATTGTCAATACGATCATTGAAATTGGCCGTGCAGAGAATTTCATCATTGCACTTGCAGAACTGATACAGAGACTGGTTGTAGATCATCTGCATATTCTGGGTGATATTTTTGACAGAGGCCCGGGCCCGCATTTTATCATGGACCGTCTGATACAGTATCATTCTCTGGATATCCAGTGGGGAAATCATGATGTAGTATGGATGGGGGCAGCAGTTGGGCAGAGAGCCTGTATAGCAACGGTGCTTCGTAACAGTATCCGCTATGGAAATCTGGATATTCTGGAAGATGGATACGGAATTAATATGCTTCCGCTTGCGACATTTGCAATGGAAGTATATAAAGATGATCCGTGTACCGCTTTTGAAATGAAGGGAACATCTAATTATAATGCACTGGAAAAAGAACTTGGACAGAAGATGCATAAAGCAATTGCAATCATTCAGTTTAAGCTGGAGGGACAGCTGCTTCGAAGACATAAAGAATTTCATATGGAAGACAGATGTCTGCTGCACCGGATCAATCCGGAAAAAGGTACGGTTACACTGGCAGATGGAAAAGAATATCCAATGCTTGATACAGAATTTCCAACGATTGACTGGAAGCATCCGTATGAACTTACTCCGGGAGAACTGGATGTGATGGAACGTCTGGAAACTGCATTCCGAAACTGCGAAAAATTGCAGAATCATATGCGGTTGTTGTTGGACAAAGGTGGACTTTATAAGATATATAATGGAAATCTTCTGTTTCATGGATGTATTCCATTAAATGAAGACGGAAGTCTGAAGGAAATTCAGATTTACGGAAAAACTTATAAGGGACGTGAATTGTATGACGTTCTGGAGGCATATGTGCGGAGAGCATTTTATGCGGTTGACAGAGAAGAACAGCGTAAGGGCAGAGATATTTTGTGGTTTATCTGGGCAAGTCCGTCTTCGCCGTTATTTGGCAAGGATAAAATGACTACATTTGAACGATATTTTATTGCAGATAAGGAAACTCACAAAGAAACAAAAGGTGCGTATTATCATCTTCTTGAAAATGAAAAAGTAGTAGATGGAATGATACGGGAATTTGGATTGGATCCGGAAACCGGCCATATCATCAATGGACATGTTCCTGTGCATCAGGGGGATGGTGAGAGTCCGGTCAAATGCAATGGGAAAGTAATTGTTATTGATGGAGGATTCTGCAAAGCTTATCAGAAAGTAACAGGAATTGCCGGATATACGCTGATCTACAATTCTTATGGCCTGGTGCTGACGGCACATGAGCCTTTTACATCCAAGGAGCAGGCAATATCTAAAGAAAGTGATATTGTATCCAACAGAGTATCCGTACATTATACATCCAAACGTCGTTTAGTAGGGGATACAGACACAGGACGAGCTCTGAAAGAACGTATCGGTGAACTGCGACAGTTGCTTGACGCATACAGAAAAGGTATTATTAAAGAGAAAAAATAAAGTACAAAAGCAATAACAGAGGTGAGCGAATGAGAAGAAAAAACAGACTGAAGGTACTGCTGGTGATTTTGGTCTCAATATTTATCATGTTCAGTGCAGCAGCACTTCTTCTGGCAGGATTTCAGAAAAGTGAGAGAGAGGCACAAAAGAAGAAAGAAGCAATGGCAGCGCTGGAAAGTCTGCCGACAGCAGCACCTACGGAAGTTCCTGTGACACCGTCTCCGAGTCCGACACCGAGGCCAACAGCGACACCAACGCCGATACCAAAAGAAAAAGTAAGTTTTAATCCGGATGATTTCTGGGATTACTGGTATAGCACAGATGGACTTGTGACAATTAATATATATAATATCAGTCAGGACAGTGTATCATTCAGCTTCAGCCAGACAGATGCAGGACAGACACAGTCTGTTTCTGCTGATGTAACTGCGGAAGTGGCCGGAACTGCGGCAGCATTTTCCTTTACAGATACAGTGGGAAATGCAGCTTCAGGAAATCTGACATTTGACAATGGTCAATTATATCTGCGTGCGACGACAGCAGAACCAGTTTCTTCTGTATATCCAAATGTAAGTTGTATTATGAGCAGAACACAGGTACAGCTGCAACCGGATCCGACGGTTACACCAACGCCGGCCGAGCAGGCACAGAATACGGCTGAGACAGGAGAATATTTCTTCCCGGAGAGCAGTAATCGTTATCTGACAGATGAGGAGATTTCAGCATATAGTTCAGATCAGCTGGAACTTGCAAAGAATGAAATCTATGCACGCCATGGACGTCAGTTTGTAACAGATTATATTGCGGATTATTTTAACAGTAAATCCTGGTATCAGGGTACGATAGATCCGGACACTTTTGATGCCGAACAGAATTCTATTTTCAATGAATATGAGCTTGCAAATATTTCAAAGATTGCTGAGTGGGAAGAACAGAAAGCGAGTCAGGGAAACTGACTCGCTTTCTGCGTCATTTGATCGGTTCTTTGTTATCGGTTCTTCCAACCAGATAATCAATGGTGGTATCATAATAATCAGCGAGGCGGATCAGCATTTCAATTGGAATATTACGAGATCCTGTTTCATAATGAGAATAAGAACGCTGACTGATATGAAGAATTTCACCAATTTTCTTCTGAGAGAGATCGGAATCTATACGCAGATCCTGAATTCGTTGAAATTTCATTCTTATACCTCCTTCATTTTCTGTAATTATAAAACAGTCCGAAATGTGCTATTGCAATACGGAGCAAAATGGACTATAATAAAAATCATTTCTTTTTTTATTCCCATAATACAATTATAAATCAAAAATATAGCAGTGCAGATCGAGGTGCATGTGCATACAGGAGGTTGTTATGTTTGCAAGTGTACTATCAGCAGCGATTTTAGGCATGGATGTTCATCCAATCCAGGTGGAGGCAGACGTCAGTGATGGTCTGCCGACATTTACGATGGTTGGATTTCCTTCGGCACAGGTAAAGGAAGCACAGGATCGTGTCAGAACGGCATTGAAGAATAACGGTATTGCACTTCCACCGAAGAGAATTACCGTGAATTTTGCTCCGGCTGATATCAAGAAAGAAGGAGCTGGATTTGATCTTCCGTTAGCAGCAGCTGTTTTGGCGGCGTCAGATATTCTGAAATCGGAACAGCTGGATAGGGTGATGATGGCCGGAGAAATAAGCCTTAATGGAGAAATTCATGCAATATCAGGGATTTTGCCTATAATCATCAGGGCGAGGGAGGAAAAGTGCCGGTTTTGTGTTGTTCCATATGAGAATCTCCGGGAAGCGACACTGATACCGGATATGAAGGTGATTGGAGTTCGCAATCTGCAGGAAATGATACGCTATGTGCAAAGTCCGGATTCTTATAGAAAAGAAGTTGGAAAAACAATAGAATCTCCGGGTAAAGAAAAACTGGATTTCAGTGATATTCGAGGACAGGAAAGTCTGAAACGAGCCGTGGAGATTGCAGTCAGCGGTTTTCACAATCTGCTTATGATCGGGCCTCCGGGGGCAGGAAAAACGATGGTTGCGAGAAGAATTCCGGGAATTATGCCGGCACTTACATTTGATGAAGGGCTGGAATTGACAAAAATCTACAGTATTGCCGGATTGCTCTCGAGAGGAGATCCTCTGATCAGAGAAAGACCTTTTCGCAGTCCGCATCATACATGTTCAGCACAGGCTCTGGCTGGTGGTGGCCGAAATCCCAGACCAGGGGAGATCACACTGGCACACAGAGGTGTATTGTTTCTGGATGAGATGCCAGAGTTTTCCAGAAGAAGCTTGGAGATTCTCAGACAGCCACTGGAGGACAAGGTGATACGTATCTCCAGAGTATATGGGACGTATGATTTTCCGGCAGATTTTATGTTGTGTGCGGCAATGAACCCATGTCCCTGTGGTCATTATCCGGATATGAACAGATGTCGGTGTACACCGGCACAGGTAATGCAGTATCTGGGAAGAATAAGTCAGCCGCTTCTGGACAGACTGGATCTTTGTGCTGAAGTGTCCCCGGTAGATTTTGAAGGACTGAGCAGTGGACGAAAAGGGGAGAGTACACAAACGATCAGAGAGCGGGTTATCTGCGCACAGGATATTCAGAGAGAACGATATAAAATAGAAGGAATTCAGTTTAACGGAGAATTAAGTGGTGCTCAGATTGAGAAATATTGCAAGATGGAAAAAGACGCCCGGCAGCTTTTGAAGATGGCATTTCAGAATATGCCGTTCAGTGCCCGTGCCTATCACAGGATTCTAAAGGTGGCACGGACAATCGCAGATATGGAAGCGACAGAAAGTATTCACAGACATCACATAGCAGAAGCGTTATCCTATCGGGCATTTGACAAAAAATACTGGAATTAATCAGGGTATAAAATCTGAACAGGAGTGATAATTTATATGGAAGGAACTCTTAACATCAGAAAAAGTGACACGGAAATGTCTGTGCGTGAGATTTCGAAAGAAAGTCCGGAATATCCGCAGAAACTTCTGCATTATGAGGGAATGCCGGAGATTTTATATGTCAGGGGAACATTACCGGATCCACGACGACCGGCAGTTGCAATCGTCGGAGCCAGGGCAGCCAGTCCATACGGGCGTATGCAGGCGTTTCGTTATGCCAGGAGACTCAGTGAAGAAGGAGTGCAAATATTAAGTGGGATGGCATATGGGATTGATACTGAGGCACACAGAGGTGCACTGGAAGGAGAAGGAGGCACATGGGCGGTACTTGGAAATGGCGTTGATATCTGTTATCCTTCGGGTAACAGAGCACTTTATCAGCGAATTCTGCGAGAAAAATGTGGTATACTCAGTGAACAGCCGACGGGGACGCGGGCAAGAAATTATTTTTTTCCGGCAAGAAACAGAATTATCAGCGGACTGGCGGATCTTGTTGTGATCGTTGAAGCAAGAGAAAAAAGTGGTTCATTGATCACTGCACAGTGGGCACTTGATCAGGGAAAAAGTGTTTTTGCCATACCGGGACCGGTAACAGAGGAACTTAGTATGGGGTGTAATAAATTGATCTATGACGGGGCAGGTATCGCATATACACCGGAAATACTGCTTCGGGAACTCGGAATAGATTGTGAAAAAATTGTTAAAGTAAAGACAAAAAATGAGTTAGGACTTGCAACCGATTTAAAATTGGTGTATAGTTGTCTCGATTTGCAACCAAAATCTGTGGAATTTTTGATCCAGAAGACAGGACTTTCGCCGGAAAAAGTCGGCGGTCTTCTGCTGGAGTTGAAAATATCGGGGTTAGCCCGGGAAATAGGCAGGCATTATTATGTAAAGACAACATAAGACACGGATCAGCCTCCCGGGAAGTTTAAGAAGTGTTGCTGTAACGGAGTGAACAGTAACGGAGAAGTAGGAGAGATAGCATGGCGAAATATCTGGTGATAGTGGAATCACCTGCAAAAGTAAAAACCATTAAGAAATTTCTTGGGAGTAACTATGATGTACAGGCATCAAACGGACATGTGCGTGACTTCCCGAAGAGTCAGTTTGGCATTGATGTAGAGAATGATTTTGAACCAAAATATATTACGATCAGAGGAAAGGGAGAATTGCTTTCAAATCTTCGCAAAGCGGCCAAAAAAGCAGATAAGATATATCTTGCAACTGACCCTGACCGCGAGGGAGAGGCAATCTCCTGGCACCTGATGCAGGCGCTAAAAGAAGATCCGTCTAAGATGCGCAGAATTTCTTTTAACGAAATCACAAAGACTGCTGTAAAGAATTCCATTAAACAGCCGCGGGATTTGGATATGAACCTGGTAGATGCACAGCAGGCACGAAGAATGCTTGACCGTATGGTAGGATATACGATCAGTCCGCTCCTTTGGGTAAAAGTGAAAAGAGGCTTGAGTGCAGGACGAGTACAGTCTGTAGCACTGCGTATTATCTGTGACAGAGAAGATGAGATCAATTCTTTTATTCCGGAAGAATACTGGAGTCTTGAAGGTGAGTTTCGTGTAAAAGGAGAGAAGAAACCTCTTCAGGCAAAATTCTATGGCACGGATAAGAAACTTCCAATCCATAATAAGGCCGAGATGGATGAACTTCTTGGAAAACTGGAAAATGCAGAGTATGAAATTACAGAGGTAAAAAAAGGCGAACGTATCAAGAATGCACCCCTGCCGTTTACAACCAGTACTTTGCAGCAGGAGGCAGCCAAAACACTGAATTTTTCTACACAGAAAACAATGCGTCTTGCCCAGCAGTTATATGAAGGTATTGATATTAAGGGAAGCGGCACGGTTGGTCTGATCAGTTATCTGCGTACGGATTCCACTCGAATCTCACAGGAAGCAGATGAAGCAGCGCGAACCTATATTGGTGAACAGTATGGAGAAAACTATGTTTCTACATGTGGAAAGATGGTAAAAAAAGACCAGAAGATTCAGGATGCGCATGAAGCAATCCGTCCGACTGATATTACCAGAACGCCAGTCACGGTCAAAGAATCTCTTTCCAGAGATCAGTTCCGTCTGTATCAGCTGATCTGGAAACGCTTTACAGCAAGCCGTATGTCTGCAGCAAAATATGAAACAACATCAGTAAAAATCAGTGCAGGAGAGTATACTTTTACGGTTGCTGCCTCCAAGATCATATTTGACGGATTTATGTCTGTGTACATGCAGGAAGAAGATAATCAAAAAGGCAATGTACTCAGTCAGAGTCTTGAGAAGGGAATGAAGCTGCAGCTTACTGAACTGAAACCGGAACAGCATTTCACACAGCCACCGGCACATTATACAGAAGCATCTCTTGTAAAGGCACTGGAAGAACAGGGAATTGGACGTCCGAGTACTTATGCTCCGACGATCACCACGATCATCAGCCGCCGTTATGTATCTAAAGAACAGAAAAATCTTTATGTGACGGAACTTGGAGAAGTTGTTAATAATATTATGAAACAGGCATTTCCAAGCATTGTAGATGTTCGTTTTACTGCAATGATGGAAGGCCTTCTGGACTGCGTTGAAGAGGGTACTGTGCAGTGGAAAACGGTTGTCAGAAACTTTTATCCGGATCTTAAGAGAGATGTGGATGCTGCTGAGAAAGAACTGGAGAAAGTTGAAATTCAGGATGAAGTTACAGATGAAATCTGTGATGTCTGTGGACGCAATATGGTCATCAAATACGGACCACATGGAAGATTCCTTGCATGTCCTGGATTTCCGGAATGCAGAAATACCAAACCGTATTATGAAAAAATCGGTGTGGCATGTCCGAAATGTGGAAAGGATGTTGTGTTGAAGAAAACCCAGAAGGGTCGTAAATATTATGGTTGTATCGACAACCCGGAATGTGATTTTATGTCATGGCAAAAGCCATCAGCAAAAAAATGCCCGGTTTGTGGAAGCTATATGGTCGAAAAAGGAAACAAGATTGTCTGCAGTGAGACAACTTGCGGTTATGTAGAGCAGAAGTCTAAAGAAGATTAAATATATAAATTTTCTGAAAATGCGGACAAAATCGAAAAAAATATAAAAATATCTTGTATTTTCGTTGCAAAACGTGTACTATTATACCATAAGATTGAAAACATCGAAAAAACAGGAGAAGGAGGCCGTAATGAGCGTTCAGTTGTTGGATAAAACCAGAAAAATCAATAAGCTTTTGCACAACAGCAGTTCCAGTAAAGTTGTATTTAATGATATCTGTCAGGTGCTGATGGACACATTAAGTTCCAATATCCTGGTACTGAGCAAAAAGGGTAAAGTACTTGGAATCAGTTTATGTCCGGGCGTTGAAGAAATTACCGAGCTGATTGAAGATAACGTAGGCGGACATGTAGATTCTCTGTTAAATGAGCGTTTCCTTGGCGTTTTGTCTACAAAGGAAAATGTGAATCTTCAGACACTTGGATTTGAACATGTAAACAGCAACTGTCAGGGTATTATCAATCCAATCGATATTGCCGGCGAAAGACTGGGGACTGTTTTTATGTATCGTAACGATAAGCCTTATGATATTGAAGACATTATCGTCAGTGAATATGGCACAACAGTGGTTGGTCTGGAAATGATGAGAGCGGTTCATGAAGAAAATGCAGAAGAGGACCGTAAACAACAGGTTGTAAAATCTGCATTCAATACACTGTCCTTCTCAGAACTAGAAGCGATCATTCATATATTTGATGAACTTGATGGAGAAGAGGGTATTCTGGTTGCAAGCAAGATTGCAGACCGTGTAGGAATCACCAGATCTGTTATTGTAAATGCACTTCGCAAATTTGAAAGTGCCGGGGTAATCGAATCTCGTTCATCAGGTATGAAGGGAACTTATATCAAAGTACTTAACGAAGTAATTTTTGATGAGCTTGAAGAAATTAAAGCTCAGCGAAGCAAAAAATCATAAGGACAGCAGAAGCTGTTTATAAAGAGAGGTCTTTTCCTATGAGGGAAAGGGCCTTTTCTTTTATAAAATACTTAAAAATCAGAAAATGAGAAAACAGGAGAAAATAAGAGAAAATAAAAGATAAATAAAAAAATAATACTAATTTACAGCTTTGAAAAGAGTTGCAGAAAATCATGATTTTAAATAATATAGGGACAGTGATTAGCACTCAAACGAAATGAGTGCTAGTAATTCGAAAAAGGCAACAATAAAGGAGGAAATAGATCATGAAATTAGTACCTTTAGGCGACAGAGTTGTATTAAAACAGTTAGAAGCAGAAGAAACAACAAAATCTGGTATCGTACTTCCGGGACAGGCACAGGAAAAACCGCAGCAGGCAGAAGTTATTGCAGTAGGTCCTGGCGGAGTTGTTGACGGTAAAGAAGTTAAGATGGAAGTTGCTACAGGTAATAAAGTTATTTATTCCAAATATGCAGGAACTGAAGTAAAACTTGACGGCGAAGAATATATCATCGTAAAACAGAGCGATATTCTCGCAATCGTTGAATAATCGTAACAGAATAAAAAACGTTACAGATCATTAAGTATTTCAGGAGGACAGTCATCATGGCAAAAGAAATTAAATTTGGTGCAGAAGCAAGAGCTGCACTTGAAACTGGTGTAAACAAACTTGCAGATACAGTAAGAGTAACAATCGGACCAAAAGGAAGAAACGTTGTACTTGACAAACAGTTTGGTGCTCCGCTTATCACAAACGACGGTGTTACTATCGCAAAAGAAATTGAACTGGAAGACAGATTCGAAAACATGGGTGCCCAGCTGATCAAAGAAGTTGCATCCAAGACAAATGATGTAGCTGGTGATGGTACTACTACAGCAACTGTTCTGGCACAGGCAATGGTTCATGAAGGAATGAAAAACCTGGCAGCAGGTGCAAACCCGATCATCCTGAGAAAAGGTATGAGAAAAGCTACAGATGCAGCTGTAGAGGCTATCAAAGAAATGAGCCAGAAAATCAGTGGCAAAGCACAGATCGCAAATGTTGCATCTATTTCTGCAAGTGATGAAGAAGTAGGTCAGCTGGTTGCTGATGCAATGGAAAAAGTTTCCAATGATGGTGTTATCACAGTAGAAGAATCCAAAACAATGCATACAGAACTTGATCTGGTAGAAGGTATGCAGTTTGACCGTGGATATATTTCTGCATATATGTCTACAGATATGGAAAAAATGGAAGCAAATCTTGAAGACCCATATATCCTGATCACAGACAAGAAGATCAGCAATATTCAGGAAGTTCTTCCGTTACTGGAGCAGGTTGTTCAGGCTGGAGCAAAACTTCTGATTATCGCAGAAGATGTAGAAGGTGAAGCACTGACAACTCTGATCGTAAATAAATTAAGAGGAACATTCCAGGTAGTTGCTGTTAAAGCTCCTGGATATGGAGACAGAAGAAAAGAAATGCTGCAGGATATCGCTATTCTGACAGGTGGACAGGTAATTTCCGAAGAACTTGGACTTGATCTTAAAGAAACTACAATGGCTCAGCTTGGACGTGCAAAATCTGTCAAAGTTGCAAAAGAGAATACAGTTATCGTAGATGGTCTGGGTGATAAGAAAGAAATTGCTGACCGTGTTGCTCAGATCCGTAAACAGATTGCAGAGACAAAATCTGAATTTGATAAAGAAAAATTACAGGAAAGACTTGCAAAACTGGCTGGCGGCGTAGCTGTTATCCGTGTTGGTGCTGCAACTGAAACTGAAATGAAAGAAGCAAAACTTCGTCTGGAAGATGCTCTTGCAGCTACAAGAGCAGCAGTAGAAGAAGGAATCATTGCAGGTGGCGGATCTGCATATATTCATGCATCCAAGAAGGTTGCAGAACTGGTTGCAACTCTGGAAGGTGATGAAAAGACAGGTGCAAACGTTATCCTCAAAGCTCTGGAAGCTCCGCTGTTCCATATTTCTGCAAACGCTGGTCTGGAAGGCTCTGTTATTATCAATAAAGTAAGAGAATCCGAGCCAGGTGTTGGATTTGATGCTCTGAACGAGAAATATGTAGACATGGTAGGTGCCGGAATCCTTGATCCGGTTAAAGTTACAAGAAGTGCTCTGCAGAATGCGACAAGTGTTGCTTCTACACTCCTGACTACAGAGTCTGTAGTTGCTACAATCAAAGAAGATGCTCCGGCTATGCCGGCAGGTGCTCCAGGAATGGGCGGCATGATGTAAAATAAATTTATGCGAATTAAGGGATTGGCGTCATAGACGCTGATCCCTTTTTGTGATAGAATTTAATAAATATTATATATATTAAGGAGAATGTACATATGAGCGATCTTTATTCAGAATTACTGGTTAAAAAAGAACCAACAGCAAAAGATTCCATAGTCAAATATGGAATGATCGTACTGACAGTCCTGGCAGTGGGCGCAGGCCTTTTTATCAGTCCAATCCTTCTTCTCGTTGCAGTTGCGTTAGGTGTTGCATCGTATTTTGTGATTCCGCGGACAGATCTGGAGTATGAGTACCTTTTTGTAAATGGAGAATTTGACATTGATATGGTCATGTCAAAATCCAAACGGAAAAAAGTTATGTCCATGAACTTGAGTGAGGCAGATTTGGTCGCGCCTCTTGATTCACACAGAATGGATTATTACAATGGTAACAGCCGATTGAAAACACTGGATTATTCTTCCGGAAATCAGCAGCACAGACGATTTGCCGTTATTATAAAAAGCGGTGGAGAAAACTGTAAGATTATTATCGAACCAGATGAACAGATGGCACAGGCTATCAAAAATTCAGCTCCAAGCAAAGTTTTTTTGGATTGACACTGTAAGTTATTTTTGTTACACTTTGAATCAAAATCAAACTAACATAAATACAAGGGAGGAAATGCAATGGGTACTATCATTGGTGAAGGCATTACATTTGATGACGTTCTGTTAGTTCCGGCATATTCAAAAGTAATTCCGAATCAGGTAGATGTTACAACGCACTTAACGAAAAAAATCAAGCTGAACATTCCTATGATGAGCGCAGGAATGGATACCGTTACTGAGCACAGAATGGCAATTGCCATGGCGAGACAGGGTGGTATTGGAATCATTCATAAAAATATGTCCATCGAAGCACAGGCTGAGGAAGTAGATAAGGTAAAACGTTCTGAGAACGGTGTTATTACAGATCCATTCTTTTTATCCGCAGACCATACACTGGAAGATGCCAATAATCTGATGGCAAAATTCCGTATCTCTGGTGTTCCAATTACAGAAGGTAAGAAACTTGTTGGCATCATTACCAACCGTGACCTGAAGTTTGAAACTGATTTTACAAAGAAGATCAGAGAATGCATGACTTCTGAGGGACTGATTACAGCCAAAGAAGGAATCACACTTGAAGAGGCAAAGAAGATTCTTGCCAAATCCCGAAAAGAGAAATTACCCATTGTAGATGATGATTTTAATTTAAAAGGTCTGATCACAATCAAAGATATTGAGAAACAGATCAAATATCCTCTGGCAGCCAAAGATGCACAGGGACGTCTTCTCTGTGGTGCTGCAGTAGGTATCACATCAAATGTTCTTGCACGTGTTGAAGCACTTGTAAAAGCAAACGTAGATGTTATTGTTATTGATTCAGCACATGGACATTCAGAGAACATTCTCCGTGCAGTACGTCAGATTAAAGACGCATATCCGGATCTGCAGGTTATCGCAGGTAACGTTGCAACAGGAGCTGCTACAAAGGCTCTGATTGATGCTGGTGTTGATGCGGTTAAGGTTGGTATCGGACCTGGATCTATCTGTACAACACGTGTTGTAGCTGGTATTGGTGTTCCACAGATCACTGCTGTTATGGATTGTTATGAAGTAGCAAACCGTTACGGAATTCCGATTATTGCAGATGGTGGTATCAAATATTCCGGAGATATTACCAAGGCCATTGCAGCCGGTGCAAATGTCTGCATGATGGGAAGCATCTTCGCCGGATGTGATGAAAGCCCGGGAACATTCGAACTGTATCAGGGACGTAAATACAAAGTATACCGTGGCATGGGATCCATTGCAGCTATGGAGAATGGAAGTAAAGACCGTTACTTCCAGCAGGATGCGAAGAAACTTGTTCCGGAAGGTGTTGAAGGACGTGTTGCATACAAAGGACATGTGGAAGACACTGTATTCCAGTTGATGGGCGGCCTTCGTTCCGGTATGGGATATTGTGGCGCAGAAACAATTGAGAAGCTTAAGACAACAGGACGATTTATTAAGATTTCTGCTGCTTCTCTGAAAGAGTCTCATCCGCATGATATCCATATCACAAAAGAAGCACCGAACTATAGCGTAGACGAATAAAGTAACTGAATAAAAATATTTAGCTGATGTATTTATTTTTGTTCTTGCTAAATGAAATAAGATAGTATATTATGATTACAACGACTGCATGACTGGCGGAAGTAGGATGAACTACAGGGAGTGCAGTAAGTGAACGTGCCGACCGCCTGGGCAGCCTGGAAACAGACTACCCAGGCGGTCGCTTTACTTTATCACACTAAAGGAGAATGATCATGGAAAAAATTTCACTGGAAAATGAACTGAAAAACAATTCTTATCCGGGTAGAGGAATCATCATTGGACGCTCAGCAGACGGAAGCAAAGCAGTTACAGCTTACTTTATTATGGGAAGAAGCGAAAACAGCAGAAACCGCGTGTTTGTAACAGAAGGTGAAGGAATCCGTACACAGGCATTTGCCCCTTCTAAACTGACTGATCCTAGTCTGATCATTTATGCACCGGTACGTGTCCTTGGAAATAAAACAATCGTCACAAATGGTGATCAGACTGATACTATTTACGAAGGACTGGATAAACAGATGACATTTGAACAGTCCTTAAGATCTCGCGAATTTGAGCCAGATGGTCCGAACTATACACCTCGTATTTCAGGTGTTATGCATATTGAGAACGGAAATTACAGTTATGCAATGTCTATTCTCAAGAGTGACAATGGTAATCCGGATTCCTGCCTGAGATACACCTATGCTTACGAAAAAGCAGTAGCAGGAGAGGGACGTTTCATTCATACTTATAAATGCGATGGTAATCCGTTACCAAGCTTTGAGGGTGAACCAAAGCTGGTCGATATCCCGGATGATATGGATGCATTCACAGAACTTCTCTGGAACAGTTTGAATGCAGATAACAAGGTTTCTTTGTTTGTACGTTATATTGATATTGCAACAGGAACATATAATACAAAAATCGTAAATAAAAATCAGTAAGGAGAGTATAGAGATGAAAGAATTACAGTTAAAATACGGATGTAACCCGAATCAGAAACCTTCCAGAATCTATATGGAAGAGGGACAGGATCTTCCAATCAAGGTACTTTCCGGAAAACCTGGATATATCAATTTTCTTGATGCATTTAATGGATGGCAGCTGGTTCGTGATCTTAAGAAAGCAACAGGACTTCCGGCAGCAACTTCTTTTAAACATGTTTCACCTGCAGGAGCTGCAGTAGGACTTCCTCTTACAGAGACACTGGCAAAGATCTATTGGGTAGATGACATGAACTGGAAAGAATTTTCCCCACTGGCATGCGCATATGCGAGAGCCCGTGGAGCAGACAGAATGTCTTCTTTTGGCGATTTTATTTCTCTTTCAGATGTATGTGACAAAGATACTGCTATGCTGATTAAAAGGGAAGTATCAGATGGTGTGATCGCACCTGGATATACAGAGGAGGCACTGGAGATTCTGAAACAGAAGAAAAAGGGAAATTATAATGTGATTGAAATTGATCCAGATTATGTACCGGCTCCACTGGAACATAAGCAGGTATTTGGTGTGACATTTGAACAGGGACGCCAGGAACTTGCAATCGATGATGCGTTGATTTCCAATATCGTGACAGAAAACAAAGAACTTACAGAAGAAGCAAAGAGAGATCTGAAGGTATCTCTGATCATCCTGAAATATACACAGTCCAATTCGGTATGCTTTGTTAAAGATGGTCAGGCCATTGGTGTTGGAGCAGGACAGCAGTCACGTGTACATTGTACAAGACTTGCCGGACAGAAAGCAGACAACTGGTTTTTACGTCAGAGCCCGAAGGTACTGAATCTTCCGTTTAAAGACACGATCAGCCGTGCAGAGAGAGATAATGCAATTGATGTTTACATCGGAGAAGAGTACATGGATGTATTGGCTGACGGTGCATGGGAAAATGTATTTACAGAAAAGCCGGAAGTATTCACAAGAGAAGAGAAGCGAGCATGGCTGGATCAGCTTACAGATGTGACACTTGGTTCGGATGCATTCTTCCCGTTCAGTGACAATATTGAGAGAGCACATAAGAGCGGCGTGAAGTTTATTGCTCAGCCAGGTGGTTCCGTGCGAGACGATGCGGTAATCGAAACCTGTAATAAATATGGAATAGTTATGGCATTTACCGGAATTCGTTTATTCCATCACTGATTATGATGAGTCAATATTAAACATAAAATTAATTTGCAGGAAATGCCGAAAAAGAGAGGAAAAAGCTTCCTCTCTTTTTTCAGAATATGATATGCTATGTTTAGCAGCAGGAAAAAGGAGGGGAAGAGGAAGAATTTTTTACCTCTGAAGAAACATTACCTGATGCTGGGACAGTCGGAGGGAATATCCGTTGGAATTATCCGGGAAACATTATTCCGACAGAGAAGAGTTCTGCTGGAGAAGGAAATATCCTTACGGAACTATTATGTCAAAGTAAGGGCATATAAGACCATTGATGGAAAACAACAGTATTATGGCACTTATAGTTCTGTTAAGCGTATAAAAGTAAAATAAAAGAATAAATTATCAGACCAGATAGAAAAGGAAATGCTTCGGCTATATCATTGAAAGTCCGAAGCATTTCCTTTGTGCTATGAAAAAAATAGCAACAAAAAACCGGACATAACAGTCCGGAAAATAAAAAGAGCGATAGACGGGGCTCGAACCCGCGGTCTCGACCTTGGCAAGGTCGCGC
>JBKYFG010000012.1:0-1496 GCA_047027955.1 Blautia sp.
CCGAAGCTGGGTTCTGGATGCACAGGGCAATAAGGTCTATGGTTCCTGGACAAAGGTTAAGAAGATCAAGATCACTGTTGTCACACCGCAGCAGCCAAAGATCAGGAATATCACTGTAAAAGGAAACACTGTGACTGTTACTTACACAAAATGCAAAAATGCCACAGGTTATGAAATCCTGCTGGGAAACAAATACAAAACCTCCGCAGGTGAAAAATATCCGGTTAAGAAATATCTGAAACGTACAGAAGGCAAAAATACCGTAACTGTAACCTTTACAAACGTAAAGAAGGGTACCTGGTATGTGACCATACGGGCATGGAACCAAACATCCAAAGACAAATCCAGAGTTTACAGTCCATACTCCACAATGAAGAAATTTAAGACAAAGAAATAGCTTCTGTTTCTTACAGATATTTCTACTGTAAAGATAATGCCAAACAGCCTTGTAGGCAAATGAAACAGTTGACAGCTGAAAAAACCAATGATAAGATAAATGCACTCAAATTATAACAGAACAGGCTTACAGTCAGAAAAGGATCAGAATTTCGGTTCTGATTATTTTTTGTGTTTTATTCCGTTGGCAAGGGAAAGTTCGCACTTGAAAAAGAATAAAAACTGGGTTATAATACGAACAAATGTTTGCAATGCAAAAAAATCATTCCCGGATTTACAGTAAGCAATCCGGTTGATAGAAAGAAAGGAAATGTAACAGACATGGCAAAGAAAAACACCTATGATGCAGGGAGCATCTCTGTCCTGGAAGGTCTGGAGGCGGTTCGTAAGCGTCCGGGAATGTACATCGGAAGTGTTTCACGAAAAGGATTAAATCATCTCATTTATGAGATCGTAGATAACGCAGTAGATGAACATCTGGCAGGATACTGCAGTCTGATCCATGTAGTTCTGGAGAAAGATGGTTCCTGTACAGTAACAGACAACGGACGAGGAATCCCGGTAGACATGCACGAGAAAGGAGTATCGGCAGAGAGACTGGTATTTACTACACTTCATGCAGGCGGTAAATTTGACAATTCCGCTTACAAGACAAGCGGAGGACTTCACGGAGTAGGTTCTTCTGTTGTCAATGCTCTGTCTACATATCTTGATATTAAGATCAGCCGTGACGGATATGTACATCATGATCATTATGAGAGGGGAATCCCCACTCTGGAACTGGAAGATGGACTTTTGCCTAAACTGGGAAGGACCAGACAGACAGGGACCAGTATTAATTTCCTGCCAGACCCGGAGATTTTTGAGAAGACAAGATTCTCAGCAACAGAGGTAAAGAGCAGACTTCATGAAACTGCATACTTAAATCCGGAACTGACGATCCATTTTGAGGACAAAAGAGGTTCTGAGATTGAAGATATTACCTATCATGAGCCAGATGGGATTATTGGATTTATCAAAGATCTGAACCACAGTGCGGAAGTCTTGCATGATCCGGTTTACCTGAAAGGGGAAGCAGACGGCATTCAGGTAGAGGTGGC
>JBKYFG010000012.1:17218-23936 GCA_047027955.1 Blautia sp.
AAATTTCATAAAGTAAGCAAAGAACGCTTCACAGCAGACTGGATCGATACCTTCGCACAGTCTCAGGAAGAAGCAGAGAAAGTATACGAGGCTATCCGTCTGCCGAAGAGAGCGACAGCAGGAAGTGCCGGCTATGACTTTTTCGCACCGGCAGAATTTACTCTGAAGCCAGGCGAAACAGTAAAGATCCCGACAGGAATCCGGGTGGAAATGCAGCCGGAATGGGTGCTGAAATGTTATCCGAGAAGCGGACTGGGATTTAAATACCGTCTTCAGCTTAACAACACAGTTGGTATCATTGACAGTGATTATTTCTATTCAGATAACGAAGGCCACATTTTTTCAAAGATCACAAATGATTCCAATGAAAACAAAACTCTGACAATCCCGGCAGATACAGGATTCATGCAGGGAATCTTTGTAGAGTACGGAATCACGGTAGATGATGATGCTACAGAAATCCGCAATGGTGGATTTGGAAGTACTACTGCGAAATAGTGGGTAAAAGTAATGTAATGTTCTAGCGGAGCATATTTCACAAAGTTTATAGATGAAATCAGAGCCAGAATGTAAAAAAAGTAGAACATAGGGAAGAATCTGAGATTTTTACTTTACGTTCTGCTTTTTCTTTGCTATAATATTTTGAGATTCAAAATATTTGCAATACATACAATTCAAGCGTATATACTGCGGAGCAGTTATTCGATTATGAACAAGTAACGAAGCGGATGATTTTATCCGCTTGACTAAAAAATATCAGGCAAAGAAATAAATTCAGGGAGAAAAGTTATGATCATCGAGCCAAAAGTAAGAGAATATATCTGTACAACCGCACATCCGCAGGGATGTGCAGAGAGTGTGCGCAACCAGGCAGATTACGCCTGTAAACAGGGAATGGTAAACGGAACAAAAAAAGCACTGATCATCGGATGTTCTACAGGCTACGGCCTCGCATCCCGAATCTGCGCACTGGAAAACTGTGGTGCCGATACTCTTGGAATCATGTTTGAACGTCAGGCAAATGGCAGAAGGACAGCTACACCCGGATGGTATAATACAGCAGAGTTTCACAGACTGGCTTCCGGGAAAGGTGTTTATGCAAAGACCATTAACGGAGATGCTTTTTCAAAGGAAATCAAGGAGAAGGCGATTGAACTGATCAAACAGGATCTTGGAAAAGTGGACCTGGTAGTCTACAGCCTGGCAGCACCGAGACGTACAGATGCAGAAGGAAAGACCTGGTCTTCCTGTCTGAAAACTACAGATGAGCCATTTACAGAGAAGAGTCTGGATCTGAGAAATAATGAGATCACAGAGAAAACAGTAGAACCTGCTACAGAGGAAGAAGTTTTAAGTACTGTAAAGGTTATGGGCGGTGAAGACTGGGCAGACTGGATTGATGCGCTGAAAGCAGCAGATGTACTGACTGAGAATGCAGTAACCGTAGCATATTCCTACATCGGACCGGAACTGACTTATCCAATCTACTATCATGGAACCATTGGAACTGCCAAACAGCACTTACAGAAAACAATGTCAGAGATTAATCAGGCACATCCGGATGTCCGCGCAGTAATTTCTGTAAACAAAGGTCTGGTAACTCAGGCAAGTGCAGCTATTCCGGTTGTACCGCTGTATTTTGCTATTCTTTATAAAGTTATGAAAAGGGCCGGAAATCATGAAAACTGTATTCAGCAGATTGCAAGGCTTTTTACACAGAAACTCTATACCCCGGAAGGTTTCCGGACAGATGAAAACGGATTTATCCGTATGGATGATTACGAACTGCTCCCTGAGATTCAGGAAGAAGTAAAGAAATGCTGGAAAGCAGTCACTACAGATACAGTAAATCAGTATTGCGACATTGACGGCTACTGGGAAGATTTCTATCATATGTTCGGATTCCATTACAGTGATATTGACTATACACAGGACGTAGATGCGAATGTGGAGATCAACGGGATTGTAATGTAAAATGACTATAAAAAATCCTCTCCCGGAAATATTTATGAATGTTCATAGATATTCCGGGAGAGGATTTTTTTCAGGAAAAAAGAAGAAAGCTCTCAAGCGAAGCGTAAGTGGAGAATGTCCAGCATAATCCCTGTTCCCCCTGATTTTTCACAGGGGATACACGACCACTCTGACGCAGGTCATAGGCGGCAGGAAGTACAGGGGCAGAGGCTGAAGATGCGTTTCCGGTGCTTACAGAAGAGACCATATCTGAACTTCCGTCTTCATAAGCCGGATTGAGGAGAAATCCTCGTTCTTTCAGTTCCTCAGCGGAGTAGCTTTCACAGGAAATATCTTTACCGTCTGAACCGGCAGCAGGGACATTTTCTGTGATTTTACCATTGGTAAATGCTTTGATGCACACATTTGTGTTTGGCAGATAGGTGTTAAAATCCGTCCATATATCCCCATGATGGCTGATATAACTTTCTCCGTCAGAAGCAGTGGCTCTGGAACTGGTGCCGTTCAGAGGAGCCTCGAAATACGTTTTTGCACCTGTGCTGCTCCATAACTTTATGACTACAGCAAAACGTGTGCCTGCTTTTAAAGTCACAGGTCTGGAAAAATCTACCGTATGATATCCGGCATACCGGCAGTTTCCCCGGGCAGCAGGAGAAGGAAGCTTTTGAAAGGAGTTTTGATTCTTAAAGGAAGAAACAATATAAACTTCATAGTTATAATCATTATCATAGGTATAGAAGGAGACAGAACCAAGCTGCTCTTTCCTGGCTAATTTCTGTCCGTTTTCAGGGAATACATTGGCACAGTACAGTTCATCATTATAACCGAAAGCAGTGGTGGCACCTAAAGGATCATACTGATAAATGCGGTTACAGGTGTTATCAGAGGAAATCTTTCCGAATGCCATGGAGAACTCCTGCATACCCAGAAAGCCGTCGTAATAGGAAATATAAAAATATCCATTGTCCCCGAAATCTTTTCCCCAGCTGTTTTTACAAAGAAAGGCACCGTTGCCGGCCGGCCGGACCGGAAAGTTTTCTTTTGCGTAATCATCATCCCATCCTACAATAGCAATAGCATGTTGTGTGGATATGACAGGTGCAGAACCGGCAGGAGCCCTTCCTGCATCGTAATCGTCGGGAAGGCAGAAGGAAATCTGATCATTGGAGTAGTATTCGTCAACGGAGAGATAGGATGCAGATACTGCACCGTAATTCATAATTGCCTGTTTGATTGCCTGATTATCTAATGCATTCTTTCGCTGGGGAATAAACATAATCTCATTTACTCTAAGCGCAGGTGTGAATGAGTCATAGGATGCTGATGAGATATTTTCGTAAGGAGCCTGCCATTCGTATACAGGACCGGATCCGCGTGTAAGATAGGCGGCAGCCATGGAAAAACTGCCACCGTCATTATAGTTACGGTCAAAACCTGTGGAGGAAGAACTGTTGCTTAACTGGTAACCCATGTGGAATTCCGAAAAATCGTGAGCATTGAGATTATCGGAGTACGGATTTAGAGCCAGTGCTCTGGAATATGGTCCATAGTAATATTTCTTACCGATAAGGACGTATGCCCGAACTTTATATAATGGATTTACGGAGCCGAATGGCACTGGTTCATAATATGCATAGTATTCCTCTGAATCAGGACCGTTTGGTGTATCTGAAATTTTACAGTATTTACTGTTCTGATCGTCTGCACGATAAATAAAGTAGCCGGTGACATAAGTCTGGTGTTTCCATTTTACTGTGACGCCGCCATCCTGCTCAGTGACAGAAGTCAGGCTGACCTTTGGAATTGCAGTCTGGCAGACGTATCCGGTGGAGCTGTAATCACCCAGAGAAATTTTGCTGCCAAGCTTACGGTATGGGCGGACTGCATAATCATAGACTGTTTTGGGAACAGCAGTTTCGTCTGTGTAATACAACCCGGAAAATTCAATATCTCCCAGTTTTGTCCATTTGGAGATACCTTTCCTGCGGCGGTAGATGCGATAGCCATCGGCACCCGGAACTTCGTCCCACATAAGATTTATGACAACATCTTTTTGGGGCTTTTTAACCGCAGGGCGTTTGAGTTTTGCTGTACCGGTCAGGCCTTTGGTGTTATATTTACTGTAGATTTTCTTACCGTTCCGGAAAGTGTAGGACTGCACTGTATACAGGTAGGATTTCTTGATCAGTCCGGTACTGTCTGTATAGGAGGTACGGGAAGAGGAAACTGTTGCGATTGCTTTCCATGAAGCCTCTGATTTATTCTTTTCTCTGCGGAGAATCCGGTATCCACTGACATTCTTTGCTTTTTTCCAGGTGATGGTAACCTCATGAGTGGATTTGATTTTTTTTAATGACGGTTTTTCAGGAGTGACAGGAGTTCCTGATTCAATGTTTATGGTCATCCGGCAGGTTCCGAGAATCTGCCATGTATTGGTATCCATAATGGAAAAAGATGCTTCCGTCATGGTTACGGCAGGACTTAAAAGAGTAAAGAAGTCATCTCCGGGTGTGTACAGAAGTTCATCGCCTGCGAGGATTGCTGCCGGTGTATCCAGCTGTTGATGGAAATTTCCCAGTTGGTCGAACGAAATTTTTCCTGCCTGATCAGCATTGACGGTGCATGTATGCTGCGGAAAGAACAGGTTATCCTTCAAAGCAGTGCAGCCTGTGGTATCAACGCTGACCAGAGAATTAAAGCGGCAGTCAAGGCTGGAAAGTGACGTAAGTCCGGTTATATTTAATGAGGAAAGGCTGTTGTTACACAGCTGAACAGATTCCAGGCTTTTGTTGGAGGTAAGGTTCAGAGAACGGATACCTGTTCCAATACAGATCAGTTCGGTAAGTTCCGGATTTCTGCTGAGATCCAGTTCGGTGATTTGAGGAAGATCCGTACATCTCAGACTTTTCAGTCCTGTAAAATAGGCCAGATCTGAAGAAAATAACGGAAAATCTTCGTCAAAGGAAAGGGAAGAAACTTCCTTCAGATATTCGCGGGAAAGCATATGATCGTCTGTCAGTGGATAGTTCTGCTGCATTTGCTGAAACAATGCAGGTGATCGGAAATCATTTTCAAGCAGATATCCAATGTAAATGATCTGTGTGCCATATTGTTCTGTGCCGGCACTGGTAAATCTGCGGCGGATTTTTACAGGGTTTAATTTATTAATAGCAGTCAGCCGGTAAGAGGTGTCGATCATGCCATTTTCCATTATGGTGATATCTTCAGGTGAAGCGAACTGAGACAGATCATAAAATTCCATAGGAGTGCGGATCACGTTATCATTACAGATCAGTTCCTCGGGAAAGCAGCCGCGAAGATCAGGCTCCAACAGCTTATTGTCGGAACAGTTCAGTTTCTTCAGTGATAAAAAACCGGAGAGGTTCAGTTTAGTGAGAAGATTATTCTGGCAGTAAAGGGTATTCAGTGATCTGGTGTCCGGCAGTTTCAGAGTCTGTATACTGTTGGAAGAACAGTCCAGATATTTCAAACCGGAAAGACGGCTTAAGTTCAGGGTATCCAGGAGATTGCCGGAACAGATAAGCTTTTCCAGTGATGGCATAGATGCAGGTTTAAGAGCGCGCAGATTACAGTTGCTGCAATCCAGTTCTTTCAGTCTGGAAAAACGGGAGAAATCAAAATCATCAAGAACAACAGAAGAGATGTTTAATTTCTCCACAGAAAAACTTTTGGGAAGACTGATGGAACTGTTGCTCCCACAGTTGTTAAAGGAGATGTCAAGATCTTTCAGTTTTTTGCATGAGGAGAGATCCAGACTGAGCAGATTGTTGTGCGAGCAGTTCAGAGATTTCAGAACTGTGTTGGCTGATACATCGAGAAACAGCAGTTCATTGTCAGAACAGTCCAGGGTTTTCAGATTATAAAAATATTCGATGCCTTCCAGGGAATCGACTGACATGGAAGGAATACTGATTTCTGTGCACATGGAGATTTCCTCGTCAGAGAGAAGCCCGTTGCGATCTGTATCAATGTTTTCGGAAATCCATTTTTGGAAAACAGGGTCTGCAAATCCACTGTCAGCAGTGATCGGAATGGAATTTCCGGAAGCAGATATATCTGCAGTGTCTTTGGCGTATGTTGCTTCATCAGGAGTGATTTCGTCAGAAAATGCCGGATCGTCGGGCAGTTCAACCGGAAATACCGGATCATCGACCGATTCATCCGAAAATACCGGATCATCGGGTGCTTCATCCGAAAATGCCCATGGTGTCTGAATATTGGTAAGGGTTAGAAGTGAGCATAGAATAAAAACCGGAAATTTTTTCTTTTTCATTATGTAAGCCCTCCTTGTTTTGAATATTTGGGTGTATATGGATTTTCTGATACAGTGATCCGGGACAGAATAGATTCTGGCCACAAATATAATCTTTATATCCAGTATACAGTTGGAACAAGGAGATGTCTATTAACTATTGGTTAGAAGTTATCCTGAGAGGTGTTTTGGTGTTACTGTGAACGGAGTGAACAGTAACATTTTGGTAAAATAATTATAGCAATTCCATAAAATACCGGAATTGCTATAATTGTTCTTTGATCTTAATCAATTTTTTCCATTGAATCTTTTGCATTCTGAAGCACTGTGTCAAAAGCAACTGCGGCTTTTGCATATTCTTCGTCGCTTTCGATGTTGGAAAGCATCGGATCACCGCTCTCAGTACGGGCAAATGCGTAGAGGTAAACCTCGCCGCTTTCATTCTGACCGTTCTCATCAAGTGGGAGAAGT
>JBKYFG010000012.1:38702-39322 GCA_047027955.1 Blautia sp.
TACATTTGTACCGGAAGCCGGTGCCACAAATCTGATTCCTGCAATCCTTACACTTTTGGGAGGTACTGTTGGAGGATATATCACTTTCTCCGGCGCACATCGTTTGATTGATGCAGGAATTACAGGCGAGAAGAACCTGAAAGAAATCAACAAGAGTTCTGTTATGGGTATGATCATTGCTACGATTGTTCGTATTTTCCTGTTTCTGGCTGTTCTGGGCGTTGTTGTCAAGGGCGTAACACTGGATGCTGCAAATCCTGCAGCAGACGCCTTCAAGCAGGGGGCTGGTGAAATCGGATACCGTTTTGCAGGTCTGGTTCTTCTGTGCGCAGCAATCACATCCATTATCGGTGCAGCTTATACTTCAGTTTCCTTCCTGAAGACTTTCAGCAAGTCTATCGAGGAAAATGAAAATAAAGTGATCATCGGATTTATCATTATTTCTACAGCCATTATGTTTATCCTTGGAAATCCGGCAGTACTTCTTGTACTTGCAGGTGCTGTGAATGGTCTGATCCTTCCGATCACCCTGGCAATCTGTCTGATCGCTGCACATAAGAAATCTATTATGGGAGAGAATTATCATCATCCGGTAGTACTTACCATTCTTGGAGTGATCG
>JBKYFG010000013.1:0-36115 GCA_047027955.1 Blautia sp.
TCTATGTTCTTTAAACGTGTGACCATTTTTTCAATTTCTCCATTTCTCAAGTTATCGATATTTTTGCAGATAAACCGAAAGAAATTCAACGTTGCATATTCGTCATGTTTGCTATTAAGCAATATGGACAACAATACGATGATGTCACACAGAAAAAGCTACGAGAATACAAGGTGTGGCTTATTGAAAATTATAAACCTAAGACCGTAAATCTCAGACTGCGTGCGCTGAACTGTTATCTGGAATCCATTGGAAAAGAAAAATTAAAGTTGCCGTTTGTTCGAGTGCAGCAGAAAAGCTATCTGGAAAATGTAATTAGTGAAGCGGACTATGAATACTTCAAATCATGTCTTAAAAAAGATGATGAAATGTTTTGGTATTTCGTAATTCGTTTTCTTGCAGCTACGGGTGCAAGAGTCAGTGAATTGATTCAGATCAAGGCTGAACATGTTAAATTGGGGCATCTTGATTTATACTCTAAAGGTGGGAAGTTGCGTAGAATTTATATTCCCAAAGAATTGCAAAATAAAGCCCTTTCTTGGTTGGCTGAAAAGCAACAAAAAAGCGGCTTTATTTTTTTGAACAAGTATGGCGAGCGTATTACTACTCGTGGCATTTCCGGACAGCTAAAAAAATTAGCGGTGAGATATAATATCAATCCTGCGGTGGTATATCCCCATTCATTCCGGCACCGACTTGCAAAAAGTTTCTTGGAACGCTGCAATGATATAGCGTTCTTGGCTGATCTTATGGGACATGAAAGCATTGAAACCACTCGTATCTACCTCAGAAAAACAGCCACAGAACAGAGAGAAATTGTTGATACAATCGTAGATTGGTAAAAAAGAAGGCATACACTTCGGATTAATGAAGTGTATGCTTTATGATGTTTTGTATAATGGCCATTCAAAGTTCAGTTTGTTTATAATACGTTCTTGTTCTGCGAGAGGAGGAATAGGAAACTAAAGGGAGTATCCCAAAGTTTGTGTAAACCTCCAAACTGATGTAAGATAGAATTACTCAGTTTGGAGGTTTATTTTATGGCAAGAAAAAAGGATTCACCACAAAAAGCAGCGCTTAGAGAACTCATGGGAAACTACCTGAAAGAAAACAATGTAAAAGTAAAAGATGGAACAGATGTTAATTCCATTATGCGGGATATGATGTCTATCATTTTGGAAGGTGCCCTTGATCAGGAACTGGATGAAGAACTGGGATATTCCAAGTATGATTATCGAAATAAAGAAACCGATAATTCCAGGAATGGATATTCCCAGAAAACGTTACATACCAGTTACGGAGATATGGAGATTGATATTCCAAGGGATCGAAAAGGTGACTTCGAACCACAGGTTGTAAAGAAGTATCAGAATTCGATTACGCAGGACATGGAAGAAAAGATCATTTCCATGTACGCAAAAGGAATGACTACTGCCGATATAGAAAGCCACATGCGTGAATTATACGATCTTGAGATCTCCGACAGTACTGTCAGCCGGATTACTGATAAGATCCTGCCAATAGTAAAAGAATGGCAGGAAAGGCCATTAGAAAGTGTGTATGCTGTTGTATTTATGGATGCGATCCATTTCCATGCCCGTAATGAGGGGCGGATTGTAAAACGTGCTGTTTACATTGCGATTGGGATCGATATGGAAGGACGTAAGGATGTCCTCGGAATGTATGTTGGTCAAAATGAAAGTGCCAAGTTCTGGCTCTCCATCCTGAATGGCCTGAAAAACCGGGGTGTAGAAGATATATTGATTGCGTGTGTGGATGGACTGACCGGTTTTCCACAGGCAATTGAAGCAGTATTTCCCCAGACCGAGATCCAGCAGTGCATCATCCATCAGATCAGGAACACCACGAAATTTGTTTCTTACAAAGAGATCAAACCACTTATGGCAGATCTGAAGCGTGTATATGCAGCTCCTACAGAAGAAGTTGCATTGGCAGAACTGGACAGCTTTGACGAAAAATGGAGCGGGAAATACCCTAAGATTGCAAAGTCATGGAAAGATAACTGGGCAAATCTTTCAACGTATTTTAAGTATCCGGAAGCTGTCAGACGTCTGATCTATACCACGAACACGATTGAAGGATTTAACCGCCAGCTCCGGAAAGTCACCAAATCCAAGACGGTATTTCCATCCGATGACAGTCTCTTGAAAATGCTGTATCTGGCCATGATAGATATCACCAAGAAATGGACGGGACACCGTCAGGATTGGGGACAGATCCATTCTCAGCTGGAAATTTTCTTCGAAGAAAGATTGGAAAGGTTATAAGCAGAATGCATGCTAGGCAGGGCTGGCACAGCCAGTCCTGCTTGACATGCCTTAAAACTGCATTATAATACAAACAAGGACAGAACCCTGAAAAACAGGTTCTGTCCTCGATAACTAATGACATATCTTATATCAGTTTTTTCTGTTTACACAAAACTTGAAACGCTCTCTGAAAATCAGGCTTCTCACCCTTGTTTTATATATAACAGTTGTTGAATGGCATGTCAAGAGCAGGCGGTTTTCCGCCCGTCTTATTCGCCTGTTTATTCGTTACTCTGGGAGGCGTCCTTCGTACATAATACTCAGTTCACCATACACCTGTGCCCAGTTGCGGATCGTACTGGTCCATTTCTTCGTAGCTTCAAATGTGGCAAGATACAGTGCCTTTAATAGAGCTGTATCGCTTGGAAATACGCTTCTCTGGCGATTCAGTTTCCGGTAGGTAGAATTCAGGGATTCAATAGCATTTGTAGTATAAATCACCGTTCTGACCGTCGTTGAAAATTTAAAGATCGGCGAGATTGCGTCCCAGTTATCCTTCCAGCGCTTCATGGAATTCGGATATTTCGGTGTCCATTTTTCTGTTACACGCTCTAAGGCTGCCAGAGCTTTCTTTTCATCTGTGGCCTGATAAATGGTTTTCAGATCCGTAGCGAAGGCTTTTCTGTCTTTATCCGGGACATATTTCAACGTGTTTCTTACCTGGTGTACAATACAGCGCTGGTATTCCGTCTTTGGAAAAGCTGCTGCGATCGCTTCTTTGATTCCGGTTAAACCATCGGCACAGATAATTAATACATCTTTGACACCACGATTTTTCAGTTCATTCATAACGGAAAGCCAGTATTTTGCGCTTTCGTTATCGCCAACACTGATGGTTAAAACTTCTTTTTTTCCTTCCGTGTTGATTCCCAGAATCACGTAAGCAGCAAGCTTTCGGATCACGCCATTATCCCTTACAGAATAATGGATTGCATCAATGTAGAGAATGGGATAGACCTCGTCCAGTGGCCGGTTCTGCCAGTCTTCGATCTGTGGCAGGATCTTATCAGTCACATCAGAAATAAAGCTTTCAGAAGTTTCAAAGCCATAAATATCTTCGATGGTTTCGGAAATCTGCCGGGTAGTCATTCCTTTGGCATACATGGAAATGATCTTCTGATCAATATCGGAAATATCTTTCTGACGTTTTTTCACAACCTGTGGTTCAAACGTTGATTTGCGATCCTGTGGCACTTCGATTTCCATCGAGCCATACCGGCTGTTGACCTGTTTCCGCTTATAACCATTGCGATAATCATCATTATCTGAGCGTTCGGATTTTTCGTAACCAAGATGATCATCCATTTCAGCTTCCATCATTTCCTTAATGGTGCCGCCTAAAAGATCCTTGAGCGCATCCTGAATGTCTTCTGCAGACTGGATATCGTACTCTTCCAGGAGCTGATGGATGATGTTTCGTTTTCCTTCTGTCATTTGTACACGATGTACAGGTTTCTTTTGTCTTGCCATAATAAAAGGCCCTCCTAATGATATTTATTGTATCATAGAAGAACCTTATAAACATTATTTTACAGAAAAAGTTTCATACTCTCGTTAATGACATTGACTATTATCAGGGTTTACAAATCTTCCCATGCCTCTCAGACTCCTTTCTGGAGCTGTTTGATACAACTCACCTATTGTGCTTTGATTTTATCATCTGCTGCGCTAAATAGCAAGTTGATAAAGCAGACCTGTTCCTGGTTTTCTAGCGAATATTTTTCTGCCAGTTTCAGTAATTCCATACAGCTTCTGTACAGCCTTTTTGGCGGAGCCGTTTTACCCAGTTATCAAATGTTCCTGGTTTGATGTCATGTTCCACACACCATTGATGATCTGTCAGACCACTTTGCCGGCACTCCATGATGAGACGGTATTGCTCTTCAGCAGGTATTTTCTTGCTTCTCATGAGTACTCCTCCATAAATTGAATAGAGTAAAATGCTCGCATCTATCATTTCTAGCAACAGAAAATGAATTAAAATGCTTGCATTCCCTGTTAATTATTATGGATTGATTTTTAGGGTAACACAATCCGTCGAATTATTTTGCGCTTACGAAGGATATAATTATTTTCCGATAATTATATCCTTGCATATCATTTGTGCTATTTTTACCATGCAATGCTTCTAATAATGATATTCCGTAACAGAGAATTTTGTCATATGTATCTTCAAAATTCTTCGCATACATTCACTCATCAATCTCTTTCTCCATTGATTCTCTCTACAACAACCTTACATCTTTTCTTATAAAATGCTATACCATATAATACTATTTTATTTCTTCCATCATTTTTTAAATATTCCTCATATCTTCGATTTCGTATCTGTGTAATCGCATTCTCACAGGATTTATTCAAACCAGAAGCTACCCTTGCATGCTTCAACTCAAAAATAATCCCTGCATCCGGATCTTCCGGTTCAATAATAATATCCGCAAATCCTTCACCCGCTTCTACGTTTGATCTTACCAGCCAGTTGGAATTTCCTGCCAAAAGTCCAGCTAAAAATGTATGATAAGAATTTTCTTTCTCTGCATCCGGTGCTTTCGTGTCAAAAACACTAATCGTATTACTGAGTGTCCTATTCAGATAGTTCTCTATGCATTCTGTATTTCCTTCTTCCACAGCTTTCCAGAATGCTGTTAGGTTTTCCGTATTCCTTAATACATTTTCCCTGAACCATTCCTGAATCTGCAATTTATATACTTCTCTGACCTCTCTATTAGGAATCATCAGCTTATATGCTCCGGTTTCAGTTACCCCTGCCTGCGTCAAATATCCTGTTGTGAACAAAACACTCCACAAATTATCAATACTGGTATCAATTTCATCGTATGTTAATTCTAACCGAATAAATTTCTCCATCGGCTCTCCTGCAATCAGACGCTCAATTTCATCCCGCGTTGTTTTATTTGCCTTATCAATAAAACATTTTACAAGTTCATTGCTGCTCGTATTTAACCAGTACGACTGTGGTTTTGCATCCGGTTCTTTGCACAGTCTGTCCACATGATTAATAACATCCCAAGGGCAGAAAATATCTGCATCTCCGAATCGATAACCATCATACCATTCCTTCGTTTCTTCAAGATGCGAGGCCATCCCATACGCTTTCAGCAAATTTTCAACTTCATTTTCTGTAAATCCAAACTGTTCATCAAAACGGGCATCTGTAATAGAAAGTACCTTAAAATTATTTAGACCTGTAAAAATACTTTCTTTTGAAACTCTCAAACACCCTGTTAAAACAGAAAACTGTAAAAAATTATTCGTTTTCAACGCATCTCCAAAAAGAGCTCGAATCAATGATACCATTTCTCGATAATAACCATTTTGGTATGCCTTATCCAATGGTACATCGTACTCATCGATCAAAATAATCGTCTTCTGTCCATAATGCCGAAATAACAGTTCTGACAATGTCTGCAAAGCTGATTCCAGTGTTTCTTCATCCATCGAATATTTTCCATCTTTTATCCGAATTAACGCTTTGTATCTTTCTTTTTCATTGTCCGTCAATCTGTCACTATTCTTCAAAAAACAAAAGCGTTCTGCTTCCAGCGCAACTAATTTACTCAGCTTTGCTTTTGCTTTTTCAAATGTGTTTCCCTCTACACCTTTCATCGTCAAAAATACAACCGGGAACTTTCCCATATATTCTTCGCAAAAATCTTTTCTTTTTGAAATATAAAGATTATCAAATAAAGTCTTATCTGTTCCAATTTCAAAAAAACAGCGGAGCATACTCATATTTAAGGTTTTTCCAAAACGTCGCGGTCTTGTAAAAAGATTGACTTTTCCCCATTGCTCAAGGAGCTGTTCAATCAGTTTTGTTTTATCAATATAGTAAAAGCCGAGTCGACGGATTTCCTGAAAATCTTCGATACCAACCGGTAATTTCAATGTTGTATCCATACTCCACTTTCTCCTTTTCAAAGTTTTATTCACTGTATAACTTTTTTACATTCTATAATAAAAAAGCCAAACATACAACCTCATTGTAACATATCAAAAAAGTTTCGGTGTGTTTATGTTATCTGACACCTTTCATCTTTACATTCATATGCTATCAGTCTGCTCAATTATTGCTGATACCTCACCCGATCTGTCCGAAGCACTAATTCCGGAATTCTGGCGTTAAACCAGATCTTACCCTCATTCCCCTCCGGATCAAATTCCTGGTAATATCTGTTTCCATAGATATCCCCATATTGTATCTTTATTTTAGAATAGGGTCTGTATTCAAACATCAGATATTTTTTCTCCCCTACGTGCATACTTGTTATCATGCATCCATCATCCAAACCGTACCCCATCACAGTTACGTCAAACGCTTCATCTTTGCCGACATTTTCCACTGCCAGCACTATACTTTCCGGACCACAATCCCGGATATAACATGGGGCTGTCTGTTCCAGTTTTTCCATCATCTCTATTCGATCTTCTTCTACAGGAACCGTATCCAGTCGAAAATGAGGAAGGGCACCCATTCGTTCCTGATGATTATCTACTTTATAACTTCTCTTAATGATCAGATATGTAGTAAAAATCGTTACCAATCCCGCAATAACCGAACCTACGATACTTCCGTAAAATCCATACAATGTTCCAAAATCCGCTCCCGGCGCCCCTTGCTGCTGCAAAGTCTGGAATTGTTTTATAAAAAGTCCAATCACAGCAAGCGAAAAACCAATCATCACCGTCAGACAGATAACAGAAAAGCACTTTTCTCTTTTATATTTTCTCTCACTATACGCCGGTTCCTTCCAAACACGATTCGGAGCCGTCATATAAGTCATTCTTCGACCACGATCAGCCACCCGATCTCCAAAACTTGTAATTTGATTTCCCAACCAGTTCACTATATGCATCTTTGCTTTCGCCACATTCGGCAAATCTCTCAGCACACTAAACGCTTTTTCTACACACTCTTCAATTGCCGCTTTTCTCGCATAATCACACCAGAAATATGTTTCGCAGGTTCTTTTCTGATATCCTGCTGCCTGCAGCAACATCTTTGCATGTTTGGGAGAAATTTGAAAAATTCCCGCACACTCATGAACTGTGTAACTGTCTTTTATCCAAATAGCATGCAGTACATCCGAAACATATACCCCTTTCGAAAGTATAAAACGCTTAAAATATCTGTAATCCAGGTGCCTTCCCTTTGGTTCCCATTTTCTTATACATTCCCGGTAAAATCCTGAAAACACTTTCAGCAATTCCTGGCAATCTATTTCGTCCCCGACAGTATACGATACATTTTCTACTGTAACAGTCTCATGGTTCTGTATCTCAAATGTTTTCAGGAAATCCCCCATTGTAGCCGCTTTCAGCGGAACCTTCCATTGCATACTTCCGTTCAGCATCATGAATGGTACTGTGGTAAATCGTTCTGTCTTTGTCTGACTACGATTCCCATACTGCGAAAATATTGCATAGCTCTCCGGAAAATTTTCCGAAACAAACCTGTCTATTGTCTGCTGTGCATCAATTTCACTAACCGCAAATACTTTACTCATATTTATATTAATCTCCTTTTCCGAGCGCTTATAGCTTTAGATTAAAAGAGCGGTCTGACATTTACGTTTCTGCTTGTAAGAAAAAGGATTAATCAGTTTCTTAACTGACCAATCCTTTTTCGCAAGAATCCATTGTCCATATGTAATCCTATATTCTTAGAAGGTACGGTTTCTTACAAGATTATCCGTTCTCACTTATGCTGTGGTCTCTTTCTAATCTTAATACCATAAACTTATTCTCTTTCCGATAACCAAAACACCTCATTTTACTACTAAATCGAAATTTCATAATCGTCTGTCCTGAGTATTTTAATCCTCTAAACCAGTTTTTTTCGTCATTTTTTGGTGTGTATTTTTTGTATTCCAACCCATCATCCAAGGCAATACTTTCCCAGGACTCATGCTCTACGAATTTTTTTAACGATTTTATAAGACCATCAAATTCTTCTCTTTCAAGAATATCCGCACCATATTTATCTTCTATTGTACTACAATCTATTCTGGTATTTTCAAAAATTATTTGAAGTAATTTTTTTCGATTTACATTCAAGTAAGTATTATAATTTTGTACCAGATACTTCGGTGTATTCACCGAATCAACTATGTAATTTGTATCGCCGCTCAAAATTGTTAGTTTTTTATCATTGAATGGTTCCAAATCAAAGGATAATAACGAACCTTCTTTTACCGCAGCCTCCGCTAAAGATGTAGCTGATACATCCTCTTCATTCCAAAAGAACTTTTGTGACACATCATGTACAGGTTCTTGATCCCAGTAGGGTTTTTCATATATTTCCCTATCCAAACTTGATTTAAAACGCAACAATTCATCTGTAAGCCCATAACATTTCAAATCACATAAAGTTTCATCTTTTGTCACATTACAATTATAAAAATTCATAGTCTTATATATAGGGATATCCGTATTTTCATGAATCAGCTTTATACATCTGACAATAGATTCTGTTGCATATAAAAAAGAGCTGACATTCTGAAATTGACCACATAAAGACTTTTCATTTAGCAAAAATTCCATATTACCACCCTAAAATTACGTCTAAATCTTTATTTATCTGATCAAAAAAACCTTCCGCATTTTTCAATGCCTTACCATTCGCATTGATTGGTATACTTATTGGAATACTGCATCCTCTTTCATCCTGTTCAAAAGAATATATGCTTACTTTATCATCGTCTATCTGATCCAAACGAATACTTTTTCTTATTCCATTGTAGATATGATCACTATGAGTCTCTACAATAATCTGTACTCCACATTGTGCCAAAAAGGCAAGAAATTCCACCAATTCCGATTGACCTGACGGATGCAGATGAATCTCAGGATTTTCTATCACCAATAAATCATTAGCTTTACACGCCAAAGCTGCAATGATAAGCTCCGTAATATATGTCACACCTGTACCTACATTCTTCGGGCGCATTTCAAATGGTACCTTATCGTTGCTATACAATACCTGTATAAATTCTGTTTGTTCTATCTCTCTTGCTTTAACATGATATCCCATAATTTTATCCAGCCAATAGCTTACCTGTCCTCCAAATGTCAACTTAGAAGCCTCCACATCATATACAAAATCCCTGTCAGGATCCATCTGGTCTTCATCATGAGCATTTAAATAATGAAATACATACTCGCAATTCTTTCCAATTATAATCTTGTCCCCTAAATACTTTTTATAAGTATCTTCAATGCCTATTCTATCCGAAGAACAATATATTACATTTATTAATTTGTCTATTTCCCCTGACTCACTAACTCCTTCCTTTGTTATCACCTTTGATGCTTCTATTTCTTTTTCACTCGTCTTATAACAAATCTTAAATTCTATATCACCATTTCCGGTTATTGCATTTTTTACCTCCTGTACTTTTCCGATATTCATATACTCACCACGAAATGGATTTTTCCCGTTTTGAATCATAGCAAAAATCGCCTGGATAACACTTGTCTTTCCCATCGAATTTCTGCCCGCCAGTAATGTAAAGTTTTTCAAATCAAATTCTGCATGTTCAAATGATTTAAAATTATTTATCTCTATTTTTCTTAACATGTTAAAATCTACCTCGTTCTAAAATATCAGCAGTTTTCATAATGCTTTCATAACTCATATCGCATGATTCCAATACCTTTTTTATCTTTATTTGAAATATCGACTCATCGCCATAATCTTCTACCTGCTGACGAAAGCCATTACATAAATACAAAAAACACAAAATTTTCATTCTGGTTTCCGTTGAATGCATCTTGTATCTATATCCTTTTACAAATTTTTGATGCATCAATCTGTATGCATCTTCAAATTCATTATACAAATTGTTCCACTCTACAGTTGTTAAATAGTGAAACTGCTTTATTACCTTTTCTAACAATTGGTATTTATCAATATTTTCGTATATATGCAATCCTCTCGATTTAATAAACGCAGCCATTATGAAATATATAAAATAATACTGTAAGAGCAATTCGGAAGTTCTCGTATTCTTAATTTGTTTTACAAATTCTGCTAATATTTCCATTTTATCTTCTTTATACAGAATGTTACGTACAGACTGTTCCTGAGATGGCTGCCATTCCTCAATAAATTCTCCAACTTCCATATGCATATATTTAGGATTCATATAGTCAATCACATAAATAATTATCTGAGAGTACAAAACATCTTTAAGCATATATCTGTCCATAATATCCCTGTCGAGATTTTCATAGTTTAATTGTTCTAATAAAATTCTAAATTTTTCACTTTTATCTAATATCAGCAATTCACCCGTCTGTAATTCTGATGCATATACAGACGGAAATGGTATCCCCCTTGCCAGAGCTTTCACCGTTTCTTTTAATTTTTCCTTCGGATTCCCTTTTGTCCATCCATATCTATGATTACAAAATAAAATCTTATTTTGACTATATCGATAAACCATCTCGTCTAAGCTATATTTTCTTATATCAATTCTTACTCGTTCATTATTATACATTCAATTTCACCCATATATAAGCTTTGTTTTATTATTTAGTATACTCTACTCCTCTTATCACCGTCAATTCATACATTTGGAGGACCATGAACTTTTCTGTAACCTCTTTTTCCTTCTGCACCAATGAATATTTTTCTATACTAATGAATCAACCTCTATTTCTCTGTCACTTTTTTTACAAACTGTAACTATAACTGATCTTTCAATTTCAATATTATTTTGCTATGGTTATTGCAGAGATAATCGCTTCAGCAGTTCCATCCTGCCCTCTTCCCTGTCGAACTCTCGCTGTTTTTCTTCGTCATATTCATAAAGACACATTTTTACAACCTCCGCCCTGTTTCTCTTCAGAAAATCAGCCATAAGCCACATCATTTTTCATCGATAAATAGATCGCCTTCTCAAGTGTCGCCACCTTCATCCTCTTCTTTCACATCCTGTATTTTGCCATTTTCTTTACTTCTGCCAGTTTTTTCGCATAATCAGCAATTCCTTTGTCCGTAATGTTATCGGAATCATCAAATTGCTGTTGGATACTCTCATTAAAATCCTCTTCGATTTCTTTCTTGGCATCTTTTTCCGAGATTTCTAACAGATTTGCATAATCTTTATAATCTCCATGATAGTATGCATCAAGAGAACTTTGGACGTAGGATTTGGCATCAAAGTCTGGTTGTTTGGAGCACGCTGATAGCACCAACAGGTTTCCAACTGCAAGTATTATTATTTTTTTATATCTTTTCATTTTTACCCATTTATCTTTTCTTGAGGAATACAATTTAATTTTTTTACCATAAACTCAAATATTTCTGCCTCATATCCTGATGAATATAACATTTGAAAATTGTTACCCTGATGAACAATAATATATCTTTGTGCATTTTCTAAAAAATCGACTTTAAAATCCGCTGTTAATATTCCATTAAAAACAAGTCTTTTTACTCCTTTTACTTTGAGAAAATACTCACCATTTTTTTCATAAAAATCATAGTCCAATGTATCCTTTGCATCATGTGTTTCCAATTTTCGAATTATTTCATTCTGAGATAGTTCTGTTTTAAAAATTAAATTCTGTCCTGCATTTTTATATGTTCCATTAGAATATTTCATATATCTTTTCCAGCGCATTACAATAATCCATATCGAACTAATTGCTAATACACAAAAAAATATATAAAGCAGTGGGATACTATACATATTATTCCTTCTCTCTAGTGTTTGAAGGTAGCTAAAAATTGATATATTCTTATAATTTTTTTCTTATTAGTTGAAAAATGTATCTTCTTTTGATATACTGTGTATGTACTTGATTGTGGTGTTCGCACTATACATGATGGTATAATCTACAAAAGCTAATAATTATATCCCACCACTGATTCTAGGTGTTCGCACTATTAGAGGATTTGGGCGGGATATTTTTATTTATATTTCAACAAATCATACTCGTTTCATTAGATTATCCGTACAACATTGTAATAATGATAGCATTTTAATAAAAGAAACACAATGTATTACCGTAATAGTATTAAGAATTTTTCTTCTATATTTGATTTTTATCTAATCTTCCTTTCTCCAGATACTCCGCCAGTTCTTCCCTACTCCGAGTGATATACTCATACGTCACATACAGCGGATCGATCCGTTCTACCAGCCCCTTTACCCCGGCAGCCGTAAACGGTTCGTGGCGGTCGAGCTGAAAGATATGCTCATAGACCACCCGGAAGCTCTCTGCCGGATCTTCAGGCAGTTCGTGTGGAGCATCTGCCAGCCATTGTTTCACATACTCTCCGGTCAGGGATTCCTGCAGGTGAATGCCTTTGATGTAAGGGATCAGGTCTTTGTGATTGTCAAGCATCTGATGCAGGCAGGCCACGGCCGCATCCTGATCGTGAAGATCCAGATTTGTATGCAGGTAGTGTCCGGTATCCAGCATAAAGCCTTTCTTTTCGTAATGTACCTGTTTAAGCAGTGCCCGGGCATCTTCCGGGTTCTCGAAGGTCAGACCTGGCCACCACAGGTTTTCCATGAGAAACCAGAAATGATAGGTCTGCCCGTCCAGAAGTTCATTAATGAAAGATGCAGCGGCATCGATCACTTCTCGGTTCGTGTGTTTCATCTGATAGGTGAAACTTTCTTCCCCGTCTACCTGTACTACATGAAAGACCACATATTCTGCACCCATACGCGTTGCATAGTCCAGATCTTTCCGGTAGTGAGTGATCAGTTCCTCTTTGTTCTGATTCATCCAGTCCTGAAGGCAACAGCAGTGAACACCCGTTACCATGTCCGGTTGTATCAGTGGACACACACTGGCCTCCTGATAAACATCCGGTGCTTCTTTGGTAGAATAGGCCAGGGGCATTACTTCCAGCCCGTCACAGCCATGTTCTTTATAAAACCGCCGTAAATCCTCTGCTGATGTAAAACGGGTTACATCATCCAGTGATGTTGTAAAATTCATCTGATACTTCATTCCGGCTTCTCCCCTTTTTCCATATACATTCTCTTTCTTATTCGATGTACTCCACGGTAAATCCTGACTCCTGGCAGTACGCAGCCACTTTGGATCCCCGGTAGCAGCGGATCCTTGCAGCTTTGTTGATGATCCATTCACCGATGTATTCCGGATCATGCCGGATCTCCAGTACCTGCAGACGGGCACATCCATGGAATACCCATTTTTCAATCCGCCGGATGCTCTCCGGAAGTTTTATTTCTGTCAGATACATGCATTTAAAAAATGCTTTTTCATCCAGTACTTCTACTGTATCCGGAAGTTCCAGGCTTTCCAGGCCACAGAAGTAAAATGCTTCTTTTCCCACCTTTTTCAGTCCTTTTGGGAAACGAACTTTCTTTAATTCCTTGCACTTATAAAATGCCCGGTCTTCGATGGTTTCTACCTTTGGCGGCAGCAGGATGGTATTCAGCGTAGTACATTCATAAAATGCCTTTTTTCTTATCCTTTTTATTTCACTGTCTCTGGTAAAAAGGACTTTTTGCAGCCGTCGGTCTGCCCGGAACAGATCCTCTGAAATTTCTTCCAGGCCATTCGACAGATACGCGACACGAAGGGAAGGGCACTCGGCAAAACAGCCGTTCCCCACCCGGTAGATACTGTGTGGCAATGCTACTTCCCGGAGCGCCTTGCTGCACCGGAACGCGTTCGTGCTGATTTCCTGCAGCCCGTTTGGCAGTAACAGGTTCTTCATTTTTATATTGGACTGGAAGGCATTCACACCGATCATCTGATAATATGCAGGGATCCTTACGGTTTCCTCCTTCCCGTATCTTGCTGCATTTTTCTGTGTCAGTACCTTGCGGTCCTCGTTTTTGTTTTCATAGTTACACATAAAGTAGTTGTTTCCTCCGCAATCCATACCAAAGCTTACGGCTCCAGTATTCCATATTTTTTCCGGATGCGTTCCAGTTTGGCAAGCATCGGTTCCCCCAGCACGGCTAAAAAGATTACCGTGGCACTCCCGTGGATCACGTTCATCGGGAAGCCGCTTGCGTACATCGCTAAAAACGCAGCCTTATTGATTCCGCCCATTCCCATAAAGACGGATGCCGTATCCAGCAAAAATCCATAGATGACCAGCACTGACAGTCCCCCGTAGATGCAAAGCCACAGATGAAAATGTTTCCATTTTCCCCGTTTTCTCCGAAAGATCAGGCCGCCCAGGAATCCCACGATCCCGAAAGCAAACATCTGCCAGGGTGTCCACGGTCCCTGCCCGAAGAAAAAGTTGGAGACAAATCCTGCCAGCGCACCGGTTAAGAATCCTGCTTCCGCGCCAAGCCCCACACCTGCGATAATAACGATTGCAGCAGTCGGTTTGAACTGGGGCAGCATAAAGAACGCAGCCCTTCCTGCCACCGCAAGGGCAGCCATCACCGCGATCACCACCACTTCCCGCGCCTGCGGCCTCCGGTTTTCAAAGACCAGGAAAAACGGCAGCATGGACAGGATGATGATACATAGGGAGATAAAATAATCGCTCCGGTCGTTTAAGAAAAAGATCCCGAAAAAGATCACCGCCGGGATCGCTGTCAGGATCAGGGCAAAGGCAAGGATCGTCCGTTTCCCGATCCCCGTATCCTTCGTCTCGATCCGTGTCTGATAGTATTCCGCTGCATACTCCTTCCGGGTATCCAGAAGTTTCCCTAAAAACGGCACGATCAGGAGAGCCAGCACGATCTGCAGGTAGGCGGCTGCGGTCAGCTGCACATGGCTGTAGATCGTGAGGTTCATAAAATTGTTCTCCCGTCCTTCTAAAAGGTTTAAAGCCATATTCGTATCGGTCGCCCACCACAGGACAGCCACCGTCATCCCCGTATTCCATAAAAATGCCAGCCGCCCCAGCCGTTTTGCCTTTACTTTCACCCGGTACGCCAGAAGGATAAAGCACAGGCCAAGGATCACGCTCACCGCCATCCCGATCCGCAGATATCCGGCGGCCTGGTCTGCCGCCTGCGTCATGGCTTCCGGCACCTGGTAGTTCCACGCGATTCCTTTTGCTGTCTCTTCCAGTTTTCCTAACATCCCCGCTTTCGCATACGGGCTGTAGCGCAGATCCGGCACGGATACCCAGCGGAATCCGAGCATCGAGACCAGTTCCGCCACCATCGCAAGCACCGGGATCATCGCCTGGGTGTCCATCCCCCTCGCCTGCTTTTGGTCACGGGCTTCCAGCCGCTTTATCTTTCCCTGCATCGTTCGATCACATCCTTTGCTGTCACTGCATCCGGATACCATTTGCGCGCCATCCGGTTGGCAGTCGTAGTATAAAAACTGTTCCCTGCGAAAAACTCCCGTGCCGGTGCGCTCGTCACCACACTTCCATGGAAGAACAGGGCACAGGTATCCCCATATTCCGCACAGAATTCAATGTCGTGGGAGACCATCAGTATCGTCTTCCCTTCCGCCGTCAGCCCTTTCAGGATCTGCGCCAGTTTCTTTTTATAAAAACCGTCCAGTCCCTTTGTCGGCTCATCCAAAAGGATGATCTCTGGATCAAGCAGAAGTACTTTCGCCAGTGCCGCCCGCTGCTGTTCCCCGCCGGATAAGTCATACGGGTGACTTCCCAGCAGATGTCCGATCTCTGTCTTTTCGATGACATCCCGCAGGCGTCCGGTATCCCCGGACATCTCCCGCAGGTCTTTTTCGACCGTATCCTTGACAAACAGGCTCTGCGGGTTCTGTGGGAGGATACCGAGAAGTTTTCCATAAAGTTCGCTCTCCCGGTAGGTTCCCAGTTCCTTTCCGTTTAGAAAGAGTTTGCCGCGATAAGGCTTCTTGATCCGTCCCAGGAGGCGCAGTGTCGTACTCTTCCCGGTTCCGTTGCCGCCGAGCAGACAGTACAGTTCACCTTTTTGCACCTTCAGGTTCAGGTCGCGCACCACATCCGGAAGTTCCTTTTCATACCGAAACCACACATCCCGCGCTTCCAGGACGGTCTGTGGCTGCTGGCCTTCCGATCCCTTTGCTGATTTTTTAGAAAGTAATCCGAAGAGAGAGGTTTTTCTTCCCTTCTCCTGAATCTCGTCAATTTCCACGTTTTGTGCTTCCGGCTGATTTTCAGCAGCTTCTCTATCACTGGCATATGACACATTTTTTATTGCCTCTGTCCGGTTCTCATACCCGTTTCCCAAACGCTTCTTTTCTTCTATCCACTCTTCCAGCCATTCCCGTCCCTCCCGGACGGTCACCGGGCTGTCGCCTTCCCCGGACAGTTCCTCAAAGATCCGCATCGGGACAGGCATCGCCTGGAACATATCATTCTCCCGGATGAACGCCGGCAATTTTTCCGGTGCATCGAGTGCCAGGATCCCGCCGTTTTCCATCACCAGTACCCGGTCGGCATACGCCAGGACTTCCTCTAACCGGTGTTCAATCAAAAGGATCGTTGTCCCCAGTTCCGCATTGATCTTTCGAAGCGTTGCCAGGAAGTCGCCTGCCGCCAGGGGATCGAGCTGGGAGGTCGGTTCATCTAACACCAGAAGGTCTGGCTGCATCGCCATCACCGCCGCCAGGTTCAACAGCTGCTTTTGCCCGCCGGAAAGCTCCTCCACATTTTTCTCAAACCAGGTCTGGATCCCGAAAAAACTTGCCATCTCTGCCACCCGGAGGCGGATTGTCCCCGTCTCATACCCCAGGTTTTCCAATCCAAATGCCAGTTCATGCCATACTTTATCTGTCACCAGCTGGTTGTCCGGACTCTGGAGCACATAGCCGATCCGCGCCCCCTGCTCCCGCACGGACACCGTGTCCAGCTCCCTGCCTTCAAACAGGATCTCTCCTTTCCGTTCCCCATATGGAGCCATCGCTGTCTTAAAATGCCGCAGGAGCGTCGATTTGCCGCAGCCTGATTTGCCACAGACTACCAGAAATTCCCCCTGTTTCAGGGAAAAGTTCAGATCCGTGAGTGCCGGCTTCTCCTGATCCGGGTAAGTAAATGTCAGATTTCTGATCTCAAAGAGCGCCATTTTCTGTCCTCCGCTATATTTAATATCAGGGGCAGCATGCACAAGATTCCGTACAGGATATATAACAGCAATGCCCCTGCTGTTGTCTTATTCATGATAAAAACCGGGAAATACAGAATCTTCAGTTTTCGAAGGTGTATACAGAATAACAATGTTCCGAATACTCCCACTAAAAATGCCAGTAACATCCCGTCCCTCCGGTCAAACCGGTAGATACTGAAATTTGTTCTCCCGCGAAGCCCGTAAGCCCGGGACTTCATCGAGTCCGCCGTCTCCACACTGTTTTCCAGTGCCCAGGTTGTTGTGATCGAGAGGATTTTCAGACCGTGCGCCGCCCGCTGGAAAACGTTCCCATTGTTCACGTTCCTTCCGATACACTGCTGGGCTTCCGCCACCCGCCGGATCTGCTCCGTAAACCGGGGCACAAACCGCAGGGTCATGGATAACAGCAACGAAAATGCCGGTATCACCTTCCCGAACAGGTACATGAACTTGTCCGAGGTCATCACCTCATGAAAAACCGAAAACCACGAGATCACCCCCGCCAGCATCAGCCCCGAAGCCAGACCGTAGACGATGGACTCCAGTGTAACCGGATTCCCGTCTTTTAAGTAAAACAGCATGGTTGCCCCCGCATGGCTGAACAGCGGGTTGGCAGCCGCCGCCAGAAGACAGACCGGCAGCATCCCCAGCAGGAACACCTTCACGGTTTTTCTCCCTTTCAGATAAATGGAATAACTCACCGAGCCGATCAGCGATAACGTCAGAAATACCGGATGCATATAAAACATCGACAGCCCGATGACGATCACAAAATAAGTAAAATTAATCAGTGGATGATACCCTGAAAAAGTATCCATTCTTTTCTCCTTATCAAATACAGTTTTAGGCGTCCCGGAATCCGGGGCGCCTAATCCTTTACATCTTCAGTTAAGACATGCCCGCTCCCAGGTCTCTTCCCAGGTCACAGGTATAATGCCATTCGATGTTGTCCCCGTCCTGTACCTGGTAGCGGCTGCATCCGTAATTCGGATACCAGCCGTTTACCTCATACATCCAGCCTGACCATTGGCCGCAGTCCTTCTCGTACAGGTTGTTGATGCCCTGCACATACGCACTGTTGTACATGGCGGTAAACTGGGATTCCATCTGGATCCGGTTGTTTTTCATCTCCCGCTGCAGGATGTCGTACACCGACTCCCCTTCGGAAAAGGTCACGGTCTTCGGACCGTAGATCACACCGTTTGACGGAACCCAGTCCGCCTTGCCTTCGGTAAGGTCACCCATGTTATTGAGGATCGTGGAACACTCCACATACAGGGTACAGGTCAGTTGTTTACTGCTGTCCACGGTCTGATCCTGCGGTTCTACCGGATCCGGTTTTCCTTCCGGGATCGGATCGGTATAATAGTTATCCGCACTGGCTTCCTCACCGGAAGAAGTGCTTCCATTCCCGTTCGTTCCGTTGCTCTCTGTACCGTCTGCATCTTCTGTGTCTGAGTTTTTGGAGTCTGAGTTTTTGGAGTCGGATTTCTTAGAAGAAGAACTCTTTTTCTTATATTTACTCAGATCTTCTTTTTCCTCATCCGATCCATAATGCTCATCTACATACTCTTCATCAATGTACTCAGGTTCCTTGTCACTGTTGTCTTCTTTGACTTCTGACGAATCTTTGGTGTTTCCATCATCTGCTGAATCTTTCGCAGCGGCGGTCACTGTCGGATCCGCCGAAGCCTGTTCTTCCTTTACTGCGCTGGTCTGGCAGCTGCAAAACAGCAGTGCCAGAACCAGCAGAAGGCAGAGTCCTATGCTTTTCGTTTTCCGCTTCATTTTCCTCCGTCCTTCCTGTCTTTTCCTTTGGAAAGATCCGGTTTTCCCTTTTCTTTCCGTTTGTTATATACGATCACTCCGGCCGCCGCACAGCATACCAGGGCGATCAGTCCGATCAGCACCCAGCGTACCATAGCGGTCTTTTTCTCCGCCGTCTGTGCACCGGTATCCGTATCCTCCCCGTTTCCAAGAACGACCGTTTCCTCCGATGCATCCCACGGCACATCTTCCGCCGTATCCGATGCGTCTTCGATCTCCTGTTTTTCTGCATCCGTACTCTCATCCAGGGATGCTGCCAGGGCACGTTTTGCGATGAAATAGTGGCCGTCTTCCTTCAGGGTGAACTCCATCTCGCCGTCTTTGACCGATACCTTCTTGACATATTCCGCCTTCCGGTTCTCCGGATCGTACGAAAACAGTAACAGGTCATCGTCATCAAGTTCGGTCTTCAGTGTCACAAGCATCTGTCCCGGGAAAGTGCCGGAACCTTCGGTACACAGGATCAGCGGTTTGACCGCCAGCTGTTCGATATCATCCTTGTACTTGCAGTCCGACTGCAGCTTATATGTCCAGTCTTTGGTCAGCTTCACATCCTCACCGTTGATGGTCAGAGTATAGGATACGGAATCGGAGATCTTACCACTGGCCTGCAGGTTCTCGTCTTTTCCTTTGATACTTTTCAGTTCTTTGGAAGTGATCTTTCCTTTGGTCTTTGCCTTTGCGGTGTCAGAGAGACTGCTGTTTTTACTGCTCTTTTTACTGCTGCTTTTTACACCGGCACTGTTCTTTCCGGATACGGAAGATGCCCTGCCCCTGCTCTGGATCGATGCAATAGAGGTACCGCCGGTATGACTGCTCTTTCCGCTTTTCGAAGATGCGATCGTACCCACTTTGGTCCCCTGACCGTCTGTGGAGGTGTCCTCCCCCACCTTCGGAGCAGTTCTTGCCAGCCAGTAGCGTCCTCCGGTTGTCACACTCATTTTGAGTTTTCCGGAAGAAACGGTTGCCGTCTTTGCACTCTGGATCGTCAGCTTGTCCGGGTTCAGCCAGTACAGGTTCCAGCTTCCGTCCTTCACACCGGTCTTTACAGACAGTGTGACCGTACCGTTCATGCTTCCGCTCTGGGCGAATTCCACCTGGGCCTGTGTACCACTGATGGTGTTGCTTCCGGTACCGATCTTGATTCCGGCTTTCACATCACCGGCTTTCTTTACGTTTTTTCCGTCCCAGGTCAGCGTATAAGTACTTCCGCCGGACAGAGTGCCCGTATAGGTAAATGCTTCCTTCGTCGCCATCAGGTTCTCGAATACCTTTTTCGGTATGATCCCGTTATCCAGAGACTCGATCACATCAGCGGCTTCCAGAAGACTCTCCCCGTTCTTTAACAATTTGCGCTCGTCCTCCCGGAGTGCACCGTACCGGCTCATCAGTTTTTTCACCGTGGCCGTATCATCCTGACAGATCCGCAGCGGATCCACCTGGTTCCAGATATCCTTATCCAGGGCATCCACCAGCTTCTGCCGTGCGGCGATGTCACCGAGGTAACCGTTCAGGGTTTTGGAAAGGGATTCTTTTTTGTCCCACTCTCCAAGAGTATCCAGTTCCAGCAGGTACTGGTTTACCAGGTCTTTGTCACCGATCTTTACCGGTGTGGCGATGGCAGCCACTTTCTTTTCCAGTGCGCTGCGCTTCTCTTCCAGTTTCTTTTCTTCTTCTTTTTTCAGATCCTCCAGTTTCTGAACCAGTGCTTCCAGCTTATCTGCGTTGGTCACCTGACTCTTTTCTTTGTCGGTCAGCTTATCATACGCTTCCTTCACGGAAGTTACGGTATCGGCATCTTCCAGTGTCAGCTTGTCCGCATCCGGCAGATTGTCGATCCGGTTGATGATCGCTTTCGTTTCCGCATCGGCAGTGGTGTGCACCGTCAGTTTCCGGTTTTCTGTAGTTCCATCCCGTTTTGTGACTGCAATATCCAGTTCCGTTCCGTCTGTGACTGCGATCTCACCCTCTACCGGTGTACGACCATCTGATCCACGGAGTCCGCTCTTGTAAGTTTTTCCATTCACCGTCACAACTGCCGCGTCATAATTGCCGATCGGAAGGTTGGTAAGGGTCAGTTTCCTGACATCTGCTCCCACATACAGGTCAGTTTCCGTACCGGCATCTGCGGTAAATACACTGCCATTATCTGCCTGTGCCACATACTGAGTGGTGTTGGCGGTGGAGCGGAAATCAAAGAGATTGATGCCCTGCTGATACAGGCGGTAAGCTGCGATGGCCTCCATCGCCTGATCGGTCGGCATAATGTCTGATTCATTCCTGCTCGTACTACCTTTATCCTTATGGAAAAAACCACCTGTTTGGCTATTGTAATATTTCATCAGACCATCCAACGGATTTTTCCCACTGGATGCATTTGTCACTGTTGTCGGATCAATCCCCATAGAAGTGAGCGCAATAATTACCTGTGCAGTAGATTCGCAGTTATAATCACTACCGGATGCATAATCTCCATCTTCTGAAATTTCATCTCTTAACACTTTCAGCGCACGGTCTAATGTTGCCTGAACATCCGGATTTTCTGACGCATGGGGAGCAAGTGCATAGACAACCATTGCTGTAATATCCACTTCCAGTGTTCTGGCTGTATCGTTCATTGACCAGCCGCCACCAGGCACTTCTTTTTTAAGGATATCGTTGATCAGTTTTTCCCTTGTATACTCTGCTTCTGCAGGCACTTCATATCCATTGGAATCCAGAGCCAGCAATGCCCACGCAGCACCGTTCATTCCCTGATTGCTTGGATCACCTGCCAGACAGTTATACGTTCCATCCGCGATCAGATCATGTCCGCCCACATTCGTCGGATCCCCGCCTGCCGCCAGCACAGCCATCGTCAGACGGTGCCATTCGGTCGGTGTATTGGTGCTGAGCCCTGTCGATGGATTTTTATCATAAGCTCCTTTTACATAAGTATTTGCACGCGTTAAAAATGCATCGTAATTTTCCTGGATTCCCAGCCGTCTCAGGAACACTACCGTCCAGTCTGTATTTGTACTGCTGACGTTTCCCAGAAACTCATCTGTAAAAACAGTTCCATTCGTTCCCTGCTTCCAGCTGACGGTCTTAGAAATCACGGTGCCCAGATCATAAGAAGATGCTGCACGCACCTCTCCATTTGCATCCTGATCTGCCGTGCCGTACAGTTTCAGTTCTTCGTCTTCCTTCCAGGAATCCCCGGAGGCTTCTGTTTTTTCTTCTGCTGTCTCCGGAACAGATATTTTTTCATCTTTTCCCGTACCGACAACTTCTGTCTCTTCCGGCGCTTCCGTTGCCTGTGGAGTATCAGTTTCCGCAGTGTCTGTATTTCCGGTAACCACCGGTTCTTCTGTCGGATCAGCAGTACCCTCCACGGTCTCTGTTTCCGCCGCTTCCGCTACTTTTGCTGAAAATTCCTCAGAAACAGTCTGAGCCCGGACTGATGCCGGGCAAAGACTGAGAACCATGGCAGCCGCCAGAAAAAGACTGATGACTTTATTTTTCATTACTCTTCCTCCGTCTGTACTCCTGTGATTCTTTTTTTCTTTTTATAATAGAGAACAACTCCTGCAAGTACACCTGTTGCTGTGATCAGTCCTGCGATTGGGAAAAGGATATCTGTATCATCTCCTGTCTTCGCACTTGTGACTTTTCCAGTGCCGGATACCGCAGTGGTTCCGTTTCCAGTTCCTGTGCTTCCACCACCCAGGTTGCCATTGGTAACCGTTCCAGTCGAACCACCATTGTTGCTGTTTCCTGTGCTTACTGTGGATGCAGGTACAACCACACCGAAGGATCCGGTACCATTCGCTGTTATACTTAAGATACCATTGCTTACGGTTCCGCTCAGGGTTTCGATCTTGCCGTTTACTTCGTGAAGTACACTTAAGGTCTGTCCGTTATAGGAGGTTCCCACCTGGAAGTTCACGGTAAGTTTGTCGTTCCATTTCACTTCTTTTCCGTCCTTGTACAGTGTTACATCGTACAGGCGGATCAGGGCTTCTTTGGAACTGATCATGTTCTGCATCTGTTTTACCACATCATCGTCTGCTTTCAGAGCGGTCAGGCGCAGTTCATAACCGGAGAGTTTTCCGGTTACGGAAACCGGATAATTCTGATAGGTCAGTGTTACGCTGTCCTCGTCCTCATCCTGCTTCGGATCATCCGATGGAGATGGGTTCGGGGTAGGTGTCGGATTCGGTGTTACCTCTTCCAGACGTTTAATCTCTGCCTCACGCTCTTCCAGTGCTTTTACTGTGTCTTCAGATACATATTGTTTCTGCGTATCACTTAAATTGTCATACGCATATCTTGCTGCTTCTACAGCGGTCTTATCAGACAGCCGCAGATCTTTGACAGACGGAAGCCTGTTGATCTGGTCAGTTACCTTCTTCGCAGCTTCCACATCTTTCTGAAGCCATCCGATCTGGTTTTCTGCTACCAGAAGATCACTCAGAAGTCCACTTTCTGTCAGTTTCTGTTTCTGCTCATCATTCAGGGCCTCGTAAGCATCACGGGCTGCCTGTACCTGGTCAGCATCTTCTACTGTCAGGTCATCGATAGCCGGGATATCCTCGATCAGTCCTGCCACATAGTCAATTTCTTCCTGTAATGTTTTCAGACGTTCTTCCGCATCTGTCAGTTTCTTCAGCATATCCTCTGAAATCCGTCCCTGCAGATTTTCATCTTCGTACATATCTTTCAGCGCATCGTAAGCATCGCGTGCTTCTGTGACTGCTGTCTGATCCCGGAACATGACATCATCTTTGTCCGGAAGTTCATTCAGCAATGTATTGACCTTATCCACTTCCTTCTGCTTATCATCTTCCTCAATCAGTGCATTCAGCTGTTCAATCACTTCACTCAGCTTCTTGACACTATCCGGTGATGTTTCTTCCAGAACCCCTTTCTGCTCTTCACTCAGGGCATCGTAATGGGCTTTGGCATTCTCAATCGCTTCCCTGTCATTCAGCGTTATATCACTTGCGGATGGAAGTTCTTCGATCTCCTTGATCAGTTTTGTAATTGCCTCTGCATCCAGAAGTTTTGCCATCTGTTCTTCTGCACTTACCAGTTTACCTTTCGTCTCGTCCGATACATACGTTTTCTGATCATCGGTCAGTTTACTGTACGCATCTCTTGCTTCATCGATCTGGGTTTCATCGTTCAATGTCAGATCTTTCACATCTGGAAGAGCCTTGATCTTCTCCGTTACCTCTTCGGCTGCTTTCTGATCAGCTGCTACCTTTTTCAGTCTTGCAAGCTCTTTTTCTGCATCTTTCAATGTCTGGTAATTATCCACGTAACGTTTTTCTTCCGGACTCAGCTGCTCATACGCGTCTCTGGCTGCTGTGATCTTTTCCTCACACTCATCGGTCAGTTCGATCGGATCACCAATCTGATTAATCTTGGCAACCACTTTGCTTGCGTTGTCTCTTGCACCAGGCGTTTCGTCTAATGCTTCCAGCCATTTGTTCCAGGTAGATACATTACCGGTTCCTACGTAATTACCATTCTTATCCAGCATATCAGCCTGTTCACTCTGGTAATCATCCACATAATGCCAGATGATCTCATCCCCTGAGTCCACATAACAGTTCTTGAGTCCATCACTTGGATGCACACCATTAACCGTATACATCCAGCCGGAGTTTTTACCGTTGTCTTTCTCTCTCAGTTCATATCCACCGTAGGTTTCCGGTGCCGTGATCGCACTGATATAGTTCTTTTCCAGTCCTTCATAAGAAAGTCCGGCTTCCTTCAGTGCGGCCTCGAAGACCTGACCAACGGTTACATCATTTCCGTCAAAGGTATAGGTTCCGGTTGCGATCCATGTCGTATATGCATGTACCGCTTCGTTGTCACTTCCTTCTGTTCCGTGTTTGGTATCACCGATCAGACGGAAAGTTACCTCTGTCTTGGTCGGATCTGCTGATGAAGTATCCGGTTTCTTAACATTGATCGCACTCAGTGTCGCAGTAAGAATGTTATGACCATCCTCATCTTTCTTCACAGCTGTAAAATAGTGTGTTCCCAATGTCAGTGTACGGGTGTCGATCTTCACAATTCCGTTTTCATCGGTTGTAACAATCGCTTCTCCATCTGGCGTTGTTACCTGGGTATCACCATCGTAGATTTCTGCTCCCTGTATCGTTGTTGCCGTTCCATCGCTTTCGTGTACATCAGCTCCACTCAGAAGCAGTTCCATACTCTCTCCCCGTGTCACTTCCCCGTTTTCCGGTGACAGCCATGCATGCTGCATACCGTTCCATCCGGAGTTATAGAACAGTTCAATCTTATCCTTATCACTAACCAGTGTGTTCGCCGGGTCGCTGCACTCGATACCGTTGACCTTGCATACCCATCCTGCTTTCTTTCCATTGTTTTCGGTAATGGAATCGTCCACAAGAACGAATTTGCCACGGTAACACTCAAATTCCGCTCCGCTTGCTTCCGCTGCATCCAGAAGTGCATGCAGGACGGTATAACCGCCGTGGTTGTACTGTACATAACGGTTTGCCGCCAGATCCTCTGCCGTCTGCTGGATCTCAACATCCCTGGTCGGGCAGAATACGGTACTCTGACCTGCAAGCTGTACCGATACCGTTCCACTCTGTTCCGGAACTTTCTCCAGATCCATCACGCGGATCACCTGATTTGGCTCTTCGTCTGTCACTTCAAAGTTGTCAGTCTTTGTCAGATAACCGCTCTTGGATACATGGTAGGTATAGGTTCCGTTTTCCAGTGTGTAGGTTCCATCCTCGTTCGCCTTCATGACTTTGCGTCCCTGCATAACCAGTACGGATGCGCCGTCCGGGATCTCGAAGGTGGTCTGTTTTGCTGCGGTACGACGGGTGACGTCGATGGTGTAGGTACTGGTTTTTCCAACAGCTGCAGTGCAGGTAACCGTCAGTTTATTCACACCAACTTCCAATGGAATAGCTTCTCCGGCTTCATAATTCTTTTCGTTGGTAGAAATTGTATAATTATTTATCACTTCCTGGTTATTATAGATATCACTTTCTACATCTATTAATATGTTATCAATTTCATTTGATACAGATGTAGTAAAGTGTTTTTCTGTTCCTATAAATCCATAACCTAAATCCTGAGTTACAACATTTCCATCTGAATCCTCGTACTGGATATCATCAGCTTTCAGAATTCCATCCCAACGACCAAGTTTTTGACTTTCATCTGCTGCTAAAATTTTTATATTTTTAGGAATAAAAGTTACACTAGATTGTTTCTTAGCCATATATAACTTAGTAGCATAAGTCATAGGACTTCCATTTTCCGGTATTACAATAACTTCTATTGGCATTTCTTTAGTCGCATTATTTTTAATATCTTTTCCTATATATTGTAACGGATGTCCAACTATACGCCCAACGGTTCCACCCATACTACTTGTTTCTCTGTATGACTCAGAGAATTCCATTTCTTGTACGATTGCTTCGCTTGAATCCGTTCCAAGCCAATATCTTACCAAAAGTTTCGCATTATCGTCCTTTTGTAACAAATCAGCACCTACTTGAACATGTAGTTTCTGATATGTGCCCATTATAATTGCTGGTCGATTTACATTCTGATCAATATCGCCCGCAGATGTTGCAAACAGAGCCGTTCCAGCCCCTTCAACTATCGGACTATCATCTGATCCTAAAGCTACTCCTAACGCTTTTAACAAACCAGCTGAACGATTTGCTGTTTCCTCATATTCATCGTTAGATTCAACCTTAAATGATATCTCCGGTATATACGCCATTTTTCCATAATCAATATCTGGGTTATTTCCGCCATTCCAATAACCTGCCATGGAATTTCTTGTCAGTCTGCGATGAGCACCATCTGTTGTTCCCCAAGCATGTGTTGTTAATGCACCATCTGTAATTTTATAAACTCCTGTATCTTCTTCCTGGAGTTTTATAGTAAAACTACTTCCAGCCATATATTGACCAAATGATGTTGTATAATCAACTCCATTAGTTTTACAAACAAAGTCCACACCTGCGGGGTTATAGATTGCTGACATTTTAAATACTGGTGGAATCATATTATCTATTGTTACTTTTACAGTATCTCCGGCACAAGGAGTTTGTCCCGGATTATATATATTATCAATCGTAACATCCAACCCTCTGGCGAGAATCACATGATAACTAGTTGCATCCCCAGCTTTAATCTCTACAATATTACGCCCTTCCGATAATTTGATTGTATAGCTTTGTTGACCATCTTCTGTCTCGTTCGCTTGATATGTTTCCCATGAATTATCGTTTAACCATTCAGCAGGATTTTCACTTAAGTTTCCATCTGTCACTGTAATTGGTTTATGCACACGTACAGATGTGATTTTTTCCACATTATTACCTGTTGTTGCCGTAGGTTTAAAAGTATACTCTGCGGAACTATCCATATCATATGTAATACCATTTGCACCAGTCTGACTTTTAAGATAATAAACCGTACGTCCTTCTATCATATCGATATTAGAAGTAATCTGAGTTTGAGATGCACTTCCTACATGAACGACAGCGATTCCTGTCAGTTCAGGCAACAATGCACTATAAATATAACTTCCAGTATTACTTGCAATAGAAGATGTTTCTACCGCATCATACCAAAACGCAACTAGAACAGTTCCCTCACCCTTTGCATGGATACGTCCAAACTGTCCTATTTTATCATCGTCTGTCACTTCAACAGAGGCGATATTTGTATCTCCGCCTATAACCTTATAATGCCATTCCGGATCATTATGATAATTGCTTACACCATCTTCCAATGCCTGCCATGCACGTAATGGAACCAAATCAAAATATTCTCCAACATTCAAATCAATTTCACTATTTTCAGGCAGGTTCGTTAACATACTGGCATAAATGCCATCTTTTTCCTGTTCGCGATGAACCTGTGTTGGATCATCTTCTAGTGGAGACACTGTTATTACTGTATGATCTTTATTCCACTCGCCGTCTAAGTTTTTGGTATATCTGGTAACTTTTCCTTCCTGACGAAGCATATAGGTAAAGCCTTCTGGAATTTTGTAGTACATATATCCGTCTTCTTCTTTAAAAGCTTCGTAAGATTCCCAGTTCCTGGCTGTATAAAATTTTAACTGCCATGTTGTATAGATTTCCATGCCAACCGGTGCTTTTACAGTGATGTAGCTTGCTTTTATGTAAGGAATTGTTCCACTGTCAGACAAATTTAATCTTCCAAAGTTTGTTTCCCCATAGACATAAAAATGCCCTTCGATGGAGAGATAATTTGCATCGAAGGGTAAAAATTTAAAAATATAATAGCTGTCTCCGGCTTTTGCTGGAACTACATAATTATAAACATTGTCTGTAGTATGCCAGTATTCATTCTGCTGCTCATCGCACAATGTTAATGTTCCCAATTCAGGTAAGTATTCCCATGCACCTTTTTCTGTATTCCAGTGCGATGGAGATACATTGGAAAATGTAACACTGTGAAGATTTAATTCCGTCGTTTTATCTGTTACTGTAAAATTACCACCTGCCCCGTTATCACTTTCATAGCAATATTTACCAGGAGTTACAGTAAAGCTTTTATCACTTATCGGAATTTCTTTTTTCTTATCAGCTGTGTATATTTTTACACTACTAATTCCTGTGAGGCTTATCTGTTTAGATGCATTCTCTGCCGCACTAACATCTATTTTAAAACATCCAATTAAACAAACCATAAGCAGCAGATATCGAAGTAATTTTTTCATTTTTCACACTCTCCATCTACTAATACAATTTAGATTCAGTAAAATGGTTGAGGCGGCGTTTACCCGCCTCAACCATCCACCTGAAATATGTTTTATTTACCCATCTGTGTGTTGAAATAATCAGTTGCCTGATCCATTGTGCCAAATGCCCAATAAATGATATCATCCTTTTCTACTTCGAGTACAGCTGCGCTCAGGATATCGCCTTCATCCACTTTTTCACCATTACGAACTACACAGTAATTCCAACCATAATAAGTCCAATCTTTTGTTGTATATGCTTCAAGAGTATTTCCATCACTGTCAGTTACTGAATTTACATAACCATCACTCTGTGTAAAACTCAGACCAGTTGCTTCTGCCATACTATATAATGTATCACCTACGGTTGGATAACTCTGTGCAGCACCATTAGATCCATTAAACGGATTTGCTGTATTTTTTGTTGCTGCTGCAACGCTCAGATTCTCTTCTTCTTCAGCAATAAGTCCTGTACCGCTAACATCGACTACCTGAACATCTGCAACATTTACAGCATCCTTTGTTTCTGCTGCCTCTACATATACAGTCATATCAATATACGCATAATCTCCTGTACCGTTTTTATTTACTACGTGTAAACTAGCCGGTCCATATGCACCATCTTTACCACTTACTGTTACAGTACCAGCATATGTCTCGGCACCATTGTAATCGGTTGTCTTCATAGAGCCATATGTAATACTGGATTCATCAACCTTGTCTGCTCCAAGAGCAACTGTAGCTGTTAAGCTGCTTGCTGCGTCTTCTGGTGAATTAAATCCAGTTCTCTGATAATATGCATTACCTGGCATCAGTCCAAGTGTAACACTGGAACCAGATGCAATTGGGGTAGAATACAGAGTATTTGCTTCTACTACCAGATTCGGATCATTTGTTGCAGCACCTACAGGCAGTGCCATGGACAGTGTCAGTGCTCCAGCCATTGCAACTGAAGCAATTTTCTTAAAAAGGTTCTTTTTCGTCATAGTATTATGACCTCCTTCGCGTTAGTGCTCCCACCTTTGTTAAGCCAACACAGTATGGGGAGTATTCGCTACTGCATCGACTGTAAAGTTTCTACTTTCACGACATAATGGAAACACATCACGAAAATAAAAAAGCCCGTACAACAGAAGTCGTCATACGAACTAATATCTCACTTTCAAACAAGGGTGATTTTCATATATCATAACTGACAACAGAAGATACCATTTCTCGCCCGTTTACTCGTCCAATTCGTTTCGGCCTCCGAATTATCCTGATGCTAAAGCAGCTTTTTTGCGATCGTCTTCTGGACTCAGGACCTCTTAGCCTACTCGATGTGCCTTACCAAATAATAATCCTCAGTGGCATATAACATCTTTCGTTGTCCTTACAGCAGGGTGAAACTGTCCCGGATTCTAACCGGCTTCCGTTTTCGCATGCTCTCTTTAACACGTCGTATAAAATTTTAAAATCCAGTCATAATATCTATAGGATCATTGCACGGTCGTCTTAGATTCTTCTTTTCTAAGACATCATTACAATCCTAATATTAATCATTGTTCACAGATTTGTCAATCTTTTTCGGCGTTTTCTTTAAAAAAGTTGTTTTTTTTGAACGGTTTTTTATACAAATTTTAGCATAGCATACATTTTCTGCTCGCCGTTCGCCGTCAAAAAAGTTGTCAAAATTCTGTAGTCAGGAGGCTGTTTATGAGAACTGGTCAAAACATCTACAAACGCAGGGACGGGCGTTGGGAGGCACGTGTATCGCTGGGGAAAAAGGCGGATGGCCGTCCTTATTTTAAATATCTGTATGCTTCAACTTACCGGGAAGTATTACTTCAGAAGAATAATTACGAAAAGTCGATTTCGTTAAAAAATACACAAATTATTTCCAACACAATATTTTCCGAGGCTGCATACAACTGGCTGCTGAATTCTGCCAGTCGCTGGAAACCGTCCACCTATATTAAATATAAAAACTGTCTGGAAAGATATATTCTTCCTCATTGGGAAAAACTCTATGTACGTGAGGTCCAACAAAGTGTTTATGATCGACTAATGGAAGTTCTCCAACAGGAACTTTCCGGTAGTTCTATCCGAAGCATTAATACGATCATCAGTGGCATTCTGAAGTACACGATACATTATCTTCCTGTCGAATGTACAGAAACAGCTTCTGATCACGCAAAACAGCCTTTAGATATTCTTTCCGATGGGGAATCCTGTAAGCTGCTTGCTTATCTGAAAGATAACAACGATCTGATTTCTATTGGCATCCGACTGACTTTGTTCAGTGGTATCCGTCTGGGGGAACTTTGTGCACTGACCTGGGCGGATATTGATCTGGAGGAACAGGTGCTTCATATCCGACATACATTACAGCGTATTCAGAATCAGAACTCCCTGCCTGGAGATTCCAAAACAGTGTTGCATATCGGTTCGCCCAAAAATAAACGGGAACGATCGATTCCTTTACACCCGGAGATGATTCCGGTTCTTGTAAAATATAAAAACAGATATCCATCCTCTTATTATCTGCTGTCCGGAGCACTGTCTCCCGTGGAGCCGCGGAGAATGACGCGGCAGTTTAAAAAGATCTTGAAAAACTGTGGTATCCGGGATCTGCATTTTCATACGCTACGTCATACATTTGCGACACGCTGCGTGGAATCGGGTATACAGATCAAAGCACTCAGTGAGATGCTGGGACATTCTACGGTCAAGATCACCATGGACCGGTACGTGCATCTGTCTATGAGTTTTAAGCAAAGCCAGATCACCATTCTCCAGTTTCCGGATTCGAAATCTGAAACCCGTCAAAATTTCAGTCAGACAGAGCAGAAAGTGCCGGAAAATGGGGAAGATACGGAGGGATTGTCTTAGAAAAGAAGATTCTAAGATATCTTTTTTATTAATATATGCGACAGGATTTTGTTTAGAACCAAAAAACAGGATATATGGAAAATTTTTCTTTTTTCCCATATATCCTGTTTCTGTAACCCAACCATTAAATTATACTTTAAATATATCTGACAGGTTAATTATCCTTTTCATAATATCCTTCCTGACTATATTCAGACCACTTCAAATACATTTCCTGGTAGTTTTGTTTGATAAACGCTTGTATTTTCCTGATTTCTCTGTCATTAAGGATTCCCCGATTTTGTAATACTGTATCACCATTATCTTTTACAAAAAATTTCGCTGATCCGGCTTCTGTAAGTTTACGGTCGCTCGCATGTACATGCATACATTCAATCACACAATAAGATGTAAAGTACAAATAATAACCGGCAATTTTATATTCATAATACTTTGGCATCTTATTCCTCCATAAATTTACGGTTCTTCTCTAAATAGTCTCTTGCGATAGCCACTTCAATATCATCCATACTTGTTTCAAGCGCATCTCCCTCTTTTGAAAATACCGTTGCCCGATCTGGACGATTCAAATTCAAGACACGATATCCTTCTGTGCATCGTGTGAACGCATATCCATTTACTATCATATCTGCTGCATCAGCAACTTGTTTAATATCAGTCATTTGCAATCTTCACTCCTTTTATCGGTTTCAAAAATTTGTCTGTATCAAAATAAAGATTCTGAAGAATCGGTACAAGATCAATATATTCTTCTTCAGGTTCTTTATTTTGCTTATATTTTGCCATTACAACCAGATAACCTTTATCCCATTCTTTTACTTCCGTATAGTATTCCAGTGAATATGGTGCTGTAAAACGAATGATATGACCATTAAACTGAAAGACGGTATAATTTTTTTCATTACTAAGAGTCGCTTCTTCTGGCATATTCTTCCCCCTTAATAAATTAATTCCTATTTCATTTGATATTTCATTATTTGTTGCAAGGTATCAAAGAATCTTTCCAGATTGTCTACTTGTGTTATCTTTATTTTATCCTGATTTTATCGCGATTACAATAATAATTTTTTTCGATACTCACTCGGTGAGACCATGTATTTTTCCTTAAACACCCGGTTAAAGGTTCTCTGGCTTTCATAACCACTGTCCAGACAGATAGTTGTAATCGGATCGTTGGTATTTTCCAGCCGTTGCTTTGCATAGCCAAGTCTTGCGTCATTAAGATACTGATTGAAATTCCGGTGGAAAGTTTTGGAAAATACCCTTGATAACACATACTTGCTTACGCCAAGATCCTTTGCCATATCTTCTAACAAAAAAGATTTTCGGAAATTCGCAGAAATATAGGATACCGTCTGATAAATGAGATCATTACTTCCTACCTGGTTTTTCTCTGTCAGTGTAAGCAGCGGGATACATCTTGCAAAGATAACCTGCAGATAGGCCTGGACAATCCAGATATTTTTCGGTGCGGCTCCTTTCATGCTCTGGATAGCTGGATAGATTTCTGAAGGGAGTTCCCCATATTTGATTACCGGATATACCGGGGCTTTTCTTTTTAATAATTCTTCATATGTACCCAATGTCCTTGTCAGTACATTAATATGTAACACTTCACTATACTGTTCTGAAAACACCTGGCAATGGTGGATCACATCCGGAAAAACAAGACCAATATCTCCTTCTTCCATATGAAACAGTTCCAGGCCAACACCAAGCTCCAGGCTGCCTTTCATCACATATACAATTTCCATGGTCTGATGCAGATGCGGCGGCTGGTGTTTGGCTTTTCGCTCAACGGCAAGGATCTCTTCTTTTGTATCTTCGTAAACCAGATGCATTTCAATATCCTCCTTCTCAATGAATTTTGCTATTTCTTCCTATTATATAGTAAGAAAGCATTGCCGGGTGTCTCATAACACCAGGACAACGCCTTCCAAAATCAATATAATGCTAAAATTATTTCAAACATCCAGCACAGGAACCATTTGGAAATATACAGGAAGTCCACGCTGATCCAGCTGTTTTTTGCGGTGCCAAATTACTTTTTTCTTCTCTTCCCGTATCCGGCTGAAACCATTCATCCTGAAATACACACTGCATTTCTCTTTTTCGCAAAACCTTCCGAAATCATAAAAGAACTCCATACTCTCCCTCTGCGGATCGATGACAAGATGTCTCTCATCAATCTTCACACATTTTTCCGGTTCTTTCCAATATTCTTTCAGTCCATACAGCGCATTTAACAAGCCATTCTTTTCATCTGATAATATCCTGGATTTCTTTACGATTCACTCACAGAATTCCAGGATATCCAGGAAAATTCCCGTTCGTTTCGAAGAATCCAAAACAACTAAATATCTGCTTTTTTTGTTCTTCATTTTCATTATCCCCATATAGTTGTGGCAACCTGCTGCCTTTTCAGCATCAATTTTATTTGACGGTTACTACTATACAGTAGAATCTTTTCTATGGATATGAACAAAATGCTTTGTTTTATGGATAATTTCATACTGTTTAGTTTTTCTGTCTGTTGTTCCGGTGTATTAAAGCAAAAAAGCCTGCCAACATACGATGTAGTAGTCACTACACAATATGCCAGCAGGCAATCAATCACCTATGCACTTTTCTTTCCATCCAACTCTTTTACTTCCTCAACGGTAAGTTTCGTAGCCTGAGCAATCTCCTCGCAGGTCAGTTTTCCGATCAGAAGCAAACTCTTAGCTGTTTCAAGAGAAGTTTTTCTTGCCGTTTCATTTCTCATCTCTTCTATAGCTTTGCACACAACTGTCACTCCTCATTTTTATCCGGTCGAATATTTTTCAGCATTCCTTTTTTAAATAGCTGCAAATTGCATTCAGCATTTCTAATGCATGCTGATATTGTTCTTCTGCATCTTCTCTTGACACAATAAAAAAATCACTGTAATCACAGTTGTTTCTAATTTGAAAAGCTGTCTGTAGATATTTAGAATACTTTTTATCAAATTCTCCTGTTTTTATATATTCTTTCTAAAAGTACGCTATGACACCTGCGTGTTTCTTGAAATCAATCCCATCTTTCGCAAGAACCGCACGAACTCCGGTAAAAATAGAATAATCTGCCTATGGAATCTTTATAATGTCCTGCATCCAGCAGTATCTTTGACGATTCCAGTTTTTCCCGTGCATTCTCTATCCGATAAGATACCAGATCATCCAATTTTTCTTCCCTCCTTTACAATATTTCTATAATAAGGAAGTTTTTCCTTGTATTGTTCAAATTCGTCATATGGAATCACCGTAGGAGATACGATAACATCATATGCAAGACCAACTTCTGTGGAAAAATCCCACATTTTCTTTAATTTTTTTTGAAGTTCCACACGATTTCCTCTTACTATAGCTGTAATATCTATATCCGAATCATCGGAGTAATCTCCGCGTGCATAAGATCCGTATAAGATAATTGTATCAATACTGTCTCCGTAAACAGAACGATAGTAATTAACCATTTCTTCTTCTATCGCTTCTAGTTGGCTTTTTGTACACATGGCATCTGGCCTCCTTTCCCAACGTAGATTATATAACTGCTTTTTAACATTTTACCCTATTTATTATGCCATCTACAACTCTTATTTTTATATCGAGGTTTTTCTCCATTCACATTGCTAGGCAGACAGAAATTGAATCTTCCGAAAATATTCGAATTTTCCTGCTTATGGCTAAATTGGCGAATATATCTCGATTTCAAAATAAATCCCCAAAAATCATTCAAAATATTTCTTTTGAACTCTTTTCGATGTTTCAATCATATTAGAACAGTCTATGAACTCTAATTCTATATACTATATATGAAACCTTTTTTATTAACTGTACGCATTATGTGAAGGTATAATCATGGAGAAATTTAATGAGAAGCTGAAAAAAGAATTTTAGAGGAAATTTACGAAACTTGCGTTAAAAAAGAATTTTTAAAGCACGAAAAAACCGAATACAACATCAGTGCTTTAGAAAAAACATTACTGCAAAATACAACGCACAAAAATATATCAACATTGATCATAAAACAAGCTGGTATCAAATCGATACCAGCTAATGTTTTAACTTGATATTATATTATGATATGTCATTACATTACTCTGTAAAATTCATAAAGGGAATATCATAGGCAGCAAAAGGTGATGCAGATGTAATTACCGAAATTGTCGGTCGTAAATAAGCTAATAATAATGCCGGTGCGCCCTCTTTTTAAATTCCAAGATACATTCTTATGATTCCTAAAATCAGCAAATG
>JBKYFG010000014.1:0-3569 GCA_047027955.1 Blautia sp.
GAGTAATTTTATCTTACATCAGTTTGGAGGTTTACACAAACTTTGGGATACTCCCTTTATCCAAGCCATATACCTCACGCATTGATCTATCATGTTCAGCATCAATGCTTGTGATATTTATTCGATAGCTGTCGTGGGCAATACGGTCAATGATTGCATCTGCCAGAGGACTGTCACCACCGCCGAGCTGCTCATACCATTCCTCGAATACATACTGGGAACAGAAAATCGTTGAAGATTTCTTACGTCTCCTATGAAGCAGTTCGAAGATATCCCTTTGTTCTGCATTCGTCGGTTTCAAGAGAAGCCACTCATCCAGAATCAGGACAACTGGATTTGCATACTTCGCCATGACTTTTTTTGTAGTTACCATCTGTCCGTGCTGTCTCCAGATCAATAAGCAGATCATGAAGACGGACATACTTGGTATTGAAATACTGCTTACAAGCCTTCATACCAAAGGCGCAGGCCATGTAAGTTTTACCACAGCCTGTAGCGCCGGTGATAAAAAGATTCCGGTGTTCAGATATATATTCGCAAGTTGCAAGTCGGTTAATAAGATCCTTGTTAAGCTTGCGTCCGGAAGTGTAATTGATATCCATGATACTTTTCCAGTCGCTCAGTTCAAAACGGATAGCAGGTAATGGTGCCAGCAATGGTTTTTCTTCCTCAAGAAATAAGCTTCGCCGACTACCCTCTTTCTTCTGAAAGAGCCTTTGGTTGAACAGTTCTAGCTTATCTTTTATTGCACGGTTTAATTCTGCAAGGGAAAAGAACTGTTCATCCCGAAGTGCTGCTGTAATCCAGGTAGAGATATTTCCTACCGTTCCTTCAGCATTCGGCTTATCCTTGTGAGCCCTGACACGTGCCGGAATAATAGCGGTGACATAATGTTCAGCCGGTTCCTGATAAGTTTCATTGATCTGCTGGTCTTTCCATCCCCCATTGTGAACAACTGCGGTTTTGCAGTTATCCGGTACGAGGATTCTGGCAACACCGCCAAAGTACTCATACATATGGACATGTGCATTGATCCATGATCTCTGCTTCATATCCAGAAATGCTTCCACATATGCATACTGACTGTAAGTCATTACACTTACAAAGATGTAAGATTTTAAGATTTCACCAGTGTCAGGATCAATAATTGTTGCCGGATCACCAGCCCAGCCAACCTCAATCTGTTCGCCGGATTTACGGTTGACATGCATGGTAGCACGATATTTCTGCTCGTCCTGTTGGATGTGATAGCAGAATTGTGAATACATGAGTGGTTCTTCACCGTTGGCACGGCAATCCTCTATGTACTCAGTCCATAAGAGCTTTTTGGTGACTCCATTACGGAGCAGTTCCTTACGGATGTAAGCGTAGTCTGGCATCTTCTTACTGGCAGATACCTTGCTCTCTTTCGAGAACATGAGCTTTTGAAGCTCTGTGTCGGTCATTGATTCATCAAGAGGTCAAGAGATATTTAGTTCTCTGGCACGTTTTTGAACTTTGACGACAGTTTTTTGTGAAATACCACAGCTTGCCATGATGTTACGTTGTGAGAATCCCAATCCGGTAAGCCGGATGATTTCTCGATATTTGGTCATAATCGTGACCTCCTCATAATGAATTTACACTAAAAGTGCATACCATCATTATGAGGGTTTAGGAAAAATGCGATTCCCTTTTTGCCGGAATCGTGATTCCCTAAAAAATGGAACATTGATTTCCATACGCCGAACAAGTGATGGATTTCACCCCGGATTATTCAACACACATATTTACCATCTGGTGTGGTCTGGAATTATCAGGTGTTTTCTGAATGGTATGTTCAAAATTAAAAAGTTTAAGCGTTTTACGGACATCGAAGAGAGACATACATAAGATGGATGCTAAATCTTCTGGTCGCATATAATTCACAAATAGATTTTCCTTTTTCAAAGCGTTCTGCTTCAGTAGAGTTCATGTTCATAATGGGATACCTCCTTGACAGAATATTTGTGATGTGATTCTACACGGATGAAGGAAAAATGTTAATGTTTTGTATGTGCAAAATATTTAGCAGATAGAAAGAAGGAGAAAGCTTTTGCCGTTAGTATCTTGACAATCGAAATACATATTGCTATAGTTAAACATAACATATCTGGGAAGCAATTCTTCAACCATTCGGTTATCTGATTCCCCGTATGAAAAAAGAAAATCTGTGGGAACGGAGAACGGAATGTTTGGGCAGGAAGCTCTGTTCCTCTTATAAAGGAAAGGAGTATGCCTATGGGAAAGGTGGATACAGTCACCAAAGCCTATATGAGGAAAAATAACATTTTTGCAGATGCATTTAATTACCTGATCTATGATGGAAAACCTGTCGTTAATCCGGAACAGCTGAGAGAACTTGATACAACAGAGATTGCTCTGCCATTGAATATTCTCGTGCGGTAACACCGCAAATCCGGCAGGCAGGGAACCGCCTGTCCGGGCTTGCGGAAACCGCTTATGCGAGTTTACTCGCGTAGTTCTTTATCCAAACCATATACCTCACGCATTGATCTATCATGTTCAGCATCAATGCTTGTGATATTTATTCGATAGCTGTCGTGGGCAATACGGTCAATGATTGCATCTGCCAGAGGACTGTCACCACCGCCGAGCTGCTCATACCATTCCTCGAATGCATACTGGGAACAGAAAATCGTTGAAGATTTCTTACGTCTCCTATGAAGTAGTTCGAAGATGTCCCTTTGTTCTGAATTCGTTGGTTTCAATAGAAGCCACTCATCCAGGATCAGAACAACTGGATTGGCATACTTCGCCATGACTTTTTTGTAGTTACCATCTGTCCGTGCTGTCTCCAGATCAATAAGCAGATCAGGGAGCCGGACATACTTGGTATTGAAATACTGCTTACAAGCCTCCATGCCAAAGGCACAGGCCATGTATGTTTTACCACAGCCTGTAGCGCCGGTGATAAAAAGATTTCGGTGTTCAGATATATATTCGCAAGTTGTAAGTCGGTTAATGAGATCCTTGTTAAGCTTGCGCCCGGAAGTGTAATTGATATCTATGATATTTGCTTCCGGCTGGTCGAATCCAGCATTATGGATTAGCCGTTTCAGACGGTTGTTTTTCCGATTGCTGTATTCAATGTCTACCAGCATACCAAAGCGATCCTCAAATGGTACTTCTCTAAATTTAGGATCAGCCAGCTGGTTGCGGAATGCATCTGCCATAGTGGTAAGGCGCATTTCAATTAATTTATCAATTGTACTCTGATTGGTCATATGTGTTTACCTCCGATAGTAATCGGCACCTCTTGTGATGCCGTGTGCTTTATGTGTGGTCGTGGATTCAGTAGTTTCTGATTCTGGCTTTACAGAACCGGTTACAAGGATGTTTTTAATACTCTTGTAACTGGGCGAAGATGTATAGGACAATGCCTTTTTACAGGCTGTTTCAAGCAATGCATCTGAGTATTTCTCGGCAAGCTTCAGAAGCCCCATACAACTTCGGTAGGTCTGTTGTTCCACATGTTTGGAGGTCAGTATTGCATTGACCACAGTGTACGTATTTATGCCAATCCGCTC
>JBKYFG010000014.1:3579-34515 GCA_047027955.1 Blautia sp.
GTTTGGAGGTCAGTATTGCATTGACCACAGTGTACGTATTTATGCCAATCCGCTCAGCCCATTTGCGGAACCGGTCGCCATTCCACTCCAGATACTTCTGGTGGTCTTCTGGCATATGTTCCGTAATGGTGCTGTACTGCCCGGGGCGTCCTTTCAGACGGCGGTGGGAAGCAATGCGGTTATGGTTGTAAAAAATTTCAATGGTGGTATCTGTTACCTTTACATCAACTTTCTTTTTGATGTATTCATATGGAACTGAGTATAGCATTCCATCCACAGATATGTGATAATTGAACTGGACGGTGGCTGTCTTCCAGTCGCTCAGTTCAAAACGGGTAGAAGGTAATGGTGCCAGCAATGGTTTTTCTTCCTCAAGAAATAAGCTTCGCCGACTACCCTCTTTCTTCTGAAAGAGCCTTTGGTTGAACAGTTCTAGCTTATCTTTTATTGCACGGTTTAATTCTGCAAGGGAAAAGAACTGTTCATCCCGAAGTGCTGCTGTAATCCAGGTAGAGATATTTCCTACCGTCCCTTCAGCATTCGGCTTATCCTTGGGAGCCCTGACGCGCGCCGGAATAATAGCAGTTCCATAATGCTCAGCCAGTTCCTGATAGGTCTCATTGATCTGCTGGTCTTTCCATCCGCCATTATGAACAACTGCAGTTTTGCAGTTATCCGGTACGAGGATTCTGGCGACACCACCAAAATATTCGTACATATGGACATGTGCATTGATCCATGACTTCTGTTTCATATCCAGAAATGCTTCCACGTATGCGTACTGGTTGTAAGTCATTACACCGACAAATATGTATGCTTTGATGATTTCGTCGGTATCAGGATCAATGACTGTTGCTGGTTCACCTGCCCAGTCAACTTCAACCTGCTCACCGGGTTTACGGTTGATATGCATGGTAGCACGATGTTTCTGCTCATCCTGTTGGATGTGGTAGCAGAATTGTGAATACATGAGTGGTTCATCGCCATTGGCACGGCAATCCTCCATGTATTCCGTCCAAAGGAGTTTTTTACTGACTCCATTACGGAGCAACTCCTTACGAATGTAAGCGTAGTCAGGCATCCTCCTATTGGATGTGACTTGATTTACAGAAGGGAAAAACTTTTCTGCAAGTACAGCATCAGTATCGCTTTCATCAAGCGGCCAGGAAATATCTAATTCCTTAGCTCGCCTTAAAACGCGATTGACCGTCTTCTTGGAGACATTGCAGCTGTAGGCAATGTTCTGCTGACTGAGTCCCAGACTACTAAGTCTGAGGATCTCTCGATACTTGGTCATAGTCATGACCTCCTTTGAATGTATTTACACCTCGGTGCATGATTACATTCTAAAGGATTTATGATATAGGTTTCCACCACCGGAATGGTGGTTTCCTTAAAAACGGATTTGCGGTTTCCTATCCCCGGACAGCAGGGATACGGAGACCGGATTATTCAGCCATTTGGTCCGCAGGAAAATGGCCAGTCGAATGACCTGGTTCAGAAGTATCGTGACATCCTGAAATCAGCAGTCGTGATGCAGGAAGATGAGGCAGCATATATCCTGCTTGGAATCGAGAATCAGACAGACATCCATTATGCGATGCCTGTCCGGAACATGATATACGATGCCCTGCAGTACGGAAAGCAGGTTGCAGATACAGCTGCAAATCACAGAAAAAGTGATAAAAGTTTCAGAAAACGTACAAGTGAGGAATATTTATCCGGATTTTACAAAGAGGATGTATTGAAACCCGTGGTTACGCTTGTGATACATTTTGGAGCGGACGAATGGGATGCCCCGTTATCGTTACATGAGATGATGGGAACTCAAAACGAGAAACTGATGCACTATGTCCAGGATTACCAGATCCATCTGATTGACCCGGCGAAACTTACGGAAGAGGATCTGAAAAAGTTTACATCGAGTCTGCGGGAAGTGATAGAGTATATTAAATATTCGAAAGATAAAGAAAAATTATCGAGAATCTTAAAAGACAATTCACGGATGCTGATAGACCGTGAGGCAGCGCTGGTGATAAAAACAATCACGAATACAGCGATAGAGATTTCAGAAAAAGAGGAGAAGCAAGCGTTATTATTCCAAAATACGGCTTTGAAATCAAATTTTAATTTTGCAAAGGAAAAGTATCTTATGTTACGAAATCTCTTCATATTAGCGAGTGTCATGTTTATAGGTGGCATTTATTACAGATATTCAACATCAACGAGTAAAGAAATACAGAATATAGCCTTTTTTATGAAAATATCTTTGTTGGTGTTGTCACTCATATTAACATTCACCGGGAAGAAGTTTATTTTTATAGGAGATTTAGCTTTTAGTGGAAGAACTCCGGTGATGGTGCTTGTGCTCATTGAAATTGCAGATGCTTTTATTGACAGAAGAAATAATTTGACACAATTGAATAAGAAAAAACGTTTTACTGTCAGGGATGGTATGACGAGATATTCGAAAAGATAAAGAAAAACTGTGTGGACAATCTGAATTTCATGCAAGTTCACACAGTTCTTTTAAATGCAATCATATAGTTTATAACGGAAATAAAATGGAGGATTATTATGGGAGCAACACGTAAACCAGGCGGCGGTCGAAAAAAACTGAAGCCGGAGTATGATGCCGGAAAGAATATGAAGGAGCAGATGGATGCTGCTGTGGCTCTTTATGATTCTGAGATGTCCTTACAGGCCATCGGCGATGTTCTGAACCTGAACCCTATCAAAGTAAGAAAGCTGCTCATCACAGCTGGTGTGTATGAATCAGAAGTGGCGAAAAAGGTACAGGATACCTTTAAGGAGTATCGAGAAACACAGAACTATAAAGAGGCAATCCTCTCAGCCGCAAATACTCTCCAGCTTTCCAAGGCCTCCGTCACCTCGTACCTGCCTTATAAAAAAGGCGTGTACTACCCAAGTGCAGAAAAAGATAAGATCAGTGTTGGTGCAGAGCGGCAGCGGAGATACAGAGCGCTGAAGCGGTGGAGGGCTGATACGACAGAAGAAAACTTCTGGAGAGTGGTTCTGGCTTATGCTGGTGTGAAGTTCAAAACCTACTCGGGGTTGCCATTTTCTTACGAGGTGCGGAAAGGCAGAAACGGCGAGTACACGAAAGAGCTGTGGATTGACAGACGGAAGAAGAGCAAAAGTCTGGCATGGAGTTCTGTGCTACTGGCACTGAGCGATATTAAAGAAGTAGGAGTAATAGTGGATCGGCCGAAAGCTCTGGGAGATATCCGGGGCGTGACTTACATATATGGGATGTTCTATCGGTTCGGAGTGATTGATGTGCCGGACGAAGTGAAGAGAAAAACGGGAAATATACGGAGGTAAAACATGAGTGTGATTAAATGGATTCACTTTTCAGATTTGCATTTTAACAAAACTAACATTAATACAAGATTGTTAAGAGACAGTATTCGTTCGTTTTTGACAGAGAATCAGACCGAATGTGATTATGCTTTCTTTTCCGGAGACTTAAGAAATGCGCCAGACCATTGTTTTCAAAAAGATTCGGTGAAATATCTGAGAGAATTATGTGAAGCTGTTAATGTGTCACCGGACCATTTTTTTATGGTTCCCGGAAATCATGACGTAGATAGAGAAATAGAAAAAAGAGATCAGGCAGTAAAGCGGATTCTGAATAATCATGGCAGCGAAAAAGGATATTATAATACTGCTGATGGAAAAATAGAAGAATCAGATTTGCAAGATATAAAGACGGGTCAGAAACAATATCTGGAAATAATCGAGGAATTTTATGAAGGAAATCCGGATAGAATTGAAAAATACAAGGGAACCAGTCATTTTTTGGTAGAAACAGAAGATTTTAATATCATACACCTGGATTCTACACTTGTGTATACAAAGGGTCAGGAAGAAAGTTTGGTGATTGGAACAGACCTGTTATATGATTTGTTGGAGAAAGTAAATCAGCATAAGTATACCATTATTTTAACGCATTATCCGTTTGATGCTTTAAAAGCAGAAGAGAAGACACAGGTGTGCAGAATATTGGAACAGTTTGGAGTACAGATTTGGATGTCCGGTCATCTGCATGATGTTCTGGTACAACAGCATAGAAAGGCTTTTTATGAATTTCAGTGTGGGAACTTGTTAACGGACGGAGGAATACCGAATATTTTAATTGGGCAGTTGGATATAGAATCTGGAGAGGGTGAAGTTCGTGCATATATGTGGCAGCAGAATGGAGGATGGACTTTAAACAGATTTTTGGACCGCATGTCTAAGGTAGACAAATCATTATATTGTTTTGAATTGTCACCAACAGAATTTATGAAACGATCTGGAAAAGTTAGTGTGAAAGAGACGGATAGGCCTGAAATAAGTGAACTTAGAAGTCTGGCAGTCGAAAAGATTGAGAAGATGTATGAGGATCGTCACACTATTTTGAAAGACTGTATATATGGTGATCTGAAATATCCGGTAGTTGTAAAAGCGTGGACGCCAGCGGAAGCTGATACGATATATGTGATAGACAAACTGGAACGGAATTCATATTGTCTTGAGAAAATGGAAAAGTGGATACAAATACTAGACGAATATGAAGAGAATTATCGAAGAATCGTACAAAGAAGTAGCATTGGGATATTACAATTGGTGGTAGAAGAGGCATGCTCAGATGAACAGAAGGAATACTACGAGAAAGATTTTCGAGATATTTGTGAGAAATTCTATAGAAATCGAGAGTTAGAGATAGATATTATAGAAAGAGATACTCTTGAAAAAAATACAAATTTGGAAAAAGATAACAAGATTTATATCAGCAGCATTTCAGTGTTGCCGGTAAAAAAAGAAATGATTTACGCAATGGATATTGGAATTGTTGCGCAGGTATCGGCTACCAGGCCAGTACTTGTTGGTGATTATGATTCTATACAGGAAATTAACAGACAGATTGAACAATATTATCAAAAAACCTGGGATGAATGGAAGGAACATATTGAGTGCCATCAAAATGATGAAATGATGTTGGAAAGGATAACCAGTCAACCAAACAAAAATGAAATTTCAGATGGTACGCTAACTGATGAATTAACATATGAAGTTACACATAATGATAGTAGCATTTTATCTATATTATTTGATCGATATCTGTATCTTGGAGGTGCACACGGTACTCCCTTACGTAAAAGTATGGTGGTTAATCTGAATACAGGGGAACCTATAAAATTGCATGAAATACTGCCGGTATCGTTTTCGGAATTGATGGATATACTGAGAAATCAATTGTATGTAAGATATGGAAGTGAAGATACGGAAGTCTTAGAGGTGTGTTACAAGAATATTGTTGATTTGTATCATGAGGTTGACGAATTCAAATTTTATATCAGATACTCAGCACTGTATATTTATTTTGATGTGTATGAGATTTCCAGTTATTCGATGGGATATGTAGATTTGTATATAATGGATTTACAAGAGTTCTTAAGTGAAAGATGTGATATAAGCGAGTGTGATATAGTAAGAAAGCAAGCTATATTTGAAAAGATATTTAAACCCAATATAAGGTGAAAATCACAAGTAAAGAAATAACTTGTTGGCAACTGGTTTTAAACTGTCATTTGGTAATTATATAGAAATGTCATAAAGAGAAGCAACATAGAAATTGACTTTGTACTCCGGATATGTTACCTTAACCATATACATATCTGGGAAGCAATTCTTCAACCATTCGGTTATCTGATTCCCCATATGAATAAAAAAACTGGTGGAACGGAGGATCGATGGAGAGAGCTCCTTTCACCGAACAAAGAAAGGAGCATGCGAATGCAGCAAATGACAAACCACAGACCCCTGGCAGAACTGGATCTGCTGGACGATTTTCTCTTTAATGCCTTATTGGCTTATCCGGAATATGGAAAGAAATTCTGTCGAAAATTTCTAAAGATTCTTTTCGGAAGAGAGTTCAAAAATCGTTACAGTTCACACAGCAGCCAGACACTTGCTGTCAGGCTGCGTAAGAACATGATTCAGGAGTGAGCAGGCTCCTTTTACGAAGCAAAATTTCAGATGAGCCTGCGAATCGTTACTGGAACGAGGCACGAGTGAACAGTAACCAAAAATCTGAATATTGTAACTCAGAAATCCTATGGCGGAAGGGATACCGGTCTTCACGGAGCCCGACTGGACGTATACATCGAAGAGGGAGATGAGGTAGAGATTGATTCGTCAAATGTCTCTACGATTTATGATATTGAGCCTGACAAGAACAATAAAAGGAAGGATATTGATTTTATCGCACAGAGAACCCGGTTCTACCATGCGATCATCGACAGTCGGAGTCTAAAAAGCGGTCAGTCATACGACAAACTGAAGAGAGTCTTTGTTATCTTTATCTGTCCCTACGATCCCTTTGGGGATGACCGGATGATCTATACCATCCGGAATCATTGTGTAGAGAATCCGGAGCTGCCGTATGAAGATGGAGCCAGAACGATTTTCCTCTATACAAAAGGAAGAAAGGGACGGGATAATGAATCCCTGAGTCAGCTGTTGGACTATATGGAGAATACAACCCGGGAGAACGCAGTAAGTGAAGAGCTGGAAGCCATCCAGGAGATGGTGGATGTAGTGAAGGAAGATGCGGAGGTGACGGTGGCATATATGAAAGGATTCGAGAGAGATCAGATGTTTCTGGAAGAAGGGAAGGAACTGGGTCGAAGGCTGGAGCAGGAAAATACCCTGAGAGAGAAGAACCGAGCAGATACCGAGAAGAACCGGGCAGATACCGAGAAGAACCGGGCAGATACCGAGAAGAACCGGGCAGATACCGAGAAGAACCGGGCAGATACCGAAAAGAATCGTGCGGATACCGAGAAGAATCGGGCAGATGCCGAAAAACACCGGGCGGAAGAAGAGAGACAGAGAGCTGATGCGGCCGTGGAAGAAATCGAGAAGCTGAGGAGACAGTTGGAAGAGTTACAAAAGCAATAGTACGCAGAATCTGAGAACGTTGACAGAAGATATGAAGAGATACCAGAACATAGCGGTTAATATTGTGGAATTTATCGATACAGTAGCGGATGCAATCGGGGAACAATTGATAGAAAATAGATTTATCCAGTTGATGAGCATATACAGAAGCAAAAAATCGAAAGGAGAACTATATAAGCACGCAATATGTAAAGCGCAAATTATAGTTTCATATGTAAAAGGCTCGACTTATTTTACTTGACTTTGCAGAATAGCTGATTTATTATACTCGTAAAGAAGTAACTTACGAGTATAATTATTGGAGGTGAGCGTATGAGTCAATTCTATTGCCGTGAGGATGAGCTTCGGAAACTGAATAAACGGTACGCTGGTGATAAGTTTGAGTGCATCGTCATCTACGGCAGACGACGTGTTGGTAAAACGGCATTGATCAATGAGTTCTGTAAAGATAAGCCTACCATTTTCTTTTCTGCATTGAACACTACAGGAAAGGAAAATCTGGAGGCTCTCTCAAAGTCAATCATGAGTTTTGAGCGGCCAGATATGGAGTCTGCACCGGAGTTCAGGTCTTATGATGCTGCCTTGGACGAGCTGACTGCACTTTCAAAGGAAAAACGGATCGTCTTTGTTATTGATGAGTACCCGTATCTTGCAAAGGCAAAGCCGGCCATTTCAGCGATGCTGCAGCACATCATCGACCACAAATGGACAGAGTCCAAGATGTACCTGATTCTTTGCGGCTCCTCTATGAGCTTCATGGAGAGTCAGGTGCTTGGCAAGGAAAGTCCGCTGTATGGCAGGCGTACTGGCCAGTTTAAGATTGAGCCGCTGGACTATAAGGAAACCGCTGTGTTCCACCCAAATCTGTCAGCAGAAGATAATTCCCTGATTTATGGAATCACGGGGGGAGTTCCCCACTATATTAATAAGCTGGATGTGCGAGATAGTGTGGATGAAGCTCTGCTGGATAATTTCTTTGAACGTTCCAGCTATCTGTATGAGGAACCGGGCAATCTGCTGAAGCAGGAACTTCGGGAGCCAGCCATTTATAATGCAATCATCAAAGCGATTGCAGAAGGTGCTTCCCGAATGAACGATATCAAGATGAAGGTCGGCGAGGAGAATTCGGTTGTATCTAAGTACCTGAAAACGCTGATCGACCTTGGCATTGCTAAGAAAGAAACGCCGATTACAGAAAAACCGGGTAAGAAAACCATCTATCTGCTGGCTGATAACTTTTTCCGTTTCTGGTATCGGTTTGTGCCAATCAATATGAGTGCCATTGACTCTGGTAGAATTGCAAAGATCTATCCACACGCTGTAAAACAGTATCTTCCGGATTACATGGGCCTGATTTTTGAGAAGATGTGTCAGGATTACCTGCTTTATTATTCGGACAGTCTCCCTATTGAACTGAGTGAAATCGGCCAGTGGTGGGGTACGGACCCGAAGAAGAAAAAGCAGACACAGATTGATATTGTTGGAACACCCGTTGAGGGTAAGGACTATATCATTGGTTCGTGTAAGTACAGAAATGAGAAAATTGGTGTGGATGAACTCGATTTGATTCGGGATTATGCCTCGGTCTTCGGAAAAGGTAACAACTATTACTACTATATCTTCTCAAAAGGCGGATTCACAGATGGACTTCTTCAGGCACAAGAGAGAGGTGAAGTTCGGCTAATAACGCTGGAAGACCTTTACAAGTAAAGATTTCAACCAACCCTGCTGGTGAAGGCTGGCAGGGTATTTTATACCCATAAAATACTCATAGCCTTTTTTATGAAAATCTCTCTTTTGGTGTTGTCACTTATATTAGCGTTCACCGGCAAATGATATTATATGATATACTTTATTCGGAAAAAGAATATGCCTTGCTCAGAAAATGAGATTTGTGTGTCTTGTGAATTGACATTTACTATCAAATATGCTATTTTAAACATATATATCGGGGAAGCAATGTAAGATAAGTGGCAGGTACGACAGAATGTTTATTATGGAGAAGTTTGCGATTAAGGAGAGATGAAAAATGGGATACTTTAAAGATGTGACACCGGAATCAGTTGGAATCAGCTCCAAAGGAATTATGAAATTTCTTGACAGGATGGAACAAAATCAAATCGAACTACATAGCTTTATGGTGATCCGCCATGGCCAGTGTGCGGCAAAGGGATGGTGGAAACCGTATGATGAAAAATTCCGCCATCCGTTGTATTCGTTCAGCAAATCGTTGACGGCTACGGCGATTGGTTTTGCACAGCAGGAAGGAATCTTATCCGTTGATGAGAAAATTGTCGATATTTTTCCGGAACTGTTGCCGGAATATCCTTCCGAATATCTTAAAAAAATCACCCTGCACCATCTGTTGATCATGGGATGCGGTCACGAGACGGAGATTTCGGACAATTCCGAAAACTGGATCTCTACATTTCTGCATCATCCGGTACTCCATGAGCCGGGAACATTTTATAAATATAATACAGCAGGAACCAACATGCTGGCTGCGGTTCTGCGGAGAAAGACAGGGCAGAATGTGACAGAGTTTCTGAAACCGCGTCTGTTGGAACCACTTGGAATCACTTCTCTGACCTGTGCATTGCTCGGCGACGGAACAGAGCTTGGCGGAGGAGGTATGAAGATGGTGACGGAAGATATGGCAAAATTTACGTATTTTCTGTCCAGACAGGGAGAGTGGGAAGGAAAACAGCTGCTTCGAAAAGAATGGTTCGAACGCGCCTGCCACAAGCAGATTGAGACAGAAGGCGATTCCGAAGGACATGTAAAAGACTGGGCACAGGGTTACGGTTATCAGTGCTGGATGGGCCGATATCCTGGCTCTTTCCGCGCAGATGGAGCGTATGGCCAGTTTGGGGTTGTGTTCCCGGATCTTGATTTGATTGTGATTCTGACGTCATCCACAGAGCAGACACAGGAGGAATTGAGCGCACTGCAGGAGGATCTGATTCCCTATGTACAGAAAGAGGCTGGAGAGCTGGCACCATCACCGCTTGCAGAAACTGTAAAAGAGTATACTGCACAGCTTGCTCTTCCACCACGCAGAGGAACGAGAAATCCTTTTATGGAGGAAAAAGTAAGTAAGCATGTGTATGTGTCTGTTCCGGTTCTGAACGACCGGCTGCCGGATTCTGCGGAAGTTCTGATTGGCGGAAGCGGGCTGTTTCAGCTTGAGACGAGTCCGATCCAGGAGATGCGGTTTGCTTTTGGAAACGATAAGATGTACTGGAAAGTGCTGGAAGATGGAAAAGAAAAGGAATTCATCCTTTCTATGCGTAAGAACTTCGCCTACAGTGAAACAGACGGTCATATTTACGCAGGATCAGCTGCATGGCGTACCGTCAATACCCTTGAGATGGAGATCCGGCGAATGGACGGCTTAAGCGGAGGTCGCATGATTGTCAGATTTCAGAAGGAAAATCTTTTGTTAGAGGCAGAGGATACGTTGATCAGCGTCGGTGGACTCGGCATTTCACCGCGTCAGGCACTGACGGTTTTCGGAATAAAAGAGTCCTGAACAAAAAGATGAGAAAAGCCAAGGAAGAACTATCCAATTGGATAGTTCTTTTTTTCTTTTGCGTTTGCTATAATTATACAAAAGGTGAAATTCAAGAAAGAGTGTGGGAAAATATATGGAAAAAGATAGGATAAATGATACAGAAAAAAGTTTTCTGTCCGGAAAAAAACGGATGGATAAATTAAAAGTACTGATGAAATATGCGGGAATCTCTGTCTTTGAGTATTTCCCGGATAGCGATCGAATGGTTCTGTATAATGAACAACTGGAAGAAGAAAAAGGAATTATGCCATTTCTCGGTCAGCTGGGTCAGATATGTACGATCCATCCGGAAGATGTGCAGAAGATGCGTGAGTTTCTTCTCGGACAGACTCTGGGAACGGTGGAACTGAAGCTTCTGGAAAAGGGTCACTACAAGAGAATACTTCTGGATGCATTGCAGAAGGAGGAAGGTGACCGGTCGGTGATCGGTTGCATCAGAGATATCACGGAGATACGGAAAAGAGAAGAACTTCTGGAAGATCAGGCAAGAAGAGATTCCATGACAGGACTGTATAACCATGATACCGGAAAGCTTCTGGTGAACGAGTACCTGCGGGAGAAACGGATGGACGCTTCTTCCGGTCTTCTGATGCTGGATGTGGATCATTTTAAAAATGTAAATGATGTGTATGGTCATCTGTTCGGGGATGAAGTACTGATTGGATTTTCCGGATTTTTGCAGAGCTTTTTCCGAAAAGAGGATATTCTGATCCGTACCGGTGGAGATGAATTCATCGTGTTTTTAAAGGAAATCAGCCGGGAAGCACTGGAAAAGAAAGTCAGTGAACTGGTGAAAAGAGTGGGAAAACTGACGTTTTCAAAAAGAGATTTTGTCATGAGCTGCAGTGTTGGAGTCTGTTTTCTGCCGGGAGGTTTGGGCGATTACAGTTACGAACAGCTTCTTGAACATGCAGATCTTGCTTTGTACCGGGCGAAGATTGCGGGAAGAAACCAGTATGCAGTAGGGGAAAAACTGATCCCTTTAGATACCGGAAATAAGGGAAAAACCGCAGTAAAACTGCTGATGGATGAGACCATGGAAAAGCGGGAGTTCGAGATCTATTTCCAGCCGAAGATTTCGTTACATAATTATAAGATTGTGGGAGCAGAGGCTCTGGTGCGCTGGCGAAGACCTGACGGTATCGTGGTGAGACCGGAACATTTCCTTCCGTTTTATGAAAAAAACGGAAAAATCGTGGAACTTGATTTTTATGTATTTGAACAGGTGGCCGCATTTCTGGAAAAAACAAAAAGAAGCGGAATCACACCGGTGCCGGTTTCGGTCAATGTATCGGCGCTGCATGCGGAAGATCCACAGACAACCAGACGGTATCTGGAGATTCTGGAAAAATATAAAGTGGATCCCGGGATGCTGGAGATGGAACTGAAGGAGACGGATACGATCCGGTATGAAAATATCAAAGATCTTCTGCGTTCTCTACAGGAGGCCGGTTTCCATACAGCACTGGATAACTTCGGTGTGGGATCTTCTTTTATTAATCTGATTGCAGATGTCCCGTTGAATGATGTAAAACTGGGACGCGGGTTCATGGAAAAGTGTGAAAAAGATTACCGGGGTATCGGTTTTCTGCGACAAATGATCGGGATGTTGAAAAGCCTCGGTTTCCAGGTTCTCTGTGAAGGCGTGAAATCGGCAAGACAGGTAGAGGTACTGAAAACTTCCGGGTGCGATCATGTACAGGGGAACTGGTTTTCCATGCCGCTGAGTGCAAAAGAATTTGAAAAAATGTTGTTCCTTCCCGGCGAAATATTCTGTCGTTGCAGAAAAAATGAAGAGCATAGTACAGGGGGAGAAGCATGATGAGAACAACTGGAGACGTATATCTGTGGCCGGCAGCGGCCGAAAGAAAATTACGGATGGCGTATCAGGCGGGACTTCCTGCTTATCTGTATGGTGTTACCGGCGTGGGGAAAACTTCTCTGATCCGGCATTTTCTCGAGAAGAAAGAATATTTTTATGTCTCTGCACTGAATACGACGCCGGATGATCTGGAGAGTGAAAAAATCACAGCACCGGTGATCGTGCTGGATGATCTTTACGCAATTTCGGATATCCGGCTGAAAGATGCTTATTATCAGAGAATCCAGGAATGGATGGAACGAAATGATCTGTGGGTGGTACTGATCTCCCGTGCCCCATTTCCGGCGTGGCTTCTGTCCCTTCGGATGAAATATTCTTTCGTAATGATCGGGGAAGAAGATTTTTGCCTGACGAGAGAACAGCAGGATGAGTATCTGGAAAGATATGGACTGCAGGTGTCAGAGGAACAGCTGGAAAAAGCATGGGCTGTGGGAAGAGGAAATCCCATGTCCCTGCGGATCTTTGTGATGGAAAACGGGAATCTGGAAGCCACGATGCGTACGGTCTGGACGTACCTGGAGAGTCATGTATATGATCAGTGGGATACAGAACTGCAGGAATTTTTTATGGATATTTCCATTGTCAAAGATTTTACGGTGAGTCTGGCGGCGATGATCACCGGAAACAAACATGTGGAGCATATGCTGGCACAGGGGATGGAAACCGGCAATTTTTTTGCGAAAATGGGGGAAAAAGACGGTGTCTGGCGTTGCAAGGATGCCATGCGCTGGTCTATGGAACAGCGGCTGCATAAAAAACGCTCTCCGGAACAGATCAGCCGTCTGTATTATAACGCAGGTCTGTATTATGAGATGGAGGGCGAGATTGCCAAAGCACTGGAAATGTACAAGGTATACGATGATACAGACAGTATCTTCCGGCTGCTGGTGGCGAATGCCAGGGAAAATGCAGCTATCGGTAATTATTATGAACTGCGAAATTATTATCTGGAGCTTCCGGAGAATCTGATCCGGCAGAATCCGGTACTTATGATGGGAATGAGTCTGTTGCAGTCGATTCTTATGAATGTGGATGAAAGTGAGCGCTGGTATCATGAACTGGAAGAATATCAGAAACGGGCAGAGGGAAGTGATGCACGGGAAGCCAGAGGACGGCTGATCACGTTGGATATTTCCCTTCCCCATCGTGGCATCAGCGGAATGACGGATCTGTTGCGGGCGGCAGGTGTCCTGATCACCGACCGGAAAGTACACATCCCGGAACTCTCTGTAACCAGCAATCTGCCCTCGATGATGAATGGAGGAAAAGACTTCTGCGAGTGGAGCCGCAAGGACAGAGAACTGGCCGTAAGCCTTGGAAAGATCATAGAATTTGTGCTTGGAAAGTATGGAAAAGGGCTGGTTCCGCTGGCACTGGCAGAAAGCTATCTGGAAAAAGGACAGGATGATTATGAGGTGATGGCACTGATCCAGAAAGGACGGATGCAGGCGGAAAGCGGAGGAAAAATCGAACAGGTCTTCGTAGCGAACGGACTCCTTTGCTGGATGTATCTGATTCGTCAGGATCCGGAAGAGGCGCTTCATGTGATGCAGACTTTTCGGGAACGATGTAAAAAAGAAGCACCGAAGCTGATTGCGAACATAGATACATTTTTGTGCCGGCTGCATCTGTATCGGGGAGATACAGCGGAGATCCTGGCGTGGCTTGAGAGCGCACCGGATGAAAACAGAGAGTTCTATATTCTGGAACGATTCCGATATGTAACAAAGGTGCGTGTCTATCTGCAACAGGGAAAATACGAGGCAGCATATAATTTGTTACAGCAGCTGCTCTACTATGCAAAAGAGATGGAACGGACATATATCCGGATAGAAAGTACGTTACTTCTGGCAGTGACCTGTTATAAGATGGATCGGAAAGAGTGGAAGAATCTGTTGCAGGAGGCTGTCAGCGAAGCTGAATCCTATCATTTTGTCAGGATACTGACAAAAGAGGCTGGTCTGTGGCTGCCCCTTCTGAAAAAAAGCAGGGAAGAGATACACTGGACCGATCCACACTTTCACAGACAGGTGCTGGAAGAAGGAAAAAGGATGGCGCAGATGTACCCTGGATATCTCAGAACAAAAGCGGAGGGAGAAGTCACACTTTCCGATACCGCACGGAAGATTCTGCGGATGCAGGCAGAGGGAGATTCCATGAACAAGATAGCCGGACAGTTGGGGCTGGCGGAAGTGACGGTGAAGTATCATTGTCGGGAAACCTACCGGAAACTCGGCGTGAACGGAAAAGCAGCGGCGGTGAATGAAGCAAGAAAACGAAAACTGATCTAGAGCGTGTCTGAAAAATCATGCACTTCATGGCCTGCCCTTGCATATTTTGTCCTTTTCTTTTATAATAAAACCCACGCGACATGGTACGGGAAACAATTGTTATACCGATATCCCGTGGCAAAATACCTCGCAGGATCCGATACAAACAACATCAGCGGATCCGGAAAGCAAAGGAGAAAATATTATGGCACAGAACGTACTGGCAGTGGTAGCCGGACACCAGATCACCGAAGAAGAACTGCAGGCATTTATCGGACACCTGCCGAAGGAGCAGCAGGCATATGCATCCAATCCACAGTTTAAAGAACACTGCAAAGAACAGCTGATCACTTTCCATGCACTGGCAAAATGCGGAGAAGATGAGAAGCTTGATGAGACTGAAGAATATAGAAAAGGAATGGAAAATGCAAGACAGGATATCCTGGTACAGATGGTATTAAAAGAGACTATCGAGAGTGTCAGTGTATCTGATGAGGAAGTGAAAGATTACTATGAACAGAACAAAGCACAGTTTGTAAAAGGAGCTACGGTAAATGCAAAGCATATCCTGACCGATTCCGAAGAGAAATGTGCAGCTATTCTGGAATCCATCGTGAACGGGGAAAAGACTTTTGAAGAAGCGGCAAAAGAATCTTCCACCTGCCCATCCGGTGCACAGGGCGGTGACCTGGGTGAATTCGGAAAAGGCCAGATGGTGAAAGAATTCGAAGATGCAGCCTTCCAGGCAGAACCGGGACATGTGGTAGGACCGGTAAAAACTCAGTTTGGTTATCATCTGATCAAGGTTGAGAAGAAAAACGAAGCCAAAGAAGCCGGATTTGCTGAAGTAAAGGATCCGATCCGTGCAGAACTTCTGAAAAGAAAACAGGACCAGGCATACCTGGCGAAAGTGAAAGAACTGAAAGAGAAATATGTACAGAAATAATCTGATAAATTTCAGTCTGCAGAAAGATTCGTCAACCTGTAAAAAAGCGTTCTATGAAGAAAGAAAATTGTTATATTTTCATTATTTCTTTTTCATAAATGTATAGTATAATAAACGTGACTGTGAAGACATTGAACAGTTACGGATCTAGAGCGTGTCTGAAAAAGGCTTTTCGTGAGCTGCGAGTCCCAGTTTGCGGAAATGATTTTTCAGATACGCTCTAGACAAATGATGTCAGAACAACAGAAAAAAGGGCAGGGAAGAAAGACGAATGAAGAGTAAAAAAAAGTCAAAAAAAATATATATCATCCTGCTGGTTGTCTGCCTGCTTGTTATGGCGGGACTGGTAGCAGGATTGTTTGGTTATGCACACTATATGGGAACAAAAACCATGGGAAGCCGGATCAAGATTTTTGGAGAGGATGTATCCGGACGCAGTGTGGAAGAGACGGCAGGGATGCTGGCAGATGATTTTAAGAAAGTATCGGTTACTTTTCAGGAAAACGGGGAAACGGATTATCAGACCACACTCGGTGATCTTGGTTACAGCATCAACGAAAAACAGCTGAAACAGGATCTGGAAACACTGAGAGACAAACGCTGGAAAGAAGGCGGTTTCTTCCCGAAACAGGAAAGTCTTACGGTAGCTTATCAGGTAGAACGAAACGATGAGACATTTTCTGCGGCACTGACGGAGGAACACTTTCTGCTTTCCACAGACCGTGTGGATTCAACCGATGCATACGTGGAATATAACAGCGATCAGAGTGCTTATGTGATAGTCCCGGAGACACTGGGTAATCATATGGATCAGGCAGCTGTGGAAGCATATGTGGAGGAACAGATCCGCCCGCAGATCGAAGGGGATTTTCCGAAAACAGGACTGAATGTGGAAATTACATCAGATCTCTACCGGAAAGCAGCTGTTACACAGGATGCTCAGGAATTACAGGAAAAAGTAACCACGTTAAATGCTGCTTTGCAAAAGTACAAAGGAGTTTCCGTAACGTATACATTCGGAAAAGAAACTCAGGTTCTGGACAATGCGACTATCTGTTCCTGGCTGGTGATTTCCGATGAAAGTGTATCCGTTGATACCGCACAGGCGCAGGAGTATATCAAGAATCTTGCCACAAAATACAATACTATCTACCGGCCACGTTCCTTCACGACTACAGGCGGTGAAGCGATCACCATTGAAGGTAATGAATATGGTTACCGGGTTGACCAGGAAGGAGAACTGACACAGCTTCTGGCAGATATTGATGGTGGGGCAGCTGTGACGAGAGAACCGGTATACAGTAAATCGGGCTATTCCAGAAACGGAACGGATGACCTGAACGGAAATTACATAGAAGTCAGTCTGGAACAGCAGCACCTGTGGCTGTACAAGAATGGGGCACTGGTGACTGAAACGGATATCGTCAGTGGTCTTCCGGGAGAAGGAAGAGAAACATACCGTGGGGCATGGCCGATTGCATACAAAGCAAGTCCGTTTACCTTAAGCAGTGATGTGTATGGATATGATACCACGGTTACCTACTGGATGCCGTTTGTTTACGGACAGGGACTTCACGATGCCAGCTGGCAGACAAGCTTTGGCGGAGACACCTATAAAACCAAAGGAAGTCACGGCTGCATCAATCTGCCGCCGGATCAGGCGAAGATTATCTATGAGACAATCGATAAGGGATATCCGATCCTGCTGTACTGATGTGTAGTGACAGAATTATATGATACCAGGGTCAAAAGGTCAGAAAGCTGATGCAAGCTTGCTTGCAAGAGGATTTTTGACCTCTTGACCCGCCAAAAACATGAGTAAGTAGCCATTTTCAAAGAAAAATGAGCGGATTACGAATGTTTTTGAGGATTACGAGAGTGCAAAGCACGTAGCAATCTGGTATCAAAAGGGTCAAAATACCTTTTGACCCCAACATCATTATGTATAAAAAGTATAAAAAAGAACAGGCGGGGATTGTTTTTGGACAATTTCCACCTGCTCTTTTTTGCATATATATCAATAATTGGTCCGGAGGACCAGTTTTGATGCCGGCAGCAACCATCAGATGCTACACAGTGTCATCAGATGTTCCAGTGAAAACACCTCTTCCTGATCCAGCAGTTCTTCCAGCGTATTCAGGTTCTGATCCGAGTGTTCCAGTTCCCGGGAGAATCGGTAGCAGACGGACACCAGCTCCCCGGGTTCCAGCTTTTCCCGTTTCCGGGCATAGAGTCCCAGCACCAGCTCTTCGATGAAGAGTGTACAGATCACCGCCATTTTTCCTTTGGCAAAGATTTTTTCATCATATACAGCACCACAGAAATATGTATACAGCCAGTATACCAGCAACTGTTCTTTCTGTATCTGCCATTCCGGGAAAGTATCCTGAAAATCAAGGAGAAGTTCCATATAGGATGTTTCTTCCGGACAGGTGTGATACAAAGAAATCAGTGTATCCTTTAAAAAACCGGTCCAGTCCGGTGAGAGAACCTCCAGTTTCGGAACGATGGTTTTCCAGATCTGTTTCATCAGATCGACCCGATCCATATCCGGAAAACACCGACCGGAAATCTTCTTTCGAAAAGCAGAAGAGAAACCGGACTGTTCATGTCGTGCGCGGATCGTTTCCCAGGAAAAAAGTTCCTTTTTATTCACCGCCAGCTGAAAATCATGGGTACACACCAGAAGTTTTGCCATCCGATATCGTACCGGAACACTGCGATCCTGAAGCACAGTGAGCAGATAATCTCTCGTATCCATCAGCGCGCTGAACAGAAAGTAATCAAAATCTTCATAGGCTTCTTCGGCAGTTTCTTTTTCAAAAGTTCGAAAAGCAACCGGGTCTTTTTGGGAGAGGATGATCCGTGCTGCTTCCGGACAGGAGAGGGACAGGGATATTTCCCGCATACCCTCGAATTCTTCGATGTGCCGTGGATATCTGCGGCAGGTATCACAGAGCATCCAGGATCCCGCTTCTATATACATATCGCAGAGATTTTCTTCATTTAAAAATGCACAGCGATGCCCGTACTGGCGGAAGGCATGTTCTTTCCAGTTGATATCGTTATGCAGCCGATTCCGGAAAGATCCCTGAAAATGGCGGTATTTGCTCAGGCTTTTGTCATCGATCATGATCTGCCATCCCGCACAGCAGGTATCCGGACAGGCATCTGCGATACAGGAAAACTTTTTATAATAAGAAGGAAATGTAATTTGCATAAAATAAATAAACTCCTTTGAGATATGATTGGTGTTACAGATTATTATTAAATCTTAAATCCGATAAATATTGTAGCACAGATTTTATCGATTGTAAAAAGCCTTTGGCTGCGGTACAATAAAATCATTGAGTAAAAAACAAAGGAAAAATAAATTATGAATAAGATACAGATTATTGTAAATAACGGTGCCGGTACCGGAAGTGCAGTGGCGGTATGGAAGGAAACAAAAGAATATTTACAGGAAAATGGAATATCATATAATGCATATCTGACCCGTTATGAAAAACATGCAGTGAAGCTGGCCGGACAGATCTGTGGAAAGATTCCGGAAGGACCCATCTATCTGCTGGTGGTAGGGGGAGACGGAACTATCAATGAAGTGCTGAATGGCATTACGGATTTTGACCGTGTCCGCCTTGGTGTGATTCCCACAGGATCCGGCAACGATTTTGCCAGAAATCTCGGAATCCTTCGGGATACCAGAGAAGATCTGCGGGAAATCACAGCCTGTATCGACCAGGAACAAAATGGAGAAAAACTGCAGCGGATCGATCTTGGGAAAGTAAGCTGGAAAGGGTGTGAGAAGCCAAGAATCTTCGGTATCAGTGCAGGTGCCGGTCTGGATGCGATTGTATGTAAGAAGGCGTTGCATTCAAAGTTGAAAAAGATCCTGAACAGATTTCACCTGGGAAAGCTGACGTATCTGATGCTGACAGTTCAGACTCTGTTTTCCATGAGAACCTTTCAGGCGAATGTAACGACAGACGGGGAAACAGAGAGTTATGAAAATATGATCTTTGCTGCCGCCATGAATCTGAGGGCAGAAGGCGGCGGGGTTCCGATGGCACCGGAAAGTGTACCGGATGATGGAAAGATTTCTCTGAGCAGTGCGTCCGGAATACCAAAATGGAAAACATTTTTCCTGCTTCCGCTTCTGGCAATGGGAAAACAGGGAAGAATCCGTGGATTTGATGTGAAAGACGGATCTGAGATCGTGATGGAACTGGATCAGCCGGTGGTACTGCATGCGGATGGAGAATATTGTGGGGATGTGCAGCATATTTGCTTTCATTGTATGAAAAAAACGTTGTGGCTTTTACACAGATGTACGGAAAAATAATAGTAAGATGACGGGGGAGAACGAAAAATGGATAAGATAATGATGTGGGTGATGGCAATCTGTGCCCTGATCGGCGGCGTGGATCAGCTTGCGGGAAATAAATTTGGTCTGGGCAGACGATTCGAGGATGGGTTTCAACTTCTCGGACCGACGGCACTTTCTATGGCGGGGTTGATCTGTATAACACCGTTACTTTCACTGGGGTTGGAACATACGGTTGTTCCGCTTTACAGGATCCTTCATCTTGACCCTGGGATGCTGGGTGGTGTGCTGGCTATTGATATGGGCGGCTATCAGCTTTGTAAAGAACTGGCACAGGATCCGGCAATCGGCCGATACGGTGGGATTATCGTGGGAGCAACCCTTGGATGCACCATTACTTTCACGATCCCTGTTGGAATGGGAATGTTGGGAGAACGGGAAAAACCATTGTTTGCCAAAGGGATTCTTGCAGGCTTATGCATGCTTCCTGTGGGAATCCTGACAGGGGGTCTGATGTGCGGTGTTTCTCTGGGAAAACTGCTTTTTCAGAGCATTCCGGTTCTGATTCTTGCGATTCTTCTGGTTTTTGGAATTTCCCGGTTTCCGGACGGAATGATCCATGGGTTTCGGATATTTGCAACGGTGATCCGCAGTGCGGGTACTATAGGAATTGCGTTTGGAGCATTTTCTTATATGACGGGTCTGCAGCTGCTTCCAGGCCTGACTCCTCTGGATGAGGCACTGAAGGTGGTTTCCTCAATCGGAATCGTTCTCCTTGGCAGTCTGCCATTTGCGGAAATTTTGCAGAGACTGTTAAAGAATCCGCTGGAATGGATCGGAGAAAAAATCGGTCTAGGAAGGAACGGTACGGCAGGATTGCTGGTGGGAATAGTAAGCGCACTGCCGGTAATCGCAGATATGAAGCGGATGAACGAAAGAGAAATCGTCATGAATGCAGCCCTTCTGGTATGTGGCACATCTATAGTGGCGGCACATCTGGGATTTGTTCTCGGTGTGGATGCTCCGGCGACAGGAGCACTTCTGGCAGGAAAACTGACCGGAGGGATCGCCGGAGTCTGGATGGCATGGAGGATCATGAAATAAAAGATTCTGTTAATTTTTTTGTGCAATCTTTTGCTTGTCAAATATAAGAAGCTTTTGTATAATAAAAACGATTGCGAGCAGAAAGAACAGAAAGGAAAGTATATGAAAGGTTTGTATGATATCCACACACATATTATTCCTCATGTGGATGATGGTGCGGATACGATTGAAATCACAAAAAAGATCCTTCAGATGGAATATAACGATGGAGTGCGGACGATTTTCGCAACTTCGCATTTTCGAAGAAGGATGTTTGAGACACCGATGGAAAAGATCAGGCAGCAGTATCTTCAGGTTCAGCAGGCAGCAAAAGAGATTGCACCGGATCTCAGGCTCATTCTGGGATGCGAGTTTCACGCCAATCTGGATATGGTAGAAACTCTGAATGCAGGGAAAAGACCAACCATGGGAGATACGCGGTTTGTACTGACAGAATTTTCCGAAGCACATGATTTTCGTTTTATTCAGGAAAGATGTTATGAGCTGATCAGCAACGGATATGAACCGATCATTGCACATGCAGAACGCTATCCGGTTATCAGAAAGAATCTGGAACATCTCGAACAGCTTGTGGATATGGGCGCATACATACAGATGAATGCGGACAGTATCAGCGGTGTAGAAGGCTGGGGTATGAAGAGATTCTGTAAAAAGGTTATGAAGCAGAACCTGCTGCATTTTGTAGGCAGTGATGCACATAATACAGGGGACAGAAAACCCCAGATGGGCCGTTGTGCCCAATATATGGAGAAGACTATGGGACGGGAGTATGCAGATAAGATTCTGATCAGAAATCCCCGTGAGATCATAGAGGAAGGAAGATAGGAGAAAGAATATGGAACAAAATCAGATGAACAACGATGAGATCGAGATCGATCTGAGGGAGATTTTCTCTGTACTGCTGAGTCACCTGGGAATCATTATCCTGTCCGGGCTTGTCCTGGGTCTGGTGGCAATCGTAGGAACGAAAGTATTTATCACCCCTCAGTATCAGTCCGTAACCAAGATGTATGTGCTGGCAAAACAGAACAACGATACACTGACCAGCGCAGATATGCAGACCAGTACCCTGCTGACAAAAGACTATGCAGAGATGATCCAGAGCCGTACCGTTACGGAAGCGGTCATTGCACAGCTTGGTCTGGATATGACACATGAACAGCTGGTAAACAAGATTTCCGTATCCAATACGACAGATACCCGTATCATTACCATCAGTGTACTGGATAAGGATCCTTATATGGCAAGAGACATTGCCAATGCAGTGCGTGATACAGCCGCAGAACATATCAAAAATGTTATGAATTCCGAAGCAGTTAACGTTGTAGATGAGGCCAATATCCCGGCTGAAAAATACAGTCCGAGTGTTTCAAAGAATGGTCTGATCGGTGGTGTCCTGGGATGTATGATCGCAGTTGCCATTATCCTGATCCGCTTTATTATGAATGATACCATTCAGACAGCAGAGGATGTAGAACGTTATCTGCAGCTTAGTACTCTGGGAACCATTCCTCTGTTACAGACGGATAAAAAGAAGAAAAAACGTGCGAAAAAACATAAAAGGAGATAAAAAGCTGTGGAAAATGTAGAAATTAAAGTGCAGGAGATGGACTACAGCGGAACAGAAGCCTATAAGTCTCTCCGTACCAATCTCCAGTTTTGTGGAGAAGATAAAAAAGTGATCGCAGTAACAAGCTGTACACCAAATGAAGGAAAAAGCAGTGTGACCATGAATCTGGCAGTTTCCATGGCAGAAGCTGGAAAGAAAGTGATCCTGATCGATGCGGATATGAGAAAATCTGTACTGGTGGGAAGAACAAAAGTGAGAAGTTCTGTAAAAGGACTGACTCACTATCTTTCCAAACAGGCACCTCTGATCGATGTGATCTGCTCCACCAATGTAAAGAATCTGAGTATTATATTTGCCGGACCGGTTCCGCCAAATCCTGCAGAACTGCTGGGAAGCCGTCATTTTAAAGCGATGCTGGATTCCCTCAAAAAAGTATATGATTACATATTGATCGATACCCCGCCTCTGGGAAGCGTTATCGACAGCGCGATTATCGCGGAAGAATGTGATGGTGCGATGATCGTCATCGAATCCGGTGTGATCAGTTATCGGTTTGCACAGGAGGTAAAGCAGCAGCTGGAAAAGAGTAACTGTCCGATCCTTGGTGTTGTTCTGAATAAAGTAGATATGTCCAGACAGGGCTACTACGGTAAATATTATGGCAAATACTATGGAAAATATGGAAAATACGGCAAGTATGGACATGAAGATTAAACAGAGGAAGGCGTGGAAAAAGAAATGAAAAAAGGTATCATAGCAATTATGGTGATTCTGTGTCTTGGACTGATGGGCTTTGTGGGTTTTATGAAGTTTTCGGAAGACAATACGCCGCCGGAGATCCAGTTCCAGGATAACGAGATCGTGTATACAGCAGGTGACAGCTATGACGGACTTCTGGACGGAGTGACAGCGACAGATAATAAAGATGGTGATGTGACAGAAAGCCTGGTTGTTGAGAGCGTATATCCCAACGAAGACGGACAGACTGCTACGATTGTATATGTTGCAAGAGACTCCCGCAACAATGTGGGAAAAGCAAATAAAGTAGTAACGTATCGTGCGGCTGCAGATGACCAGGCAGCAACATCAGATGCCACAGAGAAAACGGCAACAGATGAGAGTGCAGATGCACAGCCTTCTGTAACACCGGAAGCGACAGATACACCAACTCCGACTCCGTCAGTGACACCGGATGCCGGATCTGACACGGAGGAGGCAAGCGCTGACACAACATCAGAAGATGACAGTGAGGAAGACGATTCCACAGATGATCTTTCGGCGGAAGCTCCGAGGATCAAACTGTCAACGAACCGTGTGACGATCAAAAAAGGAGAGTCGATTAACCGTATCTCTTATGTGGAAAGTGTAACGGATGATAAGGACAGCAAAGAAACTCTGTACAAACGGATCGAGATTTCCGGAGACACATTCGATAAAGACACTCCAGGCACTTATGAGCAGACGTATTACATCGTTGATACGGACGGAAACCGTTCCAACGAAGCAAAACTGACAATCGTGGTTCAGTAACGGAACTGTTGCGATGCGACAGTACAAATGAGGAAAAATTATGAAAAAACATTCATCAAAGAAAAAAGCTCTGCTGATTGCTCTTGCAGTGATCGTAGTTCTGATCCTGGGTGCGGTCGGAGCTGTTTACGGAGTTACTCATGGATTCTACAGATCCAGTAATTACACATCGGATGAAGATGCGATGAAAGACTTTACAAACGTAGGGGAAGATACAACTGCTGAAGATGAAGTGAATCCGGAAGATGCAACCGGAGAAGTTTTATCGGACGAAGAACAACAGGAACTGGATGCAAAACTGGCCGAGTTTGCCGATTCAGAACCGGTTACAAATGACGGAAATGTATATAACGTTTTGCTGGTAGGGGTTGACCGCCGTGACAAGTCCTGGGCAGGAAACTCAGACAGTATGATCCTGATGTCTCTGAATTATGAGAAAAAGCAGATCAGCATGATTTCTCTGATGCGTGATACCTATGTGAATATTCCCGGTATCGGTATGAGAAAACTGAATGCAGCCCATGCCAATGGTGCCGGTCCGCTGCTTCTGGAAACAGTGACACAGAACTACAAGGTTCAGGTGGATCGTTATGTATCTGTTGATTTTAACAGCATGATCGATATCATTGACAAGCTGGGTGGTGTGGAATTGACACTTTCCGATGATGAAGTGAGAGTTGCCAATAATTACATCACAGAGATGTGTAATCTGAGAAAGTTGGATCCAAACAGCTATTACTTTATAAAAGGTGGGACAAAGACCTGCTCCGGTATACAGGCAGTAGCCTATGCGCGTATCCGCTATGTCGGTAATGCCGATTATCAGCGTACCGAACGTCAGAGAACCGTTCTGACCAAGATGATGGAAAAGATCAAGGATATGAGCCTTCCGGAACTGTACAGTTTTGCTGAAGATGTTCTTCCGCTGGTAACTCATAACATCCCGGAAGATGAGATGTGGTCTCTGCTTGCGAAGTCTCCATCCCTGTTACAGTACAAATTGGTAAAAGACCGTATTCCATATGATAATATGTATAAAGTTATCTATGTGAAGAAACAGGATATGCTTGTTCCGGACTGGGAACAGACCATTGCAAAATTAAAAGAAACATTATATTAAAGATTAAAATCGGGTGGTATCAGAATCAGGAAAGATTCTGGTACCGCTTTTTGGTTGCGTTGCATAACGAGTCAAAGCCCGTTCCGGTATGTTCCGAAAGAAATACAATGTTTTCCGGAAATTTTTGTTGCTATTTAAGAAAATGATGGTATAGTAGAAAAGAACGTTATTCCTGTGTGAAAACGCATCAACCATTTTGATAATATTTTTAAAAACTTGGAGACGATGATGGTGCTGACCATTTACAGGCGGCAACTATGCGGAGGATCCATGAAATCTTATCCGAAGCTGTATGAATATGCAGATGTTATACAGCTGTCTGTTTGTATGTCTGTTTTTCCACAGGTATCTGATGTTCAGTTTTATTCCCAATATTCTATAATTTAATGAGCCGAGAGACAGGGAACGTATAGCTGTATTTTATGGTGGTATGCCGTTTCATCGGACAGAAGAGGAGAAAAAAGAAACTATGAACAACACACATGCATCACGGACACGGTATCTGGTGGAACTGGCACTGATGGTGACCATTATTTTCGTTATGGCATTTACCCCGCTGGGATATTTCCGGACACTTGGATTATCTATTACGTTTCTGACGGTACCGGTAGCAGTTGGGGCGATGATTCTCGGACCTTTGGGCGGTGCGATCTGCGGACTGGCATTCGGTATCACCAGTTTTATGCAGTGCTTCGGTATGGGTGCTTTCGGAACCATGTTATTCAGCATCAATCCGCTGGGAACCGCAGTGGTATGTATCGTTCCGAGACTCCTGGAAGGATGGATCACAGGACTGATTTTTAAAGCGGTCCGCGGAAAAATGAAAAATGGTGCCTATCTGGTGGCGAGTCTTGCCTGCCCGCTTTTGAACACTCTGTTTTTTATGAGTACGCTTGTGCTGATTTTTTATCATACAGATTATATCCAGGGATTTGTGACATCTCTGGGAGTGAGTAACCCATTTACCTTTGTTGTGGCATTCGTCGGTGTACAGGGACTGATCGAGGCGATCGTCTGCTTTATCCTGGCAGGAGCAATCTCAAGAGCGCTGAGTGCGGCATTACACAGAATCTAAGCAATAATCTGAGGATACAAAAAAGAACATTTTACATGATAAGAAGCATGCCGGAAGATTTCGGGAAGGAAGTCCGGCATGCTTCTTGTATCAGGATGTATATTTATCAGGAGAGTGAGAGTAATGAAGGGAATACGTGAAATAGCAATAACGGATATGCCGGAGGTTTCCATCGGTAATGTCCAGAATGACGAGGCAAAAACCGGTGTGACTGTACTTTTATTTGATAAGAAGGGTGCGGTTGTCGGAGTGGATATCAGTGGTGGAGGACCGGCATCCAGGGAAACTCCGCTGACTTCTCCGGTTACAGCGGATAACCCGATCAACGCGATCGTTTTATCCGGTGGATCCGCCTATGGACTGGCAGCAGCAGACGGTGTGATGCGTTGCCTGGAAGACCACGGAATCGGGTTTGAGACAGGCTATGCCAGGGTTCCGCTGGTGTGCCAGTCCTGTATCTATGACCTGGGTTACGGAAGTGCCACTGTCCGGCCGGACAGTGCAATGGGATATGCGGCCTGCGAGAAAGCGCTGGCAGGCGGCAATCCTTCCTGCGGCAGTGTGGGCGCCGGAACCGGTGCTACAGTAGGTAAGATCTGTGGCATGGAGCGTGCGATGAAATCCGGTCTCGGTATGTATGCCGTAGAGTTGGGAGAACTTCGGATGGCAGCTGTCGTAGTGGTCAATGCACTGGGGGATATCTTTGATCCATCCACCGGAAAAAAGATCGCCGGACTTCTTACGGCAGATGGAACGTCTTTTGGTGACAGTTGCGAAGAACTCTGGAAGATGGGGAGGAGAGAGAACCTCTTTACCGGCAATACAACGATCGGAGCGGTGTTCACTAACGGAAAGTTCAATAAAGCACAGATGAACAAGATCGCATCCATGACAAGAAATGCCTATGCGCGGTGCATCAACCCTGTAGGGACCATGGCAGACGGCGACAGTATCTACGCGGCATCCGCAGGAGATGTGGAAGCGGATCTGAATGTGGCGGGAACCCTGGCAGCATATGTGATGGAACGGGCGATTGTGGCAGCGATCCGGTAATATTCCACGTTGACAACCTTCCATAAAACAGCGTATACTATATAAGAATATGGCGTTGCTGAGGTCTCTGATAAAGCCGGAGCCTGCAGCAGCAAAACACGAGGGAGGAAATGAATATGAAAAAGAATAACAGTATCAAAACTGTGGTAGCCATCGGTATCGGCGCGGCTCTGTTCTTTGTGCTGGGACGTTTTGTGGCGATCCCGAGCCCGGTTCCGAACACCAACATCAGTCTTCAGTATGCAGTACTGGCTCTGCTGGCTGCTATGTACGGTCCGGTAGCCGGTGGTCTGATCGGTTTCATCGGTCATACACTGGTGGATCTGTCCTGGGGTGGAATCCCGTGGTGGAGCTGGGTGATCACATCTGCATTTGTCGGTGTGGTTATAGGAGCATTCGCCAGAAAGCTGAACGTTCAGGAAGGTGATTTTGGTAAAGCAAAAGCAGCAGTATTTGCAATCGCAAACGTAGTTGCTCATGTCATCGGATGGGTTGTAGTGGCTCCGGTACTGGATATTCTGATTTATGCTGAACCGGCAAAAAAAGTATTTGCACAGGGTGCATTTGCCGCAGTATCCAATACGATCACCGGTGTGGTAGTAGGTGGACTTCTGATCCTGGCTTACACAAAGACCATTGCCAAAAAAGGATCTCTGGATCAGGAATAAAATCAGTTGCTGATTACGAAAAAGCTTTCTCATAAAGTCTCAGAGACTTGTGAAGAAGCTTTTTCTTTTGTAAATAGTAAGACGAGGTAGAGAAAAACGTGACAAACAAACAATCCCCTGTTATTTCATTCAAAAATTATTCCTTTCAGTATCGTGCCCAGAAACGACCGACTTTAACAAATATCAATCTGGATATCTATCCGGGTGAGAGAGTTCTGATCGCAGGTCCCTCAGGTTGCGGGAAAAGTACTCTGGCGGGCTGTATTAACGGACTGAATCCCTGTTCCAATCCGGGCGAAGCCACCGGCGAACTGATCATCGATGGGGTGGATGCCACAAAAAGCAGTATTTTTGAGCTTTCCGCTCATGTGGGAACGGTTCTGCAGGATCCGGACGGACAGTTTATAGGACTGACTGTAGGAGAGGATATCGCGTTTTCCCTGGAGAATAGCTGTATGCCCCAGGATGAGATGCATCAAATCACGCGAAAAGTAGCAGAACTGGTAAAAATCAATAACCATCTTGACTATGCACCCCATGAACTTTCCGGCGGACAAAAACAACGGGTCAGTCTCGCCGGTGTTATGGTGGATCAGGTGAAGATCCTGTTATTTGATGAACCGCTTGCCAATCTGGATCCGGCAACCGGAAAACAGACGATCGAGCTGATCGATGAGATCCAGAAAGAGACCGACACTACGGTAGTGATCATCGAACATCGTTTGGAAGATGTATTATGGAGAGATGTGGATCGGATCATTCTGGTCAGTGAAGGAAGGATCCTGGCAGATCTGCATCCGGATGAGCTTCTGGCAACGGATCTTCTTGCTGAAAATGGGATCCGGGAGCCACTGTATCTGACTGCGATGCGCTATGCCGGAATCACGCTGACACCGGAGAAAAAACCATCCCATGCAGACAGGGTTGCACTGCCGGAAGACGATGTAAAACAGTTAAAGCAGTGGTTTCAGTCGCGTATGGCAGGAAAGCAGGAGTCGGAGAGAGAGCCTCTTTTGGAAGTGAAAAACCTGAGTTTTGGATACACAAAAGGACAGCGGACGCTTCAGGATGTAAGCCTGACGATCCGAAAAGGAGAGATGGTCAGCATCGTAGGAAAGAACGGAGCCGGGAAATCAACATTTTCCAAACTGGTCTGTGGCTTCGAGGATCCGGATCAGGGAGAGATTCGCTTTGCAGGGAAGGATCTGCTGACAGAAAATATCCGTCACAGAGCAAAACATATCGGCTACGTGATGCAGAATCCAAACCAGATGATCTCCAAGACCATGATTTTTGACGAGGTGGCACTGAGTCTTCGCAATACAGGACTGGATGAGGCGAAGGTCAGGGAGCGGGTGGAAGAGACACTGAAGATCTGTGGCCTGTATCCGTTCCGAAACTGGCCGATCTCAGCACTGAGTTTCGGACAGAAAAAACGTGTGACCATCGCCAGTGTCCTGGTACAGAATCCGGAATTGATCATTCTGGATGAGCCGACGGCGGGGCAGGATTTTCATCATTATACAGAAATTATGGAATTTTTGCGAAAATTAAATGAAGAGGGTGTCACCGTTGTGATGATCACACACGACATGCATCTGATGCTGGAATACACGCCGCGGGCACTTGTTTTTGCGGACGGACGGCTGATCGCTGATGACAGTGCAGCGGCAGTTTTATGTAATCGGGAGCTGGTTGAGAGGGCGGCTCTGAAGGAAACCAGTTTATTCACTCTGGCAAACCGTGCAGGTATCACGCCGCCGGAAGCTTTTGTGGAATGTTTTATCGAAGAAGATCGGGAGGTGCGCAGCCATGGCCGCTAATACGGTATTAAATTATCTGCCAAGGGAAAGTGTAGTTCACAGACTCACCGGAACTACCAAGCTGGCATTTTTCCTGTTATTTACCTTCGCCAGCATGATCACCTACAACACCTGGGTGCTTCTGGGACTTTTGGCGGTGAGTATCTCAGCGTTCAAACTCAGCAAGATCCGCTTTAAAGAAGTCCGTTTTATGATGATTTTCATGCTTGTTTTTCTATTGTTGAATAATTTGTTCATCTTTTTGTTCGACCCGGATCAGGGAACAACACTGTATGGCACCCGGCATGTACTCTGCCATCTGTTCTGGAGGTATGATCTGACAGCGGAGCAGCTGTTTTATATGGTAAATATTTCCATCAAATACTTCGTGGCACTGCCGGTAGCGATCCTGTTTATCTCAGCGACGAACCCCAGTGAATTCGCTGCCAGCCTTAACAGCATCGGTATCTCCTACAAAGTAGGCTATTCCGTGGCCATCGCTCTGCGTTACATCCCGGACATCCAGCGAGACTACCACAGCATCAGCCAGGCACAGCAGGCGAGAGGTGTGGAGCTTGGAAAAAAAGAACACTTTTTCGCAAGACTGAAAAACTCTGTCAACATCCTGCTGCCACTGATCCTTACAAGCCTGAACCGCATTGATACGATCTCGAATGCGATGGAACTGAGGGGATTCGGAAAACACAAAAAGAGAACCTGGTATACAAAAAGATCCTTCGCAAGAAATGATTTTATCGTGCTGGGACTCGGAGTTGTGTTGCTGGGAGTGAGCCTAACGGTGACGATCTTATTTGGGAGATTTTATAATCCGTTTGTGTAAAGAGCATAATTACAAAAATGCTATGATAACTGAAAGAGCATTACAGTCAGTTATCATAGCATTTTTATTTTGTATAAATGGCGACAAGAAATATCCAGATGTGAAACAGAAATATAGGGTTGAATTAATTTGAGCAGTAAAATTATAAAAGAAGTCGCTTAACTTTCCCTTAAGCGACTTCTCTGTTGCGTTAGATATCAATGATTGA
>JBKYFG010000015.1:0-33149 GCA_047027955.1 Blautia sp.
CCAGCCTTCCAAGCTGGATACGTGGGTTCGATTCCCATCACCCGCTTTTTTGTTGCAAAAATATAAAAGAAATCCCTGACAGATCAAGATTCTATAAAGAATGCGGATTCGTCAGGGATTTTTTGAATGAATTTAGTCTTGGATATTATCCTTTGATTACTTTCCTGATTGCATCATACAGCTCATCGTAAGTTTCATATGCCGGAATCTCCGGATATTCAGATTTGATGGCATCGGTGCTCTTGAACAGGAAGCCTGCTTTGCTTGCCTGGATCATGCCAAGGTCGTTGTGGCTGTCACCGCTTGCGATGGTGTCATAGCCGATGGACTGCAGGGCTTTGACAGTTGTGTATTTGGATTTTTCACAGCGCATCTTGAAGTCTGTGATTTCGCCGTTGTCTGCTACAACGAGTGAGTTGCAGAAGATTGTCGGATAGCCGAGTTTTTTCATCAGAGGTCCTGCGAACTGAGAGAAGGTATCGCTGATGATGATCACCTGTGTCATTTCTCTGAGTTTGTCGAGGAATTCTTTCGCACCCGGGAGTGGATCAATCTTGGAAATTGTTTCCTGAATCTCTTTCAGTCCAAGATTATGTTCTTTTAAAATATTGAGACGGTATTTCATTAATTTGTCGTAATCCGGCTCATCTCTTGTTGTTCTTTTTAATTCCGGGATACCGGTCTCTTCTGCAAATGCGATCCAGATTTCAGGTACCAGGACACCCTCAAGGTCTAAACAAACAATTTCCATAATATTTCTCCTCCGTTCTGAAGCGGCTTTAGTGTTGTAATAAGGTGCCGCGTCTCTTCGTGTATGTATTCAGCTATCATTATAACGGAAAGAATGTGAAACTTCCATATAAAATTTACAGGGAATGAAAATATTCAGCTTGTTATGTGGTAGAATCTCTATTGTATCTGCAAGCGGATTGGTGCTATGATAAATAAAAAGTGATATTATAGAAGCTTTTTATTTTTAAAGAAAATATGAGGAGGCTTATAGATTAAATATGAAACAGGAAAATTATATAAAAGGAATGGTCATGATCATCCTGTCTGCATTTTTCTTTGCATGTATGAATGTGAGCGTGCGTCTGGCAGGAGATCTTCCATCCGTGCAGAAGAGTTTTTTTCGTAATTTGGTAGCAGCTGTTTTTGCGGCAATCATTCTGACCAGAAAGCATATGGTACCAAGAGTTCAGAAACAATACTGGGGACCGCTTTTCCTTCGTTGTGCATTTGGAACACTTGGAATTCTCTGTAATTTTTATGCGATCGACCATCTTCTGGTTGCGGACGCATCTATCCTGAACAAACTGTCACCGTTTTTTGCAATCATTTTTTCGTTCCTTCTTTTGAAAGAGAAGATTACGCCGACACAGGGAGCTTGTGTATTTCTTGCTTTTATCGGATGTTTGTTTGTTGTGAAACCAGGGTTCCAGAATGCGGCATTGGTTCCGGCACTGATCGGTGTCTGTGGTGGGCTTGGAGCAGGGGTTGCCTATACAATGGTGCGTGTGCTCGGGACACATGGAGTGAAAGGTCCCATCATAGTATTTTATTTTTCGGTCTTTTCCTGCCTGTTTGTATTACCGTATCTGATTTTTGATTATACGCCGATGACAGGAAGACAGCTGGTAACACTTATGATGGCAGGATTGTTCGCTGCGGGTGGACAGTTTACGATCACTGCGGCGTATACGTATGCACCGGCAGGTAAGATTTCAATTTTTGATTATTCGCAGATCATATTTGCGACACTTCTGGGATTTTTCCTGTTTGGAGAGATTCCGGATACTTACAGTTTTGTTGGATATGGACTGATCATTTTTGCATCACTGGGTATGTTCATTTATAATATGAAGGCAGCGAAGAAATCATGATCTTTGCTGCTTTTTGTATGTGAAGAGAAAAAACAAAAACCTGACAAAAAGTGTCGAGAATATAATGAACAACTATTGATTTCATGTGAGAGAGTGGATATAATGAGTTCAAAAGCGAGTGAAAGACAGCTTGAATAACAGAAAGAAAAATAAAGGATATAAATAAAACAGACCAATGAGGAGGTTTATGGTAACAATGAAAGTCGGAAATGATATTTATTATGTAGGTGTCAATGATCATCAGGTAGATTTGTTTGAAGGACAGTATGATGTTCCGAACGGTATGTCTTACAACTCTTATGTGATCATGGACGAAAAGATTGCAGTTATGGACACGGTAGATGCGCATTTTGCAGAAGAGTGGCTTGGTAATGTGGCAAAAGTGCTGAATGGTGCAAAGCCGGATTATCTGGTCGTACAGCATATGGAACCGGATCATGCTGCAAATATCGAGAATTTTGTCAAAGCTTATCCAGAAGTAACGGTTGTAGCTAATACCAAGACATTCACTATGATGGAGAACTTCTTCAGAAACATGGATCTTGGCGACAGAAAACTGGTAGTTGCTAATGGTGAAAGCCTGACACTTGGCAAACATGTACTTACATTTGTATTTGCACCGATGGTACACTGGCCGGAAGTTATGGTTACCTATGATAGCACAGACAAGGTTCTGTTTTCCGCAGACGGATTTGGTAAATTTGGTGCGCTTGATGTAGAAGAGGACTGGGACTGCGAAGCACGTCGTTACTATATTGGAATTGTTGGAAAATACGGTCCGCAGGTTCAGAAACTTCTCAAAGCTGCTTCTACACTGGATATTCAGACAATCTGTCCGCTGCATGGACCGATTCTGACAGAAAATCTTGGTCATTATATTGAAAAGTATGATATCTGGTCTTCCTATAAAGTAGAGGATGAGGGCGTTGTGATCGCTTATTCATCTGTATATGGAAATACGAAGAAAGCAGTTGAAGTTCTGGCACAGAAGCTGGAAGAAAAAGGCTGCCCGAAAGTCTCTGTATTTGACCTTGCAAGAGATGATATGGCTGAAGCAGTTGAAGAAGCTTTCCGTTATGGCAAGCTGGTTCTTGCAACCATTACATACAATGCAGATATTTTCCCGTTCATGAAAACATACATCGATCATCTGACAGAAAGAAACTATCAGAACCGTACAATTGGTTTGATCGAAAACGGAAGCTGGGCTCCGAATGCAGCCAAGGTTATGAAAGCAGAATTCGAAAAGAGCAAAAATATCACATGGCTTGATACAACCGTTAAGATCATGTCTTCACTGAGTGAGGAGAATATGGAACAGCTGGATCAGATGGCTGAAGAACTGTGCAAATAATAAAATAAAAAAGTTGCTCCCTGCAGAATACGAGATCCGGAGAAAACAGGCGGAAATTGTATTTCTGCAGGGATTTTTTTATGAATCCTATTGACAAAAATTCTCATTTATCATAGGGTTAGTTTATGCGTACTAAATGAGAAAAAGTATCAATAACAGGGAAAGGTAAGAGGAAAGCAGATATGACATCATTACGTGAATTACCGATCGGAAAAACTGCGACAATACGTTCTGTCGGAGGAGAGGGCGCGCTGAGACAACATTTCCTGGATATGGGGCTGATTCCAAAAGGAGAAGTTACCATGGTGAAATATGCACCAATGGGAGATCCTATGGAATTACGTATTCATAGCTATGAACTGACATTGCGTCTGGCAGATGCAGAAAAAATAGAGATAGAGAATATTCGTGATGCTGTTGAGCCATCAGAAGGAAAGGCAGCACACAAAAAAGATATTTCTAAAGCAATCCCACACCCTGGTCTTGGTGAGGGTGGTAAATATCATATTAAAGAAAACGAACATCCGCTTCCGGACAGTGAAATACTGACCTTTGCACTTGCCGGAAACCAGAACTGTGGAAAAACAACACTGTTTAACCAGCTGACAGGTTCCAGTCAGCATGTCGGAAACTTTCCAGGAGTTACCGTAGACAGAAAAGACGGAAACATCCGTGGCAGAAGTAATACACTTGTGACTGATCTTCCGGGAATTTATTCCATGTCCCCGTATTCCAGTGAAGAGATCGTGACCAGAAATTTCGTGCTGGACGAACACCCAAAGGGAATCATCAATATTGTAGATGCAACCAATATAGAGCGAAATCTTTATCTGACCATGCAGCTGATGGAACTGGATATTCCGATGGTCCTGGCATTGAATATGATGGATGAAGTCCGGGAAAACGGAGGTTCCATTCTGGTAAACCAGATGGAAGAGATGCTGGGAATCCCGGTCATTCCGATTTCAGCAGCCAAGAATGAGGGAATTGATGAGTTGGTTCAGCATGCACTTCATGTGGCAAAATATCAGGAAAAACCACAGATTATCGATTTTTGCGATGCTAATGAAGATGGCGGAGCAGTACATAGATGCCTCCATGCGATCATGCATCTGATCGAAGACCATGCCAAAGCAGCAAGAATCCCGGTTCGCTTTGCAGCAGCAAAACTTGCGGAAGGTGATCAGCTGCTCATGGACAGTCTGAATCTGGATCAGAACGAGAAAGAAATGCTGGAGCATATTGTTAAACAGATGGAAACTGAACGTGGTCTGGACAGAGCAGCAGCAATCGCACATATGCGTTTTGATTTTATTGAAAAAGTCTGTGATGAAACGGTTGTGAAAGCAAAAGAAAGTAAAGAACATCTTCGCAGTATGAAAATCGATAAGATCCTTACGGGAAAATACACGGCTATTCCATGTTTTATCGGTATTATGGGTCTGGTGTTTTTCCTGACATTCAGTGTGATCGGTGCGTTTCTCCAGAATATTCTGGACATGGGAATCACAGCACTCGGAAATATCGTTGATCATTGGATGACGGCTGCTGGTGTGAATGATGTACTGCATTCACTGGTTATGGATGGGGTATTTAATGGAGTAGGAAGTGTATTGAGTTTCCTTCCGGTAATCGTAACCCTGTTTTTCTTTCTCTCCTTGTTGGAGGACAGTGGATACATGGCACGAGTTGCCTTTGTTATGGACAAGCTGCTTCGAAAGATCGGACTTTCCGGAAGAAGCATCGTGCCGATGCTGGTCGGATTTGGATGTACGGTACCAGGGGTTATGGCGAGCCGTACGCTTCCATCTGAACGAGACCGTAAGATGACGATCTTACTGACACCATTTATGAGCTGTTCGGCAAAACTTCCGATTTATGCATTTTTTACGGCAGCATTTTTTCCGGATCACGGTGCGATCGTGATGATCGCGTTGTACTTCGGTGGCATCATCATGGGAATTCTGATGGCGCTGCTGATGCGAAAAACATTGTTCAGTGGTGAGGCAGTGCCTTTTGTTATGGAATTACCGAACTACCGTATGCCGGGTGCGAAGAATGTAGGACATCTTCTCTGGGATAAAGCAAAAGATTTCCTGCAGAGAGCGTTTACCGTTATTTTCATGGCGACACTGGTGATCTGGTTCCTGCAGACATTCAATACACATCTGAGCATTGTAACAGATTCCAAAGACAGTATTCTGGCAATGGTGGCAAGTGTGATTGCTCCGATCTTCAAACCAATGGGATATGGAGACTGGAGGATTTCCACAGCTCTGATCACTGGATTTATGGCAAAAGAGAGCGTAGTATCAACACTTTCTATCCTGTTTGGAAATACTGCAGCTTTGCTTGGAAGCATTACATCACTTTCTGCAGCGAGTCTTCTGGCTTTTTGTCTGCTGTATACACCTTGTGTGGCAGCTATTGCTTCAATCAAACGTGAACTTGGTGGCAAATGGGCAATTTTTGTTGTGCTTGCCCAGTGCGTGATCGCATGGCTGGTTTCTTTTGCGGTTTATCTGGTGGGAGGATTGTTCTTCTGACGACTGACATTCAGCGCCAGCCCCATTTCCCCGAGCAGAAATACAATGGAAGTACCTCCGTAACTGATGAAGGGGAGAGTAATTCCGGTGTTGGGAATGGTATTGGTAACGACGGCAATATTCAGAATAACCTGAATCGCCAGATGCCCCATGATTCCGGCAGCGATCATGGCACCGGAAAGTTCCTGACAGTTCATGGAGATGACACAGAGTCTCCAGAGCAGCAGGGCAAAAATAAGAATCAGGATGATGGCACCTGTCAATCCCATTTCTTCGCATATAATTGAAAAGATCATATCATTCTGGGCTTCGGGAACGAAGCCCAGTTTTTGTATGCTGTTGCCAATGCCTCTGCCAAAAAGGCCGCCGCTTCCGATAGCGTAAAGTCCCTGGATCGTCTGAAATCCTTTTTCATATTTTTCCGGTTCGCGCCAGATTGCGAGACGTTCCAGACGATAGCTTTCCGCAGCAAGAAAGATCGCGATAAAACCGATGCCGGCTCCACCAAGTGCTGCAAACTGTATATAGCGAGGGCTGGCAGCGAAAATCAGGATAACTCCGATTCCCAGGATGATGATGGCAGTACTCAGGTTGTTAGAGCCAACAAGGCCTACGATTGGAAGCAGTGTGAGCATAGTGCGGCACATAAACCAGAACCCGTCTGTTCGTTTATGGGATCTTTCAATCTGCCAGGTCAGAAAAAGCACAACGGAAACTTTGGCAAACTCAGAAGGCTGGAAAGAAAGTGGACCGAGATTCAGCCAGCGCTTTGAACCGTTGATCTCCTGTCCGAAAAGCAGAACGGCGGTGGACAAGAGCATGGAAAGCAGGTAGGCGGCCGGTGCAAGACGGACGAAAAAGTGATAGTCAATGGAAGAAACCAGATACATGGTACCAAGTCCGAGAGCTGTGGCAAAAAGTTGTTTCTTAAAATAATAGGCAGAGTCGTGAAAACGCACTCTGCCATTATATTCACTGGCACTGAAAAGAATGAGCAGTCCAAAAGCAGCCAGAATAAGAACAAGAGTCAGCATGATCGAATCTGCTTGATGTGTAGAATGGGGTTGTTTGTCCTGTGACATGGCAGACTCCGAGAGGCTTTTATTTAAAGGTATAGATATAATTCAAAAAATATGCATGAGGGATTGTACAAAAAGAGCTGTGTGTTATAATTTACAATATACTAATGGAAGACGAGGAGTATTTATGTCCTATATAGAAAATCTGGAAAAGCAGTTGTTTGAGATGCAGGATCTGAAATATCGGGATTTCCACAGTAAATTATTGCCGGGTATTGACAGGGAAACCATTATAGGAATCCGTACACCGATGCTCCGCAAGTTTACAAAAGAATTTGCAGAGACACTGGAAGCAGAACTTTTTCTGAAGGATCTGCCACACCGATATTATGAAGAGAATAATATGCATATGATGATCATAAGCTGGATCAAAGACTATGAGGTGTGCCTGAAAGAAGTGAAAAAACTGCTTCCATATGTAAATAACTGGGCAACCTGTGACCTTCCGGCACCAAAGTGTTTTGCGAAGCATAAAGAAGAGCTGCTTCCGGAAATCAGAAACTGGATCTCATCGGGAGAAACTTATACGATTCGTTATGGAATCGGTATGCTGATGAATCTTTATCTGGAGGAAGATTTCAGACCGGAATATCTGAAGCTGGCAGCAAATATACGGTCTGAAGAATATTATGTAAACATGATGATCGCCTGGTATCTTGCTACGGCCCTTGCAAAGCAATGGGAGGCGACCATTCCGTATATCGAGGAACGACGTCTGCCGGAATGGGTACACCGTAAGACCATTCAGAAGGCGGTGGAGAGCTACCGGATTACACCAGAGCAGAAGGCATATTTAAAGAGTTTCAGATAGAAGGAATAAGTGAAATCAATCCTCATCTACCCAGACTGGCAGAGGAAGATTATTTTCCAGCGCATGTTTGATTTCAGAGTAGTATTCTACTTTGTGATGGACATGTGCTGAATCTTTTTGAAGCTGGATCAGCTTTTCATTTACAATTTGTTCTTGATCTTTTAGAAGAGAGATAATTTTATCAATGTGAGCTGCTTCATCTGCCTCATATATAAAAAATTTTCGAAGTTGTGGGATAGTCATTCCTGTGCGTTTGAAACAGTTGATACATTTAAGACGTTCAACATGTTCATCACTGTATATACGTTGTCCGGAAGAGGATTTGGGTACTTCTGGAAGGAGTCCTTCACTTTCGTAATAACGAAGTGTAGATGATGGTAACTCAAACATTTCGGATATTTCCCTGATCGTATAGGTTTTCATTAGATGCGATACCTCCTGTAAAAAATTAAATGCTGAATCACGAATTTACTTTTATATAAAATTCTTGACTTCAAGTATACTTGAAGTGCTAATCTTTGTAAAGAGAAGTAAATATATTCGTATTGGGAGGAAAAGAATATGTACACTGCGTCTAAAGAAAGATACACAACCATGGAATACGATCATTGTGGAAACAGTGGTCTGATGCTGCCAAAGGTGTCACTGGGATTATGGCATAACTTTGGAGACACCGCAAATTTTGAAAATATGAGAAAGCTTTGTTTTACGGCTTTTGATAGTGGAATCACACAGTTTGACCTGGCAAATAATTATGGTCCGGAACCAGGAAGTGCAGAAAAGAACTTTGGCCGCATTCTGAAAGAAGACCTGGGCGTTTATCGTGATGAGCTGATCATTACAACAAAAGCCGGATATGAGATGTGGGATGGCCCTTATGGGAACTGGGGAAGCCGTAAGTACCTTCTTGCCAGCCTGGATCAGAGTCTGAAACGTATGGGCCTTGATTATGTAGATATTTTCTATCATCACAGAATGGATCCGGATACACCACTTGAAGAGACCATGGGAGCACTGGCAAGTGCAGTACAGAGCGGCAAGGCAATTTATGTCGGACTTTCCAATTATGATGGAGAGACATTAAAGAAGGCTGCTGCAATTCTGAAGGATCTGCATTGTCCGTTTGTCATCAATCAGAACCGTTATTCTATTTTTGATCGAACAGTAGAGAAGAATGGTCTGAAAAAGGCAACTGCTGAGCTGCAAAAGGGTCTGATCACATTCAGCCCGCTTGCACAGGGACAGCTGACTGACCGTTACCTGCATGGAATCCCGGAAGACAGCCGTATCCGTACCGACGGCAGATTCCTTAAAGAAAGTACTTTGGATGAACACAGACTAGATCAGATCCGTAAGCTGAATGAGCTGGCAGCACAGCGAGGAGAAAAGCTTGCAGAAATGGCACTTGCATGGCTCCTGCAGCAGAAAGAAGTGACCAGTGTTCTGATTGGTGCATCCAAGACACAGCAGATTCTGGATAACATAAAAGCAATTTCCAGTGCACCGCTCACTGAGGAAGAACTGAAACTGATTGATGAGATCTCATTAAATTGAAGAGCCAACTCTGGAAGAAAAAGCAAAGATGGACAAAGAGTATAACATCTGGAAGATCGGAACCATTATTGCCACGATCATTGCACTTGGAATTTATATTATTCCGGTGCTCTTCTAAGAGATAAATAAGTAAGACATACCACATAAATCCCCCGCATACACTGTAAAAACGGTGTCTTCGGGGGATTTTTCTTTGAAGGATTATATCGAAGAACGTGCAGTGGAGATTGCACATTACATAATAGAAACAAAAGCGACAGTACGACAGACGGCGAAAAAATTTGGAATCAGTAAGAGTACAGTACATAAAGATGTGACAGACCGGCTGATCCAGATCAATCCGGCACTGGCGGGAGAGGCGCGTAAGATTCTGGATGTGAATAAAGAAGAACGTCACATCCGTGGCGGACTTGCTACCCGGGAGAAATATCTGCATATGCATCATTGAAAACAGCAAAATGGGAGATGCTCAGGAACAGTTAAGAATATACGCATAAAAGTATAAAAAAGAAGCAGCTGGATCACAGCTGCTTCAGTACGTCTAACAATCGTGTATTATCTTCAGGCATCATGATGCAGAACCGGACAAATTCTCCGTCCAGGCACTGGAAAGAAGAACAGTCACGAATCATCAGCCCTTTTTTGATGCAGGCTTCAAATACATCTGCGGAAGTCAGGCCTTCTTTCTGAATTTTCAGAAGGATAAAGTTTGCATATGCCGGATAGACCTTGAAGATTGGAAGCTTTTTTAATTCGGTTTCCATCCGGTCACGTTCACCGAGAATCAGCTCACGTGTCCTGCGGAAATAGTCATGGTCAAGGAGCATTTTTTCGCCGGCAAATGCACCAAGACTATTCAGAGACCATGGCGTTTGCTTTTCTCTCATTCGGGCGAGAAATTCTCTGTTTCCTGTGATTCCATAGCCGAGACGCATGCCTGGTGCTGCATAGAATTTGGAAACACCGCGCAGAACCATCAGATTTGTAAATTCTCTGGTTAGAGGAACTGCTGTTACTGCATTGATGTCCGGTGCAAATTCCACGTATGTTTCGTCGATCATGACAAAAATATTTTTTTCAGCACAGAAAGCAATCAGCTTTCTCAAATCTTCCTGCATGATCGCAGAAGAAGTCGGATTATTCGGATTACAGATGATCAGGAAATCATAGCCTTTTTCCAGTATTTTACACAGATCATCCACGTCCAGAGTGAAATTTCGTTCTTCCTGCAGATGATAATATTCCTGGGTGCTTCCGGAGAAAGAAAGTTCTCTGGAATATTCGGAATAAGTCGGTCCGAGGATCAGTGTATGCTTTGGTGCACGCTCCTGGATAAGCAGGGAGATCAACTCGCTGGAGCCATTTCCCGGAAGAATAAATTCTGCAGGAATCTGACAGTATGCAGCAATCGTATTTCGGAGGCTGACATAATCTCTGTCCGGATAAGAAGAAAACAGATCTATATTTTCTGCAATTTCTTTTTTGACAGAAGCAGAAAGACCAAGTGGATTGACGTTTGCTCCGAATTTAACGATATCTTCTTTATTCAAATGATAGTAAGCGCAAATTTTTTCTATATCACTTCCGTGAAAAACCATTTTAGTAGTCATTGGTATACACTCCTTTTTTCGCTATTTACTATAATAAAGCATGGAAGCAATTTTTACAATAGACAACCGACAGGGATGTGTTATACTAAAGAACATGAGTGTTTAAAGCAAAGTCGCCGTTAAGACGATTTCGATGTTTAACAGAAATATATGATAAGGACAGGAGAAACAGATATGAAACTGCAGATGGTACAGAATGCGTTAAAACAGAAAAATATCAAATATGAATATACAGAAGAAGATGACTGTGGAAGTCTTGATTTCATGTTTCGCGGACTTCGTTTTCATGTGTGGGAATATCACGATGAAGTCTGGGGAGCAGAGACAAATATCTATGAAGCAGGCAGAAGCCAGGATATCGAGGGCGATTACGAAAAAGAAATTGCTGCAGAGATTCTGTCATGGCCGGATATGATTAATAATTAAACAGGAGACAGATAATATGAAACTGATGAACATTGCCGATGAAGGCGCACAGTATAAATGGCAGCTGTATGACTTATACGATAAGGCGTTTCCAGAGCAGGAAAAAAAGCCACTCCAGGTTATGGAACAGCTGGCTGCTGATGGAAAGATGGAAATGCTTGCGTTGGTCGATGAGGATGAATTTGCAGGTCTGGCGATCAATCTAATCGATGAAGAGCAGAATCGAGCTCTTCTGGACTATTATGCAATCGCACCTGAGAAACGAAATGGTGGTTATGGAAGCAAAGGTCTGGAAGTGCTTCTGGAGCGCTTTAAAAATTATAAATATATTTTTGAGATTGAAACACAGGATGAAAAAGCAGAGAATGCAGAAGAACGTAAGAGAAGAAAAGCGTTTTATCTGCGAAATGGTCTTAAAGAGACCGGTCTGTTTGTAAATGTTTATGATACAGATTTTGAACTTCTCACGCCGGATGGAGAGTTGACTTTCTGGGAATATGTGGATTTTCTCAGAGAAGTTATGTACGAAGAATATGTGGAAATTCTTCGGCCTACACTGATTGCGATGAAGAAGAAATAATAAATAACAAAAGAAGTTGAGGACAGGGAACGTGGGAGAAAAAGTGATATTAGTTTATCTGGTAGTATGTTTTTTTGTATTTCTGGCAGGATTTGTAGATTCGATTGCCGGCGGTGGGGGACTGATCTCTCTTCCGGCATATATGATCGCCGGATTGCCGGTACATACTGCGATTGCAACAAATAAAATGAGCAGCTTCATGGGGACTTCTGTTGCAACTTACCATTATATGAAAAAGGGCTTTATGAAGTGGAAAATATGTATTCCGGCAATTTTTGGTGCGATTGCCGGGTCCTGGATGGGGTCTCATCTTGCATTACTCATTTCAGACAGAGTTCTCAAAATAGCAATGGTGATCGTTTTGCCGGTAATCTTATTTTATGTTCTCAGAAGCAAAGCACTGCAGGGGAATGACGAAAATACTACAGATGCAGTCAATGGAATGCTGATCTTTAAATGCATTCTGATCGCAGTGGTAATCGGTATTTATGACGGAATTTATGGACCGGGAACAGGCACGTTCCTGATGCTTCTTTTTACAGGATTCTGCCATATGACACTGAATGATGCAGCGGGAACAACGAAGGCAATCAATCTTACAACCAATATTACGGCACTGGTTGTGTTTTTGATCAATGGTAAGGTACTCCTGCCACTGGGAATTGCTGCGGGCTGCTGTAATATGGCAGGAAACTATCTTGGAAGTCACAGTTTTACATCAAATGGTCATAAGATCGTGAAACCGGTCATGATCGTCGTGATCGTAATTTTCTTTATCAAAGTAGTAACAGAATTGGTTTAATAGTGAAAGCCAGGGTTTAATAGCCCTGGCTTTTGATGTATTCGTAGGTTCGCTGACAGTTATTGTGATCGATATAAGCAAAATATTCTTTGCGCATTTCGGCGTATTTCTGTTTTTCCTGAAAGCCGTTTTCAGCATAATCTTTGATCAGATGAACGAGATCTTCCTGCTCTGTGCAACGGTCGCCCCAGAGTTCTGTCTCCATATCAATATAACTTCCATTGGTTTTGTTGTACTGATCAAGATCAAATTGATAGAACAGGATCGGCTTGCCCTGGTAGTAGGCATCCCAGCAGGCACTTGAGTAATCAGTGATCATCATGGAGCAGTGCATGATCAGCTGATTCAGTGGTACGGAATCAAAGGAGTATAATTCAATCTGTGAATCCTCTGAATGAAAGGTACCGATAAATTCTTGGAGCTTCGGATGAATATAAAACAACAGCTTCAGCTCATGTTCCTTTAGATAATTTTGGAGTTCCTGACTATTCAGAAGTGCAGTGTAGTGCTGATAATAATCGCTTTGTCTGAAAATTTCGTCATTCTGTCCTTCCAGCCAGGAGCGCCAGGTAGGCATGAGTAGGATAACAGGATGCTCCGGGTCTGAAGTATCGTGGAGGCCGTCCCAGCGGGCAAGTCCGGTTACCGGAACTTTATCCGGGTTATATCCCATGCGGTTTACGATAATATTCTTTTCGAATTCTGATGATGCAGTAAAATAATCAACGGAAGACGAAGAGTCAACGCTGAAAAGACTATCAACGTTTTTGAGAGCCAAAACACCATGCTGCAGAAAATATAATTTCTGTTTGTTGAGTGTTCGGGTCACAGGGTTTGGCATAGGCTTCCATGCATAGGCGTGGTGTCTTCCATCCGGAGAGATTAGAAGATCAGCGCACAGCAGATACAGGATATGGCGAAAACTCAAGGCAGGAATGATGTTTTTTCGATATTGCTGCATATAATCCCACTGAGGAGATTTTTTATCCAGTATAAAAAATACATTGTCTTTCTTATTTTTCATACAGTATTCAAAAAAATAAAAACCGTTTTCCTGAGCTGTGATGCAGAATTTCTCATACACAAGCCACATGTGTTTTTCCTTCAGAGAACGACCAAATAGTTTTGCAATACCAAAGGCTGTCAGCTCTTTGATTCTGAAAGTCAGATGATCCTGTTTCTGCCAGCGGCGGCAGCGCAGAAGAAAGCTGTGAGAAGCGCCTCCCATAGGAAAGAAAAGAGTTTCTTCATTTCGCACAAAATGTCTGCCGAGAAGCAGAGAAAGGCGTATGCGGCTAGTGAAAACAGGAGTGTAAGTGTCATTAGAATCCTGGATTGTCAGCTTCCAGTCACCATCATAGTTTTCAAGTTTATCTGTGTTGATTGGACAAACCAGACTTTTTCCAACAGGATAGAAGGCAACTGGATGACAGAAGTTCAGCCAGGCATTCTGAAAGCGAAGCTCACCCTGAAGTGTTTCGGGTTTTTTAGGACAATTCAAAAACAGAAGAATCTGAGAATGTCTGATTTTAATCTTGGTAATAGAAATCTGTTTTTCCATAAAAACTCCTTGAAGAATTTGATAATAATAAAATTATACAGAAGTATACATTTATTTGCAAGGAAATCGCAAATGCTTCTGACTGCACTTCATTGACAAAAACCTTGAGTCTGAGATAGAATGGTTACTGTTCACAGATGTTATGGAATGATGAAAGTATATAAAATCAGGAAGGAAAATGGAATGGAACAAACCATTAAATTTACGAAAAAAAACACGTTGGCGGTGAAGGGAATCGCGATTTCTTTCCTGCTGTGTTATCATTGCTTTTCGCAGACTGCCAGAATGGGTGGGGCAGAAGTGAGTTTTTGGCCGCTTCCACAGAATCTAGCAATGCTGATCAGCTTATGCATGGTGCACTGCGTAGGGATGTTTGCATTTTTATCTGTATATGGGCTGACACTCTCTATGAAGTCAAAATATCCGGAATATGATTTTGATGGTCATACAGCAACTTTGTTTGTTTTAAAAAGATATGTAAAGCTTGTATTAACGTTTTTAGTTCCATTTGTATTTTGTGTGGGCGTGACTTTTGTTACAGATACCTTCCGTTATCCGGCCGGAATGTTTGCTAATATTATCAGTATCATTATGGATTTCTTTGGTGTGGGTCATATGTTTGGGGGCAGAATGCTGGTTAGTACCTGGTGGTATTTGAGCCTTGAGGTGCTGCTGATTTTTTTCCTTCCGGTAGCGCTTCAAATCTACAGAAAATACAGCTGGCTTATTATGATGCTGTTCCTTCTTCCGGGCAGTTTCCTGATAGAAAAGCATGTACATCTGACAAAATATCTTTTTATCGTACCGCTTGCGATATGTTTTGCTGATCAACAGGTCTTTGAGAGACTGAAAAGCTGGAAACCGCTTAAGAGCCAGGCGTTGAGCAAATTTTTAAAATTTGTTGTCAGTACAGGTATGATTCTGGCATTATTGATGCTCTGGAACAGTCGTTGGGCGTTGGAACGTTTTGAATTTATGCTGAATGGTCTTATTCCGGTTGCAATCATTTACTGGGCTTACGAATTTTTGCTGGATATTCCCGGACTTCATCAGTTGCTGGAATTTCTTGGAAAATACTCAGCAACAGTATTCTATATCCATACCTTTATAAGAACATTATGGCTGAGAGATTTTACTTATTCACTTGGACATGCAGCAGTGATCTGGCTGTTCCTGATGGGAAGCAGTATTCTGATTGCAGTATTTCTTGATGTTGTGAAGAAACTCATTCATTACGAAAAAATCTCAAATGCAGTCATAGATGGTTTTATGGCATGGGCCGACAGAACCTTGTAATAAGAATACTACAGCTTTTCTTTGATTTCTTCACAGATATGGCGGCTGTGTTGATTATCCTTGAACTGAAGATATTCGTGACGTTTTAGTTCATACTCTGGTTTCAGACGGAAGTCGTTTAAAACGGTTTCCTTCAGAAGTTCCATAAGCTGCTCCTCGGTTTCGGCACGGTCTCCAAACAGTTCCGTTTTCATATCTATGTAACTGCCGTGAGCTTCGTTATATTTATCAAGGTCAAATTGATAAAACAAAGTTGGTTTATCCTGATATAAGACATCCCAGCATACACTGGAGTAATCTGTGATAAGCATACGGCATCTCATGAGCATTTCATTGACAGCAACTTCTCCAAAAGAGATCAGATGGATACGATCGCTGACTGCCTTAAAGTTATCGGAGTATTCCTGGAATTTAGCATGCAGATAAAAATTGACCTGTAAATCATATTTTTCCAAAAGCTGACTAAAATGACTGGAATTCAAAAGAGCCATATAGTGGCGGAAGTAATCACTTTCCTCAAAATCTTTATCCGGAACGGAATCCAGCCAGCTTCGCCAGGTTGGCATGATCAGTATCTCACGATTTCCGTTAGAAGTATCCTCAAGAACATCCCAACGGGGAAGACCTGTATTGATAACTTCGTCCGGCTCATAGCCAAAATTATCAACGATCGTCTGTTTTTCCTGATTGGTGGATACTACAAAGAGGTCGCAGCCGCCACGCATACCTTTGCTGTAAAAGGCATCAACTCTTTTCAGGGCGATAACGCCGTGCTGAAGAAAGACGAATTTCTTCTTGCGCAGATAGCGGTTGAAAATACTGTGACGACACTGCATTGCATAGGTGTGGTATCTGGAGTCAGAGCTGACAATCAGATCAGCAGCCTGTGTATAGATCATGTGTCGGATGGACATAAAATTGATCACATTCTTTTTGTAAGGATCTACTTTATAATGATCAGGAGAATCTTTTGATATTATATAGTAGATTTTTTTATGCAGATAAGCTTCTTCGTTTTCGTCCATGCAGTGTTTGAAGAAGTAATATCCATTATCCTGAGCCATGGAAGCAAATTTTTCACTAACCAGGCAGATGTGTTTTTTGTTCCAGTAGGATTTTGCGAGGCGATAAAGGAATATTGCAGTAAATTCCTTGAAAATGATATCGAGTCCGTCGTAGTTCCCTTTATTTCGGTAAACAAAAGCAAGTGTTTTCTTTCCGGTATAGTAAGGATAGAAGAAAAATCCATTGTCAGTCTTGTAGGAACCATTGTAAAGGAATTTCTGGAACATACGTTGTTTTGTATCCATTGATATGGAAATGTGGTTTGTCTTGTTGTTGCCCTGGTTGTATAGGAGAACGTTGACATCCCAGTAGAGACTTTTCCAGTCAACTTTATTTAGATCAAGTGAAATCTTTATACGAAGAAGATTTCCGCGTTTGTTGGTGCTTAGAGTGGTGAAGTCGTAAGTAACTGCATCCTCTGCAAGTTTGTTTCTGAAAGACAGCTCGGTTTTTACATATTCATGATACCCGGTTTCCAGGTCGTAACAAATTTTTAATTTGCCGCCGTTCATTTTCAGGCTGCGCAGAGAACAGTAATGAGTCTGGGCCAGATATTTGTTGCGGCTGCAGAGATGAATACAGAGATTATCTTTGGAATCAGCACTGAGTACGCCAATGTACTCTGTTGGGCGGATGGCGGAATCCTCATCAAAATAGATTTCCTCAGTAAAGAGATGAAAGTTGTTCCACGGAGCAGCTTTCTGACTCTTATCCTTTAATAGAAAAAGTTCGGCTTTCTGATCATGGACTCCGAGAATATAAATTCGAAATTCTTTGCTGCGTCTGAACTCAAAATGAGATCTTAAAGAAGAAAGGTTCAGAATCAGTGAGGTATCAGATATGGAAAAGTCCAATGGTGCAGGCTCAGAAAACTCTGTTTCCTTTATTATAATAGAAAGATCTTCGTAATTATCGAAAGAAAAGTCCTTAACTGTCAATATAGCTTTATCCGCTGAAATAGAAGAGACTTCCACAGAAACAGTTCCGTTCGGATTCTTGTGATTCAAAGATGAAAGTGTTTGGTTATCTGGTATCATAATTCCTCCAAGGTAAATAAGTATTGTAATTATATTCTGTTAAACTTTAAAAGGATATACATTTTTAACAAGTAATACAATCATAACATAATCTTAATAAATTTTAAATATTTTCTGTAAAAGTAAATTTACTTTTTGGTTATATTAAAGATGCAGAAAAAGTTAAAAAAGGTATTGACACACGTGGAAAAGTGTGATATTTTAATACAGAACGCTGCCGAAGACAGTAGGTGCCGAAAGGCATAAGGATTAAAACGCCTACCGAGGACTAAGTATTCTATTTAAGATTACAGAGACCTTACTGTCATGCAGTAAGGCTTTTTTTATGTTTTGACGCGGCGGTATATCAAAATCTATAAGGAGGTGTACCATTTATGGCAAAAGTAGAACTGAAACAACCAATCGTAGATGAAATCGCAAACAGCATTAAAGACGCACAGGCAGTAGTACTTGTTAACTACAGTGGTCTTACAGTTGAACAGGATACAATTCTGCGTAAGGAGTTAAGAGAAGCTGGTGTTCAGTATAAAGTATACAAAAATACTATGATGAACCGTGCTTTTGCAGGAACAGCATGTGAAAGCCTTTGCCCACATCTGGAAGGAACAAACGCTCTGGCTATTTCCGCAACAGATGCTACAGCACCGGCAAGAATCCTTGCTAAATATGCAAAACAGTTCCCAGCTCTTGAGCTGATCGCAGGTGTAGTTGAAGGTAACTACAACGATCAGGCTGGAATCCAGGCACTGTCCCAGGTTCCGTCCAGAGAAGAACTTCTTGGAAAACTTCTTGGAAGTATCCAGTCTCCTATCACAAACTTCGCTCGTGTGCTTAATCAGATCGCAGAGGCACAGGGTGGCGCTGATACAGAGGCAGCCGCTGAGTAAATCCCAGCATTATTAAAACAAATCTTAAAAAATGGAGGAAAATTAAAATGGCAAAATTAACAACAGAAGAATTTATTGCAGCAATCAAAGAATTATCTGTATTAGAATTAAATGAACTCGTAAAAGCTTGCGAAGAAGAATTCGGTGTATCCGCAGCAGCAGGTGTTGTAGTAGCAGCAGCTGGAGCAGCTGGAGAAGCAGCTGAAGAAAAAGATGAGTTCGATGTAGAACTTACAGAAGTTGGACCGAACAAAGTAAAAGTTATCAAAGTTGTTCGTGAAGTTACCGGTCTTGGACTGAAAGAAGCTAAAGCAGTAGTTGACGGTGCTCCGAAAGCTCTTAAAGAAGGCGCATCCAAAGCAGAAGCTGAAGACATCAAAACAAAACTTGAAGCAGAAGGCGCTAAGGTTACACTTAAATAATTCTGTTAAAGATGAGAATTGGATGGAGACACCCTGCGGTGTCTCCATATTTTTTTGGATAAATTTACAAAAAACTGGTTGACAGGCAGAGACCGCTATGCTATAGTGAAGAATGCTATATTATGGCAAGGATATGCCTGTTTATCTCAAACCGTAAACAGGAGCATGTTGTAAAATAAATAAAAAAACAGGGGTGAAACGTCAATGGAAAAAAACAGAATTCGTTCTGTAAAAACTGGAAAAAGCATGCGCATGAGCTACCAGAGACAAAAAGAAGTTCTGGAAATGCCGAATTTGATTGAAGTCCAGAAAGATTCCTATAAGTGGTTTCTCGATGAGGGCCTCAAAGAAGTGTTTGATGATATTTCTCCGATCGCGGATTATGGCGGAAAGTTTAGCCTGGAATTCATCGATTTCACGTATGACGCTAAAGATGCAAAATATACCATCGCACAGTGTAAAGAACGTGACGTAACTTACGCGGCACCTTTGAAGGTTCGCGTGCGACTGATCAATAAAGAAACAGAGGAAATCAACGAACACGAGATCTTCATGGGAGATCTTCCGTTAATGACAGAAACAGGTACTTTTGTTATTAATGGTGCTGAGCGTGTTATCGTCAGCCAGTTGGTACGTTCCCCTGGAATTTATTACGCAATTGCACATGATAAACTTGGTAAGAGACTGTTTTCCAGTACTGTTATTCCGAACAGAGGTGCATGGCTGGAATATGAAACAGATTCCAATGATGTATTCTATGTACGTGTGGACAGAACCCGTAAGGTTCCGATCACTGTGCTGATTCGTGCCCTTGGTATCGGCACCAATGCAGAAATCGTAGAATTATTCGGTGAAGAGCCGAAGATCCTTGCAAGTTTTACCAAGGATACATCTACCAATTATCAGGAAGGTCTTCTTGAACTGTATAAGAAGATCCGTCCGGGTGAGCCTCTTGCAGTAGAGAGTGCAGAGAGTCTTATCATGGCTATGTTCTTCGATCCGAGAAGATATGACCTTGCCAAGGTCGGCCGTTATAAATTTAATAAGAAACTTCATTTTAATAAACGTATTGTAGGACATAAGCTCGGAGAAGCTGTTGTTGATCCGTCTACAGGAGAAATCCTTGCAGAGGAAGGCACAAACGTAACAATCGAGCTTGCAGACAAGATTCAGAATGCAGCAGTACCATTTGTATGGATTCAGGGTGAAGAACGTAAGATCAAAGTTCTTTCCAGCATGATGGTTGATATTACAGCTCATGTAGATCTTGACTGTGATCCAAAAGAACTGGGTGTTACAGAATTAGTATACTATCCGGTGCTTGAAAAAATCCTGGAAGAAAATGATAATCTCGAAGACATCAAAGCCGCTATTAAGAGAGATATCCATGATCTTATTCCGAAGCATATTACCAAAGAAGATATTTTGGCTTCCATTAACTACAATATGCATCTGGAATATGGCATCGGAAATGATGACGATATCGACCATCTGGGTAACCGTCGTATCCGTTCTGTTGGTGAACTCCTTCAGAATCAGTATCGTATCGGTCTTTCCAGACTGGAAAGAGTTGTACGTGAACGTATGACAACTCAGGACACAGAGAGTATTTCTCCACAGTCCCTGATCAATATCAAACCGGTAACAGCAGCAGTTAAGGAGTTCTTTGGTTCATCTCAGCTGTCACAGTTCATGGATCAGAATAACCCTCTTGGTGAGCTGACACATAAGAGACGTCTTTCTGCACTGGGACCTGGCGGTCTGTCACGAGACAGAGCCGGATTCGAGGTACGAGATGTCCACTATTCTCATTATGGACGTATGTGCCCTGTTGAGACTCCTGAAGGTCCTAACATCGGTCTGATCAACTCCCTTGCATCTTATGCAAGAATCAATGAGTATGGATTTATTGAGGCTCCTTATCGTAAAATCGATAAAACAGATCCGTCAAATCCGATCGTAACAGATGATGTTGTATATATGACAGCTGATGAGGAAGATAACTATCATGTAGCTCAGGCAAATGAGCCATTGGATGAAGAGGGACATTTTCTCCACAAAAACGTATCCGGTCGATTCCGTGAAGAGACTCAGGAATATGAGAAACGTATGTTTGATTACATGGACGTATCACCTAAGATGGTATTTTCTGTAGCGACAGCGCTGATTCCTTTCCTTCAGAACGATGATGCTAACCGTGCGCTGATGGGATCCAACATGCAGCGTCAGGCAGTACCGCTTCTTACAACAGAAGCTCCTGTAGTAGGAACTGGTATGGAAACAAAAGCGGCTGTTGACTCAGGTGTATGCGTTCTGGCTAAGAAGTCCGGTACCGTTCTTCGTTCCACATCTACAGATATCAGTATCAAGAATGATGATGGAACAAAAGATGATTATCATCTTACAAAATTCCTCCGCAGTAACCAGAGTAACTGCTACAACCAGAAGCCGATCGTATTCCAGGGTGAACATGTAGAAGCAGGACAGGTTATCGCAGATGGTCCGTCTACTGCAAATGGTGAGCTTGCTCTTGGTAAGAACCCGCTGATCGGATTCATGACATGGGAAGGTTACAACTATGAGGATGCTGTTCTGTTAAGTGAGAGACTGGTACAGAACGATGTCTATACTTCTGTTCATATTGAAGAATATGAAGCAGAAGCACGTGATACAAAACTTGGACCGGAAGAGATCACAAGAGATGTTCCGGGTGTCGGTGATGACGCACTGAAAGATCTGGATGAGCGTGGTATTATCCGTATCGGTGCAGAGGTTCGTGCCGGCGATATTCTTGTTGGTAAAGTTACTCCTAAGGGAGAAACAGAGCTGACAGCAGAAGAACGTCTTCTGCGTGCAATCTTTGGTGAGAAAGCAAGAGAAGTTCGTGATACTTCCCTTAAAGTTCCTCACGGAGAATATGGTATTATCGTAGATGCCAAAGTATTTACAAGAGAGAATGGCGATGAGCTGTCTCCTGGAGTAAATCAGGCAGTACGTATTTATATTGCTCAGAAACGTAAGATTTCTGTTGGTGACAAGATGGCTGGTCGTCATGGTAACAAGGGTGTTGTTTCCCGTGTACTTCCTGTTGAGGATATGCCATTCCTGCCGAACGGACGTCCACTGGATATCGTACTGAACCCACTGGGTGTACCTTCACGTATGAATATCGGTCAGGTCCTTGAAATCCACTTAAGTCTTGCTGCCAAAGCACTTGGATTCAACGTTTCCACACCGGTATTTGATGGTGCGAGTGAAATTGATATCCAGGATACTCTGGAACTGGCAAATGATTATGTAAATATTGAAGATTTTGAAGAATTCCGTGCAAAATATCAGGATACACTTGCACCTGATGTTATGGAATATCTGGATGAACACAAAGATCACAGAGAATTGTGGAAAGGTGTTCCGATTTCCAGAGATGGTAAAGTACAGCTCCGTGACGGACGTACAGGTGAATACTTCGACGGTCGTGTAACAATCGGACACATGCATTACCTGAAACTGCATCATCTGGTTGATGATAAGATCCATGCGCGTTCTACAGGTCCTTACTCACTTGTTACACAGCAGCCTCTGGGTGGTAAAGCTCAGTTTGGTGGACAGCGTTTCGGTGAGATGGAGGTTTGGGCTCTGGAGGCATATGGTGCTTCGTATACACTGCAGGAAATCCTGACAGTTAAGTCCGATGACGTTGTTGGACGTGTTAAGACTTATGAAGCAATCATCAAGGGCGACAATATTCCTGAACCAGGTATCCCTGAGTCCTTCAAAGTTCTTCTGAAAGAACTTCAGTCTCTGGGTCTGGATGTCAAAGTCCTCAGAGATGACAATACAGAAGTACATCTGCTGGAAACAGTAGATTATGGTGATACAGACCTTCGTTCTGTAATCGAAGGTGACAGCAGACATCACAGAGAAGAAGAGTCCTTCGGAAAACATGGTTACACCAAACAGGAATTCGAAGGTGAAGAACTTGTAGATGTTGAAGAGGATGAGGAAGACGATGATGATTTCATTGACTTCGACGAGTCCTACGATGATGAAGACAACGAGTAGAAAGGGGAAAGAATACATGGCAGAATCAACCACATCAAATGAAACATATCAGCCAATGACTTTCGATGCCATCAAGATCGGACTGGCGTCCCCTGAGAAGATCAGAGAGTGGTCCAGAGGTGAGGTAACGAAACCGGAAACCATCAACTACCGTACTCTGAAACCGGAGAAGGACGGACTTTTCTGTGAAAGAATTTTCGGGCCAAGTAAGGACTGGGAGTGCCATTGTGGTAAATATAAAAAAATCCGTTATAAAGGTGTTGTCTGCGACCGATGCGGTGTAGAAGTTACAAAAGCATCTGTCAGAAGAGAACGTATGGGACATATCGAGCTTGCTGCTCCGGTATCCCATATCTGGTATTTCAAGGGTATTCCGTCCCGTATGGGACTGATCCTTGATCTGTCGCCGAGAACATTGGAAAAAGTTTTATACTTTGCTAACTATATCGTACTGGATCCGGCTGATTCCGGACTTCAGTACAAGCAGGTACTTACAGAGAAAGAGTATCAGGATGCTCGTGAAGCATATGGATATAATTTCCGTGTAGGTATGGGAGCAGAATCCATTATGGAACTGCTCAAAGCAATTGATCTTGAAAAAGACGCTGCTGAACTGAAAGCTGAACTTGTTGATGCAACCGGACAGAAACGTGCCAGAATCATCAAGAGACTGGAAGTTGTAGAGTCTTTCCGCGAATCAGGAAACCGACCTGAGTGGATGATCATGACTGCAATTCCGGTTATTCCGCCGGATCTGCGTCCTATGGTACAGCTGGATGGTGGACGTTTTGCAACATCTGACCTGAATGATCTGTACAGAAGAATTATCAACCGTAACAATCGTCTGAAACGTCTTCTGGAGCTGGGTGCGCCGGACATCATCGTCCGCAATGAGAAACGTATGCTTCAGGAAGCTGTAGATGCTCTGATTGATAACGGCCGTCGTGGCCGTCCGGTAACAGGCCCTGGAAACAGAGCCCTGAAATCCCTTTCCGACATGTTGAAAGGTAAATCCGGACGTTTCCGTCAGAACCTGCTCGGTAAACGAGTTGACTACTCCGGACGTTCTGTTATCGTCGTTGGACCGGAACTGAAAATCTATCAGTGTGGTCTTCCGAAAGAAATGGCAATCGAACTGTTCAAACCTTTCGTAATGAAAGAGCTGGTTGCAAACGGAACTTCTCATAACATCAAGAATGCTAAGAAGATGGTCGAAAAACTTCAGCCGGAAGTCTGGGATGTCCTCGAAGATGTTATCAAAGAACATCCGGTTATGCTGAACCGTGCACCTACACTGCATCGTCTGGGTATCCAGGCGTTTGAGCCGATTCTTGTAGAAGGTAAAGCTATCAAGCTTCATCCACTTGTTTGTACTGCGTTCAACGCTGACTTCGATGGTGACCAGATGGCTGTTCATCTTCCACTTTCTCAGGAAGCTCAGGCAGAGTGCCGTTTCCTTCTGCTCTCACCGAACAACCTTCTGAAACCTTCAGATGGTGGACCGGTAGCCGTTCCTTCACAGGATATGGTCCTTGGTATCTACTACCTGACACAGGAGAGACCTGGAAATCCGGGAGAAGGTAAGTTCTTCAAGAGCGTTAATGAAGCAATTCTTGCTTATGAAAATAAGGTTATTACTCTTCAGTCCAGAATTAAGGTTCGTATCACAAAGACAATGCCTGATGGAACAGAAATGACTGGTATTGTAGAGTCTACACTTGGACGTTTCCTGTTTAATGAAATCCTTCCTCAGGATCTTGGATTCGTAGACAGAAGCATTCCGGGTAATGAACTTCTTCTGGAAGTTGATTTCCTGGTTGGTAAGAAACAGCTGAAGAAAATTCTGGAAAAAGTTATTAATACACACGGAGCTACCAAGACAGCAGAAGTTCTTGATTCTATCAAGGCTACAGGTTACAAGTACTCTACACGTGCAGCGATGACCGTATCCATTTCTGATATGACTGTGCCGCCTCAGAAACCTGAGATGATCCAGAATGCGCAGAATATCGTAGACAAAATCACAAAGAACTATAAGCGTGGTCTTATTACTGAAGAAGAGCGTTACAAAGAAGTTGTTGAAACATGGAAGAAGACTGATGATGAGCTTACAAAAGCACTTCTGGATGGTCTTGATAAATATAACAATATCTTTATGATGGCTGACTCCGGTGCCCGTGGTTCTGATAAACAGATCAAACAGCTTGCAGGTATGCGTGGTCTGATGGCCGATACAACTGGTCATACGATCGAGCTTCCTATCAAGTCAAACTTCCGTGAAGGTCTTGAAGTACTGGAATACTTCATGTCTGCACATGGTGCTCGTAAAGGTATGTCCGATACAGCACTTCGTACAGCCGACTCTGGATACCTGACCAGACGAATGGTTGATGTATCTCAGGAACTGATCGTTCGTGAGACAGACTGCTGCGAAAACAGACCGGAAATCTCTGGTATGTATGTCAAAGGCTTCATGGATGGAAAAGAAGAAATCGAAAACCTTCAGGAACGTATCACAGGTCGTTTTGCATGTGAGACTATCACAAATAAAGATGGTGAAGTTCTTGTTAAGGCAAACCATATGATCACCCCAAGACGTGCTGCACGTATCATGAGTGAAGGTGTAAGCAAAACTGGTGGACCGATCGAAGAAGTCAAGATCCGTACAATTCTGACCTGTAAGTGTAAGGTTGGTGTCTGCGCAAAATGTTATGGTGCAAACATGGCAACTGGTGAAGCTGTTCAGGTTGGTGAGGCTGTTGGTATTATTGCTGCGCAGTCTATCGGTGAGCCTGGTACACAGCTGACTATGCGTACATTCCATAGTGGTGGTGTAGCCGGTGGAGATATCACTCAGGGTCTTCCTCGAGTTGAGGAGCTTTTTGAGGCAAGAAAACCGAAAGGTCTTGCTATTATCACAGAAATTCCTGGTGTTGCTGTCATCAACGACACAAAGAAAAAACGTGAGATCATTGTAACAAATCCGGAGAACGGAGATTCCAAGACATATCTGATCCCTTATGGATCTCGTATCAAGATTGCAGACGGACAGGTTCTTGAAGCTGGTGATGAACTTACAGAAGGTAGTGTAAATCCACATGATATCCTGAGAATTAAAGGTGTTCGTGCTGTTCAGGATTACATGATCCGTGAAGTTCAGAGAGTATATCGTCTCCAGGGTGTAGAAATCAGTGATAAGCATATCGAGGTTCTGGTTCGTCAGATGCTGAAGAAGATTCGTATCGAAGACAATGGAGATACAGAATTCCTTCCGGGAACACTTGTAGATGTTCTTGAATTTGAGGAAGTTAATGAAAACCTTGAGAAAGAAGGAAAGAAACCGGCAGAAGGAAAGCAGGTAATGCTTGGTATTACCAAAGCTTCTCTGGCAACAGATTCCTTCCTGTCAGCGGCATCCTTCCAGGAAACAACAAAAGTCCTGACAGAGGCTGCAATCAAAGGTAAGGTTGACCACCTGGTTGGTCTGAAGGAAAACGTTATCATTGGTAAACTGATTCCAGCAGGTACAGGTCTGAAACGTTACAGAGATATCCAGTTGGATACAGGCATGCCGGAAGAGGCACCGACAGTGGATGAAGAAACTGCAGAAAGCCTTCCGGAAGACGAAGAAACGATCACACTGGAAGAAACTGTTGATGCTGCAGACGATGAAATCATCAATGCAGAAGAAAACACTGACGATACAGAGGAATAATTAATTATTGTTCGCAGACATCCCCTGACCATTTTGGTGGTCGGGGGATTTTTATATGGAAAAATATAAATATTGTATGAAAAAAACTGGAAGAATATCGAAAATTACAGACATGGATTTATTTGCATGCTATAATGAAGCTAATTAATATTTAAAATAAATAAAAAACTCTGAAATATAGGAGCTTACCGGGAAAGGAGGGGGAAGATGGATAAGCAACTGCCGGTTTCTGTATGGCCGGAATGGAAGATTACAGAAAAGATTGGAGAAGGATCTTTCGGTAAAGTTTATAAAGCTTGTCGAAGTGAGCAGGGAACGACATTTTATTCTGCAATTAAAGTTATTACGATTCCCTCAAATCCCGGGGAATTAAGCAGCGTTCGTTCTGAAAGCCCGAATGAACAGTCAGTGAAAGAATATTTTCAGGGACTTGTTGATGAATGTATTCAGGAAGTCAGTACCATGGAATATTTCAGAGGAAATTCTCATGTGGTTTCTGTTGAAGATTATAAAGTAGTAGAATATCTGGATGACATTGGATGGGATATTTATATCCGGATGGAATATCTGACCAGCTTTATGGAATATTGTGCAGGACGCGCACTTTCGGAAGATGATGTGCTCCGCCTTGGTATTGATCTGTGTAAAGCATTGGAATACTGTCAATGTCAGAATATTATTCACAGAGATATCAAACCTGAAAATATTTTTGTATCCAGGTTTGGAGAATTTAAACTTGGAGACTTTGGTATTGCCCGTGAACTGGAACGCACTATGAGCGGACTTTCAAAGAAGGGTACCTATTCTTATATGGCTCCGGAAATGTATAAAGGTGAAGCTTATGATTCAAGAGTAGACATTTATTCGCTTGGAATTGTTTTATACAAACTTCGGAATCACAACAGACTTCCGTTTATCAGCCTGGAAAAACAGCTGATTACATACAGAGATAAAGAAAATGCTTTGAATAAACGTATGGCCGGGGAGAAACTCCCTAGACCGGCAGAAGCAGGCGATGCGTTTGCGGAGGTGATTCTCAAAGCATGTGCGTTTGACCGGGAAGAACGTTATGCCAATGCAGAGGAATTTCGTGAAGCATTGGAGAGAGTAAAAACAGGAAGTTCATCTGCAAAAACAGTGCATGTACGTAAAACGCAGGAGCTTGAACATGCACCGGGGAAAATAAATCAACAGAAGGTGCAGCACAAATCTCAGCAAAGAACACCACAGAAAGACCGAAAACAAGCAATCCAGCAGTCCCAAATGAAAGCAGAGACAGAAGGGACAGTGATTGTACGCAAAAACAATCAGGAAAGACCGCTATCAGTAAAAAAAGCTAAAAAGAGAGCAAAAAAGAAATTTGAGCCACTGGTTGCTGCGGTTATTATCATGTTTGCTGCAGTCTGTGTAATCGTGGGTGTATTTATCTGGCTTTTGAGGGAAAATGCGGAACTGCAGCGTTTGAAACAGTCTGTAACGGAAACTGTTCAGACTGCAGAAAGTAAGCAGTTGCAGGAGACACTGGAAAAAATACAGACGCAGGCAACAGAGATCAGTGATAATCTGAATGATTACAGCTGGATCGGTTCAGAAGAGGATGGAAAGATCAGCTACCTGAAACAGCTGGATGATGGAAGCTGGCAGGTAAGGAAGATCCTTATCTATCCATCCCTTTCGAAGGATAATCAGTATGAAGAATACTATTATTGGAAGAATGAACTGTTTTTTGCATATATTTGGTCAGACAGCAGTACATCCGGAGATATAAAAGAAGGACAGCAGAAAATAGACCGTTATTATTATGATGATGGAAAGCTTGTCCGATGGATTGATGAAAATAACCGTTGTCATGACAATGAGACAAATAATGATGAATACGTCAGCAGAGGCGAAAAGTATCTGAATCGTGCAGAGGAATATAAGAATGAACTGAATCTTTCTTCAGACAGCAGCTCAGAAAATTCAGCATCATAAGAAAGGACGGAATATGGCCTATCAGATTGAATATGCATATACATGCCATATAGGAAAAATCCGCAATAATAATGAAGATAATTTCTGGTGCTGCGGTGATAGTCTGGAGGCTCAGAATCAGGGAATGAGCCATATTCGAAGCGGATATATGAAACAATCGGAATATCCGCTGCTTGCTGTTTTTGATGGCATGGGAGGTGAGAGCTGTGGCGAGATGGCTGCTTTTCTTGCGGCAGAAGCCTGTGGCGAACATTTTAAAACTGCAAAAGATGGAATACGGAATGATCCGGAAGAATTCCTGAATGAAATCTGTGAAAGTATGAATCAGGCTATCTGCGATTACGGCAGGACAAATAAGATCAATAGCATGGGAACAACGGCAGCATTACTTGCCTTTGCAGAAGATGCTGTTTATAGCTGCAATCTTGGAGACAGCCGGATCTATAAATCAGACCGTGAGAAATTTTATCAGATTTCACAAGACCACGTCCTGGGGCGCAGTTTGTTTGGAAAGGCACCATTAACACAGTATCTTGGGATGGAAGAAGAAAATCTGCAGCTGGAACCGTCGATCAGCAGGCAGGAAATTAAAATAGGGGATCGCTTCCTGCTTTGTTCTGATGGAATCACAGATATGCTTTCAGACGGAGAAATCGCGGATATACTCAGCAGGGATATTCCAGTGGCAAAAACCGTAGAGATTCTCGTAGACAGAGCTCTGAAAAAGGGTGGAAGAGATAATATTACAGTTGTTTTATGTGAGATCATGGAGCAGCCACGCAATATGTTCAGACGAGTGTTAAATTGGTTTCACAGGCAGAATGAGGGTGATATATAATGAAAAACAGAATGCAGGATCTTGATTTTGAGCAGACAGTGGCATTTGATTCTGTAAAAGACTTTGAATTTACGAGAAAAGCTGCACAGAGATTTCGTCAGGTTGTCAGTCTGGATGGCTTTGAGGATGAGGATGCAGATGTTATTTTTCATTATTTATATAAAGAAATGGAACTCGTGTCTTTTGGAGATCATCTGAAACGTTATATTTATGAACGTGCAGGATTGGAAGAACCTTATAACGAAGTTACACAGGATATTTACAGAGATATTGTGATCGAATCATTTCATGAGACTTGTACACCGAAATCTATGAATCCAACTTCGACAAAACTAACATCGTTGGTAAATAACTGGCTGACACAGGCTTCTGTTAAAAGAGAGACGGTCTTTTTACTGGGGTTCGGTTTGCGTATGAGTGCAGAAGATGTATCTGATTTTCTGACAAGGGTTTTGCGGGAACAGGATTTTGATTTCCATAATCCGGATGAGGTAATCTACTGGTACTGTTATTCGCAGCAGCTTGGTTATCATAGGGCAGAAGAACTTAAGAAACGTTATGAAGAGCTGGAACCAGATGAGAGTTATACAGAAGCTCCACAGGTTTATTCGGGAAAAATCTGTCTTGATACAGAGGATAAACTGCTTCGTTATCTGGCGTATGTGAAAGTTGGAGCAGATGATCCGATGTCCGAGAAAAGCCAGGCCTATCAGGAATTTGTCCGTCTCCTTACTCATGCAAAAGAAATCATCGCGAAGATGTATCAGGGGGATGAGGTGGAAAAATCCCGCAATAAGGTGTGGAATATTTCAGATATTACGGATTCAGATGTGGAAAAAGTTATCTGCAGTGGAATTCCTGTAAATAAAATGGGAAATCTTAAAAAGATGTCGGCATCTATTTTGGCGAAACATTTCAGTCAGAAGCGATTCAGCAGACAGAGAATCAACAGTATATTGAATCATAAATTTCCAGTAGAGCGCTTTGATCTGATTACATTAGAGTTCTTTATCATTTCACAGGAGATGCAGGATGATGATCCGTATAATCGTTATCATCATTTTCTTGAGGAGATTCAGGAAATTCTTAAGAAATGCGGAATGAGCGAGATCTACATAGTAAATCCATATGAATGTTTTTTGCTGATGTGTCTTTTGACAGATTGTCCGCTTGCTGTTTTTGCGGATATCTGGGAAATGTCATATGAGGAAGATAAGCAAGAAGAATAAGAAAAACCTGTCAGACCGAAAATTCGGAATGACAGGTTTTTCGCTGTGAAAAATGATCATTCGTTGTAATAACCATAGATCAGACGAGAATCCTGTGCGATTACTGCCTGTGCTTCACTACTGTCGGTGAGATCCTGCGACATAAAGCAGACAACCAGATCGATGTTTTTGGCGGTATTGTAAATGATTCCGGCATCATTTTCGACATCATCCAACTCTCCGGTTTTGTTGGCAACTTTTACTCCATCTGGAAGGTTGGCAGGAATTTTATTTCTGCGCTGCTGCATTTTGAGAAGAGAATACATTGCATCTGTATGCGCAAGAGTGGATTCGGCAGTGCCGGCATTGCTCTGATAGATTTCCTTCAGAAAATGACCGCAATCACTGACGGAAGTGTAATTATCACCGTATTCATTACTCTGGAGAAGGAGACGTCCCATTGAAGTGCTGGAGTATCCATGAGAAGCACAAAATGCATTCACAGCACGCATACCGGCTTCATCATCGCCATCACCAAGCATATTTACAAGTTTATTTGCCGCATCGTTATCACTTACGGTAATCATTGAATTCAAATAACTGTTCAGTGTATCAGCACCATAAGTTTCGGAGAGAGATTCATAATTTTCGTAAACAGTACCCATAATAAAAAGTTTGATCAGACTGGCAGCCTGCATGGGCTGATCGTCAATCACACCTTCTGTATTTTTCATAAGGTTGCATACATATACGGACCAGGTGCCATTGTTCTGAGGAAGGAGCGGTTTAATCTGAGCGAGAAGACTGTTCAAACTTTCGTCAGTGGAAGACTCAGAAGAATGGGAAGGAGAAATAGTCCCTTCTTCCTGTACATCCTGTGAAGAATCAACGGAGGAATCTGTTTCAGAATCATTTGAGGATTCCAGTTGATCGTTCAGACTACCTAGTTCCTTTGCCTGACTGATCAGTTCTGCTGATGTATCAGAAATTTCCTGTACTGTATTCTGGAGATCAGTGACTTTTGAACGGAGAGAAGCAAGATCCTGAAAAGAGTAGAGTGTCAGCCCGCCAAGTGCGAGAATGACAAGCGCGAGGATGATGATGATGATCGTATAAAGAAGAAATGGCTTTTGGTGCTTGCTATTTTTCATTATATAAATCCTTTCTGTATGTAAGAGTTCTTTCTATAGTAAATATCTTATAAAATATCTCTGGAATCAGCTGTGGTCCTGACTGAAAACGGAAGTGACAGCTTCGGATGACTCCTGAGTATCGCGATGCTCCTGCACAGCAGTCTGCCGACCGGAAGCTTTTTGCTGGCGATAATTCAGAAGATCTTTTTTTTCTTTGACAGCGGATGAAAAAGAAGTTTGTGCGTCGTTTAACGCCTGCTGTTTGTCTTTTACCTGGGAAATGAAAGCATCAAGGCTTTGCTCAGTATCCGAAATTTGTTGTCTGGCCTGGATTCCCATGAAAAAGATACCGGCAATAAAGAAGATCACGGTAATGATGAGCAGGATAACAGATGGGGTGATTTTGTTTTTCATAAAAAATCCTTTCCTATATTATAGATGTAACCAAATAAAGTGAAAATTACTTTTTTTTATTATAAGCAGAGATGTCTTAAAATGCAATAATAAGGATTTCGTAAAATAACGAAAAAATCCTGTAAAATGCCTTGACAGCTGCATTTTTACGGGATATAATGAGCAAGCGTGCAACAGGAACGCTGTTTTTTTGTGCGCAATATTCATTTGACAATAGCAACCGCGCTACCCCATGACTAACCATGGAGAAAATAATCGGGAGGTGAAATGGAATGCCAACATTCAACCAGTTAGTAAGAAAAGGACGTCAGACAGCTGTAAAGAAATCTACAGCACCGGCTCTGCAGAGAACATTCAACTCTTTAAGAAAGAAAGCTGTTGAACAGTCTGCACCACAGAAACGTGGAGTTTGTACAGCAGTTAAAACTGCAACACCTAAAAAACCTAACTCAGCTCTTAGAAAGATTGCCAGAGTTCGTCTTTCCAATGGAATCGAAGTAACAAGCTATATCCCAGGAGAAGGTCACAACCTTCAGGAACATAGTGTAGTTCTTATCCGTGGTGGACGTGTTAAGGACTTACCTGGTACCAGATACCACATCATCAGAGGTACACTGGATACTGCAGGTGTAGCTAACAGAAAACAGGCCCGCTCCAAATATGGTGCTAAGAGACCTAAAAAGAAATAAAGTAGAAAAAAGTAATCAATCGAAGATTCACTTATAACTATAAATATTGTACGGTATTCCATATACCCTGTCGGTTGCGGGTTAAATATAGGACTTTACCAGTGCGAACACCTTAGTTTTAATAGTGAGTACCGATGATTTAATCATTTTGATTAAGGAGGGAAGTAACGTGCCACGTAAAGGACATACTCAGAAAAGAGACG
>JBKYFG010000016.1:0-16782 GCA_047027955.1 Blautia sp.
GATAAGGAAGAGAAGAAACTGCCGGAGCTTTCTGAAGGCATGACGTTTCCAGTTATCCAGACAAAGGTAACAGAGCATTTCACGCAGCCTCCCAAACATTTTACCGAGGACAGCCTGCTTTCTGCGATGGAACGTGCCGGAGCAGAGGATATGGGCGATGAGGTGGAACGCAAAGGACTTGGCACACCTGCCACCAGAGCTGACATTATTGAAAAGCTGGTCAAAGACGGTTTTGTGAAACGGGAGAAAAAGCAGATGCTTCCCACCGAGGACGGGATGAAGCTCATTACTGTTCTGCCGGATATGGTAAAATCCCCGAAGCTTACAGCAGATTGGGAGAATACGCTGACTTTGGTTGAAAAAGGCGAATACACCATGCAGGAGTTCATGGATGGCATTGAAGATATGGTGCGGGAGCTGGTGCAAACCTACCACAGTATCAGTGACGATCAGAAGTCTTTGTTTGGAACGATGCAGGAAGTGCTTGGAAAATGCCCGAAATGCGGCAGCGATGTAGTAAAAGGAAAATTCGGTGCTTACTGCAAACAAAAATGCGGCATGAATGTGGGTAGGGCAATGGGAGCAACGTTTTCCGATACACAGATGAAAAGTCTGCTTGAAGGGAAAAAGACCCTTGTGAGAGGATTAAAAGGGAAAAAGGGAAGCTACGATGCGTACCTGATTCCGGAGGGAATTGAGGATTATTCTTATATCAAAGACGGAAAGGAAATCAAAGGTTCGCAGTACAAATTCAAGATGGAATTTCCACCGAGAAAAAGCAAGTGAAAAGGAGACAGAAAAATGAATACAGAAATGAAAAAGACCGTTGTTTACAGCACCGGAGATAAAATTTTAAACATTATGAAAGAGCAGGATATGGATATTCCAGAACTTTCTTTGCGGTGCGGTGTCAGGGAAGATGTATTGATGGATATTCTGGCAGGTATCCGGGAAGCAGATATAAGTACGCTCTGCAAAATTGCAGACGGACTGGAGATTTGTGTACGGGAGCTTTGCCCTGATGAAGAAAGCTATGTCGTTCCGGTGGAAAAAGATATCCTTGCAAAGCTCATTGTGATCAGCGAGCTGAAGGAGATGGAATTGGAGGAGCTGATTGGCACAATTCTGGAAAACGGTATCGAAGAACACGGTTTTTATGAATAAGGCGGCGGGGGTTATCCCCTCCGTCATTTTGGAGGAATGCTTATGGTAACAAAATATCAGATGATTTCCTATCTGGCGGAGGATACCGCAAAAGAGATAGCGAAAAACGGGCAGGAGTGGACAAGGTATCTGACTACCGCTGCAAGGCTTTATAAATATCCGTTCAATGAACAGATACTTATTTTTGCACAACGACCGGATGCAACAGCCTGTGCGTCCCTTGAACTATGGAATGAGAAGATGAATTGCTGGGTAAACCGTGGAGCAAAGGGAATTGCCCTGCTGGATACGGAAAATTCCTATACAAGATTGAAATATGTTTTCGATGTGTCCGACGTACATAAGGCAAGGCGGATAGGACGTGATCCGAATTTGTGGGAGTTGCGTGAGGAGCATAAAGAAACAGTCCTGGCACAGCTTGAAAAGACATACGGAGAAACGGATAAAAACAGCTCCTTTGAACAGCGGATAATGGAAATATCCAATCGGATTGCTTTGGATTATTATGAAGAACTTCTGCCGGAAATCGAATATGTGAAAGAGGGCAGCTTTTTAGAGGAACTGGACGAGTTAAATGTAGGTGTCAGGCTTCGTGATACGCTTTCTTCCAGTATTGCTTACACCATACTGTCACGATGCGGTGCAGATATGGAACTGTGGAAAGACGAGCAGGGATTTGAATATATCAGCGACTTTAATACGATGAAAACCCTGTCTGTTGTTGGTACAGCCACCACAGATATGTGCAAGCCGCTTTTAATGGAGATAGGCAGAACCATAGGAGCGTATGACCGCCAGATTGCCCGCAGGAAGGCACAGGAAAAAGCTAATGCAGGACGCACACAAACTTCTTTGGAAAATACGGAGAAAGTGCTTGCAAATGAAGCAGATACAGACTATAATGCTTTAAAGCGTGAAAGCGAAAAGGAGCTACAAAACAATCAGGAGATAGAAATACAGAGCAAAAAGGAGGATGCGGCACATGAAACTGACATACGAAAAGAACGGGGATTATCTGATTCCGAACCTGACAGCGAACGAGGAACCGGAGGGAACGCTGACGAAGTACGGTATGATGCGGAAGAACTTCTTACAGGAACACCGGAAAGGGATTTATCAGGGCATGATACTGGCGGGCGAGCTGAAAGCACACTGTCTGGAGATACAGGAGCAGGCAGAGCAGAGAATGGAAGCCCTGAGCGAACAGATGGCGAAAGCAGAGGGAGTGAACGAGGAACTGAAAGCAGCCGATCAGATGAAGTGGGTAGCGAAGATGAACAACATCAGACATTCAGCGGAGGAGATCGTGCTGACGGAACTGATTTACAGTTAGAAAATGACATACAGGAAGAAGAAATACCAGAACCGGATAGTGGAGAACATTCATTATCCGGTTCTTTTTTTCCGAAGCTGTCTGAAACAGAGCAGGGGGAGGACTTACAGCGTGGTATTTTATGCAGTGATGAGTTCCTGAAGCATAAAAGACCGGAAATAGCTGGGTATTTTCAGATAGAGCAGGATGCAAAGATTCAGGCGGATTATCTGAGAAATTCGTTCCGCATGGAAGAATACACCGAGTTCAATATCGGGGAAATGCGGGGCGGCTACCGTGCCGATGAGGACGGTATTACCTTATGGAAAGGCAATTATCTGACCCGTGAAGCGGAAAGCAGGCTGTCATGGGAGGAAGCACGTTTTCTTGTCAATTCCTATATGGAGGACGGAGTATATCTTCTTCCAGGAGAAACCGCAGAGCGGATTGAAACAGCGGGAATGTACCAGCAGCTTGACTTATTTTCCATGTTTACGGAGCAGGCTGGCAATCTTGCCATGAAACAGGCGGAAACAGTGACACCGATACGGTCAGAAACAAAGATACCGCCGGAGCAGATAGCGGATATTCTGCGGAGCGGCGGAGGCAGGGATAACAGCAGAAAGCGTATCTACACCAAATATCAGCAGGGAAAGACACCGGAGGAGATGGCTGCTTTCTTACAGAAAGAGTATGGAACAACCGGAAAGGGCTTTGAATTTGACGGAAAGCAGTTAGCGGTATGGTTCAATGAGGATGGGATGCGTGTCGGATATGGCACATCGACAGAGCGTCCGGTGCTTCAGATGAACTGGCAGGAGGTGGAAGCAAAAATCCGCTCACAGGTAGTAAACGGTACCTATATGGGAGCAAATGAAGCTTATCTGACTGACGAAGCAGAACGTGACCGGATTGCAGGGCATCTCTTTTTCTTTTTCCGGGATGGCATGGGAGAACTGCCGGAGGAGCTTGGGCTAAAAGCAGGAAATTATCCGGAGGCTCATGCAAGAATGATAGAATACCTTTCTACAAAAGAAGGAGTTGAGCTTGTGGCTTCCCACATGGATCAGGCACTTCATCAGCTTGAAACCGGAGAGAAAAAGCTACGTTTCCGTTCAGTTATGCCAAAAGAGGAGCTGCGGGAGGAACTTGACAATCTGCTGATAGAAAAACAAATCTTTCCAACCGCAGACCATGTGGAAATAAAAAGGGAGGATTTTATTACTCAGGACGAGATAGACCATAATCTTGGCAGGGGAAGTGGATATTCACATGGTTCTTTCCGCATCTATGATTATTTTCAGGAAAAGCATGACAGCAAAGAAGCAGCGGAATTTCTGAAAAAAGAATATGGCATTGGAGGCGGCTCTCATGCACTTGCCGGAGCAGACCATAGCTGGCAAGACCACAACTTTAAAGGGATTGAATTAAAAAAGGGAAATATCTGCGAACCTTATGCGAAAGTGCTGCTGTCTTGGAAAGTAGTCGAAAAGCGTATCCGAAAGCTGGTGGCGGAAGATAAGTATTTATCTCCGGCAGGGAAAGAAGCCTATGCCCGGTACAAAGAGGAAGAAGCACAGAAAGCGCTGGAAAAAGCACAGGCGGTAATAGAACGGAAAACGAAGGTTGCCTGTAAAGAAGCCATTGAACGGACGATTTCGGAAAAATTTGACGGGTATCGTCTGCCGAAAGATACACCGGATGAAGTAATCCGAAAATATGGTAGCGAGCGTGTCAGCTATGTACTTGCCAATACTGTCATGCACCTGACGCACGATGGCAGATTTTCTCCCGACAATAAGGCATGGGCAAAAGAAATAGAACCGTATGCCAAGTATGAGAACCGTGATTTGATTGTTTCTTCCCATCCGGCGGTCTTAAATGGATTTATCAATCAGACAAGACGGTATATGGAGCAGGAAAAGGAGATTGCGGCACAGCAGATTACCATTGACGGGCAGTTGTGTTTAAAGATTGATGAATGGAAGTCGGAAGAAAATAACTATGTGCTTGGAAATTCCATGCAGGACAATGCGTTCTTTTACGTACTCATAAACGAAAATGTCCATTTTGAATATGATTACAAACCGAGCAGGGAAGAAATTGAAAACGATTATTTGAATCTCATTGCAATGGAAGATATAGACCGACACGAAGCGGAGGTATTTTCACGCATTGAAGGAACGGAAGATGTAGCGGAAACAGAATCACGATTCTCAGTTGAGGAAACCAGCGATGCCTTTGAGCCGGGACAGGATTTTGCAGTATGGGATCATGGCAGGGAAGATTATTATATAAAAGAGGACGGTACAATTCCCACCTTTGAAACAAAAGAGGAAGCGGAACACTATCTGCAAAGCATGGAACCGGACACTTCTGGACACGATGTCCAAAAGTCAGTGGAAGAACCTGCCATAGAAAAGCCTGTGAAGCAGCCTGCACCAAAGATTGATAAATCCAATGCGGTCAATTTCCACATTACAGACGATGCGTTAGGAGCAGGCAGTGCGAAAGAGAAATTCCGACGAAATATAGAAGCAATCCGTACTTTGGAAAAGGTGGAGAGCGAGAACCGTATCGCCACACGGTCGGAACAGCAGATTTTATCACAGTATGTTGGCTGGGGCGGGCTTGCCGATGCCTTTGATGAAAGCAAATCTGCATGGGCGGGAGAATATCAGCAGTTAAAGGAATTGTTATCGTCGCAGGAGTACGCTTCTGCAAGGGAAAGCACCTTAAATGCCCACTATACCAGTCCTGCCATTATCCGCAGTATTTATGATACCTTAGACCGTATGGGATTTGAAAAGGGGAATGTATTAGAGCCTGCAATGGGTATCGGAAATTTCTTCGGAATGCTGCCGGAGAAGATGCAGGAAAGCCGACTTTATGGTGTGGAGCTGGATGGTATTACGGGCAGGATTGCAAGACAGCTCTATCCGAAAGCGGATATTAAAATATCCGGTTTTGAAAAAACAGACTATCCGAATGATTTTTTTGATGTAGCAGTCGGCAACGTGCCATTCGGACAGTATAAGGTAGCGGATAAACAATATGATAAAAATAATTTCCTGATTCATGATTATTTCTTTGCAAAGACATTAGATAAAGTCCGTCCCGGCGGTGTGGTTGCTTTTGTTACCAGTAAGGGAACAATGGATAAAAAAAGTCCGGAGGTCAGAAAGTATCTGGCTCAGCGAGCGGAGCTTATGGGGGCGGTCAGACTTCCGAATACAGCATTTAAGGAAAATGCAGGGACAGAAGTCACTTCGGATATTTTGTTTTTTAAGAAGCGTGACCGTGTGATGGACATAGAACCGGATTGGGTACATTTATCAGAAGATGCAAACGGTATCGCCATGAATACCTACTTTGCGGAACACCCGGAAATGATTGTTGGGAAGATGGAAATGGTCAGCGGTCCCTATGGCATGGAAAGCACCTGCCAACCGGATGCCACAAGACCGTTTGCAGAGCAGTTAATGGATGCGGTCAGCCGGATTGACGGGGAAATCGAAGCAGTGGAGACGGACGAGCTTGCGGATGAGCTGGCAGATGCCACCATTCCGGCAGACCCGGACGTAAAGAATTACAGCTACACACTGGTGGAAGATAAGGTATATTACCGTGAAAATTCCATTATGAAGCCTGTGGATATGTCAGAATCCATGCAGGAACGCATAAAAGGCATGGTAGGAATCCGAAACTGTACGCAAGAGCTTATCAATTTGCAGTTGGAAGAATATCCGGATACTGTGATTAAGGAAAAGCAGAAAGAATTGAATACCCTTTATGATACGTTCAGCAGAAAATACGGTTTAATCAATTCCCAGACCAACAAAAGAGCCTTTAATCAGGACAGCAGCTATTGTCTGTTATGTTCTCTGGAAAAGCTGGATGACGAGGGAAATTTCAAAGGCAAAGCGGATATGTTCACGAAACGTACCATTAAGAAAGCGGAAGTGGTTACAAGCGTGGATACAGCAACGGAAGCTCTGGCAGTATCTTTATCAGAAAAAGCAAAAGTTGACCTTTCTTATATGGCGGAGCTGACCGGAAAAGAGATTGATACAATCAAAGAAGAACTGACGGGCATTATCTTTCAGAATCCGGTCACAGACAGGTGGGAAGCAGCGGACGAGTATTTAAGCGGCAATGTCCGGGATAAGTTGCAAACAGCGAAGATTTACGCCGAAAACCACCCGGAATACAACATAAATGTGCAGGCACTTACACAGGTGCAGCCCACAGAACTGGATGCCAGCGAGATTGAGGTGCGTATCGGTGCCACATGGGTTGAACCGAAATATATTGAAGATTTCATGCGTGATGTTTTTGAAACACCGCAGCATCTCTTCAACCGGAATACAATGGGGATTCAGTATTCCGATGTGACAGGACAGTGGAATGTAAAAGGAAAAAGTGCGGATTACGGAAACAGTCTTGTAAATATGACTTATGGTACAAACCGGAGAAATGCTTATCAGATTTTAGAGGATTCTCTGAATTTAAAGGACAGCCGGGTGTACGATACCGTGATAGAGGACGGAAAGGAAACGAGAGTCCTGAATAAAAAGGAAACCATGATTGCCAGTCAGAAACAGGAGGCAGTCCGGGAAGCCTTTAAGAACTGGGTATTTGAAGATCAGGAACGTAGACAGGACTTGGTGGCGAAATATAACAAGCTCTTTAATTCTACCAGACCAAGAGAATATGACGGTTCCCATTTGAAATTCCCTGGCATGACACCGGACATCGACCTTAGACCGCACCAGTTAAATGCGGTGGCACACCAGCTTTACGGGGACAATACCCTGCTTGCTCATTGTGTGGGAGCAGGAAAGACTTTTGAAATGATTGCTGCAGCAATGGAAAGCAAGCGGTTAGGGTTATGCCAAAAGAGCCTGTTCGTTGTTCCCAATCATTTGACGGAACAGTGGGCGAGTGACTTTTTGCGGTTATATCCCGGAGCAAATATTTTAGCGGCAACGAAGAAAGATTTTGAGCCAGCCAACCGGAAGAAATTCTGTTCCAGAATCGCCACCGGAGATTATGATGCTGTCATTATCGGGCATAGCCAGTTTGAAAAAATCCCGTTGTCGCAGGAAAGACAGATAGGCATTATCGAAAGACAGATTGATGAGATTGAGCTTGCCATAGAGCAGGCGAAAGCAGATAACGGGGAGCGTTACACCATTAAGCAGATGGAAAAGTCCAGAAAATCCCTTATGACAAGACTGGAAAAACTCAACGATACTTCCCGGAAAGATAATGTTGTAACCTTTGAGCAGTTAGGTGTGGACAGGCTGTTTGTAGATGAAAGTCACAATTATAAGAACCTTTTTCTATACACGAAAATGCGGAATGTGGCGGGCATTGCACAGACGGAAGCACAGAAGTCCTCCGATATGTTTGCTAAGTGCCAGTACCTTGATGAGCTGACTGGCGGAAAGGGCATTACGTTTGCTACGGGTACGCCGATCAGCAACAGTATGACGGAGCTTTACACCAATATGCGGTATCTTCAGTATGGTACGCTTCAGAAGATGGGATTAGGGCATTTTGACAGTTGGGCAGCTTCTTTTGGAGAAACACAGACCGCCATTGAGCTGGCACCGGAGGGAACAGGATACCGGGCAAAGACAAGATTTGCAAAATTCTTCAATCTGCCGGAGCTGATTGCACTTTTCAAGGAGAGTGCGGATATCCAGACACCGGATATGTTAAAGCTGCCTGTGCCGGAAGCAGAATATGAGAACGTGGTGCTGAAACCCAGCGAATATCAGAAAGAGATGGTAACATCGCTGGCAGATCGGGCGGAGGCAGTGCGTAACAGACTGGTAGAGCCGCATCAGGATAATATGCTCAAGATTACCAACGATGGAAGAAAACTGGCACTCGACCAGCGTCTGATCAACGATATGCTCCCCGATGAGGAACATTCCAAAGCAAAAACCTGTGTGGATAAGGCATTTGAGATTTGGGAAGATACCAAAGGGGAGAAATCAGCACAGCTTATTTTCTGTGATTTATCGACACCGAAAGGAGATGGTACATTTAATGTCTATGAGGATATAAGAAATAAACTGATGGAAAAAGGTGTTCCCGCAGAAGAAATCGCCTTTATACATCAGGCAAATACGGAGCTTAGGAAAGCGGAGCTGTTCAGTAAGGTAAGAAGCGGACAGGTTCGTTTTTTATTGGGTTCTACTGCAAAAATGGGAGCCGGGACAAACGTGCAGGACAGACTGATTGCTCTGCACCACCTCGATGTACCGTGGCGTCCGTCTGATATTGAACAGCAGGAGGGGCGTATTTTGCGGCAGGGCAACAGGAATCCAAAGGTTAAGATTTTCCGGTATGTGACAGAGGGAACATTTGACAGCTACTCATGGCAGCTTATCGAGAATAAGCAGAAATTTATCGGTCAGATTATGACAAGCAAATCTCCGGTGCGAAGTTGTGAGGATGTGGACGAAGCAGCACTTTCTTATGCAGAGGTTAAGGCTCTGGCAACGGGGAATCCCTATATAAAAGAAAAGATGGATTTGGATATTCAGGTCAGCAAGCTGAAACTGATGAAAGCCAACCACACCAGTCAGAAATACCGTCTGGAGGACAACATTGCAAAGCATTATCCACAGCAGATAACCATTCTGAAGGAGCGTATCAGTGGCTTGCAGGCAGATATTCAGACTGCAAAAACCAATCTCCCAGCAGATAAGGAGTTTTTCTCTATGAGGGTCGGGAATAAGGTCTATACGGATAAAAAAGAAGCCGGAACTGCACTTGTGGAGATGTGCAAAGAAATCAAGAGCGTTAATGCTCCGGCAGTCATTGGAGAGTATGCAGGCTTTAAAATGGCGGTGTCCTTTGATTCCTTTAACCATAAATTCGTTATGAACATCAAAGGACAGCTCAGTCATAATCTGGAGATTGGTGTTGACCCGCTGGGTAACATTTCCCGTATCAACCATGCGTTGGAAGCCATGACAAAGGAACTGGCAGAAGCATCCACAAAGCTGGAGAATGTGGAGCGTCAGCTTGAAACAGCGAAGGTAGAGGTTACAAAGCCATTTGCACAGGAAGCAGAGCTTTCAGAGAAGTTAGACCGCCTTTCTGCCTTAAATGCCCTGCTCAATATGGACGAAAAGGGAGATGACGGAATAGGTATGGAAGATGATAAATCGGAACTGGGTACTGAGCAGGTGGCAGATACCAGAAAACCGTATCCCATAGAAAATACCCGACATAATTATGCTGTGGAGAATGGAAATCCGCAGGGAATGAGGCTCACAGCAGCGATGGCGGATAAGCCGGCACAGAGGGTATCCTTGAAAGAAAAGCTTGAGACTATGAAAGTAAAGGCTGCGGGGAATAATATAGAAAATTCCGTGCAAAGAGATAAGGGGAAGGAGGAGTATTTGTAATTATTATATTTCTTTTTATGCAAATATGAAATATAATATTAGTTCAAGGGAAATATAGTGATAGAGCGATTTGGAAAAAGCTAAAGAGAAATGGAGACAACGTAATACATAAAAATGGAAATTGAATTTGTCAGACACTGTCTGACAAATTCGGAAAGGATATATTATGAATGATTTAGAGCAGACAAATATGCTTCAGCCATTGGTGGATGAGATTGAAACAGCAGTTTCAAATGCCAAAAAAGAGATAGCTGAAAAAGTAAACAGTGTAATTACAGAGACGTATTGGAAAATCGGAAAATATATTGTTGAGTTTGAGCAGGATGGAAATGTTAAAGCAGCATACGGTTCAAAATTATTAACAACACTCTCGCATCAATTAACTTTGCGATTGGGACGAGGATACAGCCGCCCAAACCTCAACAATATGCGGAAGTTTTATCTTTGTTATGAGAATTGTCAGACGGTGTCTGACAAATTGACATGGTCGCATATTTGTGAGCTGATAAAGATTGATGATGAATTAGAAAGAAGTTTTTACGAAAAAGAATGTTATAAGGAAAAGTGGGATGTAAGAACACTCAGGCGACAGATGGATTCCGCTTTGTTTCTTAGATTAGCTACAAGCAGAGATAAAGAAGGAATTCTGGCACTTGCCAGAGAGGGAATTACTTATGACAAGCCAGAGGATGTTATCAAGGATACTTACACATTAGAATTTTTGGGACTTCCGGAGAAAGAGCGTTATAGTGAGGAAGACTTGGAGCAGAAAATAATAGATAATCTCCAAAAATTCTTGTTGGAATTAGGAAAAGGATTTACCTTTGTGGGCAGGCAGTATCCCTTAACTGTAAACAATATTCATTACCATGTGGACTTGGTATTTTACCACAGAATTTTGAAATGCTTTGTGCTGATTGATTTAAAGAAAAATTCCGTCCAGCATATAGACATCGGTCAGATGAATATGTATATGGGGTATTTCGCAAAAGAAGAAAATATGGCAGATGATAACCCACCGATTGGCATTATCCTGAGTCATAACAAAGATGAACTGCTTGTAGAATATGCAACTTACGGTATGGACAGCAATTTATTTGTTTCAAAATATGAATTGTATCTGCCAAATCGCAATGAACTCCAAAAATTAGTGAACAATATTTTAGAGAAGGATACAGAAAAGAAAGAAGAGTAATAAAAAAGCAATCTAAAAAAGATGCAAATTGAATAGGCATATCGAAAAAGACAATCAGAGATGGTTGTCTTTTTTGCGTGGAAAAAAGAAAGGACAATCGAATTATGGAAGATAAAAATACCGTTTACATGAGTGAAAAGCAAAAAGTCAAAGAGATTACGGATAAGCTGGAAGCTGGTTTGAAAGAGCTTTTTGAGAGTGAAAAATATAAAAGCTATCTCAGTACCATGTCAAAATTTCATAATTACAGTTTTAATAATACGCTGCTGATTGCCATGCAGAAGCCGGAAGCTACGCTGGTGGCAGGTTATCAGGCGTGGCAGAAGAACTTTGAGCGGCACGTCAATAAAGGAGAAAAGGCAATCCGTATTCTTGCACCAGCTCCTTATAAAATCAAAGAGGAACGTGATAAGTTAGACCCTGTAACGGGAGAAATGATGTTTGATGAAAACGGTATGCCGCAGAAAGAGGAAACAGAGGTTACCATTCCTGCCTTTCGTGCGGTATCTGTTTTTGATGTATCGCAGACGGATGGCAAGCCTATTCCGGAACTGGAAGTGAATGAGCTGTTATCTACGGTGGAGGGATATGAGGATTTTGTCCAGGCGCTTATGAATATTTCTCCTGTTCCGATTGCATTTGAAGATATTCCCGGCGATTCCAAAGGGTATTTCAGTACAGCAGAAAAACGGATTGCTGTTCAGGAAAATATGAGCGAAAGCCAGACTTTGAAAACAATGGTGCATGAGGTGGCTCATTCCAGGCTGCATGATAAAGAAGTTAATCAGAGCATGGATATTCCGGTAAAGGACAGGAATACAAAGGAAGTGGAAGCGGAGAGTGTGGCTTTTACAGTGTGCCAGCATTTCGGTATAGATACATCCGATTATTCCTTTGGATATATCGCAGGCTGGAGCAGCGGCAGGAATATGAAAGAGCTGAAATCTTCCCTTGATACAATCCGAAAGACAGCTTCAGAACTGATTACAGGCATTGAGGGGGCAATGCAGGAGCTTCAGCTTAACCGGGAGATGGAGCAGGAACATGGAAAGGAAAGCATTCTGCTGGTACATAACGAGGATTTTTCAGAATACAATCTTGTCAGTGTCCGTGGAATGGACAGTGCAGAACTTATATCCGCTCTTTCTACCATGAATGAAGAGGATAAATCGAATATATCATCTTATCTTGAAAGCAAAGGAGCATGGACTACCGAACTTGCTGACGAGCAGACGGAAGAAGCGGAGGAATATCATATTGATGTCCGCTATAACATGGATACAGACGAGCTTATTGATGTAAAGGAAAGAATGGAACACCCCATTGATACCAATTTATCTGTCATGGGGCAGGCAGAACAACTTATCAATCAGTTGGAAGCAGAAAAAAATATTTTCACGTCTGAGGAGCGAAATCTGATTGTAAATTATGCCTATAAACTTGATGATATGAATAAAACAAGGGAACTTGCAGAGAAACTGGCATATAGGGAGCAGTATGCCCAACAGGATGTGGCATTGACCATAATTGATGCAAAGGCGGAGATTGATGCCCTGCCTGATCCGATGATTGGTTTGTCGGAAATGAGGGAATATGGCTATCAATGGAATGAAATGCTGCCATTAACACAAGAGAAAGCATTGGAATTATTTGAACATGATTTGCCTGTATATTTGCTTCATACTGACGGTGCGGAATCATTGGCAGAAAGCAGGGAGCGTATAGAAGAGCATGAAGGTATCTTTGGGGTTGAAAAGGAAACATGGAATAAAGCATTGAAACAGCAGACTAAGATTACACTTATCTTAATGGACGAACAGGAGCGAGAATATACATACCCGTATCCAGTTGTGGCTGTCGATATAGAAGAAATGGGTGGGGATAGAACTGCGGTATTCAAGACCTCAGAGCCTATTTCAGATACTGATGTGGCAGAAATTCATAATGCTTTTTATGGAACTGATTTGGAATTTGAAATAGAAAAAGAATTAGGTATCACATGGGTGGAATCTATTAACTATGAGGACGGATCTGTTATTACACCTGAAATGGCAAGAAAAGAGCAGCTCCTATATGCTAGTACTGATAAATATGGAATTTATCAATTAAAGCCTAATCCGGAATTAGATTCCTTACGTTTTGAGGGGACGGAATCCTTAAAGCGTATGGGCATTACAAAAGATAATTTTGATGCAATTAAACCAGAGAATTATACACTTTTATATGTGGGCGAATTATCTGAACTGCAAAAAGAGACGCAGGGGGCAACTTTAGAGGCAATCTTTGAAAAATTCAACCTTGACCACCCAGAAGATTTCAGAGGACATTCGCTATCTGTCAGCGATATAGTGGTGCTTCATCAGAACGGACAGAATACGGCTCATTTTGTGGATTCTTTTGGATATACGGAAATACCGGATTTTTTACGGGAGCAGACACCGGAAAAGGAAGAAATGCAGGACACTTCTGGACACAATGTCCAAAAGACAGAACCGGAAATAGATGGAGATGAAATCATTGATCTTGGCGATGAAACAGAACAGGTGCTTGCGGAAATGAAAAAAACTTTGGAAAGTGAACAGGAAACAGAACTGGCATTTTCTATTGCAGACCGTTTTATCAGCATTCAGGAAGTGGATGGCGGTTATGATTATTCCATTATGGGAGCTGATTATAAGGAGATTGACGGAGGAATTTATGATAATCCTGATGTGACGATAAGGGAAGCCTTGCATGATATTTTAGAGGATTTGAAGTCACAGCCGGATTACAATGGTGCAAAAGGAAATATCCAAAGAGAAGATGAACTGATACCGATGGATTATGATGGACTGATGGAAAAAGCAGAGGAAGCAAATCGTATTATTCCGGAGAGTACACCAAGCAGTGTGGTGGCAGATTTTAAGGCAAAGACCGGGGAATTATTCCACGATATTAGTGAAATGAATCCGGAAGAAATCGAGGAAACTGTGAAATGCCATGTGCAGGCGAAGATTGAAGAGTATGATATTAATGCAACAATCGTGGATGTTGCTGTAACAGGAAGCAGATGCAGGGGATTAGAGCATGAAGGTTCTGACCTTGATGTGGTGGTGGAACTTTCCACAGCGGAACGGGAGGACGATTTATTTAATGCCTTTAATGAGGATGGACTTCATATCGGAGAAGTAAAAGTTGACATCAATCCAATTACAGCCCAACGAACAGGTACGCTGGAATCCTATCTGCCACAGATGGAAGAATATTTGGAGGGCGTCAGACAGGTAAGAGAGCAGGAAAAGGAGAGCGCAGAAGTAACTTTAACTGTTTCGGAATGTGGAGAATTTCATAATCTTGGTGAGTGTTATGAGAATATTCCTACGGTGGATGAAGCTATAGCAATCTGGAAGCAGATACCTTCAGAGCGGATGAATGGTATTCCGGCAATCGGAATCAATATCCTAGGGAGAGGGGCGGAACCCTTCGAGGATTACGAGATTGATGTTTTATCTGGAAAGAGGATTGACCTTGGGGTTTTGGACTATGTTCCTGATATTAAAAACAATCCGCAGGCAATGGAAGTCATTACGGAACTGGTGGCTAAATTGCCCGATATGGAGATAGATGGCGTGATGAGTGAAGAAATGGAAGCAAGAGTGTGGGAACTGCGTATGCCGGACTTGCCACAAGAGGAACAGCTTGCAGTAGAACTTGACCGACTTTCCTACGATTATGATACTGTACTGTATCACGATAGTACAAGAAATATGACCGAGAATGTATCAGAGCTTGCAGAATCCATAAAACAGGGCGATACCGGACATTTAACAACGTGGCTTGCAGACATTATTTCGGAGGGAGCTGTACCAGAGGAAATAAAACGAGCAACGGAGCTTCTGGAAAAACTGACAGAGTATAAGCCGCTTGCCAAGATTGAGGAGGCAGAAGAACAGAATTATAATATGATTGATAATGTGCTGAATAATGGTGTTGGGGAGAAAGCCCAAAGGGAAGAAAATAAGAGAATGGAGGAGAAGCCTACGGTAAGGCTTTCCTTAAAATCCCGTCTTGCGGAGAAAAAATCACAGGTAGAAGGGCAATCGAAAGAACATGATGTTCAAGAAAATGAAAAGAAAAGTCAGAGGGAGATGTAAGTGATGAATAAGAGATTTACCGTAGAAGAGAGTAATTTAATCAGTATTTTTATGGAAGAAGGTATAGATTCAGATGTGGGAGGCAGAAAAAATGTCATAAATGGTATCAATAAGACACTGAAACATCTGGAGGATGATGAGATGGTTGAATTGTCATTATGTGTCCTTGCAAAATTAAAGGAATTGACGGATCATGAATTTATGAAGATGGAGTTTGTAGCGGCAGAGTAACATCAAACGTAAGGCAGAACATGGCTTTTGGTGGCTGTGTTCTGTCTTTTTGAATAAGAACTTGACTGATAAATATTACGGGTGTAATATTTATAACGAAAGGGAGTAAATTTTTTTGCTTCAAAATCTTACACTTGTAATATATAAGCGTAGTACATTGATACGAATAAGAAATGGAGGTAACGATGAAGGCAAAACATAGAACCAAAAGAATACAAAGATATAGAAAAATGTTGGGCATTATAGTGTTAATGTTAACAATTACTTTGATTGGAGTAGTTGTGAGTGCAACAGTATTATATAAAAGAAAAAATGCGTGTAAAACACCAGATACTATCTTAGTAGAGTATATGATGCATATTCCAAAACAAGAATACGAAGAAATGTATGCAATGATTGATTTGGAGTCATCTGGATATATCAGTAAGGAAGATTTTCTGAAGAGAAATTCCACTATTTATGAGGGAATTGAAATGCAAAACATGTCGATAAAAAATGTCGAGTATGTGGAGGAAGATAAAAAAGTAACATATTTGACTTCGTTTGATACAGTGGCAGGAACTATCAGCTTTGAGAATGAGGCATTTTTTATAAATGGAGAAGAAGGATATAAATTGGTTTGGGATGATTCCATGATTTTTCCTAATCTGACTTCTGCAGATAAAGTAAGAGTTTCTACTACACAGGCAGAGCGAGGAGAAATTCTGGATAGGAACGGACGTGTCCTTGCAGGAAAAGGTACAGCATCTTCAGTTGGAATTGTTCCGGGCAAGTTGGAAAACAGAGAGGAAGCAATCGCACAGATTGCAGGACTATTGGAAATCACAACGGAAGCGATAGAAAAGAACCTGTCTGCAAAGTGGGTAAAGGATGATTCTTTTGTACCTATTAAAACGATTCCAAGAGTGGAAGAAATTGAGTTAATGTCTATCAGTCCAGAGGAAGAAGTTTTAAAGGAGAAAGAAAGGCATGATAAGTTGCTGGAGATTCCCGGAGTGATGATATCTGATGTTGAAGTGCGTGAATACCCATTAGGGGAAGCCGCTGCGCATTTGGTCGGGTATGTTCAAAGCGTTACTGCGGAAGATTTAGAGGAACATGCAGGAGAAGGTTATACAGCCAATAGTGTAATCGGCAGAAGCGGAATGGAGGGCTTGTTCGAGAAAGAACTGAAAGGCCAGAACGGTTGCAGGATTTACATTGTAAATTCGGAAGATAAAGAGAAGGAGGAACTGGCTTGTATCCTGGTACAGCATGGGCAGGACATCCGGCTTACGATAGATACTGATTTGCAGGTTTCCTTGTACGAACAGTTTA
>JBKYFG010000016.1:16792-23774 GCA_047027955.1 Blautia sp.
GACATCCGGCTTACGATAGATACTGATTTGCAGGTTTCCTTGTACGAACAGTTTAAGGAAGATAAAAGCTGCTCGGTAGCCATAAATCATTATACCGGAGAGGTATTGGCTTTGGTCAGCACACCGGCTTATGACAATAACGATTTTATTATGGGATTATCGAGTGAGCAGTGGACTGTACTTAACGAGGACGAGAATAAGCCAATGTATAATCGGTTCCGGCAAGTGTGGTGTCCGGGATCTACCTTCAAACCAATTATAGCTGCGATTGGTTTACAATCAGGAGCAATCGATCCAATGGAAGATTACGGGAACGTAGGATTAAGTTGGCAAAAAGATGCATCGTGGGGTTCATATCATGTAACAACGCTTCATGCGTATGAACCAGTCATTTTAGAGAATGCCTTGATTTATTCTGATAATATTTATTTCGCAAAAGCAGCATTAAAGATTGGATCGGATGAGTTGGAGAATTCTTTGATACGGCTTGGTTTCAATGAGGAACTACCATTTGAAATTAAGATGGCAGAATCTCAGTATTCCAATACAGAAGGCATTGAAACTGAAATACAGTTAGCTGACAGCGGTTACGGACAAGGACAGATTTTAGTGAACCCGTTGCATATGGCATGTATTTATTCTGCTTTCTGTAATGAGGGAAATGTAATAAAGCCTTATTTGGTATATCAGAATGAAGCGGAAGTTGAGTATTGGATTCCGGGTACCTTTTCTAACGAGACAGCAAGTCGTGTATTGGAAGGAACAAAGAAGGTTGTGAATGATTCTAATGGAACTGGATATGCAGCCCATCGAGATGACATTCTTTTAGCAGGAAAAACAGGTACGGCAGAAATAAAGGCATCGAAGGATGATACTTCGGGTACAGAATTAGGATGGTTTGCAATTTTTACAGCAGAAGATACGGAATGTCCTATATTGATTATCAGTATGGTAGAAGATGTGAAAGGAAGAGGAGGAAGCGGATATGTTGTTAAGAAAGACAGTCTGGTTCTGGAAGAGTGGTTTAGCAGTCATTAGTTTTGTACTGATGTTTAGTATTTCGGGGTGTAGCGATACACCACCGGAAGAAGATACAGTTTCGGAAACAGTAATTGATGTTCAGGACGTTTCAGAAGAAGAACAGGAGAATGAAGAAGAAATTATAAACATCTGCATAGATCTTTATGACAAGGCAGCAGAGGAAAATAAGTTAGATGATTTGGAAATAATTCGGAGTATTGTAAATCGTCTTGGAGAAAACGAGTATCCTGCTGTTGACAGCAGAAATCAAGTGAATATGACGGAAGCGGAGCAGGTACTGGAATTTTGTGAAAAGGTGGATGCACAGGAAGAAGCAGATATAACGATTCTTGAAGTCGGCTATTTGGGCGGATTTGTAAAATACGATTTGCACACAAAAGACGGAAATGTAGATGTGGTCAGAAGCTATTATGGATACGAAAATGGAGAAATACAGAAAGAAGTTACTGGGAGGTATCAAGCAGAGTATTGGAATTATACAGAAGAAGGTTACCTGATGTTTTCTGGTGTCTGGTTTTCAGAAGAATTATACGTTCTTACATTGAGTGGAGCAGAGGAGCATACCGCATTACGAGTACAGCCATTGGATGAAACATATAGGGAACTGAGTCGGAAATATCTTCTTCCAATCAGCTTTGAACAGAATAATATGTTTATTGTGGATTGGAGTGAAGAAGATTTTGGGGATTTGAATTTCTATGATATGTATGACATTCTTTATCCAAAAGTGAATGGTCAGTATGTTCCTTATGTTGCAGATGACAATTTGTCAGTCAGTGCAGTTTATCGGATTCCAAAAGAGGAATTTGAAAGCGTTATTATGAAATATTTCAATATTGATAGTGAAACGCTGCAATCCAAAACTGTCTATGATTCGGAGGATTCGACCTATGAATACAAACCGAGAGGCTTCGAAGAAGTAGAGTATCCGGAATACCCATATTCAGAAGTAATCGGGTATACGGAGAACAGTGATGGAACAATTACACTTACTGCTAATGTGGTATTTCCATATTCGGGAAATTCCAAAGTATATGCCCACGAGGTTGTGGTTCGTCCTTTGGAGGATGGCGGGGTACAATATGTATCCAATCGAATTATACCCTCCGAGGATAATTCTGAGGAAACATGGCATACGCCACGGTTGACGTTAGAAGAATGGGAAGAATTATACGGAGGCGAATAATGGAAGATGTGAAATGGCTGCTTAGAAGATGTGGTCTTCCGATTTTGCTGCTGTTGATTTTCGTAATAGCCGGAGTGGTCTGTTGGGGAGAACTGCATACAGAAAAGCAAAAGGTGGCAGAAGAAGTATGGGAGCCACCTGTAGAAATCGAAAATAGCGAAGCAGAAACAGAAGAAGCCGAGAATGCGGAAACTTCCACAGAGTCAGCATATTGGTTTATTCCGCAAGCCAGTGATGATCTCCTTACAGAAGAGGAGAAGGAGCAACTGCAGAGTACGGTTTTGTCAGCAGCAGAATCGGTCAGAGAAATCTATAAGGATATTGTAATTGCAGATGCACCAAGCTACTCTTCCGGTATTGGCGAATTTACCAAAGAGCAGAGGAAAGCTGTGGTGGAGCAATTGGGCAGAACCGGTCTGGTAAGTGTTGAAGAAGATACTGCTATGCAAAATCATGAAGCAATCGAAGCATTTTATGCAGATTACCTGGATGGACAAGACTCGATGGTTACGGTATTTGAAGTACAGAGAGATGGGCTGATTGGAGCAGTTACCTTTATCTATCGGAAAGGTGAGTTGCAGACCTATTACATAGGAATTCGGTGGAGAGAAGGTGGTATGCCAGAAATACAGGGAACTTCGGTAAGTAATGTGGCTGAGATTAAACTGACCGAAAAAGGATATTTTATCTACGCATATGAATATGTGATTGCACATGCAAGTTTGAGACAGTATTGGAGAATAGAACCGCTACCAGAAGACTGCCGGGAATTAACGCAAGAATACATATCAGGACTAAGTTATGTGAATTACAATCTGCTCGTTACCGATTGGGATAGCAGCAATGTGGAGGACATTCTGATGCCTTGTATGTATGAAGATGTTTATAGGATTTCTACGGGGGAAAATCTGAAAACTGAGGGTTGGAAGATTCCGGCAGAGGAATATGAAAGGATAATGACTACTTATTTTCCGGTATCGGTAGAACAGTTGAGAGAGCATTGTGGATATGATGAGGGCAGCAATAGCTATGAATATGAGATGATTTATGCCAGTCCATACCCACCTTTCGGAGAAGTAGTTGACTATACCCAAAATGCGGATGGAACGATTACACTTATCGTGGATGGAGTATGGCCGGATTATAATTCTGATCTCGCTTTTCGGAATACGGTTGTGGTCCAGCCATTTGAAGACGGAACTTTCAGGTATCTTTCCAATTCTATAGAACAAATAGAGTTGGAACTGCCGCCAATAGCAAAAGCACATTAAATTTGCTTTGAAAGAAAGGATGATATTATGGCATTAAAGAAAAAAAGCATTTTGCTGATTATGGCATTTCTGATTGGATGCTTCGTATGTGCCTGTGGAAAAGAAGATAGTATTGTGGATGAATCTCTTGTGGAAGATACGGAAGATGTATCTTCCACGGAGGAGATAAAAAGTGCCGAGGAAGAGGCTGCAGAACAATGGGAAAAGGGCTACGACCTTCCGTTAGATGAACAGGAAAGGGAAGAAGCTGAGACTGACTGTAAAAAGCAGATGGAACTTTATCTTGACATTTATGAAACTGCAGATAAAGGGATAGCATCTAATGTTGCTTTGGATGATCAAACAGTTTTGGAAATGCAGAGGAAGCTAAAGGATGCAGGATGTCCGGTTACAACAATGGTAACATATTCTAACATGGAGAATTATGAAAGTGTTGACAGTTTTCTGAAAGAATGTATGGAAGGGAAAAGTGGTTCTGCAGTAATTTATGAAGTCCACAACGATGGTGGATTGGGCAGAATGAAATTCATTTTTGATGGAACAGATATGTATGTTGTAAGTGCAAAAGGAATCTGGAATGCTGATAATAAGCCGGGGATTTCATACATTTCCTATACAAGACTAAAAGAGTGGAAATATACAGATAAGGGATGGTTCTGCTACGAGTTGTGTGTGCCGGAGCCACCGGAGGTCAGTGAAATTGTGGATGGAAGCAGCGTGATTAGAATAAAACCTATGACAGAGGAACAGCGAGAGATGTCTGAGCGCCTCGTCTTGGGACTTGGATATCAGGGACAGAACCTTTTGTGTTCCAACTGGAATACGGAAAATATGAGTGAATTGGATTATAACGGAATGTTTGAATATCTGTATGGAATGAAATATGGAGAAAAGTTCAATTCCGAAGATTATCCAAATGGTATTCCAAAAGAAGAATTCGAAAGTCTGATTATGGAATATCTTCCGATAACAGCGGAGCAGATACGAGAGTACGCAGTATTTGACGAGGAAAACCACACATATGATTGGGCTCGATTAGGATGTGGAAATTATGCACCTACTTTCTTTGGAACTTCTTTGCCAGAGGTCACGGATATCAAAGAAAATGATGATGAGACAGTCACGTTAACGGTGGAGGCGGTTTGTGATATGGTTATTTGCGATGATGCAGTCATAACCCATGAACTTACGGTAAGGTTTGCAGAGGATGGCAGTTTTCAGTATTTGGGGAATAAAATCCTAAATGACGGAATTATGCAGATACCCGATTATCAATACCGAATTAAAGAATGATTTGATAATAGTTGTGTTTTGTGGTAATCTTACAGATGTAAGAAAAGGAAGGAGGACACATGAAGAAATTAAAACTAGTTGGAATATTGGCAGCAGTTGTATTAATAGGCGGTGTGATTTCAATTCCGCTTATAAATAACCACACTGCTTATAAAGTGGAAAAGAAATTATGTGAAACACCACTGCCAGAGAAAACGGAATTGATAGAGTCAATATCACGGGCAGGGAAGCTGACAGGTAACGGAAATGGAATGCAGTATTTCGGAGCAATTCTAATTCGAAGTGACTTGTCTTTGGAAGAATTGATGCTTACTATTCAAGGTACAGAAGTAATGAGTGGGAATGTTTGGTGAAAATTCAGGAAGCAGTCCATTGAGGGGATTGATCACGGACACTACAATTTGCGGAAGAAATAAAGGACAGGGGTTATTACATTGTATATTCTTGGGGAAGTGAAAATTCTCTATTGGATGAATTGGATATACGTGGACACTAAAAACGAGATGGAGACAAATTATGAAGAAAATTTCTAATATATGTGGTTTTATTGGAATTGCTATATATGCGGTGCTGATGATTCGCATTTCAAATCTATGTCAATACGGTGGGACGAAAGTGGACTTGATTCCAATATTGATTTTGGGTGTTGTTCTTATAGCAACAATCATTTTTGGAATTGTTAGCAGTAGAAAAGAAGAAAAAATTGAAAAAGGTAAACTGTTCTGGGGAAAATGTATTGTAGTTGTTGCCCTGACCATTTTGTTTGGAGGCAGGATTATTTATTCGGCAATCCCTTATAATGGTGCATTGTCATGGAAGATTGACGAATGGCGTAACCAAAAGAAAATTGAACTTACTCATACCAACTTCTTTGAGACAGGTGTAGAAGGAATCTTGGAAGACATTGAGACAGAGTTGGATTTACCGGATGAACTTTATGTTCAAAATAAGTTCCAGCTTTCCTTTGACAAAGATGGTGAAATTCAGAGTATTTATACTTATATGTATGGAAGATATGAAAATGGAGACGAAAATACATTCCTTATTGACTATGATGTGGATGCAGATTCAAAAATGACTGTGTGTATTAATGGAGTTGCGAGCAAATCTTACGATGATGACATGAGATTACAGCCGATGCTTGAAATTTTGAAAAACGCTGATTACAAAACAAGAGTAAATAACTGGGCTGTGGAAGGATATGCAGACGATTATGAAATTCTCTATTATGGCAAGCGGGAATTTAACACAATGGAAGGATTTGTATATCTTCAAGGTGATGTGGATGGTGACGGAGTGGACAACACAGACAATGCCATTTATTCGGAACTGAATGGTGGAGCTGTTTATGGATATGAAGTCTCGCTTCATATTCCAAGTGAATCTGAGGTGACTCCGGTACGTTATTTTATGGAACCGGAAGTGATTCCGTTAGAAACTATCATCGACAGGGAGGAAGAGCAGACTATTGATGATGCTAAAGAAACAGAATCCTGGTATGTAGATAATTCCAACGGTTCTGTATATTACTGGTTGTCTGAGAATAAAGAAATTGGATGGAGATTAGTAGTTACTGATGCGGCAGCAGGAAGCCGTTATTATGAATTGGAAAAGTCATCAGATGGTGGTGAAACATGGAATGTGATAAATGCCAATCCGTTTAACAACAAGATTGGCGTGGCACTGGGAATAGAATTTTACGATGAAAATCTTGGTGTGATTGGTATGACAGGCGCTTCACAGGATGCCTCAACTTTATATGTGACATCAGATGGCGGAGTTACTTTTACACAGATGGAATTTCCAATGGAAGAGGTTACGGAACTGCCGGATATTGCTGATGAACTAGGATACACAATCGCAGATTATGATTACGCAGAGATGCCACAAGTATCCGATGGACAATGGACTGTAATCATCAAGGCAGAATACAGCAGTTACGGAGGCTTGAGATTTACATCTAACGACAATGGAAAGACATGGATGTATGAGGGATTAAGTACAGGCGAAGGTGATTTACAATAAGAAATAAAAGATACGAATAGTGTTAAAACACAAAAAATCGGGTAAAAGATTGTACGACTGACTATGACCTTTACCCGATTTTATTATGTTTTATTTCCAGATATTCATGTCTGACAAGATAGACATGGTTATTTCAGTTGCGTTGCCTCCGGTAGCATCGCTGTCT
>JBKYFG010000017.1:0-13463 GCA_047027955.1 Blautia sp.
GCATTCCGCCTGGTACCTGATACAGAAGAGTCTTGATGTTAACACCAAGGTTCTTAGGATTAAGAAGTCCGCTGTCAAGAGCTTCGTCACGGATCGGACGGAAGTAATCAGCAATCTCAGCCAGAAGTTTCTGATCAAATCCAGTATCATATGGTGTGCCTTTGAAGGTTTCTACCATAACCTCTGTTGCCGGCTGGGAAGTTCCCAGAGCAAATGGAGACATTGCAGTATCAATAATATCAACACCTGCTTCTACTGCTTTCAGGTATGTCATAGAAGCAACACCGGAAGTATAGTGAGTATGGAGGTCGATCGGAATGCTGACAGCATCTTTCAGTGCTCCAACAAGCTCAGTTGCTTTATATGGAAGAAGCAGACCGGCCATATCTTTGATACAGATGGAATCTGCACCCATCTCTTCGATACGTTTTGCAATATTTACCCAGTACTCAAGAGTGTATGCATCACCTAATGTGTAAGAAAGAGCAACCTGTGCATGTGCTTTTTCTTTGTTGGCAGCTTTTACTGCTGTCTGAAGGTTACGCATATCGTTAAGGCAGTCAAAAATACGGATAATGTCGATTCCGTTAGCAGCAGATTTCTGTACGAAGTATTCTACTACGTCATCTGCGTATGGACGATATCCAAGGATATTCTGTCCACGGAACAGCATCTGAAGTTTTGTGTTTTTGAAACCGTCACGTAATTTACGGAGTCTTTCCCATGGGTCTTCTTTCAGGAAACGAAGGGAAGCATCGAAAGTAGCTCCACCCCAGCACTCTACTGCGTGGTAGCCGACTTTGTCCATTTTATCAACGATCGGGAGCATCTGTTCTGTGGTAAGTCTTGTTGCAATCAGAGACTGATGAGCATCACGGAGAACAGTTTCCACGATTTTTACAGGTTTTTTTTCTAATTCAGCCATATTAATTCTCCTTGTATTTTTTATAAGGAAGTTCGATTCACCAGGTGAAATTAAACTCCGAAGATAGCCATGAATGTTCCAGCTGCAACAGCTGTTCCGATTACACCGGCTACGTTAGGTCCCATTGCATGCATCAGCAGGAAGTTTGTAGGATCTGCTTCTGCACCGACCTTCTGGGAAACTCGCGCTGCCATAGGAACGGCAGATACACCTGCGGAACCGATCAGAGGATTGATCTTTCCACCGGAGAGTTTGCACATCAGTTTACCAAGCATACATCCGCCGAATGTACCGAATGCAAATGCGACAAGTCCGAGAACAACGATTTTCAGAGTATCAACATTAAGGAATGCTTCTGCACTTGTAGAAGCACCTACAGATGTACCAAGCAGGATAACTACGATGTACATCAGGGCATTGGATGCAGTTTCTGTCAGCTGTTTAACGACACCTGATTCACGGAACAGGTTACCGAGCATCAGCATACCTACCAGCGGAGCTGTTGTAGGAAGAAGTAAGCATACAACGATTGTGATAACGATCGGGAAAAGAATCTTTTCCAGTTTACTTACCGGACGAAGCTGATCCATTTTGATCTTACGTTCTTTTTCAGTCGTACAAAGTTTCATGATTGGCGGCTGAATGATCGGAACCAGAGACATATAGGAATATGCCGCCACTGCAATCGGTCCCATTAAAGTAGTCTGTCCAAGTTTTCCAGCAAGGAAAATAGAGGTAGGGCCATCTGCTCCACCGATGATGGAAATGGCTGCTGCTGCTTTTCCGTTGAATCCAAGAAAGATTGCAAGGAAATATGCAACATAAATACCAAGCTGTGCAGCTGCTCCCAGAAGGAAACTCTTCGGATTGGCAATCAGCGGACCAAAGTCCGTCATTGCACCAACGCCCATGAAAATCAGGGATGGAAGAATACTCCATTCATCAAGCAGATAGAAGTAATGCAGAAGACCACCAACACCGTTGGACATGTCTTCCGGATTTGCCATAATGTCCGGGTAGATATTTACCAGAAGCATACCAAAAGCAATCGGAACCAGAAGAAGCGGTTCAAATCCTTTTTTGATAGCAAGGAATAAGAATACACACGCCACCGCGATCATCAGATAGTTTCCCCATGTAAGATTAAAGAATGCTGTCTGATGGATCAGGTTGGACAAGGTTTCTGTTACATAAGACATTTGATTACCTCCCGTCCTAGTTCATTGTAGCCAGAGTATCTCCGTTTTCTACGGATGCACCTTCGGATGTATCGATGCTGGCTACTGTACCATCCTGCGGAGCAACTACCGGGATCTCCATTTTCATGGATTCCAGGATAATGATGTTGTCACCGGCTTTTACTGCCTGTCCTACAGAAGCAACAACTTTGAGAACCTTACCTGGTACAGAAGCGCTAACTTTAACAGCGCCTGCGCCTGCTGCCGGAGCTGCTGCTTTTGGAGCTGCTGCCGGAGCCGCTTTCGGAGCTGCAACCGGTGCTGCTGTTGGAGCGGAAACGCTTCCTGTTTCTTCTACAGTAACTTCATATGCTGTTCCGTTTACAGTGATTGTATAACTTTTCATTTTAAATCCTCCTAATGGTCAATTACCTTTTTTTACGATTGATTTTGCGGATGGAACGAACAACAAATCCGTCTGTTGAAGTTCCTTCGGATGCTGCGATAGCTGCTGCAATTACAGCGATCAGTTCGGAATTGTCAGCTTCCTGCACTGGAGCTGCGGCAACCGGAGCCGGTGTCGGTGCAGAAGCTGCCTCTTCTGCTGCTTTTTTCTTAGCTTTTTCCTGCTGTGCTCCGGAACCAGGAATGAACTGGAACAGAGAAATCAGGAAGATTAGCATGATAAGAATTACAAATACAGTTCCGAGTCCCATTATAGTATTCAGTGCTGCATTTTTCATGGTTGTAGCAAAGGAATATTTCACATCTACTGACAGTGAAGTCGGAGTAAGATTTTTGTCGAATACATAAATGAATTCAGCATCTTCTTTTTCGAATTCAACAGGTACAGTTGCTGTATATTCATCATTGGAATATTCAATTTCAGCAGATCCAGCTTTTTTCAGATCACCGAGTTCTTCTCTTGCACTATCCCATGCTGTCATGGCATTTTCAGTGAAAGCATCTCCGGATTCCATATATGCTGCAATCTCATCTTCTGTCAGCGGAATGATCGTATTGGTCAGCCCTTCGGCAGTTGTTTCGATCGTTGTCTTTGTCTGCTCGTCAATTTCACCGTCTGCCAGAACCAGTGATGCGCCGGAGAATGTAATAGATGCGGCGCATACAATTGCTGTAAAGACGGAGGAAGCTTTTTTAAACATCTGATTCATATGCTCACCTCACTTAGACTGTGCCATGTTTTTTGGATGGACGGTCTTCTCTCTTTGTGAAAAGCATTTCAAAAGCTCCGATTACATATTTACGTGTATCAGCTGGAGCAATCACAGTATCAACATATCCTCTTGCTGCTGCGGATTCTACATTGGACTGGAGTTCTCTGTATACAGCTGCTTTTTCATTAAGAACTGCAGCTTCTTCACCAGGATACATGATCTTGGCTGCAAGAGAGGCATCCATCATACCGATTTCTGCATTATCCCATGCGTATACAAGATCCGCACCTACGGATTTGCTGTTCATTGCAACGTAAGCAGTTCCATATGCTTTACCGATTACAACGTTTACCTTCGGAACAGTTGCATCTGCAAATGCATGGATCATTTCTCCAACTGCTTTGGCAATCATTTTTTCACTGCAGAGAGTTGCTTTGAATCCGGTTACATTGGTAAGTGTCAGAACCGGGATATCGAATGCGTCACAGAATTTAACGAAGCCAGCTGCTTTTCTTGCACCTCTTGCGGAGATGGTTCCATCGAATTCTTCTGCTTTGTTTCCTTCAGCATCATATACTTCTGTTCTGTTAGCTACTGCACCGACTGTTGCTCCATTCAGACGAAGGAAACCGGTAACAACATCTTTGCCATAGTCTTTCTTTGTTTCGAAGAAAATACCATTATCAGCGATTCTGGAAAGTGCGATGGATGTATCACCTGCACATGCAGCGATGTCATCACATGTACGGTTCAGATCATCTGTACATTCAACGAAAGAATCATTGTCTTCAAAATTAGAAGGAAGAAGTCCGATCAACTGACGGATCTGTCCAAGAATTTCTTCTTCGGAGCCTGTTCCGTCTACAAGACCTGTTTCTTCGCTCTGGAATGCAGCAGCTGATGTATCGCATTTTTCTGTGTAATTGCCATCCAGTGCATTCGGGCTGTTTACGAACATTTTGCCTTTTTTGGATTCAATAAATGTGAAATCTGTCAGAGCCGGAATAATTGCCATTCCACCACCGCATGTACCGAATACAGCTGTAATCTGTGGAATCATTCCGGAAGCCAGTGTCTGTTTCAGATAGATGGATCCAAATGCTTCAAGAGCATCAGTAGCCTCCTGAAGACGCATACCTGCACAGTCAACAAGACCGATCACAGGAGCTCCAGTCTTCATTGCAAGGTCATACAGAGCGGTAATCTTTCTGGCATGCATTTCACCAACAGTTCCGTTTAATACGGAAGCATCCTGGCTGTATACATATACAAGATTTCCGTCGATCACACCATATCCGGTGATAACACCGTCTGAAGGCGCTTTTGTTTCAGTTAAATTGAAATCTGTGGATCTGGCTGTTACGCTTTTTCCGATTTCAACAAAACTGTTTGCGTCAAGCAAAGAAGTGATTCTTGTGCCTGCTAAGCTTTGTGTTGCATTACTCATTCTTTCTTGCCCTCCATTTTATAAAATTTTAAAAATATAACCAAAATTTTAGCCGATTATAATTGTAACCTGTTTTCAATATTTTTTCAATAGATTTCCTGTTTTTTTGTTAAAAGTTTAACTCCCATGTCGTTTTTTTTACAGTAGGGTTCTGATATGTCGATATGTTATTGGAATATTACAGAGTAATTTCCTAAAACGCAAAAACTTCTCCCGTAACAGGAGAAGTCAGGTCTGTTAATGAAAAAAATTCTTAAATACAAGTTCTGCGCAATGGGTGAATGTATTTTTCTGAATGTTTTCTGTTGCCAATATTGGACAGGAAAAAAATTTGTTATCATTAAGAAAATAAATAATCTGTCCAATCTGTTCGCCTCTTCTGACAGGAGCACTTAGATGTTCTTTTAAACGGATCTGATATTGCAGCCGGTCATCTGAGCTAATCAGAATCTGTCTGTTTTTTTCGTTATCCGAAACAGAAATCTGACCTCCTGTATATACAGAACTTCCTGCACCGAAATCATTCAGAATACCATTTTCAACGGGAATATAAGAAAGCTCCGGCTCTTGCCAGAAACTCCGGTATTCATAGTTGCTGTTTCCATAATTAAGAAGTTCCAAAGTATCATGCCATTTGTAATTTTTATGGTCAGGCCAGCCGGCACCAAGAAGGGCAATGATAAAAGTTTTGTTATCTTTCTGACAGGCACAAACATAACAATATCCGGCATCACCGGTATATCCGGTTTTCCCGGCAAGTACACCGTCCGTCATATGAAGTAGTGCATTGGTGTTATGGACCGAAAAGTGTCGTTTTTTACTTAAATCAGAAAAAGAATACTCTTCTGTCTGTGTAATCTTCAGAAAGACATCATTGTGGATTGCATAACGCATGATCAGAGCCAGATCTTCTGCAGTTGTGTGATGTGTTCCACCAGAATTTTCTGCATCCAGTCCATTCGGAGTGACAAAGTGTGTGTTTTTACATCCGATTTCTTTTGCCTTTGCATTCATCATAGCTGAAAAATTATCTACAGATCCACCGATACATTCAGCAATCGCAACGGCAGAATCATTATGACTCTGCAACATCAGGGAATAAAGAAGGTCTTCCAGATAATATTGTTCTCCGATTGAAAGACCAAGGCGTACTTCCGGTTGACTGACAGCATTTGCAGAAACCTTGACATAGTCATCGCCCTTTCCGTTTTCAAGAGCAAGAATGCAGGTCATTACTTTGGTAGTGCTCGCGTTCGGACGAGGCGTATTACCTGATTTCTGATAGAGAACTCGTCCGGAATCACCATCCATCAATACTGCTGACAATGCATAAAGATTACCGGGAGACTTTTCTGATGCAAATACAGACCAACCGGGTGTCAGTAAAATTATGATCAACGAAAAGATAAAAATATTTTGTCTGCTATTCATAGTCCCTCCTTAATTCATATAGAACTATTTTATGCAGACAGAAAAGCAATCATTCCGATCATCCATTGTATGTCAGAAACCATCTTTCTGACAGAGGAAATTCTTTTTTTGACAATTGGAATAATTCCGTCAGTTCCTGAGGTGCCTGGGCCAGAGCATGATCGTATAATCCGTGAAGTGTGTGTACAGGCACTGCACTTCCTGGAACCGGGTCTTTTTCCATAAAATATTCCATCATTTCAGAAGAAAGTTTTTTTCCAGCAACTCGTGACAGGAACATCAGGAATTTTTTCCGGCGTCCATGATTATCGTATACAAGGCAGTTGGTGATCAGTTTTATCAACCTTAGAGAAGACATTATTTCCTTCGTCCGTATTCTGGGAATAGCTCTGTGAATCACTCGTGCATACGTAACGCGAGGAACAATGCCACAGGCCGGGTAATAATGATATGGATCTTTGTGAGTTTCGAGCATCAGCGTTCTGTCAAATTCTTTTTCAAGCAGGGTATGTGAGATGACATTGCGTTCAGCCATCTCGTAAACGAATGGATGACAGGCACTGTCAAGAAGATAGTGACATCCAAATCCGAGCAGATAAGCAAGTAATTTTTCGTCATGAGTTGTTCTTACGAGTGTCATTCCTCTTTCAAAGAATGGTGCTGCACATTCTCTGTGCATGGCGATACCGGTTTCCGTAACTTTAGGTTTTAGCATATCATAGAAGAGAATATCCGGTCCATGAAGACCAATTCGATATAGGTTTGTATTTCTGCGAATCACTTTCTGAATTTCGGCAGGAAGTTTTGCATATATTTTTTTACCAAACAGATCATGTGCATAAGTAGTTGGCATCTGGGGCACCTCACTTTCCTAAATATCTAGCTTCAACTGAATCTCCTCTTCGGCTTCTGCTTTAAAATCTTCCAGACGCACCGGATCAACAGAAGGCAGCTCTTCGAGGCCCTGAACACCAAAGCATCGGAGAAATTCTTCTGTTGTTCCAAAAAGAATCGGGCGACCCGGAGCGTCCAAACGTCCCAGCTCTCTGACAAGTTCATATTCTACTAATTTATTGATGGCGTGGTCACATTTGACGCCTCGAATTTTTTCGATTTCTGCTTTGGTTACCGGCTGTTTATATGCAATGATGGAAAGCGTTTCCAGCATGACATCTGTAAGTGCCGGCTTTTTGGGATGCATCGCAAGCCGGATAAGACATTCATAGTATTCTTTTTTGCTGCAAAGCTGATAAGACTGTTCCAGTTCAATGATCTGGATACCACGATCTTTTTTCTGGTATTTGTCCATCATATTTTGAATGATCTTACGAGTGGTTTCTTTATCCTGTTGAATAGCATCTGCAATCTGCGACAGTTCTACCGATTCACCCATTGTAAACAAAATTGCTTCAATTGCAGCTTCTAATTTTTTTATTTCCATATATAATTTCCTCAGGTTTTATATTTCGTTACGGAATTATCATTATTCATCTGCGAATTCTGTCAAATGTGTCCAGGTTTCCGGATCCTGTGTGACATCGACCTGAATATCATCAAACAGCTCGTCCTGTTGTACATGAATATAGCCCATTTTCATTAACTCCAGGATAGATAGAAAGGTTACGATAACCTGAACTCTGGATGACTGGCTGGTGAGTAGCTGACGAAAACTGAATTTCCGGTGTTCGGCTGCATAGCTTTTCATTGCCAGCATTTTGTCAGAAAGACTGACTTCTTCTTTTTCAATTGTTCCAAATTTGCTTCGGATCGGATCAATCTTTGACTCCTGCTTTTTCAGGATAGACTGATAGATATTGTTGAGTTTCTCCAGAGTCAGTCCGGCGAGAAGTTCTGCCGGATCAACCGGTTCACGATATTTCAATACTTCATCAGGAATGCTGGGGTTTTTATAAAAAACGCCGGCAGCATTATCCATGTAATCCTTCAGTTCATAGGACATGTATTTATACATTTTGTATTCCAGAAGTTTCTGTACAAGTTCCTCGCGGGGATCTTCTTCGCCCTCTTCATTTACTTCTTTTGGAAGTAGCATCTTACATTTGATATCCAGAAGTGTGGCCGCCATGACCATGAATTCGCTCATTGTTCCCAAGTCTTCCTGCTCCATGGAATGCAGATATTCCATATACTGATCTGTGATCTCTACGATTGGAATATCGTAAATGTCTATTTTGTTTTTTTCAATCAGATGGAGAAGAAGGTCAAGAGGACCTTCGAATACATTAATTTTAACAGGTATTGCCATCTTCAGTGTTCCTTTACTGATTTTGTAGATTGGGGATACAGGTTTATAAGAACAAGTTCCCTTGGATTATGGATACGGACAGGAATGGTATGCTCGCCAAGACCGGCACTTACGATCATATGCTGCTTTCCTTTTTTAAATTCCCCACAACAGAATGGTGGAAAGAGCAGGTACTGAGGACAGGTGAGACCATGGTTTTGATCCAGACGCAAAACTCCTCCGTGATAATGCCCTGAAAGAATCAGATCAGCTCCCCAGGAAAAATAAGTATTTCCATATTTGGGATTATGTGCCAGTAATACATGAAATCCCGGTTGGGAAGGTGTACCGATCATCTCTTCCATTGCTGTCAGACTCAAAGCCGGTGAATTCGGTTTGTGATAATATTCGACTGGAAGTTCAAGTCCATGAAATACAAAATCATTTCCCTTCAACTGAACAGATGTATGTTCATTGTGAAGAAAACAAATGCCGGCAGATGTAAGCAGTTTTTCATAGTTTGAATAGAAAATCTCAGTCTCTGGATTGAGGAGCATTTTGTATTCGTGATTTCCAAGTGCATAAAAAACAGGAATCTGATCACAGATCCGGAGCAGCAGACCAGCTGCCGCTTCCAGAGTTTCTGTGTCTCTGCTTACAACCAGATCACCGCAGACCAGAACTGCATCAGGCTGACTGGCAATAATTGCTTTGTATAAAGTCTGGTGATTCTTTCCAAATACAAGGCCATGCAGATCTGCAAGAATGGCGAAAGTAACTTTTTGTTTGCCGGTAAGCCTGGTACTGGAAATGTTATAAGTACTTATCTTAAAACTTTTCATTATACTCCTTTGTAATACGGACTATTTGCCAAAGCCACAGTTTGGAAAAGTACAGACATCACAGTTCAGACAAAGTCCTCCCTCACCATATGATGCAATTTCATCTGCGCAAATCCGGTCATCGGCCATAATACGGGGAAGGATAAGATCGAATACAGTCCGTCTGGCATACATGACACAGCCTGGAAGACCAAGGATAGGAATGATTTTATCATTATTTTGGTAATAGGAAAGAAGAAGCATGGCACCAGGAAGAACCGGTGCTCCATATGTGACAACTTCTGCGCCGGTATCTTTGATAGCACCGGGGGTACGATCGTCAGGGTCTACACTCATTCCTCCGCTGCAGATCACCATATCGGCACCCTGGTCTATAAAGCTCAGAATATCTGAGGTAATCTGGCTGCGCTCATCCCCAGGCAGTGTCTGCCCCAAAATCTGACATGAGAATTCGTCAAGTTTTTCTTTCAAGACTGGAGTGAAAGTATCTTTGATCAGTCCTTTTTGTACTTCGCTTCCGGTCGTAATGATTCCAACTTTTTTAGAACGGTACGGAAGGATGGAAAAAATCGGTTTTGTTCCGGCCACTTTCTCTGCCTTATCCATTTTGGATTTTTCGATAACCAGAGGAATGATTCTCGTTCCGGCAATTTTATCTCCTTTTTTTACAGGAAAATCACCATGTCTGGAAGCAATCATCATTTCACCCAGGCTGTTGACTGCAAGCAATGCATCTCGGCGGATTTTGAGTACGCCATCACAGTCGGCAATCAATTCGATCTTTCCTTCTTTGATATCACTGCCGTGCATATGAATATCAGCGGATATACGGTAGAGAATTTCTGCCGCTTCATTTTCGTGAAGAATACCCTCTTGTTTTTCCCAAACATAAAGATGTTTTTTTCCGACGGAAAGAAGTGCCGGAATATCTTCTTCGCGAACGATGTGACCTTTTTTAAAGAGAACACCCTTTTTTTCATCCTTTATAATTTGTGTTATATCATGGCAAAGTACATGCCCGACAGCATCTTCTGTACGAATCTCTTTCATTGCATCCATCTCCTGTTCCTGCGAAATTCTGTCGAAATCACTCTGGAATTGCTGTTTATTTCGTCTACAGCAACCATTTGGATTTTATTATACCTCGAACAGAAGGAAATTGTCAAAATAATTGTTAACACCAGAAAGTACAGAGGGTATCTTTCAGACAATCGGTATATTTTCTGATTCTTATTGATTCAGAATATATGACCGGTATGCGACCAAGCTCCTTCTGACCGGAAAAATATATGATTTCTCCAGCCTTTTCTCCTTTTTTTACAGGGGCGTTCACAGAGGCAGGATGGATGTATTTTTTGTTCACTGTCGTAATCTTTGTTCCATCGGTACTTAAATAGCGAAAAGTTTTTCCATATTGAACAGCTGCCGATCTGTGAAGTCCTCTTTTTACAGGGATAGCAGGGAGTGACTCCGGAGTGCTATCTTCATAGATGCTGCATCTGGAAAATCCGTAATCCAGAAGAGCTGCGGCATCTTTTAATCTTGCTTTATAATCAGGAGCAGCCATTACCACAGATATCAGTTTCAGGCTATTTCTCTCTGCTGTTGCTGAGAGACAAAATCCTGCTTTACTAGTACTCCCCGTTTTGAGTCCTCTGCATCCGGGATAAGTCCGAATCAGTCGATTGGTATTGGTGAGTCCGAATTCTTTGATTCCCTGACTTGTTTCATGGATAATCGTTTCCATCCATATAGAAGAATAATCAAGAATTTCCGGATATTTTACGATGAGTTCCCGACTCATGATCGCAATATCATTTGCGGTTGTGTAATGCTCGTCAGAATCCGTCAGACCACAGCAGTCAATAAAGTGAGTATTTTTCATTCCCAGACGGTCAGCACGCAGGTTCATCTGTGCTACAAATTCCTGTTCTGAACCGGAGATAAACTCGGCCATTGCCACACTGGCATCATTACCTGAGGCAATGACGATACATTTTATAAGCGTTTCTACTGTCTGTATCTCTCCTTCTTCAAGAAAAACCTGTGATCCGCCCATGGATTTTGCATGTGCGCTTGTTGTGACTGGATCAGTCAGGGAAATGTCCCCAGCATGTAAATGGTCAAAAATAAGTATCAATGTCATAATCTTTGTGACACTTGCCGGACTTCTGCGAGTATCTTTATCCTTGGCATATACGAACTGTCCGGTTTCAGCCTCCATAAGAACAGCGCTGGGAGCAGAAAGTTCGGGACCGGATGTGGAATTTTCCTGTCCGGCATAGACAGAGATCATACAGATATGTAAAAGCAGAAAAAAGAAACATAACGGAAGGAGAAGATATTTTTTGCGGAGGATTTTGTTATTTCTCATAAAAATTTTCCTGTCAGGCACTTTAGTATTATTGTAGCGGACAATCATAAAAATATACCTAAGAAACATAAAAACAGTATCTTTCCGCAGTTAAAATCCGCGGAGGATACTGTTTCTGTAAAAAAGCTTCATCCAAATGGATGTCAGAGTAAAGGTGCAAACAGGCGAAGAATACTCTGAAAGGCCCGTATGACAATGTTTCGGTTCCGACAGAAATCAATGCTGATCGGATCACAGTAATTGAGTGTTTCCTGAAAGTCAGACAAGATGTCCTGGATAACTTTGTTTTTATAAAACCATACACCATTTTCAAAATGCAGATACAGACTGCGGTAATCCAGGTTGATTGTTCCAACGACGGCGATTTCATCATCGCAAACGAAAGACTTTGCATGAAGGAAACCTGGCTGGTATTCATAAATATGAACACCTGCCTCCAGAAGTTGTTCATAATAAGACTGTGTCAATAAGAAGACCATTTTTTTATCAGGAATCCCTGGTGTCATAATACGGACATCAACGCCACTTTTGGCTGCCAGACAGAGAGCCGTCATCATTTCATTATCAATGATCAGATAAGGCGTGCAGATATATACATATTTGCGGGCACGGTTAATGATGTTGAGGTAAACATTTTCACCAACAATTTCTCCATCAAGAGGTGTATCACTGTAGGGCTGTACATATCCGTCACTTTCAAATGAGTCTGGATGAAAATGATGTGGCAGATGCAGTTCATGGTCAATTGGCTTGGACGAATTGGCAATTACATTCCACATGTGCAGGAACATAACGGTCATATTCCAGACAGCTTCTCCTTTCAGTATGACTGCCGTATCTTTCCAGTGACCAAAACGACGCTTCTGATTAATATATTCATCAGCAAGGTTAATTCCGCCGGTGAATCCTGTTTTACCATCAATAACACAGATTTTACGATGATCACGATTATTTTGAACGATATTCAGAAGCGGACGAAATGGATTAAAAACCTGGCATTGAATGCCTTTTTCGCGAAGAAAGCGTTCATAATGATAGGGAAGTGTTGTGAGGCATCCAAAACCATCATAAATCAGGCGGACGTCAACTCCTTCGGTTGCTTTTCGTTCAAGAATATCCAGAATCGTTCGCCACATCACGCCATCATTGATAATAAAATATTCGATGTAGATATAATGTTCTGCCTGCTCCAGTTCACGAACAAGCACAGGGAACATATCATCTCCTACCTGGAAATATTCAGCAGTTGTATTAGTGTGAACCGGGAAACTGGAGTATTGATGAATATATCTGGACTGGACTGCCGCAGATTGAGAGGATTCCTCAAGACTTCTGGCGACATCAGGATCCTGTTTCATATAGGGAAGGCTTTCCTCCTGAACCTGTGCATATTTATTCTGGATTGCCTGTGCAATTCTGGATTTACCAAAAAGTATATACAACATAACTCCTAAAACAGGGAGACAGAGAATCAGAATCGTCCATCCGAGTTTATAAGACGGATTGATCTTTTTGTTTACGATCCAGAGTACGACCAGGATGCTGATCATACTGATTACATGCGAAATATATTTTGAATATGCTGCCAGTCTCCATGCGGTGATCAACAACCATGTAAGCTGAAGCATCAGCGCAACTGCAACATAAAAAATTCGATTAAATAATAACTGTAAGATTTTCTTGAAGGTATGAATGATACGATGCATAAATGTCCCTTTTTATTGTTTTACAGCATTGTTAATTTAGTGACGATTCATAAATCTTAAAAATCCCTGACGGAATTGTCGTCAGGGATTTTTGCGCACAATTAATTATATTTACGTTTTCTTGCGGCTTCAGATTT
>JBKYFG010000018.1:0-12801 GCA_047027955.1 Blautia sp.
CCCGCGGTCTCGACCTTGGCAAGGTCGCGCGTTACCAACTACGCCACTATCGCAAATGTCTTGTGAAGAAGTGCGTTCCTCATCGACAAGACATATAATACCAGATATAATTGTAGTTGTCAAATGTTTTTTCGAAAAAATTTGAAAAATTTATAAAAAACATTTTGTACGAATCAAGTGATTTAGGAATGATAGTAACGAAGTACATGTTCCGGATAATACTGATCTCCATAGTCCCATGGACCGGCCGTGTCGTATAGAGGATCTTCTTTGGAACGCTCGGTTTCTCCGCTTGCTATTTCGGCAAAAGCTTTTGAACTTTCTTCAGACCAGGAGGTGATGCCATTTTTTTCCAGATAGTTAAAATAGACATCTGCTCCAAAATTGTATCCCTGAAGAGCAAGTTTGATGTTGGCAATATCATTCGGTCCTGTAACATCTGCTTTGGCCATAGAATATTTCAGTTCCTGAATTCCGCAGGCAATAGAATAATCTACATCTGTGATGCCGTTTGGAGTCTGAGGATATTGTGTGTTATATGCACCTTCAGAGGATTGCATAACGTCTGTTCCCTGACCGGAGCTTTCCTGCATCATAAGAGCCAGAATAAGATCTACATATGCAGACATATCGTATTTTGCAGCAACTTGTTCTACATCGCTGCGATAAGATTCGCAGGCAGAGTTGATCATATGAGTCTGTCTGGAAGTACGGAGTGGTCGTAAAATAAGAAAGGACAGAGACAGGATTATGATAAGAAACAGTATGAAGCAGAGAAACTGTTTTTGTCGGCGAATCTGATGCCGGCGTTTTATGAGACGCGCTTTTTTGGTAAGGTGCACGCTGTTTGGGTGTTTTTTATGTTTGATCTTTTGTGTCTTCTTCATAGGTATTATTGTAATCGGTAAAGCTGCTTTTGAAAAGAAAGAAATTCTAAGGATTTTCTTAAAATTTCGTGAAAAAACTGTGTAAATTTGAAATCATGCGTTTCATGTGCTAAAATAAGCCAGAGTAAGAGATGGGGAAACGTAAAGTTATAGAGATGAGGTGAAAACCTGTGAAAAAAAAGGTATGTGCAGTTTTACTGGGGACTGCTTTGACATGTCATGTACCGCTGGTGTATGGTGCGGTACAGGATTATCAGGCAGTTACAGAAGCTGATAAGGAAGACAATAAAATTTTTCAGGCATTTTCAACAGAGGATGGAAGCGGCAATTCAGTTAATGTTGCAGCTATACAGGATATCGTGTATGTTGCAGCCAAAAATGCCGGGATCTATTCAAAACCAGGCGAATCCAGCGAAAAAATGGGGGACGTTGCACTGGGTGATACATTGGAGAGAAGTGCAGTCTGTGATAATGGATGGAGCAAAGTATCCTGTGAAGTAAATGAAAGCAAAGTTATTGGATACATTCAGAATCAGATGCTCAGTGATACGGATCAGATTCAGCCTGCAGATAAAGATGTTGAAGTAAAAAGTGATGCTACGGTACTGGATTATCCAAGCCGGAAAGATGGGGAAGAAGTAGGGGAAGTTCTTCAGCTGGATGAAGTGAAACAGACGGGAACAGTTAATGGAGTATGGAGCCGGATTACTTATCAGAATGATGATGGAACAGAGGCAGAAGGTTATATTCCAACAAGCTGTCTGGACCTTCCGGATGCGGTGGCAGAAGAAGCAGATACAATTGATAAGGATAAAGATGCGGGAACACTCCATGAAGGCAGTGGAGAGGGCGTATTTGCAGATGCACTGGAGGATGTGGACCCAGGTGTTTCAGTAGAAAACGGAGTTCAGATCGGAACACCGGTTGCGGCATCTTCAGACGCAAATCTGCAGGATCTAGGCGTATTTAAGATTACACATTACTGTCCGTGCAGTATCTGTTGCGGACCATATTCCAATGGAATTACATCGACTGGCGTAACGGCAACTACCAATCATACGATTGCAGTAGATCCATCTGTGATTCCGTATGGAAGCAAAGTAGTGATCAACGGACAGGTTTATGTTGCAGAGGACTGTGGTGGTGCAATCAAGAAAAATCGTATCGATATTTATGTTGCAACGCATGCTGAGGGCGAGGCTAAAGGTACATATGATACAGAAGTATATTTGATAAAATAAACAAAAGGCAGGAACCTGAAAATTCAGGATATCCTGCCTTTAATCATCTGGTGATCAGTAAAGGTAAAATCATTTATCTTGCCATGGCGTAAATTTTTTCCATGTCTTTCATGTTTAACTGTTTGAAAACGCCAATGGTACGTGTATCTTCAAAACTGCATTTGAAAGCCAGTTCATGAATCTGTTCGTCGGTCAGATCCAGACCTAGTTCATGAAGGTTGGTCGGCATATGGATTGAACGGAAAAAGTCTTCCATTGCTTCTATACCGGCGAGTGCTGTATTTTCATAATCAGCATAACATGGAATATCGAAGATGTTGGTGGCAAATTGTGCGAAACGCTCCGGATTGGCATCATAAACATAACGTGCCCAGCTTCCCCAGAGTGCAGCAAGACCAGCACCATGAGTAACATCGTAAAGTCCGCCAAGTTCGTGTTCAAGCTGATGACAGGCCCAGTCACCACCACCAGTTCCACAGCCGGTCAATCCGTTATGAGAAAGACTTCCTGCCCACATGATCTCTGCTCTTGCATTGTAGTTACCAGGTTCGTTCAGCAGGATTCGTGCATTGTAAATAACGGTCTGCATCAGGGATTCACTGATACTGTCAGTGATCTCCATGGTTTCGATGTTGACAAAATAACGTTCCATGGTATGCAGAAGAATATCTACACAGCCACTTTCGGTCTGATATTCCGGCAGAGTATAGGTGAGTCGCGGGTTCATCAGAGTGAATTTCGGGCGACAGAGGTCACTGCGGGTGCTTCCACGTTTTAACCAACCATCTTCATTTGTAATGACACAGGAACCGCTCATTTCGCTTCCGGAAGCGGCAATCGTAGGGATAGCGCTGATTGGAAGACAGGCGTTTGGAATCTCTGTTTTGAGAAAAAAATTCCAGACATCGGTCCATGGATTGGCAACACCATAGCCAATGGCTTTTGCAGAATCAATAACACTTCCACCACCGACAGCCAGAATGAAATCCACAGATTCTTTCTGACAGAGTGAGATACCTTCTCGTACTTTGGAGAGACGTGGGTTTGGGACAACTCCGCCCAAAGTGACAAAGTCGATTCCTGCTTCAGTGAGACAATTACTGATTTCGTGAATCAGACCGGATTTTACAGCACTTTCGCTGCCATAATGAATCAGTACTTTGTGGCAGTTATAATCTTTTAATAATTCACCAATTTTTAGATGTGTATCTTTTCCAAAAATCACCTTTGTAGGTGTGTAATATTCAAAACTTCTCATGATGATTAAACTCCTTGTTTATAATCAAGCATAACATAGTAAAAATATATCATAATTGTAACAAAAATTACAGAAAAAACAGTAAAAAAATTAAGAAAACAGCAAAAACTATGTATCAAAAAAGTTATATAAGACAAATTCTCTTGAGAAAATAACAATAGTCCAGTATAATAGAAAGAGAAAAATGGAAGAATAAAAGCTGAAATTTTCAAAAGAATGGTGTATATTATAAAGCAATGGGAAATTCAGGTGATAAAATGGAAAATATAATTATTATCGGAGCAGGTCCGGCAGGCATATCTGCGGCACTGTATGCTGCCAGAGGTAATTTAACCCCACTGTTGCTCAACAATGGAATCGGAGCACTGGCAAAAGCAGAAAAAATTGAAAATTATTATGGCCTGGAACGACCACTCTCAGGAGAAGAACTTTATGAGAGAGGAGTTGCACAGGCAAAGGCTCTGGGCATTCGCATAATTGATGCACAGGTGCTTGGAATTAATGGATTTGATACATTTACAGTCCAGACGACTGCTGGAAACTTTGATACAGTAAGTGTGATTCTGGCAACAGGCGGAAAGCGGTCTGCACCGAATATTCCGGGAATTCGGGAATTTGAAGGCAAGGGTGTCAGTTACTGTGCAATCTGTGATGCGTTTTTCTACAGAAACCGCGATGTGGCGGTAATTGGAAACAGTGATTTTGCACTTCATGAGGCGGAAGAACTGCGAAATGTAACTTCATCAGTGACAATATATACAAATGGCAGAGAACCGGAGTTTTCAAGAGAACATCCGATTGCAGTGAACACAATGAAAATTCAGGCAATCGAGGGTGGAGATACCGTTTCGGGTATTCGGATGGAACATGATGTTGCTTCAATGGAAAATGAAGACAGGGAATCATTTTATCCGGCAGACGGGGTGTTTGTGGCACTGGGGACTGCCGGCAGTACTGAGATCGCACGACAGATGGGCGCGGAACTGACAGATAAAGGAAATGTCAGAGTCAATTCTGAGATGGAGACAACGATTCCGGGTCTGTTTGCGGCGGGGGACTGTACAGGCGGACTCCTGCAGGTATCCAAGGCAGTCTATGAGGGAAGTATGGCGGGAATCAATGCCGGTAAATATGTTCGTCAGAGAAAAAAGGCAGCAGACTGAAAAATAACAAAATGAATAAAATATCAAAGTAAAAATACTGAATAACAGTATATACAGAAAAGGAGAATTAGTATGGCAAAAACAATTACATCACAAAATTTTGAAGAAGAAGTTTTAAAATCAGAAAAACCAATCCTGCTTGATTTCTGGGCAACCTGGTGCGGACCTTGCATGCGTCAGGGCCCAATCGTGGAAGCACTGGCAGAAGAAGGTTATAATGTAGGCAAAATCGATGTGGACCAGGAAATGGGGCTTGCACAGCAGTTTAAGGTTATGAGCATTCCGACTCTTTTGATCTTTAAAGGCGGACAGGAAGTACATCGTCTGGTTGGACTGACATCCAAAGAAGACCTTAAGAAACTTCTGGATGAATAACAGCAGGAAGGGTTTAGTATATTCATGAAAATCTTACTTGCAGCATGCAATGCAAAATATATTCATTCAAATCTGGCAGTGTACGATCTGAAAGCATATTCATCTGATTATGATGAGCATGTGATTCTTAGGGAGTATACGATCAACCAGCCAAAGGATGAGATACTGAAAGATATTTACAGCAGTGGAGCAGACGTTGTCTGCTTCTCCTGCTATATCTGGAATATTTCTTTTGTACGGGAACTGATTCGTGATCTTGTTAAGATACTTCCAAAAACAGCTTTTTGGGCAGGCGGTCCGGAGGTTTCTTACGATGCTGAAAAATTCCTGACAGAAATGCCGGAGATGACCGGAGTTATGGTAGGAGAAGGCGAAAAGACATTTCATGATCTTCTGGAATTTTACATAGATGGGAAAGACAGCCTTGAAGAAATTTCGGGAATTGCATACAGAACTGGTGATAAGATCATTCATAACGGCTGGCGGGAACTGATGGATTTAAGTGCAATTCCATTTGTTTATGAGCATCTGGAGAAATTTGAGAACAGAATCATTTATTATGAGAGCAGCAGGGGATGCCCGTTTTCCTGTAGCTACTGTTTGTCTTCCATAGATAAGAAACTTCGTTTCCGGGATTTGGAACTGGTCAAAAAAGAATTGCAGTTTTTCCTGGATCACAGAGTTCCACAGGTGAAATTTGTGGACCGTACTTTTAACTGTAAACATGAACATGCTATGACAATCTGGAAATATATTCTGGAACATGATAATGGTGTGACAAACTTTCACTTTGAAATTTCCGCAGATCTCCTTCGAGAGGAAGAGATGGAGCTGATGTCACAGATGCGCCCTGGACTGATTCAGCTGGAAATCGGTGTGCAGTCAACGAATCCGGAGACGATTCGGGCTATTCATCGACATATGGATCTGAAAAAACTGGAACATTGTGTAAACAGAGTTCACAGTTTCCGAAATATCCATCAGCACCTGGATCTGATTGCAGGGCTTCCGTATGAGGATTATGATACTTTTCATCAATCATTTAATGATGTATACCAGATGAAACCGGATCAGCTTCAGCTTGGATTCCTGAAAGTTCTGAAAGGCTCGCTGATGCAGAAAGAGGCCGAAGTCTACGGGATCGTTTATAAAGAAAAAGAACCATATGAAGTGCTTTCCACGAACTGGCTTACCTATGGAGAAGTTCTAAAATTAAAAATGGTGGAAAGTATGGTAGAAGTGTATTATAATAGTGGTCAGTTTTGGCATACACTGGAATATTTGGTACCGTTTGAAAAGGATGCTTTTACTTTTTACGAGAAACTGGGTTCTTTTTATGAGAAAAAAGGTTACAGTGAGATCTCGCATTCCAGGATGCGGCGTTATGAGATACTTTTGGAATATCTGCAAGAAGAAACAGATGTTCCGACAGAAGTAGCTGCACAGAAAATGTTGTATGATCTTTACCTGAGAGAAAAACTTAAGAAGCGCCCTGCATTTGCTCCGGATCAGAAACAGTATGAGACAGCAGTATGGAACTACCGGAAGAATAACCAGGTTTCCAAAACAGCACATATTGAAGTGTTTGAGAATGGAACGGTGATTTTGTTTGATTATGAGAAACGTGATCCATTGTCGAATAATGCATATACAGAGGTTGTTCAGTTATAAATGGCTAAGTGGAAAAAGTTGATTATATCAGATGTGAGATGACTCACACCTCTGCAGGTGGCGAGCAATAAAAATGCTGAGGCATTTTTGAAAATAGGAGAGGTGAGGACGAAGATGGGAATGTTTGACCCGAAAAAAAGAAAAATTATTACAGCGGTGATCGCAGTGATACTGGTTCTTGCGATGGTTGTACCAAGTGTTCTTTCTATTTTATTATAAAAGGAGAACTGGAAATTAGAACACTGGAGGAAGAGTATGAAACTAGGACAGCAGGCGTTAGAAGCACTGCAGGCGGAAATTACAGGAAAAATATATCCGGGAGATGACCTGGTGGTGGCAGGAGAGACAGGTATATCAGGTACGTTGGAACTGATCTGCCGGGAGTGGGATAAGCTCAGAACATATTTTTCAGAGAGTTTTCTCCGTATGGGGGTGGAGACACTGAAAAATTGTATGATTTCAGAAGAAGATGTATTTTGGAAAGAAGCTGGGTTTTCTGCATTGTATTTTACAGAGAACGGTGGAATTTTAAGTGGTCTGTGGAAAATGGCAGAAGCTTCTGGAGTTGGTATGGATGTAGATCTTCGCAGAATTCCAATCCGGCAGGAGACGATAGAAGTCTGTGAACGGCTGGATGTGGATCCGTATAAACTGGAGGCGAAGGGATCTGTGCTGATTGGCACTGCGCAGGGAGATGCACTGGTGCGGGAATTAGAGGCACATGGAATCCATGCAGCTGTGATTGGATATGCAGACAGTGGAAACGACCGTCTGCTTCACAGTGGAGAAATTACCAGATATCTGGAACGTCCGAGACTCCATTTGACGGAAATTATACCTGGAAAGGACAGAAAAGATGGCAAAGCTTAATATTGTACTGCTGGAACCTGAAATTCCGGCAAATACAGGAAATATAGGAAGAACATGTGTTGCAACAGATACGAAACTACATCTGATCGAGCCTCTGGGATTCAGTCTCAGTGAGAAGGCACTCAAAAGAGCTGGTATGGATTACTGGAAAGATCTGGATGTAACGACATATCTGGACTACGAAGATTTTCTGGAAAAGAATCCAAATGCGAAAATTTATTATGCAACAACGAAGGCGTTGAAGACTTATACAGATGTGCAATACGAGGAAGATTGTTATATTATGTTTGGCAAGGAAAGTGCCGGAATCCCGGAAGAAATCCTGATGGAACATAAAGATAACTGCGTACGGATTCCAATGATCAATGAGATCCGTTCACTGAATCTGAGTAATTCAGTGGCAATCGTGCTTTATGAGGCACTGCGGCAGAATCATTTTGATCATATGCAGCTTCAGGGACAGCTTCATAACCATACGTGGGAATAAGAAAAAATATAAACGATAAAAGGCAAAGTGGATGAATTCTCTACTTTGCCTTTTCTAATGTAAAAATAAATTCTGTTCCAACACCCTCTGTACTGATCACATTGATGTGTTGTCCATGTGCATGAAGAATCTCTTTGACGATTGCCAGACCAAGGCCGGTTCCTTTTTGATCCTTGCCTCGGGATCGATCAATCTTATAAAATCGTTCCCAGATCTTCTGGAGACTTGCCTTTGGAATTCCAATGCCATGATCTTTGACAGAAACAAAGATCTTGCCGCTTTTTTCGGTAGTCTCAAGTGTAATCGTGGAATTGTCCGGGCTGAATTTGATCGCGTTGCTCAAAAGGTTATACAGCACCTGTTGGATCTGTTCCATATCTGCCTGTGCCATCAGTTCCTTTCCGGATAAAATCAGTTCCAGAAGAATATTGCGACTGGTACAGGAGCCTTCAAAGGATGCAGCTGTCGCTTTGATCACACTGTTGATATCAAAGGGCTGGATATGAAGCATACGTTTCTGGATATCCAGTTCATTCAGAGTCAGAAGTCCGCGGGTAAGTTTTTCCAGACGTTCTGCTTCGTATGAAATAATCTTTAAATATTTTTCCTGCATTTCCACTGGAATCGTTCCGTCGATCATCGCTTCCACGTAACCTTTGATCGAAGTAAGTGGTGAACGGAAATCATGTGAAATATTGGAAATAAACTGTCGTTGGTATTCACCGTTACGATTTAGTTTATCAGCCATATAATTCAGATTCTTGGCAAGATATCCCAGCTCATTTTCTGAATCGACAGGAATCTGGTAGGAGAGATTTCCGTTTGCAAATTCTGAAGCTCCCTTTGTGATTTCCTGAAATGGCCTGCGTATACAGCGGATATACAAGAAAAACAGTAAAGCTACACCGAGATAAGTGAGAATATACAAAATCTGAATGATCCAGAGCAGAGTGCTGCGGTTTTGATACAAGTCACTCATCAGATAATGAATGGCAACGTATCCCCGCGTTGTCATATCCTCGGTGATTGGTGCAATCGTGCTGAGATGTGTCTCGGGAAAATATCCGTAGAAATCACCAATCTGATAATAATTGCTGTCCCAGGAGGCTGGGTTGAAGCCTTCTAAGTTAATTGGATTATCCGGTGAGATATCTTTGCGTGTACTGAGGATGATCTGTCCGTTGCTGTTGATGATCCAGATGATCGTATCAGGATAGTTTGCAGCAAGGGAAAGATTGTTCCGAATCTCCTCCATATTAGAAGAAGTGATGTTGTGACTGACCAGATTATTTTCTGCAATGCGGTGAGCTGTCTGGTACATATCTGCACTTATGGATTTTTCCAGGCGATTTTCTAACAGGTGAGAACCGACATATGTTACCAGCAAAAAACCAAGGACACCAAGCAGTATATATGCGGTAAAAAACACCGTTGTCAGTTTCTTTTTCATTTGTTTTTGACCTCAAACTTGTATCCGATACCCCATACAGTAGAGAGGCTCCACTGAGGATGGTCTTTGATTTTTTCGCGCAGTCTTTTAATGTGGACATCTACGGTACGAGTGTCACCGATATATTCATATCCCCATATATGATCCAGTAATTGTTCGCGGGTAAATACCTGGTTTGGAGATGCGGCCAGAAAATAGAGAAGCTCCAGTTCTTTTGGCGGCATATCAATTTGTTTTCCCATATATGTGACAGAGTAATTTGTCAGATTGATTGTCAGATCTGGAAAGCTGACACATTTTTCATCCGGATTGCCAGCAGGCTGACGTACTTTGAATCGACGCAGGACTGCACGCACACGGGCAACCAGTTCTTTGGTATCAAACGGTTTGATAATATAGTCATCTGCCCCCAGTTCAAGACCAAGTACTTTATCGAAGGTTTCGCCTTTGGCAGAAAGCATGATGATCGGCACATCAGATGTGTGACGGATCTCTCGGCAGACCTGATAGCCGTCAATGCCAGGAAGCATCAGATCCAAGAGGATCAGATCTGGCTGAAAAGAAGCAAAGTCTTTCAGAGCCTGTTCACCGTCATTTACAATTCTGGTTTCAAAACATTCTTTTGTAAGATATAAAGAAATTAGTTCAGCAATGTTGTTGTCGTCATCTACGATTAAGATTTTCTGTTTTGTTACCATGGTATTCGCCTTTCACTTATTTTTTGAATTCTACAATTGTTACACCTGCATCACCCTCGCCGAATTCGCCGAGACGATAAGAGGCTACATGTTTCTGGCGCTTTAGGTAATTGTGAACGCCTTTGCGGAGTGCACCGGTTCCCTTGCCGTGAACGATTCGTACAGTTTTTAGATGCGCAATATAAGCATCATCCAGGTATTTGTCCAGTTCTGCAACTGCTTCATCGACTGTTTTTCCAAGAAGATTAATTTCCGTAGAGACACTGGCTGATTTGGACATACGGATTTTTCCGGCCCCGGTCTTGGAAAGAGACGGAGTGGTGATCACTGGTTCATCAATCAGCTCCAGATCAGAAATATGGACTTTGGAACGAATGATTCCCATCTGAACAAACAGATAACCTTTAGAATCCGGGCGGGTACTTACTGTACCTTTGAGATTCATGCTGAGAACACGGACAGTATCGCCCAGGTGGATATCTTTTGCTGTGAGCACTTTCTTTGGTTTCTTTTTGGGGGTTGGCTGAGCCATTTTCTGTTCTGCTTTGTTGAGACGTTGGCGAAGCTGCTGACGTTCACGTTCAACAGCGGCGGTGTCTACATATTCATTATGGAATTTATGGAAAAGCTTCATAGTCTGGTCAGCGTAATCCTTAGCATCCTGAAGAACTTTATGTGCCTCTTCGTTTGCCTGACGGATGATACGCTCTTTCTGAACATCCAGTTTTTCCTGTTTGTTTTCCAGCTGTTTCTTAAGCGTTTCAATTTCCAATTTGTACTGTGCAATCTCTGTGCGCTCGTTCTCAATTGTGATACGACTTTCTTCCAGCGAGGTCAGTACGTCTTCAAAAGATTCATCTTGTTCATTGATCTGTTCGCGTGCCTTTTCAATGATGGATTCAGGGATTCCGAGTTTGGAAGAAATTGCAAATGCATTACTTTTTCCAGGAATACCGATCAGCAGGCGATAAGTCGGACTCAATGTTTCTACATCAAATTCGCAGCAGGCATTTTCGATACCGGAAGCGGAAAGGGCAAAAACTTTCAGTTCACTGTAATGAGTAGTTGCCATGGTGCGGATTCCGCGTTCATGCAGATAAGAGAGAATCGAGATGGCCAGTGCAGCACCCTCCGTCGGGTCAGTTCCGGAGCAGAGCTCGTCAAACAGAACCAGGGAATGACGGTCTGCTTTTCCAAGAAAAGAGACGATATTTGTCATGTGGGAAGAAAAGGTACTTAATGACTGTTCAATACTCTGCTCATCACCGATGTCAGCATAAACTTCGTGGAAGAGAGCAAGTTCACTGCGGTCCAGAGTTGGAATGTGAAGACCGGATTGTCCCATGAGAGTGAGCAGACCGACTGTCTTCAGGGAAACAGTCTTGCCGCCGGTGTTTGGACCGGTGATAACAAGCAGATCAAATTCATCACCCAGACGGATATCGATTGGAACGACTTTTTTCTTGTTGATCAGGGGATGACGTGCTTTTTTGAGGTTGATGCGTCCTTCATCATTAAAGACAGGTTCGCTTGCATTCATTTCCATCGCAAGCGTTGCTCTTGCAAAAATAAAGTCCAGCTGAACCATCAGTTCAAGATTGAGTGAAATTGCTTCCTGTTCAGTAGCAATCTGTTGGCTGAGATCAGCCAGAATCACTTCGATTTCTTTCTGCTCCTGAAGTTCCAGTTCGCGCATGTCATTGTTTAACTTGACTACGGACATTGGTTCGATAAAAAGTGTAGAGCCGGTAGAAGACTGATCGTGGATCATACCGGGAACCTGCCCTTTGTATTCGGCTTTGACAGGAATGCAATATCTGCCATTTCGCATAGTGATGACAGAGTCCTGTAGATAGGTGCGAGCACTGCCGTTTACCAGCCCTGCAAGCTGTGTATGGATACGATCGTTGGTGATCTTCATGTTTCTGCGGATCTGGCGGAGAGCAGGGCTTGCATCATCGCTGATTTCCTCCTCGGAGAGAATGCATCTGCGGATTTCTGTGGACAAAGGTGTGAGTGGAGAAAGTCCATCAAACATGCTGTCCAGAGAGTCACCAGGAAGATCGTTACGTTCTTTACGAGAGTAAGTTTTGACTCTGGAAGTGTTTTCAAGGAGTCCGCAGACTGCCAGAATTTCCTGAATACTAAGAGCACTGCCGATTTCCAGACGTTTCAGAGAACCACGGATATCTTTGACATTTCCAAAAGAAATGGATCCTTTTTGGAATAGTCTTGTCAAAGCATCTTTTGTCTGTACCTGCATCAGGCGAATCGTTTCCAGATCTGTAGATGGTTCCAGGTTTTTACAGAGCTGTTTTCCCATATAAGAAGACGCTTTTTCTGTAAGTTTTTCTATGATTTTTGGATATTCCAATGCATTTAATGCTTTTTGATTCATAATAACTCCTCGTTGCTTAAATTGGTTTAATTCACCAGTCTCTATTCTACATGATTTTGACAGGAATGAAAAGAAAAATGTGAAATTTTGTTCATAAAAACTTCATAAAATCCGGGTATGATTTCCCCTAAGTATTGTATTTACAGGGCTTGCGGGAATAGGCAGTGAGCGGGGAATGAGGGTTTTGTGACATTGTTGTGACAAATGCCGGAGAAAACATTATACCGGTAACAATAAAGATGCTGCTAGATCAGTATACCGAAATATTACGGAAGATATATGGAAGTCATTTAAAGACAGTAA
>JBKYFG010000019.1:0-5646 GCA_047027955.1 Blautia sp.
ATCCAACAATTGCATTCATTGGTGTCCTGATATCATGGGACATATGGTTCAGGAAAGTTGTTTTTGCAATATTCGCTGCATTTGCATCCTGTGCTTCTTTCAATGCTTCCATCTGTTTTTTCCTGCTTACGGAAAGGGAATAAAGCAGAAGAAGTAATACAAAAATAATCACAAATGAAACTCCGATAACGAAACCGGCATACTCTGTAAGTACATCCTGCAAGGTCATTTTCTTTTCTGAAACAGAATTCTGTGCAAGGACAACGCCATTTAAAATATTGGAGGACTGATCGATTGCTTTATTGATAATGGTAGCTGCTCTTCTGTTTTCTCTCGTCGTAAACATCGCTAATTCCTGCCGTTTTGCCATTTCTGCAAATGACAGGCTTTTGGTCAGTGGACTTTCATTAAGAAGATTAATCTTCGAAGATGGAATAACAGTTGCTCCTACTTTTCCATTTGCTACTGCCTCCAGGCATTCTTCCTGTGTGCCATATTGTTTAATCTCTGCATCTGGAAAAAGAAGGGACACCATCAATTCAGAATACAATGATGTCTCTGTCACTGCAATCGTAGAGAGGCAGCTGCTATATTCTTTTCCTTTGTAAATAACAACTGGCGTAATATCAAAGATTGCATCTGTCAACACCACCTGAAACTGTTCCTGCATATAAAAATCCTGAATGATAGGACCGGCAATATTTATTTCACCAGATTGCAATGCCTCATTCATCTGTACTCCCGTGGAACAGGGAACCACCTTGATCGTAATTTCATATTTTTCCTGAACCGTATCCAGAACGGTTCCAAGGATTCCTGTCAGTTTCCCATTTTCTTCACCACAGAAAGGAAGATTATCCTTTAGATATCCCACACGGATTGTATTTTCATGTGCATCCAGCCATTGTTTTTCTTCCTTGTTGAGTGCATAATTTATGACCGCTTTTCCTTCATAACTGGCATACAGCTTGCTGCTGTAGTCCGTTTCTGTATTGTTGATTTCTTCCAGGGTAGCATTTAATTCCTTTAACAGATCCGGTCTGGATTTTGATACACCGAAATAGCAGTCACCTGCACCGATATTAGCAATGGCAATAAAATCGCTGTTGACAGACAGTGCCGGGATCACAAGTGCATCCAGTTCATCTGCATCCAGTTTTTCTATCATTTCATCATAGCCTTTACAGGCAACAACCTCTGCATGGATCTGATTGCTGTCCAGCCATTTTTCCAAAAGATCTTTCTGATAACTTCCATCTGCAACACCGATACGACAGCCATTCATCTGCTTCAGATCACCATCCGTAAGATCCGTATGATCTTCCCGGGTATAGATCCAATATTTTTCTGTCCCCTCAGCGTAGGTTGAAAAATCGATAGATTCCGCTCTTTCTGGTGTATAACTGACACTTCCAAGTATGTCTATTTTTCCATCTGCCAGCATATCCAGACACTCTTTAAATGAACCATAGACATATTCATACTTCCAGCCGGTTATATAAGAAATTTTCTGAAGATATTCATAGCCTGCTCCCTGCTTATGTTCCCCATAACTTCCTTCCTGAAAATTGGAATATGGAAAATAGCCAACTCTCACGGTTTTATTTTCTTCCTCTATTACCTGAGTTGTTTTCCCGTCACTTTTCATTTCCGACGCATAAACAAAAACCGGTACAAAAAGCAACATGATAAATGCAAAAATGCTCAAATAGAATCTTTTTTTCTTACCTTTTTTTCTTATCTGCTTTTCTATCTTTCTGTTCATTCAGTCCCTTTGTTTCCCTCATAATCATAAAATCTGTAAGCATCTCTTTTTGTACTTTGTCTGATATGATTAACTGTTTCATATTCCTCTATATTGCATAAAAAATATTATAACAAAATAGCATGCAATTGTCATCATTACTCAAGCTTTATGTCTATTATTTAATGGATATTTTTGTTTTTTACTCATATACAGAATCAAAAAACAGGTGCCTGCCTCTGGTTCTCACCAAAGACAGACACCTGTCATTTTATTTCAGACTATATATACTTTTTTAGATCTCAGCCAGTTTCAGCAGATCCGGAATCTTGGATTCCCAGCCAAGTGCCATGATATGTACACCCTGACAGTATGGCTTGCACTCTTTGATAATGCGCGCGGCGATCTCAACACCTGTGATACCTGCTTTTGTCTTTTCTTTGTCTGCTTTCAGTTCCTCGAGCATTTCGTCCGGAACATGAATGCCGGCAACGTTGTTGTTCATGAATTTAGCCATTCCAGCGGACTTCGGAATGATGATACCAACCTGTACAGGTTTTCCGAACTGTTTTGCTTTTTCCATAAATTTGATGAATTTCTCCGGCTCAAATACAGCCTGTGTCTGGAAGTAGTCTGCACCTGCGGCAACTTTTCTTTCCATCTTTGCAAGCTGAGCGTCAACGGAATCGCTGCATGGAGATACAACGGCACCTTTGGAGAATTTCGGAGGCTCGCCAACGAGCTGGTTTCCACCAAGGTCTACACCGGACTCAAGAAGCTGTACTGTATGAAGAAGAGATACAGAATCAAGGTCAAATACCGGTTTTGCCTGCGGATGGTCGCCCATCTTTGTGTGGTCACCTGTGAGGCAGAGGATGTTCTCGATACCAAGCATAGCTGCACTTAAAAGATCAGACTCCAGTGCGATACGGTTTCTGTCACGGCATGCAAGCTGGAAGATCGGATCCATTCCGGCGTCTTTGAGAACTTTACACATTGCAAGAGATCCAAGACGCATAACCGAAGACTGGTTATCTGTTACATTGACTGCATGAACGCCTTTGAGATAAGTTTTGGCTTCTTCTACCAGTTCATCTACATGGATCCCTTTTGGCGGTCCTACTTCTGCAGAAACTACAAATTCACCACGGTCGAATAATTCTTTCATTTTCATATTATATTTGCTCCAATCATTTAAAATTTGGGGTACGGTCCACCTGCTCTGCTGCATACATTGCGGAATATTTCCGGTGAACCGTATCATAATTTAATTTGGCTTCTTAATAAATCTTTGCTTATTATTTCACTTCATCATCTGTAGCGAAATTATGGATCTGTGTCGGGCATTTCAGTGCGTCAAGGCGTCCGATTTCTTTCAGACGTCTGTAGATGCGCTCCCATCCACACTCCATATCACTGTCCACTTCGCATTTACCATTCTTGGAACCGCCGCACTGGCCGTTGACAAGACTCTTGGAGCATGCTGTGATCGGGCAGATCCCGCCAGTAAGGTTCAGATAACACTCACCACACTGGTCACATTTATATTCTAACGGTGTTACACCCTGGAAACCAGGTACTGGGTATGTATCGCAGGCTGCGCATACCATCTTGTCTTCCAGATATTCTGCGATGGTCTGTACACCAACACCACAGGAGAATACCAGGACCAGATCCGCTTCCCTGATCTTATCCATGTGTTTCTGAAGACGTAACTGCATATTTTCCGGATTACAGATATAATCCGTTGTCATGATCCCTGTCACATTTCCTTCAGCGGAAAGCTCCTTCTGAAGTTCAACAGCTTCTTTTTCCGGAAAACGAACTTCCTTGCATCCATGGCAGTTGATGATAAAAACTTTCTTTCCGGCTGCCAGTGATACGATAGTTTCTTTTGCTTTTAACTGGGTAATCAACATATCACTTCATCCCCCTTACTGCATTTTTTCCGGCTTTGATACTGTTAATGATCGGAATCTTGGAAGAACAGATATACTGGCAGCATCTACACTCAACACAATCCATAACGTTCATGTCTTTCATGCCCTGCCAGTTCTCTTCTTTTGCATATTTCACGAAATACAGCGGAGAGAGTTCCATCGGACAGACATCTACGCAACGTCCGCATTTGATACATGGCTGCTCTTTTGTCTCATCTGTATCAATAGCGATGATACCGTTGGAGCCCTTCATCATAGGAACATCCAGCGTGTTCAGAGGGAATCCCATCATTGGTCCGCCCATCTTAACCAGTACATCATCATCTGTAAATCCACCGCAATAATCGATCAGATCTTTTACACTTGTACCAATCTTGATGATAAAGTTGCCAGGATTCTTGATCTTTTCACCTGTTATTGTTGTAACACGTTCGATCAAAGGCATGCCTTTCTGGATTGCATCGGAAATTGCCTTTACCGTACTGATATTATCTACGATAACTCCAACATCAGCCGGGAGACCGCCACTTGGAACCTTTCTGCCCATGACACGTTTAATGAGAGTTTTTTCAGCACCCTGTGGATATTTGGTCCGTGCAACAAAGACTTCCATATTTCCAATATCAGCAACTTTTTCTTTCATTAATTCGATAGCATCTGGTTTATTATCTTCGATAACGATGATACCCTTCTCGGCACCTGTCGTCTTGAGGATTGCTTTCAGACCAAAAATGATATCATCTGCGAACTCAAGAAGAACCTTGTGGTCTGCTGTTAAATATGGTTCACATTCGCATCCATTGAGAAGAATCGTATCAACTGGTTTGGCTGGTTTCAGTTTGACACAGGTTGGGAAACCTGCACCACCCATACCAACGATTCCTGCTTCTTTTACAATGTCAATGATTTCATCTGGAGTCAGTTCATCTAATGATTTATGTGGCTGTACGGATTCATGCAGAGTATTTTTTCCATCCGATTCAATAACAACAGCCATTACTTCACTGCCTCTTGTACCATGCATACGAGGTTCAACGGCAACTACAGTTCCGCTTACACTGGAGTGTACCGGAGCACTGATGAATCCGGCAGCTTCACCAATCTTCTGACCAACTTTTACGGTATCGCCAACCTGAACGATCGGGTTAGCCGGAGCTCCCAGATGCTGTGACATGGAAATTACAACAGTCTTCGGATCCGGGAATTTCTTCAGATCAACATGTTCACTGAATTCCTTGTGTTCTGATGGATGAACACCGCCGTAATATCCGTTCAGTCTGTCTTCTCTGATAGATTTCACATAGTCATTGATGACCTTGAAATTAACTTTGGAGAAATCACGAACCTGTACCGGCTGATTGAGAAATTCTTCCAGACGTCCCTGTTTTGCCAGTCTCTGATAGATTTTTTCCCATGCACAATCCTTGTTCGGATCCACTTCGCATTTTCCGTTCTTTGCTCCGCCGCACTGTCCATTTACAAGACTTTTTGAACAGTCAACGATAGGACAGACGCCTCCGGTAATGTTCAGATAGCATTGTGCACAAGCATCACAGCTCTTCTTTGTAAGTGCCATACCATGATGGCCTCTGTAGTTAAGGGTATTGCTTGCGGCAATGACCGGTTTGCCAGCCAGATCCGCAACAGTCTGAATACCAAGACCACAGGAAATTACTACTACATTCTCTGTACCTTCTGGAATCAGATCCTGTAATTTTCTTTCTGTGTGCATTTTATTGCATAAGAAATCAAACTTTGCACTGCCCGTGACGTTTTTTCCCTGCTCCGCAGCAAATTTCAGGAACTCTCCGCAATCTGGTTCGTCAACAGTTTCAAACTCTTTGAAACACTTGTTGCAGGCAATCACAAACAGGTTGTCCCTGCCGTTCAGCACTGATGTAAGTTCATCACTGCTTTTCAGCTTGTACTTAGTATAGTTTTCCAATTGCTCACCTTCCTTAT
>JBKYFG010000020.1:0-5225 GCA_047027955.1 Blautia sp.
CGGCGGTTCAATCAACTTAACAAGTAACACACCTTTCGGTGTAGTAATCTAACATAGAGATTAGTCCAAATGTGGCTAATCTTTTGTTGCTTATTGCAACGTTCACAGCACCCTTGTTGCAAACATAGGCTATTCTACTGCCTGTGTAGGCAACTCGCCTTGCTGTGTTCCTATCAATTCCCAGCTTTACAAGGTTCTTTTCCCTATTCTGCGGGGTTTTCCATTGCTTCCAAATACACATACGCAACCTATAACGAATTCTTGCATCTAGTTCTTTACAGAGTGTTTTCATACTACCTATCTTGAAGTAGTTTATCCACCCTCTTATGAGCTGATTTAGTTTCTCTACTTTATAGCTGTTGCTGACACCCCAGCTACGATAAGTGAGTTCTTTCATTCTTTTCTTGAACTTTGCTATTGATTTTGCATGTGGTTTTGCCTTAAACTCATGCGCTCTTGAATCAAAGTAGAATCCAAATCCAAGGTATTTAAGTCCTTGTGGTCTATCTACCTTGCTCTTGGTCATGTTGACTTTGAGCCCTAGCTTCTCTTCAATGAATCGTGAAATATTTCTCATGACTCTGTTGGCAGACATTTCGCTTCCGACCATAATAATACAGTCATCCGCATATCGTACAAAGTTAAGCCCTCGCTTTTCCATTTCCTTATCAAGTTCATTCAGCATGATGTTTGCCAATAATGGCGAGAGATTTCCTCCTTGTGGTGTCCCCACAATGGAATCCTCATATTCATCATCTATCATGATTCCGCTGACAAGGTATTTTCTAACGATAGAGATGACATCTCCATCTTTAATGGTTCTGCCTATGATAGTCATAAGCTTGTCATGATTTACTGTGTCAAAGAACTTTTCCAAGTCGATGTCTACAATCCAGTCATTACCGTCATTCATCATATCAAGTGCTGTTAGGATTGCTTGTTGTGCACATCTATTCGGTCTGAATCCATAACTTTGGTCATGGAACTGTTCCTCATAAATTGTACAAAAAGATAGTCAAAAATATTTTTCTTGCTTTTTATTATATCATTAATTACACTGCTCTTTTACATACTCGCTTTATTTTACTATGATGCATTGTGAAATTTAAAAGTCAATAATAAAATTTATCATATTAATAATATGTGCCAGTTTCTCAATCGGATTGGCTACTTTCTCCAATTTAAATAAATTCTATCTAACACTAATTCACACAAAATATTCTCTATTTTTTATAATTATCTTCCAAATCCACTTTATAATCTTCCAGATCCATAAGAAAAATTTCATAGCCTTCATCACTCATGCAGAACAGCTTTCTTATGGTATTGCAGACAAGCCCGATCATATCCGCATCCCCTTTCAGAAATGGAATGATATTGTCGATAGCTTCCATCGTATCATTTCGGTTGCCTTTATCAAACATTGCGGTCACTAAGCATTCATCTGTATCAAAGTTCATTGCCAGATTCATCATAATTCTACATTCCCCTTCTTATGTGCTTTGGATTTTTCAGTTGCCATTTCTTTCTGCTCCTGTGCTTTTGCTCTTGCCTGAAACTCTTTCAATGACTGCAGCACGGATTTTTTCAGTTCTCCTTTTCCACCCTTTGCAGGCTCTTTGTTTTGTTCCCGATTTGGTTCTACTGACACAGATTCTTTCTTGACTGGTGCTTCTGAAACTTCCTGTTTTACTTCCACGGTCTGTTCTGCTTCCTGCATCTTTCCATGTTTCTCATTCAGATATTTTTCCATATCGTTGATTGCTTTCTGTACCAATGGACTTTCCTTATAATGAGGAATCATATCTATCAGTTCCCTGTCTACTCTGTCCCAACACATCAGTTCGTACTCTCCAGAATAATCTTTATCCCCGTCCTGCAGGTCAAAACCAATCCCTTTGCCTCCATGTAGTCGATCTGCTGGAATACTTTCATAAATCTTAATCGCTTCTTCCAGAGTAAGATTATTATGGTATTCTCCCATGACCGGAAACTCCATGCACTCTGCGACATAAAAACTGATTGTGGCTTCTGGCTGTTCCTGCTCTGGTTGTTTGTCAAAGATAGAAAATCTCTCTGCGTCCTCCAGACGGGAAAGTAAAGAACGGGCAGTTATAACATCGCTGTCTATATCGGATTCCTCGGATGCCTCAAGCAGCCAGTCTTTGATAGCCTCTGTTTTCTTATTCAGAATGTCCTCTGTGATTTTCTCCACCTGTTCTTCCCTGTTCTCAACGGTATCTTTATATTCATAAGCGTCATATTCATAGCTGAAATTATCTAAATCCACCGCCAGCTTTTTAATCTCCTGCTGATCAAGGTAAGCATCTGCTTCCTTCATATATTCTGCCAGAGTGATTCTTTCTTCTGCGATAGGATTGATGTCCACCTTAATACCTGCCATTGCTATACCATGAGCATTTAATTCATTGAAGAAACTGTCTTCACAGATATTGCCACGATAAGAAAGCACTACATCAAGGTCAGAATCTTCCCGGTAAAGGTCTTGTCTGCTTCTGGAACCATACACTCTTGCAGCAAGCAGCTCTACCTCCTGTTCCATTCCCATATCTTCTAATACTGCCTGTGCATGATACAAGACACCTCTTTCAACTTCTGCCCTGCTCAGACTGTTTAATGCCAGTTCATTTCTTCCAATCTCAGAAGTCGCACGAAGTTCCCCCTCCTGTAATAAATCTTTAGAGTGCTGGATCGTCATTTCTTCAAATTCTTTATAATCTACTTTGACACATTCCATATCATTCATTCTTTCACTTTTAAGGATTTCATAAGCAGCTTCCTGAATGGATGCGTCTGGATTATCGTAATCACCACCCTGGATTTCATGCAGATCAGAGTCATAAAAAATAAACGAATATCCTTCTTCTGTTGCCTGTATGGTCAGATACCCTTTACTCCTGGTAAACTGCATTGCGATTCCTTCATAGGTTTGCATTGCTTCTTCCCTGCGAAATCCTTCAAAAATACTTGCCGGGCAGTTCTTTTCTAATTGTATCCGCTGCATCCGTTCTTCCTGAACTTCTTCCACATCTGCCATCAGTTCTTCATAATCCACTACTTTTGCATCTTCCAGTGAGTACCCTTTATCTTCTAAAATATCACTGGCAGCTTCATCTACATAGATTGTCGGATTGTCATAGATTCCTCCATCATCCTCCTGATAATCTTCATTGTAAAATGTATAGTCATAGCCATCTTCTGCGGTCTGGATTGTAAAGTATTGTTTTCCAATCTGATATGCAATCTGTACCTCATTCCAGTCCAGCATGTTTTCCATTTTATTTACCGCTTCATATATTTCTGGATTCAGCCACCCTCCGATCTGTTCATACGCATGGGTCAGCCGATCTATCCCGTTTTCACATCGGATAAAATCCATGCTTTCCTGCATCGTTTCCGTATTCTGGATACCAAGCACTTTTTTCTGATGATTTGGCAGACGTAAATATTCCTGCATCGCTTCATCCAGTGATTCATACCGGTTTACTTTTACTACACCCTTTGCATTTACATCTTCCATCACATAAAAATTATCAATGTAATGGCTCTCTGGCATTTTTAACTTTATGCCTTCCGGCAGCTGCACCTCACTGACTGCATGGAAATTAAACCGGACATCCGTTCCAGATTCATTTTTTCCTGCCATCGTTTCTTCCCATATGTCTTTCTGTACTGCCTGTATTTCTTCGATTGTAAGTGTCTGTCCACTCCGCAGGGTTACAACAGAATCTTTCGGGAATTCCGTCAAGTCATAGAGTGTTGTTCCATTTTCCTGCAGATATTCTGATACAGTTTCTAACGCTCCTTCATCAAATCCATTCCATAAGTCCTCCGCTACAAGCTGTCCATTTTCTGCTACGATAATGCCAGCCACATCGGAGCCAAATTCATCATGTTCCATTAAGAAAAACTTTTCCCCAGCATATTCCTTTTTATCAACCGTATGCCATGTCCCGTTATGTCCTTCTGCTTCATATCCTCTTGTCTCTGCTGTGATCGTCACTTCGTTTTCTCCTATCGCCTGTTCTATCCTCTGCATCCGGATCTCAGCTCTTGCCATGTCGATAAACCCATCTAAAACTGCCGGGTGGCTTTCAATCACATAATCCAGGTTCAGATTTCTGCCCCGGCTGATATTTTCCGGGATTTCGATATGCTCCGCCCAGTCTTTGTTCTGTCTGGAAAATCTTCCATCATGAGAAAGTTCACGGATGGTGTTTGCCATAACAAAATTCATACGTTCTTCCCCAAAGCGTTCCACGACTTCTTTTGCTGCATTCTGCTTTAAGTGCAGCCCGTCAAAATTCTCCCGGATAGCTTCTTCGATTGCTTTCTTGCAGTCCAGGTTTAACTTTCTCGAATCCAGATAAGCATCCACATCCCGTTCTCCCATTGCCTGTTCCAATGTTCCTTTATAAACTGGCGGATATGCCCTGACGGAATTATGTTCCAGCATGTTCATTCTCTGCTGGACAAACTCCGGAAGTTCCTGAAATCCAAAAGAATCTACATAATAGGCTGTGATCTCTGCACCCCTGTTTATCACGATCACATCACTTACCGATAAGGAATGACCACGGAAATCTTCCGGTCGGTCAATGTTAAAGCGTTCAAATATATTTTCTAACGTGATTGTTGGCATCCATGGTGCTGCATAAACCATCCGGTAATCCTTTCCGTCAATGGTATATCCCAGACTCTTTGCGGATTCCATTCCCATAAACTGATAAGTATGCTCATCTCCGCTATCCATCTGATAAATGGCAAACCTTCTGCTTTCTCCATGCAGAAGAAGTGTCTCATCAATCTTTTCTGCACTCTGCCGTTCCAGTGCTTCCTGTTTTGTGGCAGAGACTTCTCTTTCTTTCTGGACTTCCCATTCTGTTTCTGTGATTCCAAAGATACCGTCATATCCCAAAATCTCATTTTCCGTCTCCACAAGCACCTGTTCTGCCCGTTGTGGATTCTCTGGATTTCCATATAAGATGTAAATTTCTGCCCCTCCACGGTATAATTCATATGCCCGGTCTTTCGTAAGCGGTAGCATATGGTCTAACTGGATTCCTGCCTCGTGCATTTCCGTAAAACCGATCATGCCATCTGGGAAATTGTCAATCTGTGCCTGTGTTTCATTCATAAGGTTTCTCGTATATTCACTTCCCGGTCTGCGGATTGCGGTCATCATACGGTTCACCAGTCCAAGC
>JBKYFG010000021.1:0-5133 GCA_047027955.1 Blautia sp.
CAACATTCTGACACTGCAGAACCGTCTGGACAGTCATCTGATGGAGATCGACAGCCAGGCAAGACAGAGAGTAGACGACCTGATGAACGAACTTCTGGAGAAAGATCCGGCACCGGACAAAATGGCAGACGGGATGGCATGGACCAGACACATGAACCAGATCAAGGCACAGGCAGAGGAGCTGGTGATTCAGGAGATTATTTACAGTTAAGTCTGTTCCCAACAGAAGAGGAACAGTTAGGAGAAATAAGGAAAGCGGCAGCTGCATTGGAACAGCCAGCCGCTTTTCTTATTTCCGATGAAGTGGTAAATGATATTCTCCGCACGGGAAGCGGACAGAAAAATACACTGTTTCATATTACAGCAAGACTGATTGAAGGTCTGGATAATGAAGAAATGCGGAGTTTTCTGAAAGATGAATATGGAACTGGTGGCAAAGGATTTACCATAGATGGTCAGAAAATCAGTATCTGGTATGACAATGATGGTATCCGTATCCGGCGAGGGGACTCTGCCAGAAGAAACTTTGACCGCATGGTTACGTGGGAAGAAGCAGCGAACAGAATTCGGGATATGTATGAGGATGGAAATTACGTGGATAATTTGATTTCCAATAATGCCATTGAACAGGAGCAGGAAGAAATGACCAATCTTCTTGCACTTCATTTTCGGGATACTTGCAGAAACTGGGAAAAGAAACAATCATATTCAGACTGGCAGGATGTAGTGAGTGGAGCATGGACAGATCAAGAGGAAGCAGATGCGATTGTCTATCGTTTTGAATGGCTGCAGAAATATATGGATGAGAATCCGGGAGATTATTACCGCTGGGAGATTCAGCATAATCCGGAATATTTCCAACGCTTTCAGGATCTTCAGAGGGAGCGTTCCTGGGTAGACCAGAAATTTACGGTCGAACGTCCGGCACTATCCTTTATCACACAGGATGAAATTGATGCAGTGTTAAGAAGAGGCGGTATTACTGCCGGAGGACGTAACCGAATCTATGAGTATTTCATGGAGCACCATGATATGAAAGATGCAGCTGAGTTCCTGAAAAATGAATATGGAACAGGTGGTTCTTCACCGGAATACCAGGAGCAGATGCTTCCGACGCATCCCATGATGCAAAAGTTAAACTTGCAAAAGGGAAATTGGCGGTCCAGAGGTAGAAGTTATTAAGTGGAACAAGGTTGCAGAACGTTCGCCAGTTAATCCGCACAGATGATTATTTGTCACCGGAAGAAATGGAAAAGTACGAAGAACGACAGGAAGCACAAAGACTGGCAGATTTGGAAGAAGCACAGCAGATGTTAGAACAGCTGAGCAGGATACTTTGACAGCGGAAGATATAGCGATTTGCGATTAGTTGATTCAGAATATATGTCTGGTACCAGAACAAAATCCACGATTTTGATTGCAAAGTTAAGGGAGAAGCGAATCGACTTCAATACACATTAGAATATCATGATGATGGAGAAGGTTTCACGATTCATACGGAAAAAGATGATATTTGGAATCGAATGTCAACACAAGAAGTGGAACGTCTGGATGTAAAACTCGGACAAGAAGTACTTATTATCATTATCACAACAAAACTGTAAATGCGGATACTTTAGATGAATTACGGGAAATCAGGAAGAAATTATGGAGGAAGAGTCCTTGTATTTTACTGCTATTTCTCAACGTGTGGACAGATTATGATAAAAAGAAAAGAATTATCTGGAGAAGTTGAGGTATCGGAAGAAAAGAATCTTTGGAAGAGATTAACGGAATATCAGAAACGATTCCAGCAACGAACTTCCGCATCACAGATGATGAGCTTGGACAGGGTACAGCAAAGAAAGTTCCGTGCCAATATCATGGCTATCCAGTTGTTAAAGAAATGTGAGGATGAGAATCGCAATGCAACACCGGAAGAACGAAATCTTATCCAGGTACGTTGGCTGGGGAGGTCTTGCAGATGCATTTGATGAGACAAAATCTGCATGGGAGACAGAATATCTGGAATTAAGACCGTCCTTACACCGGAAGAATATGCTGCAGCCAGAGCTTCCACATTAAATGCTCATTATACAGCCGATTGTGATTGAAAGTATGTATCAGGTGTTGGAGAATCTGGGATTTACAAAGGGAAATATCCTGGAGCCATCTATGGGAGTCGGGAACTTCTTTGGAAAGCTTCCAGAGAATCTAAACCAGTCCAAACTCTATGGAGTGGAACTGGACAGCATCAGTGGCAGAATTGCTAAACTTCTCTATCCAGATGCCAATATCCAGATCAAAGGCTTTGAGAAGACGGATTATCCCAATGATTTCTTTGACGTGGCAATCGGAAATGTGCCATTCGGTGCATATAAGGTCAATGACCGTCAGTATGACCGCTACAATTTTATGATTCATGATTACTTTCTTGCCAAGACTATAGATCAGTTACGTCCAGGTGGTGTAGCTGCGTTGATCACAACAAAGGGAACTATGGACAAGGCATCACCGGAAGTCCGGAAATATTTGGCAGAGCGTGCAGACTTGCTGGGGGCAATCCGACTGCCGAACACAGCTTTTAAGGCAAATGCAGGAACAGAAGTCAGTGCTGATATCCTGTTTTTCCAGAAGAGGGAAAGCCTTACGAAAGAAATGCCGGAATGGATAAATCTGGATAGTGATGTCAATGGTATTACAGTCAATCAGTATTTTGTTCAGCATCCGGAAATGATTCTGGGTGAGATGAAAGAAGTGTCCGGTCCGTATGGTATGGAAACAACCTGTGCTCCAATGGAAGGAGCTGATCTGGAATTACAGTTACAAGAAGCTGTAAAACACATCAAGGGAAGCATGGTAGCGGCAGTAGATATAGAGGCAGAACTGGATGAGATGCCAGAGAGTATTCCGGCAGATCCGAATGTTCGAAATTACAGCTATACGGTGGTAGATGATCAGGTATATTACCGTGTCAATTCTTTGATGAATCAGGTGAAAATGCCTGCAGCCACTGCAGAACGTGTAAAAGGCATGGTTGCAATCCGTGATACCGTTCGTGAACTGATCGCCATGCAGATGGAAGAATTTGTCACAGACGAAGAAATCCAGAAACAGCAGAAAAAACTGAATCAGGTGTATGATACCTACACAGCAAAGTATGGAGTTATTGGAAGTAATGCTAACAAACGTGCATTTTCTGATGACTCTTCTTATTGTCTGCTGTGTTCCCTGGAAGACTTGAATGAAGATGGAACATTGAAGCGGAAAGCGGACATGTTTACCAAACGAACCATTAAAAAGGCGGTCGCTGTGACAAGTGTGGAGACAGCCACAGAAGCACTTGCTTTGTCCCTAAATGAAAAGGCTAAAGTAGATCTCCCATATATGGCACAGTTGACCGGAAAGACCGAAGAGAAAATCACAGAAGAGCTGGTTGGAGTTATCTTCAAAAATCCACTGACAGACCAGTGGGAAAGTGGAGATGAATATCTGTCCGGAAATGTTAGGGATAAATTAAATACAGCGAGAACTTTTGCAGAGAATCATCCAGAATTCACACCGAATGTCCGTGCATTGGAGGCAGTTCAGCCGAGAGATCTGGAAGCATCGGAGATTGAAGTGCGTATTGGAGCCACCTGGATTGAACCTTCGGATTATCAGGAGTTTATGGTGGAACTGCTTCATACGCCGAGGTATCTTGCGCAGAAGGAAATACAGGTAAAATTCTCTGAGATAAATGGTGAGTGGAGGATTACAGGAAAGAACGCCGACAGTCCAAGAAATGCGTTTGCCTATGCAACGTATGGAACGGAGAGAGCAAATGCCTACCGGATTCTGGAAGATACCTTGAATCTAAAAGATGTTAGAATCTATGATAAAGTCGTAAATGACAATGGGGATGAAGTGCGAGTTTTGAATAAAAAAGAAACTATGTTGGCATCACAAAAGCAGGATGCTTTGAAGGCTGCATTCCAAGATTGGATTTTTAAGGATCAGCAGAGGAGAGAAAGACTGGTAAGCGTGTACAATGAACGTTTTAATAGTATCCGTCCCCGTGAATACGATGGAAGTCATCTGACTTTCCCAGGAATGAATCCGGAAATAGAACTTCGACCGCATCAGAAAAATGCAGTCGCACATCAGCTATACGGTGATAATGTGCTTCTGGCACATGTAGTAGGAGCTGGGAAGACTTACGAAATGGTAGCGGCGGCAATGGAGAGCAAACGTCTGGGATTATCTCAGAAAAACCTCTTTGTAGTTCCAAACCATTTGACGGAGCAGTGGGGAGCAGAATTCCTGCAGTTATATCCAGGGGCGAACATTCTGGTAGCAACGAAAAAGGATTTTGAACCGGCAAATCGAAAGAAGTTCTGTGCCAGAATCGCTATGGGAAATTACGATGCTGTTATTATTGGTCATTCCCAGTTTGAGCGTATTCCAATCTCTGATGAGAAACAGGAAGCCATGCTTCAGAGGCAGATTGATGATCTGGAAATGGCAATCCAGAGTGCAAGGTATGAACAGGATGGTGGACGTTATACCGTCAAACAGATTGAAAAGACAAGAAAAACATTGCAGACAAGGCTGGAGAAACTGAATCAGAAAGAGAAAAAAGATCAGGTAGTTACGTTTGAAGAACTGGGAGTGGATCACTTGTATGTAGATGAAGCACACAGCTATAAAAATGCGTTTCTCTATACAAAAATGAGAAATGTAGCCGGGATTGCACAGAATGAAGCACAGAAGTCGGCGGATATGTTTAATAAATGTCAGTATCTGGATGAGATTACCGGAGGAAAAGGCATTACCTTTGCTACGGGCACACCGATTAGCAACAGCATGACGGAATTGTATGTTATGCAGAGGTATCTGCAGAACAGCAAATTACAAAATATGGGACTTGGACTGTTTGATTCCTGGGCCTCCACCTTTGGCGAGGTAGTCACGAGCATTGAGCTTGCACCAGAAGGAACAGGCTACCGTGCAAAGTCAAGATTTGCAAGATTTTATAATATTCCGGAACTGATGAATATGTTTAAGGAGATTGCAGATATCAAGACTTCCGATCAGTTAAAGCTTCCTGTGCCAGAGGCGGAATATGAAACAGTGGTGCTGAAACCAACGGAACAGCAGAAAGAAATCGTAGAA
>JBKYFG010000022.1:0-4352 GCA_047027955.1 Blautia sp.
GAAGGTGGACGTACTGTAGGATCAGGACGTGTTGCTACAATCATCGAGTAATCATATATTCGAATATAAAATGGTATCTTAGATACCACTATGTCCAAGCATAAGATGCCCCGGAAACCTCGTGTTTCCGGGGTTTTTCTGTTACCCGGGAATAGAAAATAGAGAGAGTTATTTACGATGGGTAGAGTGTAAAAATTTATTTGCGGACAGAAAAGCAGCCACTTCAGTTTCCTAAGGTGGCTACAGTTTGGCTACATTTCTATTACAATGGCTACATATACAATGATTCCTTCTATGAAATCAAATCTGAGGAATTTTCACAGTGATACCGGAAGTTCCTTTACGGATTACGAGGTTACTGTCGATTAGAGATTGCTTGATCTCATCTATCGTTTTTTCCAGATCGTCCAGTTCTTTTTTTTGTTTTTCATCCATACTGTCTGATTGATATTTTTCCTGTGCAGTGTTTAGCAGTTCTTTTGTTTCCAGATATTTGCATAATCGTTTATTTAGTTCTTTATTGTCAAAAGAAATTCTGACCGAAGATGGAATATAAGCTCCGTCTTCCTTTTTATCTGCAGATATATTCATATCAATTTCATCATCCATTTTAAACAGTAGAGAGAGAACATCTGAAACAGTGGATATATCCAAATCTAAAAAAACATTGATGCTGATTCCCAGAGCATTTGATATTTTGAGGAGTTGTTCCGGTTTTGGATTACGGATACCGAGTTCATATTTTTTTATGGTGGCATAGTGAATGCCAGATAATTCTCCAAGGGTTTCCTGCGACATTCCTCGAAGATTTCTATAATATCTTATTTTTTCCCCTGTAGTCATGGCTGCATCTCCTTTCAATGACAGGTACACATTTGTATTCTATCATAGAATGATTAATTTGTGTGAAAAAAATAAAAACAATAAAACAACTTGACGGACACAAATGAGTACTATATAATAACAATACAAGGTACACATATGAGTACCAATGAAAGGAGAGATGAATAATGGCAAGAAGAGAAACAATGGTATATGCAGATGAAGTGGCAGCTACTCTTGGTGTAGCAAAAGAAACTGCATATAAGATTATCAAAGGTTTAAACGATAATCTAAGAGAAAAGGGCTATGTAACGGTATCTGGAAGATTGCCGAGGCGCTATTGGGAAGAAAAATTCTATGGTGGAGCCGAAGCATTATATGGGGAAAAAGAATAGGAGGTGTCTGAATGTCAATTACGAGAGAAGAAAATGGAACTTATACTTCACAGGTTAGAGTAAAGGACTGGACTGGGAAAACAATTCATAAAAAGAAGCGGGGTTTTAAGCGAAAAAAGGATGCTAAAGAATGGGAGAGACAGATGCTTTCTCAGGGAAACATTTTGAATACAACCTTGAAAGACTTCTTTGAAATCTATCTGGAGGATAAGAAAAATGTGATTAAACAACGAACTGTTTATAACAAACGGGATGTATTCAGAAAGCACATTTTTCCTTACTTTGCTGATCGTCCAATGAATAGTTTTAAAGCTCCGGAACTGATCCAGTGGCAGAACAAGATTACATCAATGGGATATAAACCAACGTATCTTAATGATATTCATAAGCATTTTCAAGCAGTATTCACTCATGCTTGCAAGGTGTATGATCTGGCAGAAAATCCGTTTGAAAAGATGGCGCGTATGGGAAAACCGGATGCAGATGAAATGGTGTTTTGGACGATAGACGAGTATAACGCATTTATCGCTCAGATAGAACCCGGCGCAAGATATTATGTTCTGTTTGAACTGCTTTTCTGGACCGGAGCCAGAATCGGCGAAGCCCTTGCCTTGACAAAAGCCGATATTGATACGGTAAATTATCGGTTGAGGATTAACAAAACGTATTACCGGAAGCATAAAGAAGACTTTATTACTCCTCCTAAAACGGAACAGTCAATCAGAACTATTGATATTCCAGAGTTTCTGGTAAAGGAATTAAAAGAGTATATGGACAAGCTTTATGGACTTCAGGAAGATGACAGGATTTTTCCGATTGTGGCTGAGTCAGTACAGCACAAAATGAAAAGAGTGATTGAAAAACATCATCTGAAAAAAATTCGTGTCCATGACCTTCGCCACAGCCATGCAGCGTACCTGATCGATCATGGTGTACAGCCGCTGATGATTAAGGAACGGTTTGGACACAAGGATATCCGTGTTACCTTGAATACTTACGGGCATCTGTATCCAACAAAGCAGAAAGAACTGGCGGAGATGTTAAATGCCCAGCGAGAGGAAGGGAGGAAAACGGAATGCAGCGTTTAAATAAAAAACAGACTGTTTCAGATTCATCAGCTCTGCATACGGAGTTACTAAGCTCGCCTGGCCCGCTCGCTAAGGAACTCCAGTATGTTGGCGCAGATGTGAAACAGTCCGTAATAACTGACAAGAACATTATACCAGAAAGTACGAGACAGGTACAACAGCAAAATTCCGTGAATAGGACGAAAAGCAACAGCATGGTGGGGCAGAATGCCCCTCATGCACTGAAAGTAAAATCTATGACGGAACTGTATGATACAGTTTATCCGCCCAGTAAACCTGTGGTAGAAGGACTGTTATATAACGGAACTTATCTGTTTGTGGGGGCACCAAAGGTAGGAAAATCCTTCTTTATGGCACAGCTTGGATACCATGTGAGTAAAGGCATTCCGTTATGGAATTATCCGGTTACACAGGGCGCCGTACTTTATCTGGCATTGGAAGATACGGAAGAGCGGCTGCAGAAACGACTGGCAAGGATGTTCGGTGTTGAGGACAGCGAGAACTATTATTTTGCAGTTGAGGCAGAAACTCTGAATACCGGATTAGAAGAGCAGTTGAATCAGTTTGTTGAGCAGCATAAAGATGCAAGGCTGATTATTATTGATACACTGCAGAAGGTAAAGGAAATAGGTGGAGATAAATTCAGTTATGCGGATGACTACCAGAATGTTACACGATTAAAAGCATTCAGTGATAAATATGGTGTTTGCATTCTTCTGGTACATCATACAAGAAAACTGGATTCTTCCGATAGCTTTGAACGTATTTCCGGTACCAATGGTCTGCTGGGAGCTGCAGATGGTGCCTTCGTTATGGAGAAAGAGAAGCGAACAGATAATAAAGCAACGCTGGAAGTTGCGGGACGTGATCAGCAGGATCAGAAAATATATCTGCAGTTTGATCGGGAACATTGTCTGTGGAAATTCGTGAAAAATGATGTGGAGTTATGGAAGAAGCCGCCAAATCCTCTGCTTGATGCAGTAGCTGCATTGATAAAGAATAGCAAAGTGTGGACAGGAAGTGCTACAGAGCTGTCGGCTTTACTTACGGGTATTGAGATAGAAGCCAATGTACTTACCAGAGCTTTGAATATTGCAGTAGATGATTTGCTGGAAGATTATAAGATTCGATATTCCAACAAGCATACCAGTAAAGGAAGTCTGATTAGTCTGCGGTTAATGGATGAAATGACGGTAAGTGACGATATGACGGTTATTTCCGGTACGGAAACGGTACTGAAAACAGCGTCACAATCGTCAGAACCGTCACAGGAAGGAGACACCAATGAGAAACGTACAGATACCGTTTGAGTTGTTTTGCCAGCTTTTACAATACCATTTGATGGAAAATTATAATCTGGAAAATAGCATTAAACAGGGATTGGAAAAGAAATTGGATGCGTTGGTGATGCATGAATTGTATGGGAAATCGAAAAGCGCAGCCACCTTGGAAGAAAGAGAGAAAGCCCGACAGGAGTATCTGGACAGGCGAGGAGTAGCGGAGGAGTTTCGATGGTAGTTTTTTCTGATCACCTTATGACAGGGGCGTGACACGCTCCTGTATCAGTGGCAGATAAGGCAAGGCTTTGGAAGTAAAATCGGAAAGGATTGACAAAGAGAGGGAGCCTTTTTTCGGGGCATCCTTTCTGGTCAGATTGTGAAAGGAGATTTCAACTATGAGACAGGGAAGATTAGGATACAACAGCAGCAATGACAGATATGGATTATTATCAGCAGATTTATGGATTGATACCGGATTTCATTGCGGAGAGTGTCTGGAAGTTCTGGTAGACGGCAAATGGGTAGAGACCAGAATGGAAATGGATGCTGCCCGGAACTGGTATCTGGTAGGAACACCTTATCGTGGTGATCTGGAGTATATCAGAGCCAGGATATAACCGGGAGCAGCTGCATCGACCGTAGGGAGAAAAAGATCTTCGCCCCGCTTCGGTCGGTGCAGAACAGACGTCCTCAGACGTCTTGTACCCCCGGTAGGGCGCAAGGGTACTTTTGATGGACGGAACGGCTGTCGAAAGTGCTTTTGCGTT
>JBKYFG010000023.1:0-3187 GCA_047027955.1 Blautia sp.
GCTATCTGACCTATCAGCCAATGCCGGTGAAGGTGGAGAATGAAATGCTTGGAACCATACGCCAGCATGCCAAATGGTTTGCAAACGGTGCCGCAACCAAAAAAATGTATCTGACCGTATCGCATACTGAGGATGGTGGCATGAACTTCTCCTATCATTATCAGACTGCTCATCTGGAAGAGCATGACATGGAACTGCTTTATTATTATATGATGCGTATTCTTTTTAAGGGGATCGCAGAGCCGGATATGAGCATCGGCGAGATTATGGAACAGGTATAGAAATCAAAAATAACAGGAGGATATGAGATGAATCAGGAAATGGAATTTAAAAATATTGTAGCGCAGTACAGCAAAGTGAAACCGGAAGAGATGACGGGTGAAATGAGATTCCGTGAAGATCTGGGATTTACTTCTCTGGATTTCATGTCTTTTCTGGGAGAGCTTGAGGATACCTTTGACATTGAACTTGAGGAAACCGAAGTGACCCAAATTACAACTCTTGAGGAGGCGCTTAAGCTTCTGGAGGAGCTTCAGTAAGAATGAAGCTGTTGTCCGCAGAAAAGTGAAGGAGGAGAAAGACATGCTGATCAGGGAGATATTAGAAGAAAGTGTACAGAAATTTGGCGAAGTCAAAGCAGTAAAATGGCTTAACAGGAAAGAAGTTCTGGAGAGAAGTTACAGCGAAATGTTGAGAAACGTGATTTCCATCAGAAAAGGACTTCTTGCAGAAGACTTTGCGGGAAAGCATATTGCATTGATCGGAACCAGCTCTGTAGAATGGATCGAAAGTTATCTGGGAATTATTACAGGATGTACTACAGCGGTGCCGCTGGATGCAGCACTCCCATGTGAAGAACTGATCGATCTGATAAACCGATCCGATTCCGAAGCACTCTTCTTAAGTCCGAAACACAGACCATATCTGGAAGCGTTCCTTGCAAACTGTCCGAAACTCCAGAAAGTATGGATGCTCCAGGAAGAGGTGGAGGATGTACCTTCAGGTGTATACAGTATCAATGAGCTGAGAAACACGGGAATTAGTGCATCGGCAGATGCTTCCTGTCCGGCAGCAGAAGATATTGCGACGATTATCTTTACTTCCGGAACGACAGGAAAGAGCAAAGGGGTTATGCTGACACAGAATAATCTGGCATCCAATGTTGAGGCAGTTAAGATTTCAGCAGAACCCGGAACTGCCATGCTCAGTGTACTTCCAATCCATCATGCATTCTGTCTTGTCATGGATTGGCTGAAAGGTTTCTCTCAGGGAGCAACTATCTGTATTAATGACTCTCTGCTTCATATGGTCAGAAATATGAGTATTTTTAAACCCGATATCATGCTCATGGTTCCGATGATGATTGAAACAATTTATAAGAGACTGTCAGCAGCTGATCCACAAATCCCGAAGGTAGTTCTTGCAGAAAAAGTTTTCGGTGGAAAACTGCAGACGATTTTTACCGGTGGCGCACATCTGGATCCGTACTATATTGACCGTTTTGCAGAGTATGGTGTTCAGATTCTGGAAGGATATGGCATGTCAGAATGTTCTCCTGTTATCAGTAATAATACACCGGAAAATCATAAGCCGGGTTCTATTGGAAGACCACTTGAGAATGTGGAGATAAGATTTGAAAACGGTGAGATTCTGGTAAAAGGCACAAGTGTTATGAAAGGGTATTATCAGATGCCGGACGAGACAGCTGAAACACTGAAAGATGGCTGGCTGCATACTGGCGACAAGGGTTATATGGATGAAGATGGATACCTCTTTATTAATGGCCGTGTAAAAAATCTGATCATTCTCTCCAATGGAGAAAATATATCTCCTGAGGAAATCGAGAACAAGCTTGCATTGAATCCGCTTGTGGGTGAGGTTATTGTAACAGGTGAGGACAATGGTCTTACAGCCCGAATTTATCCGGAACAGGCAGTTGTGGAGGCAAAGGCACTGGATACGGAGATGATTCGTTCACAGCTTCAGGAATTTCTGGATGAATACAATAAAAATCAGCCGACCTATCGTCGTATTACAGGCCTGGTGATCCGGAAAAATCCGTTTATACGCAGCACGACAAAGAAAATCAGGAGACAGGATGTCCTGATCGACGAGCCACAGGCATAATAAAAACCCGTTTGAGTGAATTTCTCAGACGGGTTTTTATTATGTCTGTTTATATGCAGGGCATTCAGGATAAAAGAGGCAGCATGCCAGACAGGAAAATCTGCGTCAGAATCCCTGCAATGACTTCTGGTGCAAGATCAAAATTATCCCTTGTCCATTTGTGAAGGACACCGATCGTACTGCCGATCGCACAGGTGATCACGTAAGATATTTCCTCTTTTGTATGCCTGCCGGGTCTGGCACTGGAGGTAGTAGCGGTGACATAGTGATGAAGCATAGTCAGCATTTTTTCAAAGAGATCATTTCCATGAGGCGTACTCAGAAGACTGGAAAGAAAAGGATTTTCCATTGTATAACGGCAGATCGTCAGAAAATAGGACTGACAGATATCGTGGTCATTTTCAGGATGAAATTTTTCCATTATGGAGAAAACATCATGGATCGTCTTTTCTTCAACAGCAGATACAAGAGAGGGGATGTCCTGATAATGATTATAAAAAGTGCTTCTCGCGATACCGGCTGTTTTTGTGATATCGGATACAGTGATCTGGTCAGTAGTTTTTTTCTTTACAAGTTTAAAAAAAGCACCCAGAATAGCTTCATCCGCTACAGAATATCTTTCATCAGAAACTGGATTTTGCATAGTCACGATTCCCTCCCACATCTTATCAATAAATATAATAAAGTATAACACAAATCCAATAGTAAATAGTATAAGAACAAGAAAAAACAGTAACAAGCAGTTTACGCTTCTGGTAAAAAAATAACGATAATGTTTAGAAAATAACAAGATTTTGGGGCCTGTAGAAATTAAAATTTATAAAAAAAGCCAATCTTTTTGATAAAAATATACAATAATATCTGGATAAAATGAGTGCTTTGTGCTACATTTATATAGACAGTAATTATAGAACCAGATTATCAGATTTTTATTGTTTTTTTCTTAACAGTGCAGAGGAGGAAAAGAAGGATAAAAGGCGATAAGTATACAGGTTCAAATATTTCATAAGGAAGGTGAGCAATTGGAAAACTATACTAAGTACAAGCTGAAAAGCAGTGA
>JBKYFG010000024.1:0-2159 GCA_047027955.1 Blautia sp.
CAATTAATTTGACTGCGGCTTCTACCTGCCATTTCTCCACCTTCAATTCCTGTGTAATTACCTGAATAATATCCATTATTTGTTTCTCTCCTCTTGTTGCTTGTGTGCCAACAAGTTGATTTCTCGAACAATCTTGCGTCTAAATTTCTTATTTCCGCGTTGTCGTCGGTCGCCGTAGCCACCGCTACGCCTCCTTCCTCCGCCTTGAAATAAAAAAATTTATCCTGCAAGATTGTTTCAAGAATCAACTTGTCGGCACACTTGTCAGAATTCAGATTGATTTTTTATCATCAAAAACGCTCTTGTGATAGGGTATCAATCTGGCAGTGATTTGTCAAGTGCGGGATTTTGGCATACATATGTCAAAATCCCACAGGATAACAGCGTATAAAGAGTAAATTACCCAAAATATTCATTAAGCTGTGCAATAAATTCCTCCGGCACTTTCCGTTCAAACGGAAAGCTTTCAATATTTCCCAGTCTGTCTGCAATATAGCCGAGCAGAACTGCACTTCTCTCCAGTGACCAGTCTGACAGCAGTGCAATGGTGTCGTGACGGGTATGCATGCCAAACCCATCTCTGTTCAGCGTCATTGCAGGGATTCCTTTCCATGCAAAAGTATTGGAATCACTTCCCCATATCTGGTTCTTCGTTGACATTCCGATACCGATTTCATGAGCCATATATGTGAGTATACTGCAGACAGACGCATCACCGGTGATCCCTGCCACAGTTCCGCCTACAAGCTGTCCGGCAAGATCTACATTCATGTTAAAACGATGTGCCGAAAGTTCATTTTCATGAATTTTGATATAATTCTGACTTCCCAGCAGACCTTTCTCTTCTGCTCCAAACCATATGAATTCCATTGTTCTGCGTGGTCTGTGTGCATGGAAATATCTGCACAGTTCCATAATGATCGCTGCTCCGGACATATTATCATACGCCCCCGGTCCCTCCGGAACAGAATCATAATGTGCAGTCAGAGTCAGGATTTCCTCTGCCTTATCTGTCCCCTCGATACGTGCCACTACATTACGGGATGTACATGTTACTGTCTCCTGCTCTACAGATAAACATACCTGAGATGCACCCTTCGTCACCAGTTCGATGGCATCTTTGTAATGAATACTTACGCCAGGAATCCTGTTATCATAATTGACAGCTTCTCTTCCTGCTTCTTTTTTCTCTTCTCCCGGCAGATTCTTTGGCAGAGCGTATGCACGTGGAACCAGATCCACGCCTTCATCTAACGGAGAACCTGCAATACTGATGAATCCCACAGCACCGGCTTTCACCAGTTTCCGGTACATATCTTTTCTCACCGGATCATTTACCATGACAATCTTTCCGCTGACATGTGCAAGGCTGATATCATCACCGTTCTCTGCATACGCAAATGGTGCTTCCAGCCAGTCCTCTGCTGTGTTTCCGCATCTTCCATATCCGGTTACTGTGTATTCTTTTGTGTATGGCTCTGTTACTTTCAGCTTTGCTTTTTTTATCTGAAAGGTATCAAAAGAGAATTCTTCCAGATGACTCTCTACGCCAAAACTGTCCAGAGTTTTCTGAATCCTTTCTGCTGCTTTTTCTTCTCCTGCAGTTCCTGCCTCTCTGATATAGTCAAAATCTGCCAGAAATTCCAATTGACGCTTTCCACTGATCTCATTTGTATTCATAATCGTAAAAACCCTTTCTCTTTTCTTGAATTGCTATAGAAAAGACCTTTTTCTTCTGATAATATGATGTCAGGGCCAAAAGGTATTTTAACCCTGATATCATAATACTTATCATAGCAAAAAGGTCTTCAATTTAATAAACTCTATTTTTATTTCAGACTGTCAAAGTATTCATCCCATGGTTTCGGTTCGTTGTCTTCTTCCTCTTCTTTTGGTGATGAATCATTCTGCTCTTTTTTATCATCCATATCTGTCTGAACATTCTGTATTTCTGTGCTGTCCGTAATATTCTGTTCATCTTCGTTTTCATAAGAAACCGATTCTTCCGGCACACGCCAAAACTGCTGCGGATGCGTCTGATCTTCCTGTGGCTGTTCACTCTGTGAATAGCTGTCAAACATAGGATTCACATAGTCTCGTGCTGCACGTTCTTCTTCCTCTTTCTGCACTTTAAGCTCCCCTGTCAGATCACGATAGAA
>JBKYFG010000025.1:0-1923 GCA_047027955.1 Blautia sp.
TTGGATTCTCCATGATCGTAAATCTGTTTATGCATCAGAAATTAAAGAAGATTGACATGGTAGAATCCCTGAAAAGTGTGGAATAAACGATTTGTCGCTTTATTGCGAAAAAGAAGAAATTGTTTTTCTGTGGTTTTTAAATATGTAGTCAAACGGATAGAATGGATAAGAGGAAGAAAGGGGAATATTATCATGGGAACAGCAAATCAGATAGAGCAGGAATTAATGAACTATATATCCGATCATAAAATCAGGAACACGCATTCACATCATCTGCCAGAACAGGCGATGGTGGATTTTGATCTGGATAAGCTGATAAATAATACGTATTTACAATGGCAGCAGGTAACTCCGGGAACAACAGCAGAAAGCAGAACTGCATATCTGGAAAAAACACGATATAAATCTTATTTTGTCTGGCTTCAAAAGGCTATCGGAGAGTTGTATGGAATATCGGAGCCGATCACAGCTCAGAACTGGGATCAGATTTCAGATCGAATCAGAAAAGCGCATCAAAATCCCGACTTTTACATGGATGTGCTGAAAAATAAGTGTAAGTATCAAAAAGTAATCGTAGATACCTACTGGAATCCGGGCTCTGACAATGGAAGACCGGAACTGTTTACGCCTGCTTTTCGACTGGATCTGTTCTTTTTGGGCTATAAAAAAGGACTTCGCAATCATGACGGTGTATCACTGGAAGAGAACTTCGGTGAGCTGCCGGACAATTTACAGGATTATGTGGAGTGGGTCAGAAAGTGGATCATACAAAAAAAGAGTGAGGGCTGTGTGGCCTTAAAAATAGCGATGGCCTATGAGCGCAGTCTTCATTTTGAAAAAGTGACGCGGGAGCAGGCTGAACGGGTATTTCGTTTAAAAGAGTCGGATATAACCCAGGAGGATATCAGATGTTTTCAGGACTATTTATTCTGGAAAATATGTGAAATTGCGGCGGAAGTGTCACTTCCATTACAATGTCATACAGGAATGGGGCAAGTCATAGATACGAATATACTGCAATTGAACAATGTGATAAAAAATAATCCGGAAACAAAGTTCGTACTGTTGCATTGCGGCTTTCCATGGGTAGATGATCTCTTTTCCATAGTAGACGGATATCCGAATCTGTATCCGGATCTGACCTGGCTTCCAATCTTATCCTACACCGCATCAAAACGTGTAATGCATCAGTTGATCGAGATGTCCCAGATTGATAAAATCTGCTGGGGATGTGATACGTGGACAGTAGAGGAAAGTTATGGCTCCCTTCTTGCATTCCGTTTTTCACTGTGTAGTGTTCTGAGAGAAAAAATAGAGGACGGATATCTTTCCGTAAATAATGCAAAGGATATTATTGATAAAATTTTGTTCGACAATGCGGGAAAAATATACGTATGACACCAGATAAATTTGTGAAATTCGGAGAAACATTCTTGACAAGAAAGCCTTTTTTCATTATAGTAGAATCCAGAAAAAGGCTGTGAAAAAGAGGAGTAGGCGGTAATGCCCCACAGAGAGGGAAGCTTATAAGCTGGAAGGTTTCCCGGGAACAGAAGTGCTGAAGGTAGCTTTGGAGCCGGGAGGCTGAAGTGAGTGTGTATGAATCATATCAGAGTTATATACGCGCATGGTAGGTTTTCACGTATCCCGCGTTAAGGGAATGAGAGACAAACTAAGGTGGTACCGCGATCTATGTCGCCCTTTGCACGTATAATGCGTGTGAGGGGCGTTTTTTATCGAATAAGTTTATGACACAGTTATCTGGCTGGATGCGGAAAGCGAAGTCAGTATGCTTATTTGTTTGGTTGTCAGGGTGACTGCTTTATAACGGAGTAATCCGTAGATACTTTAGTTTCAGATATATAATTAGGAGGACATTATGAGCAAAGAACTTGCAAAAACTTACGATCCTAAGGGAATCGA
>JBKYFG010000026.1:0-1887 GCA_047027955.1 Blautia sp.
ATGATACAGAACTGAATCAGTGGATAAATCATGAAAAAGAAGTGCTGGCAGAAATCGCAATGCAACGTGGAATTGAATGGGAACAGAAAGGTACACATGAAGAGCATCTGGATGTTTACAATTTCAAGAAGAAAGAGCGTAAGAAGGAAGTGCAGGAACTGGAACAGAAAAAGGAATATCTGACAGCGGAGAATGAAGGATTGACTTCTCAGATTGCGGACGCAAGGGCAGATATTAAACTACTGGAAGAAGAAAAAATTCAGTTCCAGAAAGATAAAGAAATAGCAGAAAAACGTGCCGAGAACGCAGAAACGGAATTGAAAAAACTGGAGGACAGAAGAGAATTCCTGCAACCGGTGATGGATAATGTCAGTAAGGAAATAAAAGAATATGGAATGATCAAAACATTTTTGCCGGAAGCTACAGCATTGGAACGTGCGGTAACTTATCGGGATAAGAAAATAAAACCCTTGTTCATTGAAATGAAGAATAAAATTGGTGCGATGGCTGCACAGGTTAAAGAACTTACCAGAGAAAGAGATAAGTGGAAAAGTAAGTTTCAGAAGAAAAAGCAGGAGCACGAGAACACTAAAAAGGAACTGGCAGAAGTTCAGAAGGATTATCAGAAATTATCCGGTGAGAAAGAAATTCTGCAGGGAATTGCAGACAGATATAACCGACTTTTACGCATGTTGGGGAAAGATATGGTAGAACGACTGGTGCAGGACGATATCCGGATGCAGGCGGAACTTGAAGCGAAAAAGCAGAAAGAACAAATGCCGAAAAAAATAAGTGATCGCATACCATGGGCGAAAGAACAAAGTGAAGAATACAATGCACAGATAAAAAAGAACAAAGCAAAATACAGAGGAATGGAGTTGTAAGAATATGAAGAAACAGATTTATGATGAAAAGAACGGACTGAGCTACACATTGCATGGAGATTATTATCTGCCGGATCTGGAAATCAATGAGGAAGAACCTACATATGGGAAATATGGGATAATGCGAAAACTGTTTCTGAAGGAACACAGGAGTGCAAGGTATCAGTATCTGGTACTTACCGGGAAATTGACGGAGCATTTGAATCAGGTCGATAAAGAAGCGAGAGAAAAAGTTGAAATGCTGGTGGAACAGATGGCTGAGCAGTGGGGCGTGACAGAAAAACTGAAGATGCAGGATCAGATGGAATGGGTTAGGAAAATGAATAATATTCGTAGCAGAGTAGTAGAGATTATAGATGTAGAATTGATTTGTGTTTAGGAGGACAAAGCGGCAGATATAATGTTAAAAGTAGTTGCGTGCGCACGCATATTGTATTATAATACTGGTGGTTAGGAGGAATATATCTATGAAACTATTAAAATGGCTTTCAGTAACAGACCGATTTTACAAAATCTATTTGGATAAACAGCTTGCCCCCTTTGGAATCAACAACAGCCAATATATGTTTTTGATTAAAATCTGTCGTTCGCCTGGCATTTTACAGGATTCTTTAATTGATATGTTTTATGTTCATCCGAGCAATATTGTACGGACAGTTGCGGCATTAGAAAAGCAGGGAATGATTATGCGTTCCCCAAATGATAAGGATAAGCGGACGTGTAAGCTGTATCCTACGGAACGTGCGCTGTCTGTAATTGATGAGATACAGACGGTATGTGAAAAGACAGAAGCTCTTTTATTGCAAGGCTTCAGGGAATCTGATAAAAACCTCTTTATTGATTTGCTGATTCAGGCAGGTGAAAATATTACAGCGGAACTCCGTATAGAAAGAAAGGGGGATGAATTTAATGACTGAGAATCCCCTAGGATATGAAAAAATTTCAAAACTGTTGAAAGATTTTGCCATTCCCAGTATTATGGCGTCTCTTGTCGGCTCAATCT
>JBKYFG010000027.1:0-1883 GCA_047027955.1 Blautia sp.
GGAGGAAAAATATGCTGATCAGGAATATATTAGAAGAAAGTGTACAGAAATTTGGCGAAGTCAAAGCAGTAAAATGGCTTAACCGAAAAGAAGTTCTGGAGAAAAGTTACAGCGAAATGATGAAAAACGTGATTTCTACCAGAAAAGGACTTCTTGCAGAAGGGTTTGAGGGAAAACATATTGCATTAATCGGAACCAGTTCTGTAGAATGGATCGAAAGCTATCTGGGAATTATTACAGGATGCGCTACAGCGGTACCGCTGGATGCTGCACTCCCGTGTGAAGAACTGATCGACCTGATAAATCGCTCCGATTCCGAAGCACTCTTCTTAAGTCCGAAACACAGACCATATCTGGAAGCATTTCTTGCAAACTGTCCCAAGCTTCAGAAGGTGTGGATGCTCCAGAAAGAGGTGGAGGATCTGCCTTCAGGAGTGTACAGTATCAATGAGCTGAGAGATATGGGAAAGAGTGCAGCAGAAGATGCTTCCTGTCCGGATGCAGAAGCTATTGCGACTATTATCTTTACTTCCGGAACCACAGGCAAGAGCAAAGGGGTTATGCTGACACAGAATAATCTGGCATCCAACGTTGAGGCAGTTAAGATTTCAGCAGAGCCTGGAACTGCCATGCTCAGTGTACTTCCAATCCATCATGCATTCTGCCTTGTCATGGACTGGCTGAAGGGATTTTCTCAGGGGGCAACTATCTGTATCAATGACTCCCTGCTTCATATGGTCAGAAATATGAGCATTTTTAAACCAGATATCATGCTCATGGTTCCGATGATGATTGAGACAATTTATAAGAGACTGGCGGCTGCTGATCCGGAAATCCCGAAGGCGGTTCTTGCAGAAAAAGTATTCGGCGGAAAACTGCAGACGATTTTTACCGGCGGGGCACATCTGGATCCGTACTATATTGACCGTTTTGCAGAATATGGCGTTCAGATACTGGAAGGATATGGCATGTCGGAATGTTCTCCTGTTATCAGTAATAATACACCGGAAAATCATAAGCCGGGTTCTATTGGAAGACCACTTGAGAATGTGGAGATAAAGTTTGAAAACGGGGAGATTCTGGTAAAGAGTACAAGTGTTATGAAAGGGTACTATCAGATGCCGGATGAAACAGCAGAAACGCTGAAGGATGGCTGGCTGCATACTGGAGACAAGGGGTATATGGATGAAGATGGATACCTTTTTATTAACGGTCGTGTGAAAAATCTGATCATTCTCTCCAATGGGGAAAATGTATCACCGGAAGAAATCGAGAATAAGCTTGCGCTGAATCCACTTGTTGCGGAAGTGATTGTAACAGGTGAAGAGAATGGTCTGACAGCACGCATCTATCCGGAACAGGCAGTTGTGGAGGCAAAGGCACTGGATACTGAGATGATTCGTTTACAGCTTCAGGCATTTCTGGATGAATACAATAAAAATCAGCCGACCTATCGTCGCATTACAGGTCTGGTGATCCGGAAAAATCCGTTTATACGCAGTACAACAAAGAAAATCAGGAGACAGGATGTCCTGATTGATGAGCCACAGGCATAAGAAAAACCCGTCTGAGTGAATTGCTTAGACGGGTTTTTCTTATGCTTGTTTGAAAGAGTGTTCCCGCAATCTGCACGCCTCATTTTGCGGGAATGCTTTTTCAAACACGTTAGGATAAAAGAGGCAGCATGCCAGTCAGGAAAACCTGAGTCAGAATCTCTGCAATGACTTCTGGTGCAAGATCGAAATGATCCCGGGTCCATTTGTGAAGAACACCGATTGTGCTGCCGATCGCACAGGTGATCACATAAGATATTTCCTCTTTTGTGTGTCTGCCGGGTCTGGCACTGGAGGTAGTAGCGGTGACATAGTGATGAAGCATAGTCA
>JBKYFG010000028.1:0-1710 GCA_047027955.1 Blautia sp.
GTTTCGTAAGGTTTGAGTACAAGTGTTCCAATTCCGTATTCAACTTCATTTTCTCCGTAATTGGAAATGATTACGGGAGTGTTGCACGGTAATTCAATATCTTCAGCGCCATAATGGAATTTCTGCATGGATGCAGAGAAATTATGCACTGCCAGCCATGTCTCATTCTGCCAACTTCTGGTGTAGGCAATAATCGGTCCCTCTTCCGGGCAGCAGAGTTTGAAATCTCCATGAGCCATTATCGGGTGTTTTTTGCGTAGTGCGATGAGATTCTGGTAGAATCTTAAAACAGAAGCGTCATCATTCATCTGGCTTTCTGCGTTAATGAGCTTATAGTTCGGATTGACACCAAGCCATGGAGTATGCTCAGAAAATCCGCCGTTTGGACTGTCGTTCCACTGCATAGGCGTTCTTGCATTATCACGGCTGATACTTCTGGATTCTGCCAGTGCTTCTTCAGGAGAAGCTCCCTGTTCGATCATGGTTTTATAATAATTGCGGGTATCAATGTCATTGTAATCATCGATAGATGGGAAGGCAACATTGGTCATTCCCAATTCTTCGCCCTGGAAAACAAAGGGGGTACCGGGAAGTGTGTGCAGATAACATGCCAGCATTTTTGCAGATTCTGACCAGAATTCTCTGTCATTTCCGTAAAGGGAAACCTGACGCGGTTTGTCGTGATTACTTAAAAATCTTGCCCACCATCCGTCTTTTTTCAGGATTTCATAATCTTTCTTAAGATCACGTTTCATTTTCTCTGGTGACCATGTCTGGATTTCAACAATCGGAGGGACAAATGGAATAGCCATGTTAAATTCTTTGCTTGCTGCGCTGGAATAGTTGATGGCATCCTGTTCATTGTTGATATTAACTTCTCCTACACTCATCAGATTGTCGGGAGTCATTGTTTCTGCAACCATTTCACGGATGTAGCGGTGGGTTCCCTCCAGATTTACACATGCTACAGTACCAATGGGTTCATTCATATCTGCACGTCCGTCCAGTCCTTTGTCAAGATAACTGATGGCATCAATGCGATATCCGTCAACACCTTTCTCATTCCAGAAACGGATAATATCAAAAATTTTCTCTTTAGTTTCCGGATTATCCCAGTTCAGATCCGGTTGTTCTTTAGCAAAGAAATGGAGATAGTATTGTCCACGTTCAGGAACATATTCCCAGGCACTTCCGCCAAATACGGACATCCAGCAGTTGGGTGCGCCTCCGTCCGGTGCAGGATCACGCCAGATATAGTAATCACTGTAAGGATTATTGCGGGATTTCTTTGATTCCCGGAACCATTTATGTTTATCTGAAGAATGGTTCAGAACCAGATCCATGATAATGGCGATACCGCGTTCATGCGCACCGTCGCGGAAAGCATCCCAGTCTTCCATAGTTCCGAATTCTTCCATGATCGCGAAGTAATCAGAAATATCGTAACCGTTATCCACATTCGGAGAAGCATAGACAGGAGACATCCATACTGCATTGATGCCAAGCTCCTTCAGATAATCCAGCTTCTCAATCATTCCCTTCAGATCACCGATTCCATCATTGTTGCCATCTTTAAAACTTCTTGGGTAAATCTGGTAGATCACCAGATCTTTATACCAGTCTTTTTTGTGTTTCATATGTACATCCTTTCGTCTTTTTGCATAAATAAACTCTGAAATTATTATATTGTATTGTGCAAAAAAACGCAAT
>JBKYFG010000029.1:0-1679 GCA_047027955.1 Blautia sp.
GTATTGGCTTTGGTCAGCACACCGGCCTATGACAATAACGATTTTATTATGGGATTGTCGAGTGAGCAGTGGACTGTACTTAACGAGGATGAGAATAAGCCAATGTATAATCGCTTCCGGCAAGTGTGGTGTCCGGGGTCTACATTCAAGCCAATTACCGCAGCGGTCGGCTTGGAATCAGGAGCAATCGATCCAATGGAAGATTACGGCAACGTAGGCTTAAGTTGGCAAAAGGATGCATCGTGGGGTTCCTATCATGTAACAACACTCCATGCATATGAACCAGTCATTTTAGAGAATGCCCTAATATATTCCGACAATATTTATTTCGCAAAGGCAGCATTAAAGATTGGCTCAGAAGAGATGGAGAGTTCTTTGACTGGACTTGGTTTTAATGAGGAACTGCCATTTGAGATTAAGATGGCAGAGTCGCAGTATTCTAATTCAGAGGGAATTGAAACAGAAATACAGTTAGCAGACAGCGGTTACGGTCAAGGGCAGGTTTTGGTGAATCCATTACATATGGCATGTATCTATTCTGCTTTCTGTAACGAGGGAAATGTTATAAAGCCGTATTTAGTATATCAGAAAGACGCAGTAGCTGAGTATTGGATTCCGGGAGCCTTTTCTAATGAGACAGCAAGCCGTGTATTGGAAGGAACAAAAAAGGTTGTGAATGATTCTAATGGAACTGGATATGCAGCCCATCGGGATGACATTCTTTTAGCAGGAAAAACAGGTACGGCAGAAATCAAGGCATCGAAGGATGATACTTCGGGTACGGAATTAGGATGGTTTGCAATTTTTACAGCAGAAGATACGGTAGAACGTCCTATATTGATTATTAGCATGGTAGAAGATGTGAAAGGAAGAGGAGGAAGCGGATATGTTGTTAAGAAAGACAACCTGGTTCTGGAAGAGTGGTTTGGCAGCAATTAGCTTTGTATTAATACTTAGTATTTCGGGGTGCAGTGATGCACCCCCGGAAGAAAATACAGTTTCGGAAACGGTAATAGATGTTCAGGCTATTCAGGAAGAATCAGAGGAGGATGCAGATGAAATTATAAGCGTCTGCATTGATCTTTATGAGAAAGCAGAAGAAGAAAATAAATTAGCGGATTTGGAAACAATCCGTAGTATTGTAAATCGTCTTGGAGAAAATGGTTATTCGGCAGTTGACAGCAGAAATCAAATTAACATGACGGAACCAGAGAAGGTAGTGGAATTCTGCGAAAAGGTGGATGCACAGGAGGAAGCAGAAATAACGATTCTTGAAATCAGTTATTTGGGCGGATTTGTAAAATACGATTTGCACACAAAAGGCGGAAATGTGGATGTGGTCAGAAGCTATTACAAGTATGAAAATGGAAATATGAAAAGAGAGGTTATAGGAAACTATCAAGCGGAGTATTGGAATTATACAGAAGAAGGTTACCTGATGTTTTCCGGTGTTTGGTTTTCAGAAGAATTATATGTTCTTACATTGAGTGGAGCAGAGGAACATACCGCATTACGGGTACAGCCATTGGATGAAACATATAGGGAGTTGAGTCGGAAATATCTCAACCCAATCAGCTTTGAACGGAATAATATGTTCATTGTGGATTGGAGTGAGGAGGATTTCGGGGATTTGAATTTCTATGATATGTATGACATTCTTTATCCAAAAGTGAATGGTC
>JBKYFG010000030.1:0-1609 GCA_047027955.1 Blautia sp.
ACTTATTAGCGGTGACACCGATGAGAGTATACACATTTGAACAGATTTACCAGCTTGTATGGAAAGATTATTCCGTTGGTGATATTAAAAATATCATTTGGTGTCTGGTAAAGCGATTAAGAAAAAAGCTGAATGCCGTTGAAGATGGTGCCGGGAATTGCATTGTCAGTGTGCGAGATATAGGCTACAAATTTGAATTGAATAAAGAAAACGAACAGCAGTAGTATCCGAAATACAGGTTAAAAATTTGAATTGAATAATGAAAATGAGCAACAGTAAGGCGAATGATCCGTAAAAAGATTGTCCGTCTTATTTTTATTTATTCTGGAAAGAAGGTGATAAAAACTGACCGTCAATTGACAGGTTTCTGACCGTTAGCTGACAGGTGCATCCGATACACTGTGCCTTTGTAAAGATATGATTACAAAGGAGATCCGTGTTTGCAGGGAAACAGCAGAGATGCCGGACATTCCTGTGGACAGGAAGAACGAGCCAGATCACCGCCACACTCCGATTTGATTTCACAAAAATTCAGATCGGAGGAAAAGATAAGTGGCTTATAACAAAGCAAAAGAAGAATATAGATGGAACCAGTGGAAAGCAGAGGAAGAGAAGATCCTGCGTGAACAGGGCGTGGATGAAGAGACGATCCAGAAGCTTCGGGAGTATGACTGGGACGATTTCAATGCAGAGCGGAGATTCCGGGAACACCAGACCTCGCTTCTGGACTGTATGGAACTGCTCCTGGAAGAAAAAGAAACCAAAGAGTCCCAGCCGGAGAGCGTAGAAGCCCTGCTGGATACCGTGGAGAACGAAGAACTGCTTCAGATTCTGTTATCAACTGATAAGAAAACTCTTCAGATGATTGTCCTGAAGATGATGGGATATGCACCAAAAGAGATCAGTCATCACATGGAACTGCCGGAGCAGACTGTTTATACAAGACTGCGGAGGTTACGGGAGAAAATCAAAAAGTCCATGAAATTTGAATAAAACAAAAGGCTCTCATCGGCTGATTATCAGAACGAATAGACAGGAGGATTGATACGATGGATGAGAAAGAAGTGTCCGAAATGCAGGAAGAAATGATGACGGTACTGGTAGTCGAGCCGATGAAGGCCCCCTATGTCAAGCACATCCCAAATGAGCTGGAGGATCTGCAGCAGGCGGTAGGCGGTGACATTGAAATGACCTATCCGTTTGATGATGAAGTTGGAATCCTTTTAAACGGCAATGGAAAATTTGAGGGATTGCCACTGAACCGGGCGTTATATGATGATCATGGACAGGTCTATGATGCGATAGCCGGGACTTTCCTTGTAGTAGGGCTGACAGAAGATGATTTTACTTCGCTGACACCGGAACAGATTGAAAAGTTTAAAGAAAAATACCAGTCACCGGAAATTTTTACTCTGTTTAACGGAGAACTCCATGTGATGAAGATGCCGCCGGAAGAAGAAAAAGAACAGAAAGAAAGCCGGAAGAACGATGCAAAACAAAAGAATCCGGCAAAGAAGAAAAACAGATCCGGGGATGCAAGATAAAATATTTTTTTGTGAAGTGAATAAAAAAATACACTGCCATCGGCTAGTAAGCAGAGGGACATCCC
>JBKYFG010000031.1:0-1525 GCA_047027955.1 Blautia sp.
ACAAATTGTGACGCACATCTTGCAGAAAGCCTTTTTCAAACACGCTCTAGGAAGATCTATAATCCGAAATTTTTACGAATTATATTTGCAAGCAGCTCTGCAGTACCGTCAATTCCGAAATTGTTGCTGTTCAGCATCAAATCCATATATTCGGTACTTCCTGGCTGTTGACCAAATGTCGCAATCAGTTCGCTGATGCTGTTGTATGCAGGTTCAAAAGCAGAAGTGTCAGGCGTGTTTTCAAAGTATTCCAAAACGTAGCTGACGGCAGCGGCAGTACCATAGGTAAGTCCGTCCTCGTCCAGATCAAATTCCGGGGTATGGTGATTAGCGCCGGAACCTAATTCGTCATTTTTTATTCCCACGAAGGTTTCTACACCTGGAAACAGGCTGCACATATAACTGAAGGTTTCAGATGCCATCCATGGCTTACAATCATATATGACATCTTCGCCGATCTGTTTCTTGATCGAATCAAGATAGGTTTTTCTGCATGCAGGATAGTTCTCTGTAGGTAAAAGCTGTTCCAGCAATTTAAACTGGTAGGTACAGTAATTAAGAGGACAAATTGCAGCAACAATTCGTTCAAATTCTTTGATAAATTCTTCTCCGCTGTTTCGATCCATCATTCGGATGCTTCCTTCGCAGGTAAGCTTGTCGGGAATCAGGTTAAAGGTTGCTCCTGCATTGACAGAGCCCAGAGACCAGGTCAGAACGGTGTTTGGCTTTATGTATTTTAGCCGGAGTGTATCAAGGTTGGAATATATGTCATGGAAACAGTCAATTACACTGTGGGCAAGATCCGGTCTGGAACCGTGTCCGCCTTTTCCGTTTATTTCAAGTACGAAGTGGTAAAGGCCTGACATGGCAGAACCCTGGCAGCAGGAAAGTTTTCCTGTGGGAATGTCCCAACGCACATGAGAGGCGTAGCAGGTGTCAAACTTCATGTCCTTTTCTGCCATATAAGCCAGAAGCTTTTCTATATTCCGATGTCCTTCTTCTCCTTCCTCAAACATAAGGACAACGCGTCCATTTAGGGATGCTTCCATATTCTTCAGTATTTTTGCGGCGCTAAGAAGCATAGCAATGTGGCCGTCATGGCCGCAGCCATGCATAACACCAGGATTTTTGGAAATACATACTTTTTTATTCTTTAGATTAGTCTCGGATTCCAGTATGGGAAGTGCATCGATGTCGGATCTGAGAAGAACTGTTTTTCCGGTACTGTCTCCGTTTATATATGCAAAAATGCTACCGCCTGGTACCTAGACATAAGGAATATCAATTTTTTCAAGCTTCACATTATCTGTCGAATCTTCTGAATTGTCAAGTATTTTTTTGTGTTTTTGAAATTGTGTTTAAAATAGTTCGATGTTCGTTCTATTCACAGTAACAACTAAAATAGAACTTCCAAAAAGAGGTTTATAACACTTTACTGGTATGATTTTAGTATGCTATAATTGTTGTATTTCAAAGAAAAATGAGGCAGAAAAATGATATTTGATACACATGCACATTATGATGA
>JBKYFG010000032.1:0-1515 GCA_047027955.1 Blautia sp.
AAAAGAATTTTATGAATATGTCAAAGACAATGTAAAGGAGTATCTGCCAGAGTCGTACAAGGACGCAGAAATTAAACTGCAGGAAGTAGTTAAGAATAATGGGTTAAAGCTGACAGGAATTACCATTCCAAAAGGGAACCAGAGAACAGTGCCAACGGTATATCTGGATTCTCTTTATCAGAAATATGTAAATGGAAAAGATGCCGATTCCTGTGTGGGTGATGTAGCCGATATGCGTATTGAGGCACAGGATAAAGCAGAATTTATTGACATGGGAGTACCTGATATTTTCGATTATGAGAAAATGAAGGATAAATTGCAGGTGAGAATCTGTGACCGAGAATGGAATGAAGAACGCCTGGCAGATAAAGTGGTTACAGAACACGGAGATTTCGATGCTTATTATGCAGTAAATTTGAAAGAAAATGAAAATGGAATCGGCAGTATTCCGGTAACTATTTCGCTGATGAATGAATGGGGAGTATCTGCCGAACAGATTCAGACAGACGCAATGGCGGCAGACCAGAATCGTGGTGTTGTTCTGATGGACATGAATGAAATGGTAAAATCTATGATTTTCGGTGGAGAGCCGGAAAATCTTCTGCATGAAAAACTGGATATTGAAGCAATCGAAAATCCAATGTTCTGTCTGACAAATACACAAAAAATGAATGGTGCTTCACTGTTATTGCAGGAAGATATTCGTAAGCAGATTGGCGAGTGTCTTGGCAGTGATTATTTTGTTCTTCCATCTTCAATTCATGAGGTGCTGATTCTTCCGGATAATGGGATGCTTGAAGTACCAGAATTAAATGCCATGGTAAAAGAAGTCAATGAGACGCAGGTAGAAAGACAGGAACAGCTTTCAGATAAGGTTCAGTTCTGTGATGGAAAGACAGCAGTCATGGAAAATGCGGAACGCAGGGAAACACGTCTGGAGAAAGCGAAAGAAGCAGAAAAAGTAACCGCAAAAACCGAAGCAAAAGGTGGAATCCATGGAAAGCTGGAAAAAGCCAAGGCAGAGATCAAGGCAAAAGGGGCAGATACAATCCCAAAGGATAAGGCGAAAGACCTTGCCACAGTATTATAACGAGAAATAACGATAATTTAAGGGGACTGTGTTGAGCAGTCCTCACTTTTATATAGTAGGAGGAGAAAAGAATATGGATTGGTGTTTATATGGTGATGACAAACGAAAGGAAATGGATAGAGATTTAAAGCCGGAATATCTTTTGGATGACTTGCGGAGATATCAGGATGTATTTGGCGAAGAGTTTGGTGTAAAAGAGCTTCTTATGCTGGAGGACATCCGGGTAAAGGCTATGATTGCCGGAGCACTTGCAGATGTGCCGGAATTTCTTATTGATCAGATTGGAAAAGCAAATAACAGCAGTAATTTTCCTTCTATGACAAGGGCAATGGAACGGATTGCTGATGTTGTAGAAGAAAAATGGGAGGAAGAAAAGGAGTAGCACATGGCAAATAAATTATATGCAATGGAACAGCTGACGGAAG